>JAJDAK010000048.1 GCA_029261895.1 Deltaproteobacteria bacterium
GATTTCGCCGTCATTGATGGCCCGCTTCGCGACCTCCTGATCGGTGTCCCCTGTAAGCATGATGCGTACGGTGCCGGGCCAGCGTCGGCGGACCTCCGCGAGAAAATCTGTGCCTTTCAGTCCTGGCATGTTCTGATCCGAAATCACCACATCGACGGTACAGCGCTCGAGTACTTCGAAGGCCTCCGTCGGCCCCTCGGCAAGGAGAAGCTCGAATATCTCGCTCCGCAGGACACGTTTCAATCCCGCCAGCAGGTTCCGGTCATCGTCAACGAAAAGGACTATTCCAGATGCGCTCATACGCCGAGCTCCCCATCAAAACTTTCGGCGTTGTCCGGCGGGAGGATCTTGATCGGCCCCTTCACCGTTTGCGCGCTGCTCTCGAGCCAATTAGTGAGCCGGTGAATCAATGCCACACTCACCTCTTGGCCGGCCGAAACCAACAATAGGCCGCTCTCGCTTCGGATGTCCTCTGCAATGACCATCCCCTCTTGCAACTGGTTCAGTGTGAGCTCGCTCTCTCGGTCTGAAGCGGCGCATTCGGCCAGCTCCTCAGCGACCTGCACCATCATGGGATCGTACGCGGACGCTTTCTTGCGAAGCTGCGCGAGTACTCGTTCCGGGTCTTTCTCGGTCGCTTCGAATTTATCCAGGTCGAGCGCGAGTTTGAGCAAACGCGCTCCGACGGGGAGGTTTTCACCGGTTGGCTCACCGTCCTCACTACCGACACCGTCGTAGCGGAGCTGCTGCATTCGAATCGCTTCGGACACCTCCTCGAGCCGAGGAATCGGACGGATCAAGCGGCTCCCCACCTCGGCCTGCTCCTTAAGCATCCGCCGCTCTGCGGTGCTCAGCATGCGGGCATGGTCGCACTTGTCGATCACTTCCGACGGCACAGTCACAGAGCCAATCTGTGAGAGCATGGCCGCAATCTCATAACGCCAGGTATCTTTGAGTCCTAATTTTTGGGCCATCAGCGCCACACGGCGGCGCACCCGTGCGGCTTTGCCGAACGCGGCTGGATTTACAAGTCCAAGAATGTCGGTCACAACCTGGACGGCGCCGTGTAGGGTCTTTTCGAGAAGTTCCCGCTCCGCAACGACCAGTCGATGAAGTTTGATCCCCGCGCGGATTGCCGCACGAAGGTCATCAGGTACACATGGTTTCGTCAGGAAGCGCGCGATCTGCCCTTCATTGACGGCTCGCTTCGCGGCCTCAAGATCCGCGTTGCCGGTGAGCATGATCCGGGTCAAGTCGGGCCATCGTTTGCTGACCTGCATCAGGAACTCGATGCCGTCCATCCCCGGCATCTGTAAATCCGCGACCACGACCTCGAAAGAGGCGTCGTTTTCGAGAATCGCCAGCGCTTCGCGGGCGTCCGTCAGCATGACCAGGTCGAAGTACTCGTGCTGGTGCCGCCGGACCGCAGACAGCAGGTTCTGGTCGTCGTCGACATAGAGGACGCGTGGTAGGGATGCCTTTTTAACCACGGGCGTTCTCCTCAAGGGGAACTGCTGCGCATCTCTCGAGCCAGTGTCCCGCAGAGTCCAACAGACCCGCTGCCTCCAGGTACAAAAGGTCGAGACCTTGTTCCCCAAGATCTTCGACGCACTCGACATCCGAGAGGTTTACCCGCGCGCAGACCTGCGCGAAGTGCACAATTGCGAGCGGCCCGAACTCCGGGACCTGCGAAAGACGTGGTGCACTGTGCCAGGCGACGGTCTCGACGATCTGATCGGGAATTCCCCAGATACCCAGTAAGTACGCGCCGATCTCGCCATGCGTTGTGCCCAAAACCTGACGCTCCACCGCGTCGTCGCAACTCAAGAGTATGTTCTCCGTGCGAAGCTGATTCAGCAGATCGGGCGAAGCGGTGGCCAACGCCATCCATCCAAGATCGTGTAGGAAAGCTGCAAGAACCGCCTGGTTGGTAACGACGGATCCGGCTTTCTCGTGCTGACAAATCGCGCGCGCGTAGACGGCAGTACGCTCGCTATGGCGCGCAACCTGATCAATAAACGCACGCTCTCCACCTTCGAACGCCTCGAAGACCTTCGTTGCAAGCACCAGCGATTGGAAGGTCTCCGTACCCAAAATGCTGACCCCCTGCGCAGGGCTTTCTATGCGTCGTGCGATTCCGAAGTAGCTTGAGTTCACAAGCTGTAAGATCCGGATTGTCATCCCGATATCTCTTCCAACAATCTCCCCGATCTCCGCGATCGGTCGTTCCCTATCAAGTGCATCCACGAGCTCTGCATAAAGCGACGGTAAAGTCGGGATACTCTCAAGCTTTCCAATAATGCCAAGAAGCGTCGGATTCTCGAGCTGCGCACGCAGTTTCTGGGCGCGAAGGATGCACGATTCGAGGACCTCCGGATCGCATGGCTTGGAGAGGAACTGGTGGCTCGGCCCGACCGACTCCATGATCGAGCTCGCTTCAGATTGGCCAGAAAGTATGATCCGGATCGTTTGTGGCGAGATCTTCATCACCTGGCGGAGCAGCTCCGCACCGTTCATCTCCGGCATTCGCATATCACTCACGACGACATCGAACGACTCGTTGCCAATAAGCGCTACCGCGTCTGCTGGTGCGGTAACAAATATCATCTCCCAGCGATCCCGATGTCGGTGCAATAGCCGCCTCAGGCCTTGGATCACGCGCGGCTCGTCGTCTACAAACAGGATCCGCATCTTGCGATCTGGCGAAGCGTCGGTCATCGAGTCCTGTCCTCAAAGATATATTATCGACACACGTGCCCCTGCCCTAATCAACACTTTTCGGCGTGACACACATGTGAGTAGTCAAATATTTCATCGCCGGTTCATTGCTAGGACTTGAGGCCGAGGAACGCACTTCGGCACGGGTCAGAGGGCGTTAAAAAGAATCGAGCGATGCCCCCTCTCTAAGAGAGAGCACCGCTCGATGGTTTTCTGAGGGTTCTACGGTCCTATAAACAGCTGCAGGTCTCAGCCACAGGGTCGAGCGTGCAGATCGCGCTGCCTGGGCATTCCATGCCGCCGCAAGTGGTATCGCAGCTATCACCGGTTGGAGCACAGACACATGTATCTAGAAGTCCGGTAACCGAAACCGGCAAGCAGGATTCGCCGGCGTCACAGCCACCGCCGCCACAGGCCGGGAACGTACCACCGCAGAAATTCGGCGCGCAGGTCCAGGGCCCGGTGTTCGGCAGGAATGCGCAGGTAAAACCCGCAGGACACGGACCCGGCGTGCTTCCGCCACAGGTCGCTGCTGGATCGAGACAACTACAGAACTCCCCGAACTTACCCAACAGCGTCTCGCAGACATCGCCTACGGGACACGCGCCGCCGCAGGTTGGATCTCCGGGTTCACCGCAAGCAGTAACACCTATCGGCGTACAGGTGCATGAAGCAAACGGGAGCCCGCTATCGATCTCCACACATTCTTCCCCGGTCGGACAAACTCCATTACAGACCGGTGCCGTATCGCCGCACGGATCGGTGTCGAATACGCAGAGGCATCCCGAGAAGTCTTCGGTGCAAACACCACCGGGACCGCAGTCGCCGCCGCAAACCCCGCCGCCCGAGCTGCTACAAGCGATTCCGAGCGCGATCGCGATTGTGTTGTCGGAGCAATCCGCGAGAACTGTCGCGCTGGGTCCGCGTGCGACAAATTTACCCGGTAGATCCTTACGAATGGTCCCCGCATCAAAGAACGCACAGTTGGTATCCAAACCGCTGGAGATCCGGATCGCGACGGGCCCGAGGGGTGCAGACATATCGGCGCTTACGTCCACACCGCGCAGCGCGATCACACGACCCTCGCGCAGCACCACCCGACGGAACGGCGAAGTACCTCGGTAGACGTATTTATCCACATTTCCCGTCTTCGAAGTCCACTCCGCGCCCGCGGGGGCGGAGTCAGAGGTCGAGGGTTGCGATGCGGTAAAGACCTCTACATTGAGTCCAACAACGGAGGGATCATTCGCACCCCCAATCGTCGGAAACACGGCGTTGGGATCCTTCGATTTAAAAACCAGACTCACGCCGTTGGAAGTCGTCCTCAAGCGCAGCGTCTTCCCTTCGATCACCTGGCTATCCGCGACCGCATGTTGCGATACCAAGCCGAGCACCAACGCCAAGACGAACCCATACCCATGCACCTTTTTCATCCGCAATCCCTCCAAACAAATGTGAATGACCCGCTATGCGAGTCACAAGCGTAGCACTTTTGCGGTGTGCCTTTCGATTCCGAAAACGGGAATTCGAGTCACATAAATAGTGTAATTAGTTCAGAAGGCCGGAGGTTATCGCGCTTACCTAAGGAATCGTACCGCGATCGGCCAACCCTTGATCGTGCGCCCTCGGTACCAGCTCGCGTGCCGGATCTGGGGGTTGAACTGCACGCCGATCTCACCGGTACCCGCGGGAGCGGCCCAGGCTTGTTCGAAAATGATTTTTCCGATCAAGTCCGAGAGATCTTCATCTTTAAACAGCGTGTGGTTGTTGGGCAGTTCCTCGCAAGGGGTGACGGGAACGCTCCTTTCTCGACAATCCTGCAGGTGGGCCACAAGATTGGGGATGAACAGCGTCGATGCGGTGCGGGGTTCGCGCTGTTCGGGGTCATCTGGATTGCGGCTATAGAGCGAATACTGGGTGTGTTGCCTAGCACTGCGGTCAATGTGAAAATTCAGATCCTGAAAGCGTCCGCGATGCCCGTCGTCTCGCTGATGTTTGGGGAGGACGACATTTTCGAGGAAGACCGGACCGAAACAACGCACCAGCTCCTTCAGCGCGTCGCAGAGCACGTCGCCTTGGTAGAGGTCGAGCTGCGTCGGGGTCGCGAAGCTGCAGACCAGACCGAAGTGTTTGAAGCCCAGGGGGACGTGTAGACTCTTGCTAAACTCCTCGACCGAACCCCGGATCATTTCCCGGTAGTGGGCCGCTACCTGACCCGGGTAATCCGGGATCGCGATCCGCGCGGTGAATCGACAGCCCCCAAACTGAGCCGCGACCGGCTCCTCGGGATTGGACATGAGCGCGCACTTTGCCACCTGTGGAAACTCGAATCGGATTGCGTTCATGTGCTGAGCTGAGCCTCCGTACGTTCGATCTCGATCAGCTCCCACCACGCAGCTTCGCGGACGCTTTCTTCGAGGCCGACTCCGATCCGAAACCTATCGGTGTAAGGCTGGAATAGCTTGATTTGGCGCATAGGTACCACGCAATGGAACCCAAGAGGCCTGCGGTCCGCTACTGAATACTGATGCTGACGGAAGGAGGCTGAGGGATCATCTTGCAGTTGTTTGAGCCGCCGTTGAAGGCGCCAAGGGCGGTCTGCGTATTAAAGCTCACGTTGATGAGCGGCGGCTGTTCACTCACAACGTGAGGCGAGGTCAGTGCAAGCGTGACTCTGAACGTTGTCGCAGTCATCGGAAGCTCAATGCCTTGTGCGGTATACGACGAAGAGGTCGGAAGACCCGAAAAGCTCCCTGGCGTAGGCACGAATAGGTCCTGAAGTGTGGCGGTACCCGCACCTTCGATCCCATCTGCTGCCGCCGTCGCTGCTCCAGCGACCCCGCTGTCGTTGGACGTGTCGGTCGTACACGTCGATGCGGTGATACCCGCCAACGCACCACCGGTCGCGGAACCGACGACACGAATTGTCCGGGACATGGTAAGGCGTATGTGGGTGAACGTTCTGCCGACCGGCATTCCGTCGGTGGAAGCGTAACTGCCGATCTGAGCGCCGACTGACGCCGACGCGATATCGAACGACTGTGTTGTGCTGCCAAGCACAAACGGTGAGGTGCACGCAGAGGACGAACATTTTTCGACTTGCTGAACCTCGACAAAGTATTGGGTCGCTGCACCGGTTGCAATCTGTGAATGGGCCACTGCCGGAATCAGAAAGGCACCGGCCATAAGCAAAGCGGTAGCGTGATAACAGAAGACCTGTCGTAAACTCATATCAATTTCCTCGCACGATGACTACGCCGCTCGCGAACCGCTCGACGACAATCTCATTCTCTCGGCGAACCTTCTTCAGCGTGTAGTCGCTCATGTCACGCAAGCGATATGCCTGTTTGTCAACGAGGGAAGAGCTAGCCATCGTCGGAGGCGTGGGACTCCAGGACACGAAACGGATTTGCAAGAAAGTGTCGCGATCTCCAAAGTTATCATCCGAGATTCCGAATTCAATCTGCAGGTGCTTCAAGAGATCCAACTCAAAGCTCCCGGACCATCCCTTAACATTGTTAGCGGCTCGGTTTGTATCCCAGAAGAATCGACGGCCGCGGACGCGAGCCCACTGGAGATAGGGGAGCTGCGCGGTCAGCTCGAGATCATACCCGTCCAGTGCTTCTTCGAAACGACCGGAACCCAGGGAGCGATTGCCACTTACACCCTTATACCAGTTCGTGTAGAAATCAAAGCCGCTCCAGCGTGCTTCACCGCCAACACTAATCCGACTATGGCGCTCACGCCACTCATGGTCGAGGAAGCTGTTGGCACCGAGTAGAACCGTGTTGTCTCGAAACAAGCGGCGGAAGCCAACTCCGATATTGGCCGTGGTACGCGCGTCGCCAAACTGATAGTTATGCGCGAGGCGAAGCTGGGTGAAGACCGTATGCTGTTTGCCGTCGCTTTCATAGAGAGGCTGGACGGTCAAGATCGATAGCTCGGGCTTGCGACCGTCTTGCATATCCCATTCGATCTCGAAGCGCTGGGCCCAGACCGGGGCATCCTGGAGTAAATTGGGGAGCCCGTATCGAAGCAGCGCATCTGCGGCGCCCGTGACTGCGCCGGATCCGTTGCCACCCAACAAACTGGCGGCGGGCTGAGCGAGCAGAAGCCCGACCTGCCCCGCTGTTGATTCGCTGCCAAATTCCGAGTGGTCTAGCCGATCGTCTGCCACGACAAGAGAAGACGTAAGTGCGAATACCGTGAAAGCCACGACCTTCCCCACCCGTCGCATCGTCTGTACCGTATCCCACCTCATCGTCCAGCCCTCCAGGCGCAGAGGTATGCCTTGGGAACTCATCGGTAACTCGGTCAGTTTCTGGAGCTCGGTAAAGGGCTACGTCTCCAAAATATCGTGCGATACGTCAAAGGCGGGAGGCAGCGCCCCCCGCCTTTGAGTTATGCCAGCGTTACTCGCAGTCGCTATCTATGCCGTTTGGATCAGGCAGATCGTCTCCGCTATTGCGCGCGCCTTCTCGTAACTGCTTTTCAATGCAGTCCCCTTGTGGCGTGCGAAGCACGGTGTAAGAGTCCAGCTCAAACGGGTCACCCACCGAACCGAAATCGTCGACGTCGCCGCAGCACTCCTCGAAGTAGACCGAGTACGAACCGGTGGCCTTGTGCGAGAACGTGATTCCGTCGCGTTCAACGTCGAGCCCCCTTCCGAGGTCGTCGACCGCGTCCCAATCGCTAAAGACCTTGACGCTTTTTTGGTTCTTCGAATCGCAATTGGCCGTTTGGTCAACGCAGACTCTGGGTTTAACAAACTTGACCTTGAGGTCGGGCTCACTGCAGCCAATCGACGACTGCACGTCCACCGCACCCGCGTCAATCGCGGCCTGTACCGCCGAGGGAATCGGGCACTGAATATCGCTACGTTCTAAGCTCATGTAGTACGTGATGCCCGTATTCTGATTGGTCTCTAATGTCCAAACGCCCTGAATACTATTCTGGCCACTCTCTTTCTTGAAGATCCAACGGCCCTTCCCTGCATCCTGCTCTCCCTGAATTTTAAGCGGGCAGCCGGTCCAACACAGACTGTTGGGCGGAGGCGGCGGTGGGGGATCTTTGATCCGTTTCTGATGGACAAGTTCGCAGGCGGCTGAGTAACCGGGTGCGCTGAGCATTATGGTTGCAGCAAGCGCTACAACCAAAAGTGTTATTCTCCTGAGCATCACGTTTCTCCTTATAACCAGCACGAGCCCGTGCTGATTCGGGTACGGGTTTTCGCAACGACTCTTTTCAGCGCAACAATCGATTCATTCCATGAACAGCTAAGACCTCTTTTTTACATCCCTCTACAACCACCGCAGCACGATTCATCGGGCACTCGAGCCCAACGTCGCTACGTTTCGAAAAGCATAGATCTTCCAGCGCGAGTTTTGGGAATTTGTTTCCGTTTTCACGAGAAAATTCTGTTTATAATAAAATTTTCGCGGGCGTTTTGTGGCGACCGGTTCGATACATAGCGCAGGTGACGAAAGAGGGGGCGAACTCTAGGCTTCGCCGTCGCTTGTTGGTGGTGCGATGGGGAGCCGCACAATAAAACGTGAGCCTTTGCCGAGTTCGGATTCACAGTGGATCGTGCCACCGTGTTGTTCAACGATGAAGGACTGTGCGATCGCGAGCCCTTGACCGGTTCCCTTATCCACTTCCTTGGAAGTGAAGTACGGTTCGAAGACGCGCTCTTCCATGCCAGGCAGCAACCCCACACCGGTATCGCTGACGCTGACTTCGAGCCAATCGCCATCGACCCGCGTGCGCACGCCGATCGCGCCTTTGTCTTCCTTGCCAGCTGCCTGAATCGCCTCAGCGGCGTTCACGATCAGATTGAGGAAGACTTCTTTAAGCTCCGCGGGGTGACCCGGAACGACCGGTAGATCGGGATCGAAATCCGTCGCGACGTTGGCCACATACTTCCATTCGTTGCGCGCGATTTCCACCGTGGTAGCCAAGATTTGGTTCAGGTCCGCGGCGGTTTTGTCCTCAGCATCAGGCTGAGAGAAATCCTTCATCGCGCGCGCAATCACGGCAATACGTTCGATCCCGTCAAGTGCGCCCTTCAACGCACCCGGTACGTCTTCGAGCACGGGCACCAGGTCTAACGCTTCGCGCTGCTGTTCTAGCTTTTCGACAATCTCGGAGGCAATACCCGCCTTGCGGGCGAACGACTCCAGCTCTGCGTGTGTGGAAAGCTGAGCCGAGACGCTGTGGAAAGCCTCTTCTAAGAACCTCAGGTAGTCGCCCACAAACTGCGACGGCGTTGAAAGCTCGTGCGCGAGCCCGGAACCGAGCACACCCACCGGTCTGTAGTGCTGGGCCTGCTGCAACTGAAATTCCAAGGCACGCTCACGCGTGACATCGCGTTTAACAGCAACGAAGCTCACCAACTCACCACTCGAGTCGCGAATCGGAGAGATGGTCATGTGCTCGACAAACAGCGTGCCGTCTTTGCGCTTATTGAAGATGCAGTTGGACCAGACCTCGCCGCGTAGGATCGCTTCCCAGAGTTCCCGATAAAAGCTTTCGTTCTCCAGGCCGCTTTTCATCAGACGCGGGGTTTCACCGATGAGCGCTTCTCGCGAGTAGCCCGAAGAACGTTCGAAGGCGGGGTTCACATACTGAATGCGACCTTCACAATCGGTAATTACGATGGACTCGTTCGCGTGTTCCACCGCAAGTTCGATGAGACTCATGCGGCGCTCTGAGTCAGACGACGACATTCACTCAGAATCGGCGCACTACCTCTCAACTTGAGTCCGCTCATTGCGTAACACTGGTTCGCCCTCGCCGATGACCCTTCGTTCTACACACGAATCCAGGGGCGCCCTTCCGGATCGGGAGGGCGTTGAGAGTCGAGCGTCCAGCCTGCAACGTTGGCTACGGGCAAATCACGCAATTCCGGGGTCAGCAATTCGCTGAGTACGAAAAATGCATTGGGCACCCAGCTATCGGTGTAGATCAGCGAGTAACCTTTCTGTTTCCCCAACTTCTGAAGCGCAGCCAAACTTGCGCCGTGGTAACCGGACTTGTCCCAGTGGCGCTCGGGATCGTAGGGAACCGTCCAGGCCTCATGGTGTTGGAAATGAATGTTGTATTCGATGACAACGGCGCGGGGTCGAAAGCGCTGCAATGCTTTCCAAACCCAGTAGTCATTGCCATCGATATCTATGGACAGCAGGTCGAATCGCTCGGGAACCTTCCGGCGAGAAAAAATATCTTCGATGTTCTCCGCCGTCACGAACTCATTCACCACGCCTGGTACTACAGGAGTCTCTCCTTCCATCAACAAGCCCGACCAACCGCGCTCCAGTCGTAGATAGGCCGTATTGGATAGCTCGACCCCGTCTTTCGCGCCGAACTCCACAAAGAAACGATTCGTCGTCCCGACCGTTTCAAAGATTCGTTCCAAGATGCCATCCGCACCTCCCTGCGAGTACACGGAACGCTCGGCAGCGCGTAAATCACCAAACATGAAGACTCCTTAAGGGTTGCCGCAGCCGATCCTAGCATCCCCTCGTCTGATAGCCCGGGCGGGTCCATTCCAGCGTCGATGCATCGGATGCAGTGCGTTTGCAAAGCTTTCTCGCCGATCGCTGGAGCTGGCTAAGGCAGCTCAACCGTCGCTGGGACGCAGATTTCGCTTTCTTTGATGGTACCCACACGCGCATCACCGAAAACGTTGGATGTAAAGAGCGCGGCGCGCTTTACGTGGCGTTCTTGATCCAGAGATACCTCGGGACCGGCGGGGATAGCCGGGCCGCAGCCTTGTTGAGCAATCTGTTTCTTTGAGAGCTTTGCCTTGTAGCAAAGTAATGCGGCGTTGGGGTCCTGGATCGCGATGGGTGTTCCGATGTTGCTAATCGATGTAGCGAGACAGACTTTCGAGATCTTCTTTAGGTCATAACGACGGTCCTGGAACTCGTCTTCAGCATCCATCTGAACCTTCTTGGGAAATTTCGGGGCGGGGTCGCCGTTCGTGAACCGGCGCTGAGCGACCGCTTTGTAGCAGGTAAATGCATCCACACCGTGCTGATTCGGATCCGGCGCAGCGACCGCTTTCACCTCATCCATTGCGGTTGGAATCCACACCGAAACCGGCTTTACCAAGGTGACCACTGCGTCATCGCATGTTTGGACGTTGACCAGAACATCCTTGCGCTTCGTAAACGAGCTTGCCGCTTCAGAGTTTTTGATCAGATATTCCCGAAGCACTACATTCGGTTCGCCGATGGATGCTTCAAGTTCCGTCGGCAATGCGATTCCCTTCGCGGCGCGCACATTGTAGTTCTTACCGCCTACAAGCACTGCGTCGGTTAATGTAACCGGACCAAATTTCGTAAACTTGGGACCAAGGCTGGTGTTGTTCTTTCCACGATACAACGCGAAAGAATCCAGTACGCCGCTTTCGGGGCAAGCGATGGGCTCATCGATCGTCATATCATCGATCGCAAAGAAGTTCTGGTCTACAAATACGCAAACGCCCGCATCGACGCCCCCCGAAGAACTGACGGTCAATGTGTCGATCGCTTTGAAGCCAAATTCAAACAACGTCGGCGCTGTGGTATCGACGACGACCGTCTCGTCATAAGACGCCGATACACCCTCACCTTGCACACGTACATTGAGTCCCGTCAGACACGTCGAGGTGATGTACATCCGATTTAGATTGAACGTACCGGTGGATACGCTCAATACCACCGCCCCTGCGCTCACATTGGAGCCCACGTGAGGCGTCGACACCGCTCCGTGTTCCCAACCGGTGCCGGCAACCACAACGCTTCCTGATTGGCTGTCGAAATACTGCCAGTTCGTCCAGATCAGGCCGCGATAGTCATCGGGGATCGGTGCGACATCGCCGGGTGGGCTGGGTAGATCATCGAAATCTATGAGCTCAGCGCGAGCGGTCGCGACTAGCCATAACCAGCTCAAACTAAACAGGATCGCCCTTTGCCACATGGTTCAGCCCCTCGCCCGAGGAGCCTCATAACCCATCCGAGAGGCTCCACCCTGTTGAGCTTACCCCTCGATCCACGTACTGAATAGAGAATCTATGACTGGAATTAGTCCTGTCTTGATCCGTTTTCAATCATTATTAAAAATTTCGTTGCACACTGTATAATAAAAATCTGCGCTATACGTCGCGTCACACCTATATCCAGCACACGCTATCCCGTCATGATCGTGTAAGGACCGCCCTTTTCGAGTGCGGTCTTGTACGCGGGTCGGGCATGAATGCGTTCGAGGAATGCTTTTAGGTTGGGATAATTCGAATCAAGGTCGGCGCGCGCGGCAGCCCCTTCGATCGGAAAACTCATCGCGATATCAGCACCACTCAGCTCTTTACCTGCGAACCATGGGCCTGAACTGAGCTCTGATTCCATATGCGCAAGCACTGCATTGAGCGAGGGGCCAAGATAACTTGCTTTCACCTGTCCCGAAATCGCTTTGGCGATGGGTCGAATTAAAAACGGTGACGCGCTTTCCACTCGGTTGAAGAGAAGCGTCATCACCAAAAGAGGCATCACGGTGCCTTCTGCCGCGTGCAACCAATAGGTGTAGCGCAGTCGTTCGGGCGATCCCGATGACGGTATGAATCGGCCGTCGCCGTATTTATCCAAGACGTACTCAATGATCGCCCCGGTTTCAGCGATGCTGAGGTCACCGTCGGTAAGGACCGGCGACTTCCCTAGCGGATGTACAGCTCTGAGTTCCGGTGGCGCTAGGCTCGTCTTGGAATCACGCTTGTAATGTTTGATCTCGTACTCAAGACCGAGCTCTTCCAGAAGCCAAAGGACGCGTTGTGAGCGCGAATTTTCGAGATGATGAATAGTGAGCATGGATGCCTCCAGTTTTTACGCCGGGCGATCTTATCGTATACTGCGCGCGCGATGGCAAAATCGACGGCCCCAATCGAAGACATCTCCAAAACGCTCGGGATCGGCGGCTACGGTCGGCATATCTTCCTTTGTATCCGTGGTGACTGCGCGGATAAGGAAGATGCACAGGCCTCCTGGGAATACCTGAAGAAGCGCCTGCGTGAACTCGGCGCGGATCGCGGCGAGGACTTTACGTACCGCACACCGGTTGACTGCCTACGCATCTGCCAACAAGGACCGATCGCGGTGGTGTATCCCGATGGGACCTGGTACCGCGGCTGCACACCGGAACGACTCGAGCGCATCATTCAGGAACACTTGATCGGTGGTGAGCCGATTGAAGAGTTCAGCTTCGCCCGGAATCCACTTACTTCCGCTTGAAATACATAAAGCCCCCGCGCACCGAAGTGCACGGGGGTTTTATTACGTTGGTTGCTATCGCTCGGCGCTATTCGCAGCCGATCTCCACGGAGATCGAAAGGTCTCCCACACCGATCGCACCAAAAACCGCGATCTGTGAGACCAAACGCATACCGGAAGCCGAACCTGCGAGCAGTACATCTGCAGGAATCGATCGCCCATCCAGAACACCTATGCCGCCCGGAGGCACGATCGCTCCCGGCGTACCATTGGCGTCTAAGATGACGCCCGAGGCGCGTTCAGTGGTCGACGGAATACACATTGAACCTAAATTCAATAGTGCATCGCCACAAGCACCGTTCGGACATTCGGCGTCCATCGTGCATGGATCGCCCGGATTGTCGGAACCCGCACCACATTGCGGACCACACGGTAGAAACGATTCCACTACGATGTTCGTCCCGATATTGCATTGAAGACCACCGGCGCTGGCATCTTCCCCACCAATCGATTCACAGGTGCATGAGCAGATCGGATCCAACGGAGGCGGACTAGCACCAATTACATCTTGACCCGCGCACTGCCCGCCAGGACAATCCCCATCGAGGATGCAGATCTGATTGTCATTCGGACCACCGACGCAGTAGCCGTCGCAGGTCGCAGTGGCGACCTTCTGATTCCCGCCGAGCGTCCCGCAATGCGTGCCACAAAGTTCCACGCACGAAGGATTGCCGACGTCGGCACCGTTCACGGAAACGGAGCAATCGCCCACATCCTTGAAGGCACGTGTTGCAACATCCAATTGATCGCCGCCGAGGCCGCAACTCAATGTTCCTGTGTCACAGCCCGCAAATGGCGTCAAGCACGCAAACCCAATCAGCGCAAATGGAGGATCCACATCGACGAACGAACACGTGCACTCTTCGGTGAGACCACCATCAGAGTCGCATTCCACGTCCACACTTCCGCCTTTCATATTAATCGTGATCGGGAACCCAGCGGCCTGGATCACAAGTCGGCTGCGTGCGGGGCAGACGCCATCGGGACAGGTCGCTGCTGCGGCCGCAGGATCGCAGGTCAAGCCATCGTTCGCACCCCCGAAACAATCACCGCTCTGATCAAAGGTACAAATCGTCGATGTCGAACCCGCGGCGGCGCAGACACCACCATCACAGGAGTCATCCGCCACACCGTTGTCGAAGAGATCGCAATCGCGATCGAGACCATCGGTACGGTTGGCCCATTTGCAGACTTCGCATTCCGTTAGAGCCTCGAGACATTGTGCCAACGGTACGCCGCCGAGCGCTGCCGCGTCCGCGCAAGAGCCACCGCCAAAGACTTCAACCAAATCGACGCCCTTCCCTTCGCATTTCTTGTCGAGGTCCTTAAAGATGGACGACTTCTCGGGATTCGTGCATTTCTTCGCGATCTTGCCCTTGTCATCCGGCTGTGCGACCGCACCGACGCCGAGACAAAGATCCTGAAGCTCCTGCGCCGTCATGATCGCTGGGCCGTTCTTGCCCTTGAGTGCATCTTTCTTGCACTTAAGGAATTCGAGAATTTTGGTGTCCTCGCACTTGAGCAGGTCACCCAAAACTTTTTGCTGACACTTCGCAGCGTTCTTCACTTCGGTTGATCCGTCTTCGACAGCAACGACATCATCGATGTCGCGACCGAGCACACGAAGTAGCAACGTATCCTCTTTGCGAATCGCAGCATCGTTTACCTGCGCCGCGTCTTGAGGTCCGATCGGCGCAGGACCGCCAATCTTTTCGAAGCACTTCTTTAGAAATTGCTTATCCGTCTTTTCGAAAGCTTTTTGAATCTTGTCCTTCGCATCCGCGTCACGACAAGCTTCCGCGCTTACGTTCTTACCCTTCGAATAATCTTTGATGCAACCGGCCCACACCAAACCTGCTGCCTTCGTGACGCCGCGGCCAGCGCTGTTAAGCAGGTTGATGCATTTCTGTTCGTCCTTTGATAGCTCCGCTTGGGCTGCGCCCAGCGGCATCACCGTCAAAAGAGCCATCGCCCCAACCGCCAGAATTTGGCAGCTCCCACTCCAACGTTGCATTTCGATCTCCTTCGAGGGGTTTTCACGACGTATTCTAGTTGAACACGTTCTTATTTGGGTGAATAACTCAGAGAAAAAGTGACGCAAAGTCATCAAAAAACGCCCGCACACCGGTATAAACTTAAAATTATAACGACAGCGGAATGAACCAAATACGGGGTCGACACGTAGAACCGAGCAAAAGGAGAGACCCACTATGGCGAACAAAACCTGCCCCTGGTGTGCCGAGACCATCCAGGCAGAAGCGGTTAAGTGCCGCTACTGCGGAAGTCGGCTGGTGAATGCGTTTGACGATCCAAAGTCCTGGCATCGCGGTCACCCAAACCGCCGTTTGGCCGGGGTCACAGGTGCCGTCGCGCAAGGATTGAACGTTTCCGTTACACCCGTCCGGGCCGCGTTCCTATTGCTCGCGCTCTTTCACGGTTTTGGAATCGTGCTCTACGGCATCCTCTGGCTCCTATTGCCCAATGAGCCTGGAGCCGTATCGGGGCTCGATCAATGCACAGACTTCGTTCAATCTCTGCTTGGACAAGGTAGACAGGGACATCGAAGCCAGTCCCGCAACCGACCGGAGGATGCAACCGACGAATGGAGTCCGACGAAGAGCTCATGACGCGAGTTGCATTGGGTGACGAAGCTGCACTCGGGTTGCTGGTAGAGCGCTATACGGAACCGTTGCAGCGATTCCTACAACGCTGGACGCGCAACCGTGTCGATGCGGAAGACCTGCTTCAGGACACCTGGGTTCGGATCGCGCGTGGAGCCAAGACGTTTCGTCCGAACCAACGTTTTCGAAGCTGGGCTTATCGAATCGCATTAAATCTCGCGCGTGACGCACATCGACGTCGAACCGTTCGCGAGGCATACGTCGCAAACCATGAAACGGCACCCACGAGAACCTCAGAAGATACCATCGATTTGCGTCGACAAGTCGACGCTTTGCCCGAATCGCTGCGCGACGTACTTCTGCTTCGCTACTACGCGGGTATGACGGAAAGTGAAATGACCGAAGTTCTAGCCATCCCGAACGGCACGGTTAAGAGCCGACTCCACACCGCGATCCGCCGCTTGCGTGAGGGTTCCGATCATGAATAGGCTTTGCGAAGAAACTCAGGATCGACTCTCCGACGCTGCACTTGATCAGCGCACGCCTGATCCCATTGATCGGGAACATGCCGAAGCTTGCGACGCTTGTGCGCAACATCGAAACTTTCTTCACACATTGCGATCGGCACTTGATGACGTCTCGCGCGTACCGGCTTTGCCGATGCGAAGGGTCCAGGATCGAGCCACACGCGTGCTTCGTGCTGCCCAGTCGCCCGCGCCGTTCGGCAAACGCCTACTGCGCGTGGTTGGACTCGCGCTCTTGCCACTGCCATTCGTGATCGCCTATGCGATTGGTATTGCAAAGGGTGCGAGTCAGCTTCTTGATTCGATCTTGCCCCAGTCCGCGCTCATTTGGCTGGGCATGATTTATTTCAGCACGCTCGCGATCGGCATCGGCCTGGTTTATGCCGCACTCCCGTTCGCCGTCGCTCAACGCAGATCAATCGAACGAAATTCGGAGTCACCATGAGTACGCATAAAACCTGTCCTTACTGCGCAGAAGAAATTCTCGAGGCGGCGATCAAGTGCCGGCACTGCGGCAGCCTTGTTGAAGCGGCCGCACTCAAGAACTTAGCGGGGCCGTGGTGTCGGCCTATTGAGAACCGCATGATCGCGGGGGTCTGTGCCGGCATGGCTGAGCACGTGGGTGTGTCCATCACCATTGTGCGTCTCGCATTTCTACTGGGAGTACTCTTCTCGGGCGGGATGGCGTTACTCATCTACGTGGCGCTCTGGATCACGATGCCAGCGGAACGCCCGATCGCCGATTAGTGACGCGCTGTGCGTATCGCTTCCGCGAGTTCACGCACGAACGCGGTCGCGCTTACGATCGCCTCTTCGCGCGATGACGCCGCGCCAATTCGATTCACCAACGCGCTCCCAACAATGACACCATCAGCGATCATCGCGACTTGCGCAGCATGTTCGGGCGTAGAGATACCAAAGCCAACGCCCACCGGTGTCGTCGTAACCCGCTGAATTCGCCCCACCAATGCGCCCAAGTCCCGCGGAAGTTCTTGCCGCCCTCCCGTCACCCCGGTATCCGAGACGCAATAGACAAAACCGCGACTTCGGGTCGAGATCTGCATGACCCGCTCCGGCGTGCTTGTGGGAGCAACCAGTAGGATTTGATCGACGCCCTTTTCCTGGGTGAGTCTCTGCAAGTTCTCACTATCATCGAATGGCACGTCCACGATGATGAGACCATCGATGCCCGCGGACGCGCAGCGCTGAACCATGCGTTCTTCGCCTTGGGCCAGCACATTGTTGATATAGCCCATCAGCACCAGCGGAACGTCGGTGGTTTTTCGCAGCTCGGTACTCAAACGAAGGATAGCGTCCGGAGTCGTTCCTGCCGCCAGCGAGCGTACCGATGACGCCTGTATCGTCGGACCTTCGGCGATGGGATCACTATGCGGCATGCCGAGTTCGATGATATCCGCGCCTGCACGAACGAGTTCTGGGACCAACTCGGCGGTGGTTTCCATATCGGGATCGCCCGCAGTAATGAAGACGATCAAGGCCGCTCGGTTTTCAGCACGTGCGCGCGCGAAAGCGGCTTGCAAGCGACTCATAGCTTCCCCTGCAGGAGTTCACGCGCTTGCGCAACGTCCTTATCACCGCGCCCCGAGAGACCGAGGATGACAACGGTTTCAGGCGACCAGTCTCGGGCCCGCTGCCGCAACGCCGCTACGGCGTGCGAGGTTTCAAACGCCGGAGTTATGCCCTCGATGCGCGAAAGGTAAACAAATGCATCCAACGCTTCTGCATCGGTTGCCGGCACGTACTCGGCACGACCCGACTCCTTGTAGAATGAATGCTCGGGACCCACACCGGGATAGTCGAGACCCGCGGAAATGGAATGCGCAGGAAAAATCTGCCCCGCGTCGTCCTGCAAAACATACGAATAGCTACCGTGTAAAACACCGGGTGAGCCCGCGGAGAGCGACGCGCCGTGCGCGCCCTGATCCACGCCCTCGCCGCCCGCTTCAACACCGAGCATTTTCACACCGCTATCTGCATAGAACGGGTGAAACAAACCCATGGCATTACTGCCGCCACCAACACAAGCGATCAACCAATCCGGCAGGCGACCTTCTACAGCAAGGATCTGCTCACGCGCTTCGCGTCCGATCACGGATTGCAGATCCCGAACCAGCAAAGGATACGGATGCATGCCCGCGGTCGAGCCGATCAAATAATACGTATCGCGTACATTCGTGGACCAATCGCGAAGTGCCTCATTCATGGCATCCTTCAGGGTGCCACTGCCTGACGTGACCGGATGCACCTTTGCACCGAGTAACTCCATACGGAATACGTTCAACGCTTGGCGGCGCGTATCTTCCTCACCCATGTAGACTTCGCAGTCGAGGCCATAACGTGCGCAGACTGTCGCGGTTGCGACACCGTGTTGTCCGGCGCCGGTCTCGGCGATCACTCGCTGCTTGCCCATGCGCTTGGCAATCAGCGCCTGTCCAATCGCGTTATTGATTTTATGTGCACCCGTATGCGCCAGATCTTCACGTTTCAAATAAACTTTACAGCCAAGCTCCTCGCTCAAGCGAGCCGCGTGGTAAAGCGGAGTGGGGCGTCCCGCGTAGGTTGCTCGCTGACTTTCGAGTTCGGCGAGAAACTGCGGATCTTCACGCAGCACCTCGTACGCCTCACTGAGCTCGGTAACCGCCGGCATCAGGGTTTCGGGCGCGAAGCGTCCGCCGAAACGACCGAAGTATCCGCTCGCGCTTGGCCGCGTGGGTGCAGCGACCGCGTCACGCGCATTCGCAACAAAGGCTCGGACTTGTGTGGCGTCTTTTTTACCCGCGGCACTTTCCAAGCCGGAGCTTGCGTCCACCCCGTGTGGGCGTGCGGCACGCACCGCGTCGGCCACATTGTCCGCATTGAGTCCGCCAGCGACCCAAATGCGTCGCCCGGCTGCGACGAGTGCTCGCGCAGCTGCGTAGTCCCATGTGCTTCCACTGCCACCGCCGCTCGGATGGTCGAGCAACAAATCCACTTTGGGATAAGCGGCCGCCTGCGCGATTCCCTCCGCGTCCCCGGGCAGGACTTTGATCACGGGAAACGGGAGTTCGGCGACAAACGCCGGTGACTCTTCACCGTGCAGCTGAACAACATCGAGACCCACTCGGTTCACATGGGCGGCAATCGCCGCAGCACCGGCATCTTGAAACACACCCACGCGAACAACGCGCCCCACAACCGCACGACTAATTTCTGCTGCAGCATCGGACTCGAGCACACGCAGAGAGCTCGCCACAAAGTTGAAGCCAAGAGCATCCGCACCCGCCGCAATAGCGGCTTCCGCGTCTTCGAGGCTCGTAATCCCGCAGACCTTGACTTGAATCATGCGTGCCCTCGAATCCGCTTCAACATCGCGCCTGGATCACGACTGCGCATCAATGCCTCTCCAATCAAAAACGCGTCGACCCCCGCGCGGCTCAACTCGGCTACGGTTTCAGCATCCTTCAATCCACTCTCCGTAACCACACAGACATTCGAGAAGGCTTTCAAGATTTCGGGAAACAGGCGGCGGGTCGTGTTCACATCCGTCTTGAACGTATGCAGGTCACGATTGTTGACGCCGATGAGCCGCGCACCGACTTTCTGTGCCCGTTCCAGCTCTTCTAACGAATGCACCTCCACCAAGGCGCTCATCCCACAACTGATCGCCACCGCGTGTAGCGATGCAAGCTCAGCATCGTCGAGTGCTGCAACGATCAACAAGATCGCGTCGGCACCGATCGCGCGTGCCTCAAAAATCTGAACCGGATCAATCGTAAAGTCTTTCCGCAGCAGCGGTAACGCCGTTGCGCGACGAACCGCGCGTAAATCGGCCAGCGACCCACCAAAATGTGATTCATCTGTAAGTACCGATACCGCCGCTGCACCCGCGCGCTCGTACGCGCGTGCAATCTCAGCCGGGTTTGCATCGGCGCGAATATCACCCTTGGACGGCGACCGACGCTTAAACTCAGCGATGATGGCCGGCGCCTGATGCTGTTTCAACGCAGCCTCAAAGTCGTGCGCAGGTGGGGATACGGCAGCCGCATCACACCAAGCGGACTCACTTTGCTGTTCTTTTAACGCGCGTACTTCCTCGCGTTTCAATTCCAGAATACGCAGCAATACATCATGCATCGAGAAACTCCACCCAGCTCCGAAGCTTATCCGCCGCGTGCCCCGTGTCGATCGCGGCCGCAGCTTGCTCAATACCCTCATCGAGACTCTTGGCGCGCCCGCTCACCACGAGTGCCGCACCCGCGTTGAGCAAGACCACGTTCCGTCGCGCTCCGGGCTCACCCGCCAGGACGCCCCGAAGAATCGTCGCGTTTTCAGCTGCATCTCCACCTTTGAGATCTTCGGGATCCGCAGAACCAAAATACCGACGCGGTTCGATTTCGAATTCTTCGACACGGCCTTGCATGAGGGAAATCACCTCTGTCTTGGCAGAGAGTGAAATCTCATCAAGACCATCCTCGCCCCGCACCACCCAAACCGCGGTCGCGCCGAGATTTTTCAGCGCCTCGAACATCGGCATCATCCACTGCCGCATCGCCACGCCCACCAATTGACGTTTTACACGCATGGGATGAGCGAGCGGGCCCAATCGATTGAAGACGGTGCGTATCTTCAACGCAGTCCGGATCGGCGCCACCTTCGCCATCGCCGGATGGCAGGCTCGCGCAAAGAGAAAACACAGGCCGACTTCGTCGAGTGCTTGAACCATGCGTTCGGGTGCGACATCGAGATTCACGCCGAGCGCTTCCAACACATCAGCGCTGCCACAGCGACTGCTCGCCGCGCGGTTTCCATGCTTCGCGACTGGCACGCCAGCCCCCGCGATCACCAACGCGGCGGCGGTCGAGATATTAAAACTGCCCGAGGCATCACCACCGGTTCCACAGGTATCGATCACTTCATCGGTTGCTGCGGGCAACGCGAGCGCGAGCTCGCGCATCGCTTCCGCCGCACCCGTGAGTTCATCGAGCGTTTCGCCCCGTGTCGCAAGCGCGGCTAGGAGCGCTGCGACCTCGAGTTCATTTGCATCTCCCGACATGATTCCGCGAATCAATCCGCGCGCATCCTCCCGCGAAAGTGTGCCACCAGAAACAACCGTCTGCAGCGCATCGAAAAGCATCAGGTCGCACCCTCGGAGCGCGCGAGCCGTAAGAAATTAGCGAGCAACGGTTTGCCGGTCTCCGTCAAAATCGACTCGGGATGAAACTGTACCCCGATGACAAGATGATCCCGATGTCGCAACCCCATGATCTCGCCGTCGTCGGTTTCCGCAGTAACTTCGAGACAGTCGGGTAAAGAGCTTCTCTCAACCGCAAGGGAGTGATAACGCGTCGCCTCAAACGGGTTCGCAAGACCGTCGAAGATACCTTGGCCATCATGTTTAACCCACGACGTTTTTCCGTGCATCAATGTCCGCGCTTGAACCACGCGCCCCCCGTAGGCCGCTGCGATCGATTGATGACCGAGACAGACGCCGAGCAGTGGAATCATGCCGCCATAGTGCTGAACGGTCGCGACACTGATACCGGCTTCGTTCGGCGTACACGGACCCGGCGAGATGATGATCGCGTCGGGCCGGCTTGCTGCAATATCATCTACCGCGATCGCATCGTTGCGCAACACTTCCGACTTCGCTCCGAGCTCACCCAAGTATTGCACCAGGTTGAACGTGAACGAGTCATAGTTGTCGATCACCAAGAGTTTCATGCGTCCCTCCCGTTCGCTGCTCTCTGCAACGCCTGAAGTAACGCACTCGCCTTATGCCAGGTCTCCTGGTACTCAGCCTCCGGATCGGAATCCGCCACGATGCCGCCACCCGCCTGGATGTGCACCTGTCCTTCCTTGATCAAAAGCGTACGAATCGCAATGCACATGTCCATATTGCCGCGATGGTCGATGTAACCCACGCTGCCGCCGTATAGGCCACGGCGAACGGACTCGAGCTCATCAATAATTTCCATCGCACGAATCTTCGGTGCGCCGGTCAACGTTCCAGCTGGGAACGTGGCTCGCAAGAGATCCACGGCGTCATGACCTTCGCGTAACTTGCCACGTACATTTGAAACGATGTGCATCACGTGCGAGTAACGTTCAACCACCTTAAACTCATCCACGCGAACGGTATCGATCTCGGCGACACGTCCAACGTCATTGCGACCCAAGTCCACGAGCATCACGTGTTCTGCGAGTTCCTTGGGATCAGCAAGCAATTCACGCTCAAGGGCTTGGTCCTCGGTATCCGTTTCCCCACGCGGCCTGGTGCCCGCAATCGGTCGCAAGTGAATCTCATTCGCCTGGAGACGTACAAGAATCTCAGGCGATGATCCCAGTATGACGTGATCGTCGCAGCGCATAAAGAAGAGGTACGGTGAAGGATTGATCGATCGAAGTTGTCGATAAACCTCAACCGGATCGTGTGACCACTCCGCGCTGAAGCGTTGGGACAGCACGACTTGGAAAACATCACCCGCGTGAATGTACTCCTTCGCGGATTTCACCATATCGTGATACTGCTCCCGCGTCGTATTCGATTCAGGACCCTGAAATACCTCCGACGTCCCATGCGCTTCTTCGCGCACCAGCGGCGCGCGTAACTTCGCCTCGATGGCTTGAATCCGAGCCACGCCAGCCGCATAGACTTCATCGACCGACCCCTCCGCTGCCACATCCACGATGTGCACGATCTTGAGTTTTTGCTCCTTACGATCGTGGACCAATAGAATTTCCGGAAAGCGGAAAAAGCACTCCGGCACGCCGAGTGGATCGGGGTTCGTATCGGGAAGTTTCTCCACATAACGAACCCAGTCGTAGCTTAGATAGCCGACTGCACCGCCCGCGAGCGGCGGCAACGCCTCAGATTCGACCGGTGCAAACTCGGCGATCAATTCACGCAGCGTGTCCAGCGGATCGGCGCCTGCATCGCGTTGCTCCCGACGATCGCCGCGACGAATCTCAACGGACCCAGCACGCGAAACAAGAGCCGCGCGCGTACCAATCCCCATGAAGCTGAAGCGACCCCAATCCTCGCCGCCTTCTACCGATTCGAAGAGGAAGCTGGTCTCAGCATCATCGAGCTTAAGAAAGGCACCGAGCGGCGTATCGAGATCTGCTAGAAGCTCGTGGACCAGCGGCACGCCCTTCCGCTGCGCCGCAAGCGCACGGAATTTCTCAAGATCGGGACGGACCATGGTGCTGACCTCATAGCGCCGCACTTTTCCACAGCCCGCGCGGGTCGTCAAGGGACCGGCCCTAGGCCTAGCGTCGCTTCTCTTCGTCTTGCTTGAAACTCAGATCAAATGACCCAATACCGAAGCCCGCCGCGGTGAGTTGGAAAAACAACAGCGTCTCCCTTGGGCGGGTCTTGTTCTCCACCAAGAAAGACAGATCCCAACACTCGCAAGAGGAGTGGTAAGTCACGCCAAACTGGGTGTTATCGCTACCACTGGTTTCGAGCGAAACATTACCTTGACCGAAAATATCCAACCGTTTCGAGGGCATCCAAATGCCCTTGAAGTCGAACTGATTGATCTGATTAAAGCCGCGTGAGAATTCAGTGAAGACCTTGTCGGAAACGTTGAAATTTTCAAAGACCGCTGAGAACTCACGCACAAAGCGATACCCCAATGAAAGTCGATCGCCGCGTTCGGCACTCAAATCCATCGAGAGGTCCACTTCATCCAAAGCTCCGTCTTTGATGTCGTAACCAAATTCCGTGCCGAAATTCAGATATTCGCGCGGACTGAAATTACCATCAGCAAATAGTGTCGCCGCTTGACCCGCCTGAAAGTTGTAGCCTGTACCAACCTGCAAATCTGCGATCTGGCGCACTGAACCTAGCGTCGTCAGTGAAGGCGCGAGTAAGCGAGTCTTGAAACCGATATGTGCGAAACGTTCATCGCTCACACGATCACTCGGATCATGGGTCAGCACGCGCAAATCGCCGTCGATGAGCCGTCGCGCGCGCACCGAACTCGCTGGAATAAACAGCGGATTGCGACTTTGCCTCGGACCAGAAACAAATACAAACCCGGCCTTCGGCTCTATCAGATGCTTCATCTTCGTTGAACCGAACCGAACCTCTTTACCAAAACGCGTGCGCAGATCCCAACGACCCGTCCAGAGCGTGCGCGTCTCACTACTCGCAAACTCCGGGAAGTACAACGTTTCGCGTGCGCCGAGCTCGCTCAGCAGTTCGAAATTGCCAAATTGGTTGGGCATGCTCACACGAGGAAATACGTCAAAGCGATGTCCATGGTCGGCAAGCAACTCACCCTCTTGAAATATGCCGTCACCCTCAGTGGTTAGGTCGTCGCCATGATTATCCGCCCCATTGAAGGCGCCACCGGATGTGGGTTCATCTGGAGTGAATACGCCGTCGCGACCGGTATCGAAGAAATTCTTACCGATCGGCATTGCGCCACGCAACGTACGTACGCTGGCTTCCTGATAGAAGTAGGTATAACGGGAATCAACCGCGACGTGAAGCGGTGATGACGAGACCTGCCTCGGCAACCTCTGCAGACGCACATCCGGTAAGCGCTGCAATAGGAAGTCATCGCGATCGAGATTGTTTGGACTTTGGACATCGTCGAGAGTCGAAGCTTCGATGCTCGCGAACCAAGACCCGCGCCCATAGCTCGCCCAGCCCGAGGACTCCAAAAACCGCATCTTATCCGAATCGAAACCCAAGTCGTTGAAATCTAAAACGTAGTCGTTGTCGCTAACTTTCTTAATGTCGAAAGCGAAACGCATGCCGTCGGCAAACGGCTGGTTATGCCAAAGCCACCCCGCCCAACGGTCATCCGCAAAAGGCGTTCTGGGATCCGTGCTGCGATCCACGCCGTCATCATTGGGAAGAAACGCGAAACCACCGAGACCCTTGCCGTACTCGTCGAAGACATATTCAAACTCCGTCGTACCTTTAAACCCTCGCCGAGAGTAAATCGTCGGCCGCAGCAGAATATTTACATTGTCAGACGCTGCCCAAAAGAACGGCGTCGTGTACCACGTGCCCAAACGTGTCGAAGACGAATATCCCGGAAAGAGAAAGCCGGTTTGACGTTCCGTTTTGACCGGGAAGATGGCCCAGGGTGCCCAGAGCACGGGAACATCCAGCACGCGCAGCGTCATACCTCGGGCCACACCGTATCCGCCGACGCGGACATCCGTGCGCTTGGTATCGATTTCCCAGGGCCGCCGTTTGTGATCCGGCGGGCAACGGCAAGTGGTAAACGTGCCGTCTTCGATCTCGTAGGTATTTACGCCGGTCTTTTCAATCGCCTTCCCCTCGATAACGAACCCCTGTTCGGGTGTATCGAGTTTGGCGTCCGTCGCCAGCGCGACCAATGTTTTGAGATCGACGGTGGCAAAATCAGCCCTCACCGTGTCTCTTTCGCCCGTCAGGGTAGCCACTCCGCCCGTCATCACGACGTTGCCAACGGCGATGCCAACCTGTGTTTGCGCGTTGAAGGCGAGCCAATCACATTCGAGCGTGCTGCCATCCTGTTGCACAACGCGCACGTTCCCAGCCGCCTCATAGAGGTTCCGGTCCGGTTCATACGCGATTTCGCCCGCCTCAAGCTGAAACGGGAATGTGGATGGATCCACGGGTCCGTTCGGGTCTTCGGCCCAGGCCGAAGACAATCGAACCATCACACCGCAAAACACCCAGAGCCACAGCCACAGCTTCCGCATCGGGCCTAACTAGCCCGAAATCCGTCAGAAGAGCAAGCCGGGGTTCTAGGCCGATCCGGAAAGCGCTTCCAATTCAGCGCGCTTGAGCAAAGTGAGCTGGTTGTCCACGATGTGGACGACTTCTTTCGACAGGAGTGTGTGCAGCGCCGTATAGGCTTCTCGCATAGAAATATCAGCAGTTTCCGACAGCTCTTTAAGCTTTCCTTGAACTGCAGTTGGGGCGTCGGGCCCCACCGCACATTCCAGTATCGCTTTACAAAATGCTTCCAACGGCTCGTCATCTTTCGACGTCCGGTCGAGTTGGGAATCGGCGTTGTTCCGCGGCGCCGGCATCAGACCGACCGCACTCGGAAGCAAGCTCGCGAGATGTCCGACCAGGCGAAATACGAACTCGGGGCTCTCCTGACACAGACGGTTGATCAGCGCGAGGTCGAGGACTTGTACGTCGGATTCCTCCGCGGCGCGTGCAGCGTACGGTGATGCCATGCCCTGAATTGCATTCACCTCGCCGAAGACTTCACCTGCGACCAGAAGACGAAATGCCTCACCATCTTCGCCAAGTAACTCAACGGCGCCCGATGCGATTACGTACAGCTCACGCAGTCGCGATCCATATTTCAGGATCTCGTCCCCCGGCGCATAGCTGCGCTGGATTTCATCGGGCTTCATCGCTGTCGCACTCCGCAGGGAGGGAGCTAAAAAGCGGATCGACCCCTGGTGCTGGGCCTTGAGCGAAGAATCGGTTACGAGCCTCGATGTTTTGCCAGCAGCGTTCGGAGCTCTTCGCGATCGTGGTACCCCGGAGTCAGCCGCTCGAGAATCGTCCCATCTGGGCCAATCAGCACATGAAATGGAAACTGCGCTGCGCCATAGGCCCGGGCGAGATCCGTGTCGGCAATCGCCACCGGGTAGAGGACGCTCTTTTCCTCGGCCCAAAGCCGGAGCTTCTCCGGATCATCGCGATCGATCGAGATGGCGAGCACTTCAACGCCTAGGTCTTGGTGCTCGGAATAAAACGCATTCAGTTCGGGAATCTCAAGCACGCAGGGCGGGCACCAGGTGGCCCAGAAATCAATCAGGAGATACTTGCCCCGATAGGTTTCAAGCTGCACAGGTGAGCCGTCCAGGCGTTCGAGCTCGAACTGCGGCGCGGGGTCGCCCATGGATGGCGGAGCTTCAAAACTGCATCCGACGCAGATCAGAACACACAGCATCCCCAAGCGCGTCATAGCAATGTCTCCTCAAGCCAAAGTGAAAGATCCCCAAGCCCGCCAAAATAGCGGTTGAGGAGGGTCAAGCTGTCGGTCGCGACCAAGATCCCAATTGCGATCAAAAGCACACCGGAGGCGATTTCGACTTTGCGCATATGCTTCTTAATCACCCCAAAGACCTCAAAGAACTTATTCAGGCTGATCGCGGTAAGGAGAAACGGAATCCCCAGACCCATGCTGTAACAGAACAGCAGCACGACACCTCGCGCGACCTGTTCCTCCTTCGCCGCCAACGCGAGAATGCCGGCAAGAATCGGCCCGATGCACGGCGTCCAGCCAAACGCAAAGGCCGCACCCAGCAGAAAGGTGCGAATGAAGCTGCCCCTCGACTGTACCGAGACGCGCTTTTCTTGATAGAGCCACGCGATTTTCAGCACGCCGGTGAGATGCAGGCCAAAAATAATGATGACGACGCCCGCAATATTGATCAGCGTAATCGTGGCACCGAAGATCACCAGCCGAAATTCCTGCACGAAACGCCCCACCGCTGTGGCCGACGCGCCACCCAGCACGAAGATCGTCGTAAAACCCGCAATGAAACTCAGGGCACCGAAGAGCACCTGGTTGCGTTGGGCGGTATCTCCAGCACTTCGCAACTGATCCACGCTGAGTCCAGAGACCATCGACATGTACGCCGGCATCAAGGGCATCACGCATGGCGAAAGAAAGCTCAGCAAGCCCGCGACAAACGCCGCAAAGAGCGAAGTTTCATTCATGCTGCGATTCCTTCCATAGCTACCCGCTCGACTTCGAAGAATTCAAAGTCGCCTCTGGGACCGTGTGTGAAATCGCCCGAACGAGTGAAGTTAGTACTGGTACGTATCCGCGTGCGGATCCCGCCCGGTAAAAACCAAGGCTCGTTCGCTCGTCAGGTGCTCGGGACTGACCACGTAATCTCCACGAACCGCCGGTTGAATGATCGCTCGCGCGACATCGCCCCGACCGCCCGTAATGAGATACGCGCCGCCACCGATCAGGCTGCCGATCGTGGCGTAGAGGAACTTCGCCGTTCCATACCCGATCGTGCAAATCACGGCTGCCGTGCCGAGTCCGAACTCCGCCGCGGCATGCCGCTCTTTTGCTTGTGCCCCAACCGGCAACACCAGACAACACACTAATAGAATGACTTTCCATTTCATGAGAGCGAAATAAACTAAAAAACGCGGCGTGTGTCGAGGCGTAGCATCACTGGACCCTCATTTACGAGTTCAACTTCCCTATACGCCCAGAATCTTCCCGTGGTTACCGGCGGGCCTAAAGCGCCAATAGCGGCAATAAGCGGCTCGATCAGAGGCTTCGCAACCTCCAGCGCGGCTCACCCGTTGACCACCGTTCTACGGGGATGTCTGTTGCGCGAACTCGCCGCGATACACCGCATCGCCTTCGGTACGTTCCAGGACGATTTGACAGACGCGAAGACCCGGATGAATGGCGAGCGGCACCCCGGCGATGTTGCTCATTTCAAGCACCTGATGATTTGCGACACCGGGATGCACAAAACCGGAGGTCACGTGAACCATTAAACCCGCGCGGGCGATTCGACTGCGACCCTCGATCCATGCACAGAGGTTTGATGGCAGATAAATACGCTCCCGCGTAATCCCAAGAACGATCGCACCCGGTTCCAAGACGTAGTGATCCCGAATCTTGATCAATTCGGTTGCTTGGTTCAGATCGCAATTCCCCTGCAGGTGAACCGGACCGTTTGGCGCAGGCATCAAACGCAGTTCGTCACCCAGGTGTAGATCGATCGATGCCGCGCCAATCTGGTCATCGTTGAACGGTTCAATCCTCAGACGCCCGCTCTCGAGCTCTTTGCGGATTTCCGTTTCGGTCAAGACACACATGGTCGACTCCTATCGATTCACTCGAATCGCTGGCGACATAAACGTCACCAACGTACGCTTGGGTCATGCATCCATACTTCGACGCCGCCCTCCCTCACCTCTTCGGTCATCGCGGTGCAAGTGGAGAGGCGCCAGAAAATACCTTGGTCGGCTTTGAGCGCGCGTGGCGCAGTGGCGTGCGTTATCTGGAGATGGATTGCCACGCGACCCGCGATGGCTGCATCGTGATCCATCACGACCCCGAGGTGGATCGCACCACGGATGGGAGTGGTCCGGTCGCGAAGCTATCGTTCAGCGAACTGCGTGAACTCGACGCGGGCCATCGTTTCTCCATCGATGGTGAAACGTATCCCTACCGCGCTCAAGGCATCCGCGTACCCAGCCTCGACGAAGTACTCAAACGCTTTCCCGAAGCCCGGATCAACTTGGAAATCAAAGGCACAGATCCTGGGTTCTGCCGCGACGTCGTACGTCTCGTGCAGAAAGCCGCCGCGACGGATCGCGTATTGCTCGCAGCCGCGGAAGACGATGTGCTCGAAGCCGTACGCAGACTCGATCCAAAGACTGCAATAGGCTCTTCTATTGGGGATATAGCTGCTTTTCTTAAAGCATTCTCTGAAGATCGGCTAGAGGCTTTTCGGCCCGCGGGTCATGCGCTGCAAATTCCGCCGGCGTTTGACGGCCGCCCACTGGTCACCGAAGACAGCGTAAACGCGGCGCATCGCGTGGGACTCTTCGTGCATGTTTGGACCGTCAACGAGCCCGAAGAGATGCGTCGACTGCTGGAGCTCGGAGTCGATGGCTTAATGTCCGACTATCCGGCGCGCCTTATTCAGGCCGCGGAAGCTCACGCAGACGCCGCTCGGCCCAACGCGCCGCGGAGCTAATGCCTACGTCAGAGTCTTCGCAGTAACACGAGACCAGCGGCAATAGATCCGGATCCTTGAGATTCCCCGCCGCAATCAATGCATTGCGTCGCAAACCTTGAACCTTGGTGCGCTTCATCGAGGAATGCCGCAGTCGACGGCGAATCGCTTCATCATCGAGCTGGAGAAGTTCCGCGACATCGGGCGCGTGCCAGTCCGCGCGTGCGGCGAAACGTTTATCGGCTCCCGTGGGCCGCTTGGCGCGCTGATTCCAGGGACAAACTTCCTGACATAGATCACACCCAAAGACGTGATCCCCAATCCCCGCGCGATGGGTTTCAGGCACCTCCCCGCGCAGCTCTATCGTGAGATAGGAAATACAACGTCGTGCATCCAAGACATACGGCTGGGGGAAACTATCGGTGGGACAAACCTCGAGACAGGCGCGGCAGCTGCCACAGTGATCGGTGATCGGTTCGTCGGCAACGAGTTCGAGATCGGTCAGGATCACGCCGAGGAAAAGATACGAGCCCCACTCGGGGTCGATGATGCAACTGTTCTTACCGATCCAACCCACGCCCGCCTTCGCGGCCAAGAGCCGTTCCGGAACCGGACCCGTATCGACGTAGCGCTTGAAGTGGGCGGTCGGCGCTTGCTCGGTCAGCCATGCTTCGAGCGCGTCGAGCTTTTCGCCAACAACATCATGGTAATCATCGCCCCAAGCGTAGCGTGAGACCCAAGCCGAACCGCCGGCTCGCGGAGCCCGCGAATCAGCCTGGTTCGTGTCATACGGAACCGCAGCCACGATGACGGAGCGCGCGCCGGGCAAGATCCGAGTCAAGTCGTCGCGGTCTTCAATCCGACGCTCGATGTAGGCCATTTCCGCCGCGTAGCCATTTGCGATCCAATCACGCACACGCTCCATCTCCGGATAACGCTGCACCGCAGCCACACCGACCCGGACGATTCCCAACAACGTTGCAGCCTCGCGCAGCTGCGCTTGGTCGAAAGCCGCGTCCGGCATTGCTACGTTACTCCCGTGAAAAAACTTCGTCTCTGCAGCGTGGTCGGAATCATCGCCCTCGTTAGCTCCGCGTGTGCCCATCAGGTTGTCGATACCTCGGCTCATGGAGCCCCATCATCCGCACCGAGCCAAGCGCCGGTCGCGATGACCGTCGCCCTCGGCCTTCGTGCGTTCGAGGGCAACGCACTTGATGGAGATGCGATTCTCGAACATTTCGTTGCAGAACTAAAGGGAGAGAGGCTCTTTCAAGGCGTGATGTATCCGATTCCGCCCGGTGCTGATCCCGTATGGGAACTCCAATTGCTCGGTCGCGGTCACGACCTGGAACCGAATTCAAATTTCTGGAAAGCCTTCTTTGCATCCGCGCTGTTTCCTCTGGCCTTTGTATTCCATATGCGGAACGACTACACGCTTGAACTCCAGGCGATCTTGGTGCGTAACCAGGAAATCGTTCGAACCTATACCACCGAGTCCAGCGTCCAGTACAGCTATCAGATCAACGCCAATCAAACATTGATGCGTGTTGAGGGCGCCGAAATTCTCGTCGGCAATGCCATACGGGACCTGCTCGCACAAATCCGCAAGGATCGTGCGGCGATTCTGATTGAGAACGGAGATTGAGCCGAGAAGATCTGCACGTCGTGCTCGTGTACCCAGAAATTCACTGGAATACGGGCAATATTGGTCGCTCTTCCCTCGCCGCGAGTGCACAGCTCCACCTCATCGAGCCACTGGGCTTTTCGCTCGACGATCGCCAGGTGAGACGCGCCGGCCTTGACTACTGGGCGCGTGTTCACCCCAAGGTCTGGTCCGCATGGGATGTTTTTGAAGCGGAACTTCCCAATCTGGGGTCCCCGGTTTTCTTTTCCGCGGACAGCAAGAACGAGTTTTGGGATGTGGACTACCGTGGACCCTCGACGCTGATTTACGGCAGCGAATCCAGTGGACTACCACAGGAAATTCGCGAACGCTACGCCGACCGATTCGTCCGACTACCGATGCAGGATCCCGAGCTGCGCTCGCTGAACCTTTCAACCAGCGTCGCGGTCGTGCTCTTTGAAGCGTTGCGACAGCGTCGCTAATTCAACGCTTCCGCAAGCTCAACCATACGCCGTGCACGTTTTAAATGGGGTGCATCCACCATCTGGCCGTTAAAAGTAAACACGCCCTTCCCGGCTTGCTCATTCGCAACAAACGCTTCCAAAAGTTCTCGCGCTTCCGCGATCTCTGTGGCTGAGGGCGTAAAGGCTTCGTTCACGATCGGAATCTGATCGGGATGCAGCGTGAGTTTCCCAGTGAAACCCATCGCGGCGACCTCTGCGCATTCGCGTCGCAGCCCCTCCGAATCACGAATATCAACAAAGACTGAATCGAGCGGCTGAATGCCCGCAGCAGCCGCCGCAAGTAGTGTCATCGCACGTGCATAGCGGAAGACCTCGAGAAACTCACCGTCTTCATTCCGATTACTGCGCGCACCGATCTCCGCGGATAGATCCTCCGGACCCCAGGTTAAACTGTCGACCCGAGAGGCCGCTGCAAGTTCCCGAATCGCGAGTACGCCCTGCGGTGTTTCTCCAGCCAGCACGATCAAACGGGTCGAGCCCTTGTCGATGCCTAATTTCTTTTCGAGTGCATCGAGCTTGGTTGCGATCTCGCCGAGTTCGATGGCGGCGCGGGCTTTGGGTACCAGGATCGCGTCGGGCGCGAACTCGAGTACGGATTCGAGATCATCCCAACCCCAAGGCGAGTCAATCGCATTTATGCGCACGATGCGCTCCTGTCGACCGAAATCGATGTCACGGAGCCAAGCGGTGACGGTATCGCGTACGGTTCCCTTATTGGCAGCGGTGACGGAATCTTCAAGATCAAGAATCAAACTATCGGCTTCAAAGCCGAGCGCTTTCCGAAGCATCTTCTCGTTGCCGGCCGGAACGAAGTGCGCCGAGCGACGTGGACGACTCACGCGCTTCCCTGCCGTAGCATCATCGCGCCACGGCGGCAGGTCAACACGGTTTCGCCGCGTTGATTCTTGGCACGGTGCTCAAAGGTTACGATGCCCCATTCGGGTTTGGACTTTGATTCCCGTTTAGCCACGACTTCGGTTTCGGAATACAAGGTATCGCCGATGAAGACGGGTTTGGGGAACTTCACCTCTTCGAAACCAAGATTGCCGACGGTGGTCCCAAGCGTGGTATCGCCAACCGACACACCCACCACAATGCCGAGCGTGAAAATACTATTCACCAAACGCTGGCCGAAGTGCGATTTGGCCGCAAACTCAGCATCCAAATGGAGTGGCTGCGGGTTTAGCGTCATGGTCGAAAACAGCAGGTTATCGGTTTCCGTCATGGTGCGACCCGGTTGGTGGGCAAACACATCGCCGACATTCAATTCCTCGAAGTATTTGCCCGCCACGAGAACTCCTCAGCGATTTTCGGCGTCGGGATCGTACGATAAATTCGGTCGCAGCCAACGCTCGACCGATTCAAGCGTTTCGCCGCTACGCTTCGCGTAGTCCACGACCTGATCCCGGCCGATCCAACCCACGTTGAAGTAGCGACTCTCGGGATGCGCGAAGTACAAACCCGAGACGCTCGCGGCCGGAGTCATCGCGCAGGATTCAGTGAGATCGATACCGAACTCGGAGGGTTCGAGCAGCTTGAACAGCCTGTGCTTCAGACTGTGATCCGGGCATGCGGGATAACCAAACGCCGGCCGAATACCGCGATACTTCTCGTCCACCAACGCCTGTTTGGATACAGGCGCTTTCTCATAGCCCCATTCTTGACGCGCACGCTCGTGGAGATACTCGGCAAAGGCTTCCGCGAGTCGATCCGCCAAGGCTTTCACCATGATGGCGTTGTAGTCGTCCTGCTTCGCCTCGAACTCCGCCACCAACACATCCGCACCAATACCCGCCGTCACCGCGAACGCCCCAAGCGTGTCCACGCGTCCGGAGTCGCGCGGCGCGATGAAATCACTCAGGCAGTACTGCGGTCGACCGTCTTCCTTCGGCGCCTGCTGGCGCAACATCGGGAAGCGGTAGATCTCCCGCGGCGCCTTCTCATCTTCGTAGAGCACGATATCGTCGCCATCACTCTGCGCCGGCCAAAATCCGTATACACCGTGCGCCTGCAGTTTCTTGCCTTTGACGATGCGTTCGAGCAGCGTGGTGGCGTTTTCATATAACTCGCGCGCAGCCGCTCCGTGTTCAGGATGGTCGAAAATCTTCGGGAACTTCCCTTTCAACTCCCACGCAGAAAAGAAGTACGTCCAATCGATGTACTCCACCAGGCGGCCTAGATCGACATTCTCCAAGACACGGCGGCCCCGAAACTGTGGTTCGGATAGCTCTGCCGCCGCCCAATCAACCTTAAAGCGTTGCTTGAAGGCCTCGTTGGTGGAGAGCAATGGTTTCTCTGATCGCCGTCGATATACCGCCTGTAAGCGCTCCTCGTTTTCGCCGAGCTTCTGATCCAATATCTTCTTGCGCTCGGGATTGAGTAGATCCGACACCACACCCACGACACGCGACGCATCTATGACATGCACCGTGCTCTCGTGATACTCGGGTGAGATCTTCACCGCGGTATGTTGCTTACTCGTGGTCGCACCACCGATCAACAGCGGGAGCTTAATGTCCTGGCGCTGCATCTCTTTCGCGACGTGCACCATTTCATCCAGTGATGGCGTGATCAATCCGCTCAGGCCGATGAGATCCGCTCCTTCGGCCAGCGCGGTTTTTAGAATTTTCTCGCAGGTCACCATCACACCGAGATCGACGACCTCGTAGTTGTTGCAGCCGAGCACAACGCCGACGATGTTTTTTCCAATATCGTGAACATCGCCTTTCACCGTCGCCATCACGATCTTGCCCTGGGTGGACTTGCCACCTCCGGCCTTCTCCGCATCCATAAACGGTTCGAGATGTGCAACCGCACGCTTCATCACGCGTGCGCTCTTCACGACCTGAGGCAGGAACATTTTACCGGCGCCAAAGAGATCACCCACGATCTTCATGCCATCCATCAACGGCCCTTCAATCACGTCGAGCGGACGGTCATGAGCAAGCCGCGCTTCTTCGGTATCCTCATCGATGAAATCGACAACGCCGTTGACGAGCGCATGACTGAGGCGTGCCTGAACGCTGCCTTCGCGCCAGCTTAGGTCGACCTCTCGCTTGCGTCCGCCACCTTTGACCGTCTCAGCAAACTCGACCATGCGTTCCGTCGCGTCGGCACGACGATCGAAGAGAATATCTTCCACATGCTCCAGCAAGTCGGCTGGAATCTCGTCGTACGGAATCAACTGTCCCGCGTTCACAATTCCCATGTCCATACCGGCTTGGACGGCGTGGTAGAGAAATGCTGAATGGATCGCTTCGCGTACCGCATCGTTACCTCGAAACGAAAAACTCAGATTGCTCACACCACCGCTGATCTTTGTTCCTGGACAGGTCTCCTTGATGACCTTGGTCGCTTCAATGAATTCGAGCGCATAACGATTGTGTTCATCGATACCGGTTGCGATCGCCAGAATATTCGGGTCGAAGATGATGTCGGTCGGAGCAAAATCCAACTTCTCGGTGAGCAGACGAAATGCCCGCTGGCAGATCTCGACTTTGCGTGCCGCAGTATCCGCCTGCCCCACTTCATCAAACGCCATCACAACCACGGCAGCGCCGTAGCGTTGAATGACCCGAGCCTTGTCGAGAAAATCCGCTTCACCTTCCTTGAGGCTGATGGAGTTCACCACGCCCTTGCCCTGCACACACTTGAGTCCAGCTTCGATCACCGACCACTTCGAGCTATCGACCACGATAGGCACGCGAGAGATCTCGGGTTCGGACGCAATGAGATTCAGAAACTCGACCATCGCCGCTTCCGAATCGAGCATTCCCTCATCCATGTTGATATCGATCAAGTTGGCGCCACCTCGCACTTGATCCAATGCGACTTCCAACGCGGTATCGAGCTTTCCATTCAGAATCAGCTTGGCGAAGCGACGTGAGCCGGTCACGTTCGTCCGCTCGCCGATCATGCAGAAATTCGAATCGTCACGCAGCGTCATGCGTTCCAGGCCTGATAGCACCGTCAACGCCTTCAACTCTGGACGTACACGCGGCGCGATGTCTTTAACCTGCCGCGCCACCTCAGCAATATGCGCTTCGGTGGTGCCACAGCAGCCACCGACAATGTTCACGAGTCCGCTCTCCGCAAACTCGCGAATCAGCGAGCCGGTATCTTCTGGCGCTTCATCGTAATCGCCGAACGCGTTGGGCAAACCGGCATTCGGATAGCAATGAATGTATGCACCTGAAATGGCCGACAGTTCCTCGATGTACGGTCGCATCTCGCGCGCCCCAAGCGCGCAGTTGACACCCACCGCGAGTGGTTTGGCATGTTCAATGGAGGTCCAAAACGCATCGACCGTTTGCCCCGAGAGCGTGCGACCGCTCTGATCTGTGATCGTCACCGAAATCATCAATGGCAGATCGGTTTTCGTCTCGTCGAAGTATTCCTGAATCGCGACAATCGCGGCCTTGGCGTTCAACGTATCGAAGATGGTTTCAACCAGCAGCAGGTCTACCCCACCATCAACCAGGCCACGCACCTGTTCGCGATACGCATCTCGTAGCTCATCAAAGTTAACCGACCTGAAACCTGGTTTGTTTACATCTGGCGAAATCGACAGCGTCTTATTCGTGGGACCCATACCACCGGCAACAAAACGCGGTTTACTCGGGTCGCGCGCAGTCACTTCGTCGCAGACTCGCTTGGCGATCTTTGCTGCTTCAACGTTGATCTCATAAACCTCCGCTTCAAGCCCGTAGTCGGCTTGGGCGATAGAGGTCGCGCTAAAGGTATCGGTTTCGATGATGTCTGCGCCCGCTTCAAGATAGTCTCGATGGATGCGCTCGATCACATCGGGGCGCGTCAACACCAAGACATCGCCGTTGCCTTTGAGGTCACGCGGATGCGCTCGAAAACGCTCGCCACGATAATCGATTTCCTCCAGGCCCTGGCGCTGCAACATGCTCCCCATCGCGCCATCCAGGATCAGGATCCGCTCAGCGAGCAGCGCTTCCAATTCAGATCTTCGATTCATTTTGATCTCCGCGGCTGACGTCTCGCATAAAGGGTTACGACCTCGAAATGCGGCGGGCGCTTTTCTCGCGAGGTGACATCGCAGAATGTCACATCGAAACCGCACGCGCTGAAGAGATCTTTGAGCTGGGTCGGTTTGAAGCCAAATTCGCAATGGCCGTATGTCTTCGCGAGCGCATGATGACGGTGGGCATTCAACACCGACGCGGCAAGCGTTCCGTCGTTCCGAAGTACGCGAGCGGCTTCAACCACGGCCTGCTTGGGATCCTGCGCATAAGAAAGTGTATTCATGAATAGGACGTGATCAAAGCTCTGTTTATCGTACGGGAGCGCATGTAAATCACCGACTTGAAAACGTACGTTACGAAGATGTTGGAGTCGACGCTTCGCCGCCAGCATCACCCGCGGACTGAGATCCAAGCACGTGACCGATTCTGCGGATCGCGCAACAAGCTCTGCCAATGCGCCGTCGCCCGAAGCCACGTCCAAAACATCCCCAAGCTTCGCCAATCCCAAGAGTCCGCGTGCTGCCGCTTCCCAGGTTCGACCCGGGGAGTAGTAACGTTCCATTTGCCCAGCTACCGTGTCCGCCCAACTCCCACCGCGCGCGCGAATCAACGTCGACAAACGCTGCTGATCCTCTTCCAAAATGGGATCCGCGCGCGATTGGCAAATGACATCCCAGAGCGCCCTCGCTTCGGTGGGCATGTCGTCCGCGTTTAGACGGTAGTAGGCCGATGCGCCGGCACGACGATCGTGTACCAAACCCGCGTCCCGCAGTTTGCCCAGATGCGTCGATACCCGCGATTGTCCGAGATGGGTGATTTCGGTGAGTTCAGTAACGGTGAGCTCCTCATGGGCGAGCAGCTGAAGCAGCCGCACGCGGCTATGATCCCCCAGGATGCGGAGCAAGTCCGTCGTGTTCTCTAGCGTAGACATTGATTTATCTTTATATCCGGATAGTCAGATAAGTCAATATCGGTAGGAGGCTCGCTCGGCTTGATCAGCCGCCTTCTCGGTAGGCCTTCCCAGCCCGATACAGCGTTAAACGCTGCTCGATCGCGGCCGCCAGACGTGAATTTCCCGCTTCCCGGGCCAAGATCGCGCTCCGTTCAGCCGTCTCGATCGCATCAGGGAACTGGCCCGCCTCCGCGAACGCCGCCGCCAGCAGATCGAGGTCATCCACATTCTGATACTCGGTTTCCTGTGCAGCCACGCGCGCCAGCTCCAGCCCCAACACGCCATTGCGTAGACCCTCTTCAGGCGCAGTCGAGAGCAGCCATGCGAGATGACGTCGTGCGCGCGGCAGGCTTTCATCCAGCGCCAGCGCCCGCTGATAGCTGTCGATCGCCTGCACGCGATCGCCCTGCTCGCTCCAGAGATAGCCGACGCGATCCCATGCGCGAGCATGCCCCGGAACTGCAGCAACCAATTGTTCGAAATAGAGCAGCGCGTGTTTGGAGTCGCCGATCTGTTCATACGCACTGGCCAAATTGAAGAGAGTGTCCGGGTGACGGGGCCGAATACGCTGCGCCAGTGTCAACTCTTGGATCGCGGAGTTCAGATCGCCACGTCGCCCCAGCGCGGTGCCAAGATTGTAGTGCGCGTCCGCGTATCCCGGTCGAATCCGCAGTGCTTCTTTAAAGTGAGGAATCGCTTGTTTCAATTCGCCGCGACCCGCATATGCGGCTGCAAGATTGTGATGCGCAACATGATTCTCTTCGGTTACATCGAGTGCATGCGAAAACAACGTGACCGTGTCGCGCCAATAGCGAACCTGGTGAAAGGTGAGAAACCCACATCCCACGAGAGCAGCGACAAACCACGGGAGCCCAAGAAGCCACCGCAAACGCCCTGAACCGAGACCAAAAGCAGCGGCCCAAACAATCAGTATCAACAATCCTAAAATCGGTAGGTACATGTAACGATCGGCCAGAGATTGCTCTCCGACCTGAACAATGCCGATCACTGGGACGAGCATTCCGACGAACCAAAACCAGCCGACAAAAAACCAACCTTGAGTCTTGATCGCTCGTAATGCCAACCAAGATACCGCGGCCGCCACCGAGGCGGACGCAAATACCTGCCCCAACGGCCACGAGATCGGATGCGGATAGAAGACCGCGAGGTCAACCGGCCAAAACGTCATGAAGACGTAGCGCAGATATGCGATGAATGTATTCGCGATGCGTTCCGAGACGGGTAGAACATCAAGGGACTCCAACGCATGACCGGACTGCTGCGCCATCAGCGTAATGACGCTTGAGAAGATCGCGAGCGCAATCAACGGCAGCTTTTCTACGATTCGTAGCCAATGCCAGCGCTCGAGCGGCCAGATATCAAAGAGTAGAAGCAAAAACGGCAGCGTAACGAGCATCGGCTTCGCAGCCAACCCCAACGCCAGACATAGAAATACTCCGAGATATGCGAGCGGGTTCGCGCGCTTTGCGTAGACGGCGTATAGATAGATCGCCATCAGACCGAATGCCGCAGAAAGAAGATCCTTGCGTTCCGAAACCCAGGCAACCGACTCAACATGCAGCGGATGCAAAGCAAAGAGCGCTGCCACCATCGCACTTCGGCCGTAGTAACCAGTGAGTCGGCCAAGTGCCAAGAACACCAACAAGACATTCACAAGATGGAGCAAAAGATTGGTGAGGTGATGACCCGCCGGCTCCATTCCGAAGACTTCGACATCGAGCATATGAGAGATCCACGTCAGCGGATGCCAATTACTCGCGTACATGCTGGTCCACGCCCAGCGAACCCCTTCCAGCGTGAGTCCCGCACGAACGTGGTCGTTCAGTTTGAGATAGACGTCGTCATCGAAGCCCACAAAATCGTTGAAGCGCACTTCTTGGAACACGCCGAGGGTGATCAATACGAGCGCGAACGCGAGAAAGAGCTTTCGAGCGCGCGTCATTGCTTCGGGAACAAATGGGATTCGATCCAACCCCAGCGTGCAAGACGATAGACCACGCCCACGGAAACACAGCCAAGTCCATAACGGACAGATCGCCAGAATCCGATAGACGACGATTCGGGCGAGTATCGCGTCGGACAGCTGATTTCACCGATGACGTGCCCAAACCACAGAACCTGCGCCAAAACCTGGTTGTCGAAGACGAAGTCGTTTGAGTTTTCGGCGAGGGGTAGCTGCTCCAAGAGTTCACGGGAGTAGGCCCGGTAGCCGGTGTGGAACTCGGAGACTTTGGTCGCCATCAACCAGTTTCCCAGCAGCGTGAGCACGCGGTTGGAGACGTAGCGCCACAGCGGCATACCGCCAGCGAGCGCTTTGCCGCCGAGAATGCGCGATCCGAGCACACATGGGTACAACCCGCTAGCAACGAGGCTGACCATCGCTGGTATAAGATCGGGTGTGTACTGGTAGTCGGGATGCACCATGATGATGACGTCGGCGCCCTCTTCGAGCGCCATGCGGTAGCAGGTTTTCTGATTGGCGCCATAGCCAAGGTTCTGCGGATGTACAATCAACTTCGTACGCGGCAGCTCCGCGGCGATCCGGGCTGTCTCATCATGGCTACCATCGTCCACAACAATTACGAGGTCGACCATCTCGTGTCGAATCACATCGTCATAGGTTTGGCGAAGTGTCTTCGCGGCGTTGTAAGCCGGCATGATCACTACGACGCACTGATCTTGATACATTCGTTTAGGATACCGGACGAGCGGAAATCCGCTTGCCCCTCCCATCGGCATACACGGGGAGACCCACACTTAGGCAAACTCTATCGGGGCCGATAAAATACTGAGATGTCTAGCTACGTCATCGGCTTAACCACCATCTTTGCGGTTTTGTTCAGCTCTCTCGTTATCGGGGATGTCTATCAGTGGACCGATGACGACGGCTCTGTGCATGCGACCGACGACCCAGGTCAGGTGCCGAACGGTGTAACGACAACCGTGCTCCCGAAGCAGGAGCGCGTTATCCAGAAGATCGATGCCAAATCCACTCCGGCTGCCGCACGGAAAAGCGAAGATACGGGGCCGCTGTTGGAGCGATGGCGTCGGCGCTATGCTGAGATTGTAAACGCTGAAGCCGAGCTCACGGAATGCCGAACACGGCTCAGCCAATACTGCGAAGACGAGTACTACGAAACTCGCGACCCCAATATCGCTCAAAATCTGCGCACGTATCTCAACCAGAAAAATTCAGGCGAAACTCCCGATTCTGCGTTGCTACCCGAACTATTTTTCCCAAGCCCATGTGGCGACGTTATCGCCAAAGCGAAGATCGAGCATCCAGCCGATCGACACGCGTCGACCTGCCTTTGGCGTGTGGGAACCGTCACCGCTGCAATCGATGGAGCAGCCGCATATTGGCAAACTGCCCGCACGCGACTCGAGGAAGAAGTGCGCCAAGCAAAAGTCCCGATGGATCTCATCTTCGGGACCGACAGCGAAAACTAGGCCGCTAGCCCTTCGCGCAAGAGTTCCTCAAAGAGTTCGATCGCCACTTTGAATGGCAGCGTCGTGCGCTCCTGAAGATCACGCTCAACCAAGTGACCCAGGCTTTGCACGAGGAACACAGCCATATGATCCGTGGCGACCCGCCGAATCTGTTGCTTCTCAAGTGCATCGTTCAACGCGTGTTCCACATGCGAAATGAGACGCTGTTCCTGATCAAGTAGGATCGGATCCGCCACCTGCGGCAACGTGAGTTCGCGATCCGCTGCGAGCACGCTCGCGAGCAAGGGGTTTCGACGGTAGGTCCAAAGCCAGAGTCGGGATAGACCCAAGAGTTTGTCGACGGCCTCGTCATCACGTGCAAGTAATTTCTGTGCCTTCAGCAGAAACGACTCGACCTCCTCTTCTAAAAGACGTGCGTAGAGCAGCTCTTTGCTGCTGAAATGCAGGTAGACCGTGGCACGGGAACATGACGAATCTCGCGCCACCTCTTCCATCGTAGTTTTGCGCGGACCAAAACGTAGAAACCGCGCCCTGGCTGCCTCGAGAATACTGTCACGACTGTCGCCGCTAAACGCAGGGCGGCGTCGCCGCTTGCTGGCTTTCACGGTCGACGGTTCCATGGCTTCACAATTAGACAATAAACATTCTTCGTCAAGTGTCTACATATCCTTTAATACAACTAGACAAAATTATCTATTTGTCTACTTTTGCGCTCTAACGCGTGATTGGAACGTCCGAGCCCGCCTGGTAGGATCAAATCACGAAGCTATTCAAGGAGAACACCGATGAGTGAGAAAGTCGCCCTGGTCACGGGGGTAGGCTCCGGGAACGGTGCCGCCCTCACCCGGCGCCTCACCAAAGTGGGTTATCGCGTCGCGATGCTTGCACGTTCTGCGGATCGATTGTCTGAGTTTGAGTCCAGCATTCCCGGTAGCCGTGCTTATCCAACGGACGTGTCAGACCTCGATGCGCTCCGAACAACCTGTGAAAATGTTACGCGCGAACTAGGACCGATACGTACGATTGTGCACAACGCAGGCAGTGGCGCCTTCAGTGCATTTCTCGATACGCGCCCGGAAGATCTCGAGAACGCGTTTCGCGTCAACACGCTTGCCCTGATGACTCTTGGCCAAGTACTCGCACCGTCGATGATCGCGCAAGGCAGCGGCGAAATTATCGTGATCGGTGCTACCGCATCCCTTCGCGGCGGAGCCGCGTTTGCGGGCTTCGCACCGGCCAAAGCCGCTCAGCGTTCGCTGGCGCAATCCATGGCCCGCGGTCTCGGGCCACTGGGCATCCACGTGGCATACCTGATCATCGATGGCGTGATTGATATCCCAAAGACACGCGGGTTCTTCAAAGACAAGCCGGACGAATTCTTCCTGAAACCAGACGCGATCGCTGAGAGCGTGATGAGTTTAATCGAACAGGATCGCTCTGCATGGACCTTTGAACTCGACGTTCGCCCATTTCAAGAAACCTGGTAGTGATCGGGTACTGACTGAGGCGGTCGCAGCGCGTATCCCAGCTGTTTGATAAGGTTCCAATCTGGATGCGGGAATAGCTCAGTGGTAGAGCATCAGCTTCCCAAGCTGAGGGTCGCGGGTTCGAGCCCCGTTTCCCGCTCCACACTTAGTGGGGTATTGGCGAGCGCAGCTCGCCGGCCCACACGGCAGGCGACTTCGTGCCTGCCTCGCAGCTTCGTACGCGCCTTTGGTGGTAGAAATCTGCGCAAGCGTTCCACTGGAACGCGCGCAGCGAGCCACAGGCGAGCGAAGGGCCATAGGACGGGCACTGCAACGCGGTAGCTAATCCAGTTGAATACTGTCAAAGAGGTCGTCGATTTCGTCGGATTCTGAGGGGGGCTCGGCGGGTTCGGGCACTTCTGATGGTACTGCCTGGATGGGCTCTTCACTCTCGACCGGTTCATCCATCTCTACCGGCTCGGCTGTGTCTTCAGGATCCAGCTCATCCAAGATACTCGCGAGTTCAAACTCGCCGTCACCAATCGGATTCGGATCGTCGAAAAGGCTCAACGTCGGAATCGTCACGGCTTCCGGCTCCATGTCTTCAACAACTTCTTCCCGCTCAGTGACTTCGATATTCGGCGTCGACGCTGGCATCGGCGTTTCAACGTCGGCCGGCACCCATCCCAGTCCTTCCGCCGCACGAATCACGGCTTCGGAATCGATCCAAGACGATTCATCCATGTAGCTTTCAAATAACGTGTTTCCCGCCAGCGTATTGACACAACGCGGAAGACCGTTTGAATAGCGAAAGATCAATTCCATCGCGTCTTCAGAAAATATCTCCGACGTCGCACCGACGCATTGTAAGCGGTATGCGAGATATGCGTTTGCTTGTTGACGATCCATCGCCTCCAACGTTACACGCACCTCGAGTCGCTGTTGCAACCCAACACTCTCAGCAATCCGTTCCGCAAGGTCTGGTGTGCCTGCCAAGATTACGGACGCAAGCGGTTTACCGTCGTCATCGGCCAGGTTTGACAAACACGCGAGGTCACCGATACCCGTAGGATCGGTCAAAAGTTGGGCGTCATCGACTAAGAGTATCGGATGGACCCCTTTTGCAGCCTCTGCCGTCAGCGCTGCCTTGAGTTCATCAACAGCATTCGGCAACGCTTTAGCAGGATTGGCAACACCCAATGCTCTAGCGCTGTGTTGGATCAACCATCCCGAATCACAAGCTTCGTGGGCGACCGCGATCACATGAGTTGAGTATTCAGATGCATCCAACGTGCGGGCCAAGTGTTGAACGAGTGCGGACTTGCCTATCCCAGGTCCGCCCGTCAAAAGCGCAAAGGCTTTTCGTTCTTGCGCAGCACGCACCAAACGCATGCGTGGTTTCACCTGAACAGCGTGCTCAAAGTAGAAACGATGATCAGCGTCGTTTTGAAAAGGTTCTGCGCGTAAACCGAAGTACTTGAGATAGTCCATGACTATTCGCCGGTTTCACCAAGGTTGGAGCCGAGCTCTAGGATTTTCTGACTAACATCACGATACCCAGGGTCTACCGCGGCCACCTTTTTAAAAGCCTCGAAAGCTTCCGCACCTTTGCCAGCGGCAACGAGGACCTCTGCCAGGTCATAACGCAAGGCAACCGTGCTGTCATCGCTGTCACCACAAACCGCGAGTGCCTCTTCGAGGTGACGCGCAGCCTCCAACGGCGCACCGAGTTCGACCTTACAGACCGCCATCAGGGAGAGCGCCTCAATTTGCAGTACATCTGCACGCGCCACCAGATCCAGTTGATCCACCGCGTCCGAATATAATCCCATCTCTTTATAAGCGATCGCAAGATCGTAATGCGCTTGGACTTCATCTTCGCCGATTTGTTCCTGGATACCGCGCTTGAACGCGTGAAACACCGCTTCAAAACCGCCATCGTGTTGAGCCAGGCTGTCGTCATCTTCCAACTCGAGCTCAGCCGCTAAGTCGAAATCACCCTCATCCGGAGTGGAAGGGTCTGCATCGGGGATCTCGTCCGTGACTTCCAGCGGCGGCCCAATCTCGAAATCTTCAAGATCCGAATCATCCAAGAGGGGTACGTCCTGAAGCGGCTCCGCCTCTGTAAATTCCGAGTCATCCGCGTCCATTCCAATGGCCGATGCATCGGCGAGCAGCGGCTCCTCTGGGATTTCGATCTCCGCTGGAGCCGGGATTGCAGTGTGTTCCGTCTGCACGTCTTCTGGCGCGCATTCGCGAGCCTTGGCGATCTCACCTAGTCGGAGCAGCGCTTGTGGGTGATGCGGCGCGACTTCAAGAACCTTTTGATAGGCTCGCTCGGCGTCGTCCAACTCACCCTGTTCCAGTATCGCTTCTGCCGCGTCCAGACTTTCGTTGATACGCGTTGAATCGGCAGACCAACTTTGACTGTTCACGTCGCTGGTTTCCTCCGCGAGCTCAGATCCACCCACGGGCAAAGACACTTCGGACGGTTCTGCGGCGAGACTCGGCGCATCTTTGAGAATCTCGTTCAGATCATCCACATCAAGATCGAGCTCGACTTCGAAATCGTCGTCATCCGTGGAATCTCCGATTGTGGGCGTTGGCGATACGGCAGCCCGTAGTTCTTCGTGAACCGGAGGGTCAATGGACGCGAATTTCGCGTTGCGATCATGGTCCCCCTCGAGCACAAGCTCTACGTCGGGAAGATCGATCGCGTCATCCTCGACATCGGCCAAATCGGTATCGAGCTTGGCCGATGAATCTTCCAACTGCGGTGCCGCATCGACATTCTCGATGATACTGTCGACCTCGGCTTTGAACGCCAATGTTGCCGCATGATTCGGATCACTTTCCAGAATCACTTTTACGCGATGCAGAGCATCTGTACGGTCACCAAATTCGAATACGACCCTCGCTTCGGCAAGCAGTTCGTCCAATTCTGACTCGGGATTGTCAACCTCAGCTTGTTCCGGCTCTGTTTCGTCAGTAGCGAATTCAAGCGCCGGTTCCGATGGAGGGGCTTCGTCTTCGAGAATCAAACTCGCCGGGGTCTCGGTCTCACTGTCATCGAAAGATTCGATCGGGACGTAGCGCTGCAAGATTTCCCGTGCACGATCCGGATCGCCGCGTCGTTTATAAAGTTCGGCAATCTCACGATACGTTCGCGCTATACCGTCGTTGTCATTGACCGACTCATAGGCAGTAATCAACGCTTCGCGTACCGAAACATCCTCAGGTAGATCCGAGAGCTTGGTGGTAGCAAAGCGCACCGCCTCTGCCCCCAGTCCCATTTTTACTTTCGCATGAATGAAAGTTTCGAGCGCTGAAATATGATCAGGGAAAGCCGACAGCGCCTGCTCACAGACGCGACAGAGATCGTCGACATCCCCGCGCTTCTTCACTTCTTCCAGCAGTGAGCCGTATTCCTCGCGCGCTTCCTGATGTAGATCCTGCCGTACCAGCAAATTGGCAAGACTTAAGCGGTTCGCAACATTTCCAGGATCCAAAGTGGCCACACGGCGCAGTAATTCGAAAGCTTCGCGTTTGAGTCCGCCTTCTTCATAGAGCTGAATTGCCGCTTGGAACTCGCGCAGTGCATCAGACATGAGTCCAAGGCGCTGGAAGAGCTCGCCAAGCCGAACGTGAGCATCGATGTATTCCGAATCGATACGTAGGATTTGTTTGTATATCGCGACCGCTTTCGCGTCAAAACCGGAATCAGAAAACTGTTCAGCAACGTTCGCATAGGACTCAATCGCCTTGTCGGGTTCGCTGCGTTTAATATGCAAATCGCCGATCTTCAGGCGTGTGTTTGTATCGCCGGGATCCGCTTTCAGCAGCTTCATGTATTCTTTAAGCGCTTTGTCAAAAGCGCCTTTCTGAATATATTTCTGCGCAGCTTCTTGAGTCTTGCGTTTGTTCAGCGTCAGCGCCAAGGTTCTCACTTCCGAAAGGAGGACCCGAGGAACATGGTTTCAAGTTCCAGACGAGGGGCCCTCACCACAACAAGTATCGGCGAATCGACGCTGTCTTCTTAAAGGAAGTCGACGCGACCCAGCGGATCTTGGTCACGTAGGCGCACACGTCCCTGTGCACAGTTTCTTTCAGCGTCGCTCAATGAACACCACTGGTACTCATTGTTCACCGCTGATGCAAAAGCGCCGAACAGCGCTTTCTTGAGCAGCTCACGATCAATGCCCATTAATCTCGCTGAAGGTCCAGGATCCGAGCCTGTCAGCTGTCGATACAACTCGCGGTCTTCACAAAGCCGAATCGACCCGTGCTGGAGCAGACCGTGTCTGCCGCGGCGCTGTGCGCTTCCCACAAACTTGGTTCCCACGATCGCGATTTCATTTCCAGTCGACCGCGCAAAGCAAAACTCGGCGCGGTCGGCACCGGGCTCCTCTACCGAGGGTTCCGCATCCAACCCGAACTCGTGAATACCGGATAGCAGAATTTTTTGAATCCAATTGAAAGCCCCGTCGCGTGTCTCCAAAAACCCAGGTGCTTCGGCAGGCAGCGTGATGGAATACGTCAGATCATCATAATGAAGCACGGACCCGCCGCCCGTTACCCGTCGAACCGCTTCAACACCGAGCTCCAAACAACGACCGATCCACTCGGGAACAGGTTGCCGGTAGCCCAAACTCCACGCTGGATGCTCCCAACTATAGAGGCGTAAAGTCGGAACATCGGCCTCGAGATAAAGCGCTTCATCGACCGCCATATTCCAGGCCGCGGAGCCACTCGCGTCTGAGATAAAACGCCAAGACCGCATGCCGCTCATTTCAGACGTTGCATCAGCGCTTGCAGCGCAAGTTCATAGCCGGCAGCACCCAGCCCACCGATTTGTCCGATCACGACTCCGGCAAGCATGGATACGTGTCGAAAAGTCTCGCGCGCATAGATATTGGAAAGGTGTACTTCGATGGTGGGTATTTCACTGGCGGCGATGGCATCGCGCAGTGAAACGCTGGTATGCGTTAGCCCGCCGGGGTTGATCACGATTCCGTTCACCGCGCCACGTGCCGCATGAATGCGATCGATGAGCGCGCCCTCGTGGTTGGATTGAAACGCCTCGAGCTCGGCCCCTGCCGCGGCTGCGACCTCCACCAGGCGCGCATTGATCTCGTCCAACGTCTGCGCGCCGTAGATCTCCGGCTCTCGCTGACCGAGCAGATTGAGATTCGGACCATGGAGGACAAGAATCCGCATCTGCGATCCTTGAAGGCGAAGTTAGAGTTCTTCCTGCAGCTCCTGCAGGAGGCAGCGCACAAGATAGCGCGCTTTGCCCAGGGTACCCGTCGATTCAAGCGCGATCACGACAAAGAATTCATCATCGATCTGTCGGAAATACAATTGCTGCGAATCCACGGTGAGGATCAATTCACGCAGGCCATGCCCCTCACCGTAGACGGCACCCGAAACCTTTCGTGCTTGCTCGAGCACGCGCTGAAACTCCACCACGACAGTCGCAAGATCCAGGTCGACGCCGTCCCGAATATGTTCGTCGACCGCGATACCATCTGACGCCATGACCGCGGCCCCAAGTGCACCCGGTGTTCCATCTACGAGCTTCGCCAAGATTTCCCGAAACGTCATGCGTAGAGCCCTCCCCGATTATGGCGCTTGACTCGATCGAGAAACGCCTCGAGCGCGACGATCTGCTGCGTCGCGGTTTCTGCAACCTCGTGTGTCGGAGCACGCTCGGATTCGGTCTCCAAACGTGCTTGTACCGCAAGCGCGCGATCATCGTTCGCGTTGCGGCGTAGAACTTCTGCAGCTACCTGCAGTGCGCGGCCTCGATGACCTTGCTGCTCGAGCAATTCAGCCATGGTCGACGTTGCGACGGGAATCTCTTCAACCGCATCAACGATCATGGCTGAATCATCCTCAAGCTCAGGAGCCAGACGATCGTGCAACTGACCGAGCTTCTCGACAATCGGCTGCGGCAAATCGTTTTCGCCGGCGGCTTCTAATAGCTTGCCGACCACAGCGAATACAGTTCCGAGGTCGGCTTCAGCGTGGACCGCGCGTTCGATGCAGAGCAACGCATCATCGTATTCACCGAGTTCCCAATGACCCTCCGCCAACTCGATACGGAGCTCTAGGTTCGATTTGCTCGTCATAGTCCCTCCGCGAGAATTTCTTCCGGCGTCAACGGGGTCACTTCCGCCTTCCCAAGGCTACGTAAAACTACAAAGCGCACTTTCTCATCTCGGACCTTCTTATCGACCGCCAATGCGTCGAGGTAAGCCTTGCGCTGCTTGTCCCAATCCGGCGGTTCCGTCGGGAGTCCAATTCGGATCAACAGTGAACGAATCCGCTCTGCAGTGCCTCCCGGCGCCAAACCGAGCCGCTCGGACAGTCGAGCGGCGAACACCATACCCATGGAGACACCCTCACCGTGCCGAACCTTACGATAGTCGGCAACGCTTTCAATCGCGTGTCCCACCGTGTGCCCAAAGTTCAGCAATGAGCGTAAGCCGGCTTCGCGCTCATCCAGACCAACCACTTCCGCCTTGATCGCACACGCTCGCGTGATCGCATGAGTCAACGCGTCGCGATCCAGTGCCATCGCCGATTTAACGTTCTCCTCGAGCCACTCGAAGAACGCCGCATCCCAAATCGCCGCGACCTTGACCACTTCCGCCATGCCACAACGGCGTTCGCGCAGCGGCAAGGTGGCCAGTACGTCGGGATCAATCCACACGAGTCGAGGCTGATAGAAAGTACCGATCAGGTTCTTGCCCCGCGCGTGATTGACGGCGTTCTTTCCGCCTACACTTGCATCCACTTGTGCGAGCAGTGAAGTCGGGACCTGAACCAGCGATATGCCGCGCAGAAACGTCGATGCAATGAATCCCGTCAGGTCGCCGGTCGCACCGCCCCCGAGTCCAACGAGCACGGTCTGACGATCCGCGCCGAGCTCGAGCAGTTCATCGTAGACGCGACCCGCAACGCGCAGCGTCTTGGCACGATCACGTTCCGGCACGTCGATGCGAGAGTGCTCCAGGTGAAGCCGCGCGAGACCGGTCGCAACCGCTCCGTAGTGCATCTCACCGATCTTCGGCGTGGTAATGACCACCACCCGTGGCTGATCGAACTCCTTGGAGATCGCCTCGCCCAAATCACCTAGCGATCCAGGTTGAATCCGGATCGGGTGGCTACGGTCGCCAAGCATGACTTGAATCGTGGTCATAGATTCGGGCTCGCGGGTTCACGCATCAGTTTGAGTATCTCATCACAGATTTCGTCTATCATCCTGTTATCTGTGAGAATTCGATGATCTGCTTCCAAATAGAACCGGCTTCGTTCATCGATCAACTCACGAATCCTCGCGAGCCTAGACGTTGAGTCCGCCGGAAGCAATGGACGATCGTGCTTATTTTGAAGCCGCGCGGCCAGAGTTTCGGCATCGGCATCGAGCCAAAACCATCGCCCCCGCCCTTTAAGCAGCGCGCGATTCTGCTCAAGAAGTACAGCACCGCCACCGAACGACACCACGGTGCGTTGCAGCGGAAGGGAGCACAGCACCCGATGCTCTCGCTCGCGGAAGGCGGCTTCGCCCTCTGCCGCGAAGAGATCCGCGACCGTGGACCCGGTTTCGCGCTCGATCTGTGAATCGGTATCGACCCATTCCCAATCGAGCCGCTCGGCGAGGCGGGCACCGACTCGACTTTTGCCGGAGCCCATCATCCCGCAGAGCCATACCGAACGCTCTGTCGCATCGCTTCCCATGACCGGAGGGTAGCAAAGGCAACTAGAGGTCGGAGGATGGCCCCTGAACGATACGTGGCGTCACGAACATCAGCAGCTCCCGACGCTCATCCGCCATCGTTGAGTTGCGAAACACGGTTCCCAAGATGGGTATGTCGGCCAGGAAAGGCAGCTTGGATTTTTGCGTGCCGCTATCCACAACGAAAATGCCACCCAGCACCATGGTCTCGCCGTCACGCACGAGCGCTTCGGTCTCCGCTTCGTTCTTCGAGATACCCACCACATCGCCGCTCGCGGTTGAGAGCTGCGGCGCGTTTCTCGACACTTTGATCTTCATGATGATGGAACGATCCGCGGTGATATGCGGCGTGACTTTGAGTTCAAGCACGGCATCCACAAAGCTGGTCGTTACCGTGTCGCGGGTGATCTCGGTAAACTTCACCGCGACACCTTGCTTGATAATCGCTTCCCGGTTGTCCAACGTCACGACGCGCGGAGAGGAAATCACTTTACCCTTGTTGTTGGTCTCCGCGGCTTGCAGCTGCAGATCGAGCAAAACGTTTTGGTCGAAGGCCAAGAAACCCAAGTTCATGATTCCGTTCAACACACCAGCAACTGGATTCGAGGACGTAAAGTTGCTTGCTTGTGGGCTTCCCGTGAGAACGCTGTCGAGCGTACCATCGCCCAATTGCAAGTCCTCGCCGCCCGCAGTGCGAACATTGCCCGTATCTGAGGTTGTCGGGTTATAGCCTACACCCCAAACAAGACCGAGCGAGCGTGAGAAGTTCAAACTGGCTTCCACGATCTTCGCTTCGATCAGCACCTGTGGAGTCTGCGTATCAATCGCTTTCACCAACGCGGTGGCTTCCTGGATTACCGAAGGAATGTCCTTGATGATCACCGTGTTAGTGCGCTCATCCACGTTGACGGTGCCGCGCGAGGAGAGCAGTCGTGAGACGAGCTCCTTGATCTCCGTCACACTCGCGTAGTTGACCGGCTGCAACTTCACAACCAGGTCCTCTAACTTCTCTCGCGCACGTCGATCCTGAAGCCGCGCTTCGCGCTCGAGCTTCAATGTTTCGATCGGTGCGATACGCAATACGCTGCCCACGCGCTCAAAGCCGAGGCCCTTGGTCAAGAGAATGACGTCCATCGCCTGATCCCACGGCACGTCGACCAAACGAATGGTCACCTGGCCCTCAACTTCTTCGCCTGCGATGATGTTGAGGTCAGAAACTTCCGCGATCAGACGCAGGATGTTTCCGATATCCGCATCTTTAAAATCGAGCGAAATGCGTCGCCCGCCGTATGCTTTTTCTTCGTTGAAGCCGCCTTCCTGAAGAATGTCGACCGAGGCGGGGTCTGCAGGACCGTTGTAGAAAGGGTCGCTTTCATCAATCGCATTTGGGATCGATGCGGGGACGCCCGTCAGCGGGGTCATCGCCGTCGATGTCGAGCCTGGAAGGGTATCGGCTGCGGAATCAGTAGTTGGCGCCATGGGTGCCAAAGGCTCAGGGGAACCCGGTTCAAGCGCTTCTCCGAGGGCAGGTTCCACACTCGGCTCAGCCTGGCTCACCTCGCGCATAAACTCAATCTGCACGCGATCGCCATCCCAACTCAGCTGCGGCTTCATGCCAGGCGAACGCTTCAACACCACACGGACACGATCGTCGGTCACATCGGGTGTTTGGAAGACCGAGAACATTTCAACCGGACCACCGAATTCCTTCGTATCCACCCGGCGCTCAGTCTCTTCGGCGATCGACGTATTGAAAATCTCGACGATCGCGGTAGCGGCATCAGGCTCCACAAGCTGAGCTTTCGCCGCATGATCCAGTTCGATCACCACGCGGTCCATTCCCGGTAGCGATTCAAAGTGAACACTCCGAACCTGCGCTGGGCCTAAGTCTTCCGATGCTTCGGCCACGTTTTCCACCGTAGCTTCAAACTCTGTTGGCTGCGCGAGCTCGGCGCTTTCCGTATCCAATTCGACCTGCGCAACTTCCACCAGCGGTTCGGTGGATTCGAATTCAGCTTCATCGGGAAGCATATTGTCATCATCCACGAATTCAGCAGGCGCCGCGGGCACGCTTTCGTTCTCGGTAACCTCTGGCTCATCCGCGGTCAGCTCCGCGGAGTCGAGTATAATTTTCACACCTTGGTCCGCAGGCTCCAAGCGATAGGCTGTGATCGGTCCGCGTAGATCAAGCACCACGCGCACCTTGTCCGCATGAGCTCCCACCCGGACCTGCTCCACCACGCCCTCTTCAACATTGAACTTCGCTGGCTTCGCAACACTTCTTGCGCCCCAGAAATCAATGACGACACGAGCAGGATTTTCGAGCTCAAACGAATCAACGTTGTCGATCGGACCATCAGCCGCGATTACCACGTTGTTACCCTCGGTCGTAATATTCACGATCTGGCTGGTCGGTGTCTTCTCTACGGGTTCAGGATCCGGCGCTTGTAGCGCCTCGGGTTCAACCGGCGTTTCAACCAACGCTTCTTCGTCTACAGCGATCGCCTCAGTTACCGGCTCCTCGACGGGAGCAGCTTCTACTTCAGCTGCGACCTCGGGCTCGGCTTCTTCCGTAACAGTTTCTTCAACCACGGCATCTTCAACCATCGCTTCTTCGGGCGGCATCGACGCTTCCGCGGCGACTTCTTCTTCCACGATGGATACATCTGCCGAAGCCGGAACTTCCTCAGTCATTGCCTCAGGCGCGGTCGCTACTTCAGAACTCGCGCCATTCATCATCAGCACTACAGCGAGCTCATCACCCTCCGGTAGTAACTCGTACTCCGCGACCCCCTTCAGGCTCACCGATATTCGAGCCATACTGGGAGACACGCGCGGATCACCAAACGTCGAAAGCGTGACGGACTCGACCAAGTCGTTTCCAATATGGATCGGCGTTTCGATGCCATCAAACATCACGTCCGGCAACTCGATGATCAATCGCGGCGGATCCTCGCGCATGAATGCCGTGTACATCGGGTCTTCGGCGCCACGCAGAATAATTCTGGTCGCGCCGTTTTGCTCTTGTACATCTATCTCAGAAATCGTCTTCGCTTTTCCAGCAAATAGATCGCTGACAGGCAGGAATGCGGCGAGCGTTATCCCCACTACGAGTATCGTTGCTTTCCAGCTCAAGGAGTTTTTCATCCTCCTAACCCCCATGCGTCGTATACAAACGCATCTCGACTTCTTTCGTCGTAGCGCGATCGCGAAAATCGATGTACGTCTCCTTGACGAGCACCAAGTTATCGCCGATTTCAGTAATCTTTCCCTTGTTCTTCCCGATTGGAGTGCCTTCATCGACAATGTACTCTTTGCCAGTCGGGTCTTGAACCAATGCACGGGGAATTTCGTTGCCCCAGATAATCGCGGTTACGAGCAACTGATTCAGCTCAAAACGCTCGAGCGGCGCGGTCACTTCCTCCGTATCAAGCATTTGGCTCAGTTTGATATAGGACTGAAACGGGTCGCGCTTATCCGTTGGGTCGTAACGGACAGGCAGCGCAGACAACGCGTCAACTTCAGGATTCATCACCACGGGCGGTGGTGCGTGCATCTGTGGTCGTGGCCGGCTCGGAGGAGGCGTACCACCACCGCAGCCGATCAGAAACAAAATTCCAACTGTTGCAATCGCCTGAACCACCCGCATTACACACCCCCCGCTTGCTGCGCCGACTGAGTCGCATTATCGATGAAGCGGAACGTCGCAGCGGTACCCTTGACGTTGAGTTGGGGATTGGCAGAGCCGTGATTGCTCACATTGATTTCGAGGTCCGTGATGTTCACGATCCGCGATAGCCGTGCGATTCTGTCAAAGAAGATTCCGATATCGTGGTACGCACCAATCACTTCGATATTGATAGGAACTTCCGCATAGAAGCCACGGTTAATTTCCTCGTTTGGCTTGAACGAGCGGAACTCGAGCCCGGCCTTCTTCCCCAAGCTGCTGATATCGGTTAGTAAAACCGGCAGTTCCTTTTCGTTGGGCAGCCGAGTTAGCGCTTCCGCCAACTTCGCACGGAGCATTTCCTGTTCTTTTTCAAAACTCTGAAGATTTGACTCAACAGCGCGGCCCTTCTGAATGTCCTGTTGGAGCTGAGTCAAATTGGCCTGCAGCCCTTGCAATTGCTGCTGCTGACCTGCATGCACAGCGAAGTAGTAGCCGGTGCAGACCAGCACGAAGACCACGCCCAAAATCAAATACCGCAGCTGTGCGGGCAACCGAGACATTTGTCCCAGAGAATCTTCGAGTTTGAAATCTTCGCCTATGGCCATCGCTTGGTTCCTAACGTGCCCCCGGCGTCGGATTTGCCGCTGGTGCTGGCATCAGACTTTCCGGAGATACATACGGATACGTGCTCGAGACTTTGAACTTGTTAACCTTCAGGCCTTCCAAGTCGTTGAGGTTGGTTTCCTGTAATTCGACTTTTGAAAACACTGGTGATTCCTCAAGACCTGTCAAGAACGTCGCAACAATCTCGGCGTCCATGCTGTAGCCTTCAAGTTCCAATGCCCCACCCTTCGCGACAGCCTTGGTCAACCAGACGCGCTGAGGGATTCGATCCGCAAGCTCATTCATCAAGCGCACTGGGCCGGACCGGACGGATTCTAATTTGGCGATCACCTGGAGTTTGTTTTCAATCTCTTCGCGCTCGCGCGTGAACTCATCCACCTTCTTTTGTACGGCTTCCAATTCTCTCAGCTCCGCTTTTGCCAGCTGAATTTGGTGCTGCTCGCTTGAAATCTTGGCGGCCATCCAGAAATACGCGCCCACACAAACGATCAGAGCGGCGGTGGCGGCGATTCCGATAAACACGCCTTGCTGCCGCGCGTTTGCCTGCCGTCGCGCCTCGCGAACTGGAAGAAGGTTGATGCGAATCATGATTCCACTGCCCGTCGCATTCCGAGACCCACGGCAACACTGAGTGCCGCGCCCAGCTGCTGAAAATTGTCATTCGCTTCGGTGTCCGCAGGTACTGCTATCCGTGCAAACGGGTTAGCGATTTCCACAGGCACGTCGATCTTCTCTTGAAATATGCGGTCGAGCCCGGGCACGCGCGCGGATCCACCGCAAAGCACCACCTTCTGAATCGCATTGTTAGATGTGGTCGCGCGATAGAATTCCAGCGAACGCTGAACTTCGCCGACCAACGTCTCAGATACTTCCCGCATTGCCTCTTCCACTTCCTGCGGGACAACGTCCATGCTTACTTCATCCGCACGGCCGCCACACTTGATGCGCTCAGCTTCTTCGAATCCGACATTCAACGCTTTCTGAATTTCTTCGGTGTACTGGTTTCCGCCGCTGGTTACGTCGCGCGTGAAGACCGGAATTGATCCGTTCATCACAGAGATGTTGATCACAGAAGCGCCAATATCAATCAGCGCGACGGTCTCAGCGTCAGAAGGGTCGTTGTTATGCGCGTACATGTTTCCAACTGCAAAGGCGTCGATGTCCATTACCGCAAGATTCAGCCCCGCATCCGTGAGTACACTTGTGTAGTCATCAATGAGATCTTTCTTCGCAGCCACAAGCAGCACGTCCATCTGGCCCTCGGCGTTGGATTCCACGAGCACCTGGTGGTCGACGTTTACTTCGTTAATATCGAAGGGAACATACTGCTCCGCTTCCCAGCGGATGGTTTCCTCAAGTTCCTCTTTGCTCTGTACGGGCAACGTAATTCGTTTCACGATCACGGCATGGCCAGAGATCGAGGTAGATACATCGGTAGCGCTGATCTTACCCGCGTCGCAGGCTTCGCGAATTGCGTTCGAAATCGCCGGCGCGTTCATAAACGCGCCCTGAACGATCGCTTCCGGAGGCAGCGGGGCATAGCCGAAACGCGTTAGCTTGTAGCTACCGGGTGTTCCGCTCAGTTCGACGGCTTTAACGGAACTTGATCCGATATCAATGCCGACGATCGACTTGGGCTTAAAGAACATTAACCCGGCTACTCCACAACCAACGGATTAGGCGCTGAAGTCACGATACGAATCGCATCCGGTAGGTCGGTGGATAAACTGAAAACACTGTCTCGATCCGTCACCCTCAAGCCAAGGGCCTGCAGGATCTTTCGCTTGGTATCAAGACGACAGGTCTTCCCTGCTTCCACGCGATCGATGGTCAACGTTGATAGACCCGCTTTGCGAGCAAGCTCTGCCTTGCTCATCATCAGGGCCTCACGAATTTTGCGGACATTATTGTCTGCCACGATCCATCTCCACCTTATGCAGTTGAACTCTGCGCAGCACTTTCCACTTCTAGACTGTGAAGGAACGTCGAGTTCGATCCCGTTCCACAAAACGAATCGGCGCTGGCCGAATCCTACTTGAGGCTCATCGAACCAAAGTGTTGCGTCGGAAATATGCAGGACCCAGTCATATCAATTACCGCTCGCGGGCACGGCTTCCCAACGCAGCTCTAACGAGTAACGTTGTCGCGTTTCACCACCGTGTCCGTCAGTAACTGACAACTCGATCGGAAAGATTCCACCAACGTCCCGCGGTACTGTCCAAGTCAGATTACCGCCGACCAGGTCCATCGACATTCCTTCGGGTCCAGCAATGAGCGTGTACCGCAGTGGGCGATCCCCGTCCGGGTCTTTCGCGACCACCTGGTAGCGATAGACATTTTCATCTGCGAGCTCATAGAGGGGTTCCGAAGAGATGTCAGGTGGCGCGTTTGAAACCGCTTGCGACTTAGCATCGACCCATTCGCTTTCGTTTTGACGATCAGAAGCTAAAACGGCGACGCTCACTAGATCTCCACGCCGGGCTCGCCCCGGCTCAAAACTCGCTGCGTCTGCCCCGTCTACCAAGTTCCCGTTCACATACCAGCGGTAACGAAGCTCAACCGAATCCCCATCCCGGTCCGTCGTGTCCACGGCGGCGACCAACTCATCCCTTGTCGTCGCCTGACTCGGATGGATTGTGACATTCGTCACTACCGGGGCCTGATTCTGAATCTGGGCTTCCGGCGTTCGCCCCATAATCTCGTTATGACCATCACTTATGCGAACAACTGCGTATAGACGATCGCCGCGAGAAAGCTGCCCTCCACTCAGACGCGAAGCCAAACCGCGGCCTTGAGAGGTGCCATTGAGATACCACTCAAACTCCATCTGCAACGGGTCTCGATCGGGATCGGTGACCTTTACACTGACCGATACATCCTGACCCGCGCTCGGAAGTCTGGGTGCCAAACTGATGTCTTGAATCACCGGCGGACGATTGGTCTCGGGATCCGCCGCGGCCGATTGAGCCGGTTCGGGTTCCGCGCTACATCCAAGGACCACGATCGCGAGTATGAAGACGCCTAAGTTCCGCATCGCTTCTCCCTCTTAAGAATGCGGTTTGGTCTCTCCGCTATCGGCGACGCCAATCAGGGGATTGAGCGGATCAACCGCGTATTCCTTAAGCTTGTACTGGAGGGCGCGAGGGCTAATTTCAAGCAGGAGCGCTGCTTGCGTTCGGTTGCCCTGCGTTTCATGCAATGCGCGTCGAATCAAACGTTCCTCAAGCGTGCGCGTTCCCTGTTTGATGGAAAACTCCGCCTGATTCGGTGTGGGCTCCTGGCTTGGTCGACTGCGCACGTTCGATACAAACGGAAAGAGCTCCAGCGCCAGCGCATCTGCATCACAGAGAATCAACGCGCGTTCCAGGCTATTTTCAAGCTCCCGAATGTTTCCGGGCCAGTCATATCGCTGAAGCGATTCCATCAGCTGCTCGTCAATCGGCGCGACCGCCTTGCCTAGCCGTGTCGACAAACTACGTAAAAGCTCATCGCAGAGCAGCGGAATGTCTTCTGGCCGTTCGCGTAGCGGCGGGATCTCCAGCTCCAATACGTTGAGGCGGTAATATAGGTCTGCGCGAAACGTCCCCCTTTTCACTTCCTCTTCCAGCTTGCGTGAAGTCGCCGCGACGATGCGCACGTCGACCGGGATCGACTTGGGCTCTCCGATGGGTCGCACCTCTTCCTCTTGGAGCGTGCGCAGCAATGTCACCTGGGTCGTAGACGGAAGTTCACCGATCTCATCGAGAAAGAGCGTTCCGCCATGGGCTTCACGAAAGAGTCCGAGTTGCTCTTCCACCGCACCGGTAAACGCCCCACGCGAATGACCAAAGAGTTCACTCTCAATCAGCGTGTCGGGAATCGCGCCACAGTTCACCGCAATGAACGATTTGTCCGCACGTGGCGAGAGGCGGTGCACCGTACGCGCTGCGACTTCCTTCCCCACGCCGCTCTCTCCGGTGATCAAAATCGTCGTCTTGTACGCCGCACCCTGCTCGAGTCGATCGTATAGCTCTTTCATCCGCTGCGACCCGGCCACTAACGCGTGACGTCCTCCGCCTCGCTCCAATTGATCGCGCAGCCGGGCGTTCTCGCGCCGTAAGCGACCGCGTTCCTCTGCCTTCGCCAGCGCGAGCAATAGCTCGTCCGCACGAAAGGGTTTTGACACGTAGTCATGTGCACCACGACGTACGGCATCGATCGCTTGATCGAGATCCCCGTACGCAGACATGATCAGAACCTGCGCATTGGGTTGTTCTGCAACCAAATCTGGGAGGACGTCGAGACCGTCGCGGCCCGGCATGCGCACATCGCATAGTACGAAGTCAAAGACCGCCTCGCGGGCGATCGTTAGCGCCGACTCGGCATCTGCTGCCACGCGCGTACGATAGCCCTCACCTTCGAGAATGAGGCTCAGGCTGGTGCGAATACCCTCTTCGTCATCAATGATCAGAATCCGCCGCATTGTCATCCGCTTTCCCTTCGGATGTATCGGCGGCCGGCAGCGTGAGGCTGAACACAGTTCTACCCGGAGAGCTTTCGACGTCTAGACTCCCGTCCATCAGAAGCGCTAAGCGATGCGCGTTCCAAAGTCCGAGACCCGTTCCCTCGCCAGGATCCTTCCGGGTGAAAAATGGATCATAGAGATGCGGTTGATCTTCGACTGAAATTCCCGGGCCATTGTCTTCTACGAAAATTGTCACCGCATGCCGCGATGCATCCGTACGCCGACGCTGCAGTGTATCGCCAGATGTGACCAACGCGGCCCATACACGAACCGTGCTTTCCTCTCGATCACGCACGGCATGCGCGGCATTTTCGATCAGGTTGGAGAGAATCTGTTCAACACGGCCGGTATCGACGTAGATGGACGGCAACCCGCGCGTTGCGCTGAATTGCAGGGCGAGGTCCGCGTAATCCGGCTGAGCCGAAACACGTTCGACCAGACGCTGCAGCAGCTCATTTGGATTGATCTCAACACGCTGCAAGGTTTGTGGACGCGTGAGGTCGAGGATGTCTCGGACCAGTGTACGAACCCTCAACGCTTCATCGCGCACGCGCTCCAGTATCTGCGCATGCTCCGCACTGTATGAGTCACTTCGCAGCAAGACCTCGGTAAACCCCAAAATCGCCGCAATCGGATTGCCGACTTCGTGGGCAATACCCGCGCTCAACTGCCCCACAGAAGCCAGTCGTTCGTTTTGAAAGATCGAACGTTGCGCTCGCACCAACGCCTGGCGCTGCTCGGTCAATGATTCCGTCATCGCGTTCAGATGATTCGCGAGTTCTGCCAACTCGTCTTCGCCTTCAACCGCGGCGCGTGCTGCCCAATTACCATCAGTCACCGCACGCGCCAAACGTGAGAGTCGTTGTACAGGCCGAACGATGCGTTGACGCAGGAGATACGTACCAAAAACCAAAACGACCAAGGACCCCACAACCAAGACCCACGCTCCGGATTGAAGTAACGGTCGTAAATGAGTTCGCAGTTCCTCTCGCGATACGCGACCCAGCAGCACGCCCCCGGACCCTTGAGCAGCACGGACCCCCAAGCCGATCCAAAGGTCGCGTTGTGCAAAGCCCGACGAACGTAGGACTTCCTGACCTGTGCTCGCGAGTACGAGCAGCTCGTGAAGTTCGGGAGTCATCGTGGGCGGTTCCGCGTGGCCGCCCGCGAGCCGTTGATCCGCGTGATAGACAAACCACTCGCCACCCAGACTTTCAGGATCCGTGGCACGCAGGCGCAACGCGAGTTCGTTCGGCTTGAGCTGATCTTCAAGCATGAAGCGTTCGATGTATCGACTGCCCATCCGCAGACGATCGAGCGCGGCATCCTCGACCACACGGCTCGCCATCGATCCCATCACCACCGCAATCACCGCGAGTCCCGCAAATGCAACCATCGATAGGCTGGCGGCGATTTCAAATTGCAAGCGGTTGCGGAAGTCGAAGGCGCTCATGGAATACCCAGGACTTGCAACAGCAGATCCGGCACAAAGAGATGAACCAGCGCAGCGGTGACCAATGCGGGACCAAAGGGAATGCGTGTCTTACGACCACCGCCTCGTAAAGAAATAACCATTATCCCCTGCAGCATGCCGAGAATGGAGCCGAAGACGACGATACCAAGCGCCGCGTGGATACCGAGAAAACTGCCCAGCATTGCGACGAGCTTCACGTCTCCCATGCCGAGGCCAATCTGCCCCGTGCGCCATTCATAGAACGCCGAAACGATCCACATCATGCCACCGGCGAAGATCACACCGAAGAGCGCGTCGAGCAGCAGCGGCGGTGGGAAAAACCAAGCACAAAACAGCCCAAGCGGAATCCCGGGCAGCGTGATCGCGTTGGGAATAATGTGATGGTCGATATCGATGAACGCGATGGCGATCAGCGCCGCGGCAAGCAAGCTGTTGATCCAGAAACGGGACTCATACCCCCACCACCACGCCAGCGCGAGGAACGCGGCTGCTGTGAGGAGTTCCACCAGTGGATAGCGTGGGGAGATCCAAGCTTTGCACTCGCGACAGCGACCGCGCAAAAGCAGATAAGACAGGATGGGAATATTCCCCCACCATGAAATCGGTGTCTCACAGGTTGGGCATCGCGAGCCGGGTTGCACCACGGAGAGGCCCAGCGGCAAGCGGTAGATCACCACATTGAGAAAACTGCCGACGCATGCGCCAAGCGCGAACACGAAGCCCAATTGGACACTTGGCGGTAGCGATGCGGTCTCGATCACGCCATCACAGTAGCGACTTGCTAGCGGAAATCCCGCACACGAAAGAGCTGTGTCGCGCTGAAGAGCAGCAGTGACGCGTAACTCAAACCGTAAGCGATATTCATCCAGAGATCTTTCAACGTAATCGGGATACCGTCCGCAGCGAGTCCTTTGATGTCGAGCCTATCGAGGTTAGGCAGACCCCAATACAGCGCTTCAGTCAGCGGTCGGATGGCTTCCGAATCGGGGAGATTTCCGAATTCGCGGATGTCGGCTAGCAGATGCCCGATAATCCAGAGACTGACGGTGAACATTCCCGCCAGGTAAGGTGTGGTGAAACTCGAGAAAAAGATGGCGATCGCAGTTAAGAGTACGAGCTCTACGAAGATCAACACGATGGCATAGAGAAGCTCTGCTGGGAAAGTACCTTTCTGAAACCAGACCACAGCTAGAAACAGCGCGCTCATGAGCACGATCTCAAGCGCCAATAGCCCGACCAGCCCAAGATACTTACCAATGAGAAATTCCCAACGTCGCATGGGTTTGGCGAGCATCGTGTAGATGGTCTTTGAATTGATTTCACGGTAGACCAAGTTGATCCCCACAAAGATCGCGATCAGGGAACCGAAGAGCGCGATCGCGGCAAGGCCGACGTCGTAGTAGATCCGCTCGTCGTAGCCGAGGTGAATTTTCACCAATACGATCGAACTCGCGATCATCAACCCCGCAAACATCAACAGGGTGTAGAGAAGCTTTTCCCGCACGGCTTCGCGGTAGGTGTTCATCGCGACGGCCTTGATGTTTCGAAGCGCCCTCATGCGTAATTCCCCTTCTTCGCTTCTTCGACAAAGAGATCTTCCAGACTTCGACGACGTGGTACCAGGCTGCGTACGTGCCCCTTGGCTTCCAGCGTTCGTTCCAGGACTCGCTGTGCGGAAGCCTCGTCTTCAAATTCGAGCAGGAAACGCGGTCCCTGCGTGATTGCGCGAGTCGCGCCGACTTTGAGTTCTTCAAAGAGCGGTGCGTCTATGCCTTCAAGAACAAGTTCGACACCTGAGACTTCCTGGCCAAGCAGATCATCGATGTAGCCTTGATGCACGATATTCCCGTTCACGATGATCGCCACCTGATCACAGATGACCTCCGCATCGCCGAGAATATGCGACGAAAAGAAGACCGTCTTGCCTTCGTCGCGGAGCGATAAAATCAGATCGCGAACATCCTTGCGACCCAGCGGGTCGAGACCCGACATCGGCTCATCGAGAATGACGACTTCGGGATCCGCGATCAGCGCCTGCGCGAGCCCCACGCGTTGACGCATGCCTTTCGAGTAACTGCGAATCCGCATATCCCCCGCATGCGGAATACCGACGCGTTCAAGTAGTTCTCCGGCACGCTTCTGCCGCGTCGCTTTGTCGATTCCGAGCAGCTGTCCGTGAAAATCCAAGAACTCCCGGCCGGTCAGGTACTCGTGAAAGAACGTCCCTTCGGGAAGAAAGCCGAGATGCGCGCGGCATTTTGGATCTGACACGGGAATATCCTGGATCCACGCCTCGCCCGCGGTCGGCAGGATCAGACCGGTAAGCATCTTGATCGTCGAGGTCTTCCCAGCGCCGTTGGGTCCGATGAAGCCGTAGATTTCTCCGGCATCGACTTTAAGGTCCACGCCCTTCACGGCTTCGACCTTCTTCATCGTGAAGCCCGTGCGGAAGACCTTGCTTAAACCTTCGGTTCGAATGATCGCCATGGCTCTCTCCTACTCCTTTGTCTTTACTCGGCGATGAACTTCGAGCGTGTCGTGTTCCAAATCGGTGATCGCTTTACCATCTTCAATGCGATAGGGATTCCCTTCGGGATCGCGCGGCAACAACGACGCAAAGCCACCGACCAGGAGTTCATTGAGATGCCCCGGCGGCGCACCACGCGCCGCCCGATAGCGCTCGATCGCGGCATTCAGCCGACCTAAGTCGCGTTGAATCACCAGATCGCGCAATCGCTGCCTTAGCCTTTCCTTGGTCTCCTCATGCGCGGTTTCCTGGATGCGCGCCGCGACAAAGGCGATGGCGGTATCGGGATCGCCCGCGTTCGCGAGCAGACGTGAGGCCAGCAGCGGCAGATACGTTGGCCCACCGGGTAGTTCGGTAGCACGCTGTATATGCTTCGCGGCCCGCTCATACTCGCCAAGATCCGCGTACAGCGTGTAGCCCAGCAGAAAGTGCAACTTCCACCAGTCGATGTGCTTCACGCCCTTCTCGAGTAGCGTCACCGCACGTTCGTAATCAGGACGCAGCACCGTGAGCGCGCTGTGCATGACCGAGTAGGCAGTCTTAAACGTGGGATCAATGTCGGTGACGAGCTCACCCAACTTATACACGTGCGGAAAACCCGCTGCATGGACTTTCTCATGGCCGAGATAATTTACGGTTCTTAGCCAGTAGAGGTCGGCGATCAGTCGATCAAAGCCGAGCGAGAACACACGGAGTGCGTTGCCGTCGGGCAAGGTTCCCACATCCCACGGCTCCTCGGCCTCTACAAGATGGCCCTCAAGGGAGACGTTGATGCGATGTGTCCCCGCCGCGAGCAGGACAAGCATCGCCAAGCTCGCCAGCGGAGACCATACGTTCTTGAAGCGTAGAGTTCCCACGAAAGTAAAATCGGATTTTCAACGTACGTCTTAAGTCCGAATTAGCTTCAATGGCGCTTAAAAGGTGATGGGGCTCAGCATGCGCTGAGCCCCATCGGAGTAGTTCGAATCGACCCGAGATTCGAATTTAGAATACAGACTGACCGTCGGCCACGTTACACGGTGCAACGAGCTCGAGCTTGAACGCTGGTATTGCCAACGACATATCAAGCGGACCCGTCGCGGCACAGCCACCGAACGGAGCAACCGCAGCGCCAATGGGAGCACCACCCGCGGGGGTCGCCGCAACATAACCCCAGGTATTCGCATTACCATCGGCATCGATGTCCGACTGTCCGGCGGCGTAAAACGCTGCTGGCGCACCTTGAGCATTTACCGCGTAGTTGTAGTACGTCGGCCCATCAGGAAAGTAACCAACCATACAGTAACCTGCACCGCCGCCCGGGGGTGGGACCGCAGGACATGCGAGACCGCTGGCATTCCAATCGTTCTTGATGTTCCCTGTGAGGACGCCGAACGTACCAGCCGCGTTTGGCACCGATGCGATCGTGACGTAGCGCGCAAACTCGGCGAAGAAGCTCTCTTCGGCCGTGCGGATCGCCGCCAAGTTGATCTTGCCTTCACCGGCGCGTGAGCGCAGCTGGAAACGCAAGAAGTTCGGGATGGCGATCGCCGCCAGAATACCGATGATCGCAACCACGATCATCAACTCGATGAGGGTGAAACCCTCGTTTCGCTTTCGCTTGAATTGAATCATTTTTATCTCCGCGATGTGTTATCCGGGCTGCCACCTGGCGTGTCCCGATGAATTCTCTGAGGCATGACAAGAGCAAAGGCTGTGCCAAACAGATTTGCTGCTTCCCGCGCGCGCAACTCATTGCTTAGATCGGTGAAAACGGGGGTGATGCTTGAGCTCGAACTTGAAAACCCTGAAGGCTCGGTACGGCTCGAAACTGACAATCTCCGCGCGTATCGGTGACGGAATGCGTCACTTCGCCGCGGCGTGCCTGTCAATCGTCGTCTATACCGAGCTTCTCGAGTCGATAGCGAAACGAGCGGAAGCTGATGCCCAGCAGCTTTGCGGCGTTCTTCTTGACGCCGTTTGAGCGCTCCAGTGCCTCTCTTAAGAGACCCCCTTCGAAATCCCCAAGCACCTGTTCGAGATCCAAGCCATCGGATGGGATGGCACCCAGTGGCACGGCGACCGGGCGTTCGGTCAATGTGCTGGGTAAGCATTCCACTGTGATGTTTCGACTTTGGGCGAGTGTGACCGCACGCTCGACCACGTTCTCGAGCTCGCGGACATTCCCTGGATAGTGGTAGCGCTCCAATGTAGCCAGCACTTCGGGCGCGACTTCGCTCACGTCTTTGCCTAGCTCCTGCGAATACTTGCGCACGAAGAAGCGTACGAGTTCCGGAATATCGTCACGCCGGTCGCGCAAGGCTGGCAGATGCACTTCAATCACGTTCAAGCGATAGAACAGATCTTCGCGAAAGCGTCCTTCTCGAACTTCATCTTCCAAAACGCGATTGGTTGCGCAGAGGATGCGAACGTCAACCTGAATATCCTGTGTGCCACCCACACGCTTGAAGGTTCGATCCTGAATCGCGCGTAATACCTTCACCTGCAGATGCAGTGGTAGCTCACCAATCTCATCCAAGAAGAGCGTTCCATGATCGGCAACCTCGAAGAGGCCCATCTTATTCGCGACCGCACCTGTGAAAGAGCCCTTCACGTGTCCAAAGAGCTCACTCTCGAGCAAGTTCTCGGGAATCGCACCGCAGTTCACCGCGACAAAGGACTTCGTGCCGCGATCGGAAAGCGCATGAATGGCGCGGGCAACCAATTCCTTCCCGGTACCGCTTTCACCGGTGATCAGAATGTTCGTCTTCGTTGGTGCGATACGACGCACCAAGCGCAAGACCTCTTCCATCTTAGGACTCTTGCCCAGAAGACTCGGAACCGGGGTATGCTCTTCGATCTCGCGCCGTAGTCGGGTGTTTTCGGTGGAGAGATTCAGCTTCTCGAGCGCTTTACCCACAACCACACGGATCTCATCCACCGAGCACGGCTTGGTCAGGTAGTCGTAAGCGCCAAGTTTCATCGCTTCCACAGCAGATTCGGTGCTGCCGTGTGCGGTAATGAGGATCACGAGCGTCTCGGAGTCGTGCTCGCGCAATGTCTCGAGCAATTCAAAGCCCGACATCCCAGGCATGTTGATGTCAGAAAGGATCAGATCGAAATCACCGTGCTCAAGGGCAACGAGCGCATCCTCTGCCGATGCGCAGTCGACCACGCGATGACCTTCGCGTTCAAGGAGAATCTCCAGGAACTCGCGCATGCTGCGCTCGTCATCAACAATCAGGATATCCGCCATCGAAGCCTCCGCTTCTGCCATCGGTTCGAAGAAAAGCAGCCTTTACGCTACGTCTCGTGGCCAATAGACATAGATCGTCGTACCCTTGCCGACTTCGCTTTCAATTCGCAAGCGGCCGCCGTGCGCGGCGACAATACTGTGCACCGTCGCCAACCCAAGTCCCGTGCCTTTGGATTTAGTGGTGTAGAATGGCTCGAGCACGCGTTCGCGCAATTCATCCGGAATTCCGCTGCCGTGATCCTCAACCCGAATCTCGACCATGGGCTGCTTCATCTCTGGATCGACATTGGCAACCACACGCACGATACCGTCCACGGGTTCGGCCTGCGCGGCATTTAGAACCAAATTCCAAATGACTTGGCGCAACTGATCAGGATTGCCAAGAACACTGAGCTCTCTCGCGACTTCACACTCGAGTACGAGGTCTGCGTATTCCCCCATGGCGAGCAATTCACGAAGTTCCTCCGCGAGACCGCCGAGATCAACTCTTTCGCGTTGCGCCGGCCCGGGACGCGCGTACGAGAGAAAGTCGCCAACGAGGCGACTCAGACGTTGTGTCTCGCGTTGCACGATCTCGAAAAGTCGGCGCGAGCTTGGATCCTTCGGCGTAAGCTCCGGGGCCAGCAGTTCGATCGCGCCCGAAAGCGAAGCAAGCGGATTGCGGATCTCGTGGGCGAGTCCCGCAGCGAGCTGGCCCACGGCGCTCATGCGTTCGCTCAAGCGGAGCTCTTCCTCCAAGCGGAGCAGACGTGTTAGATCTTGAAAGATCACGATACGGCCCTCTGGAGCGGCTGGCTCTTCCCCGAGATTGGAAACCGAAAACCCCAACGCAAGCTCGCTGCCGTCCTCACTTCGGAAGTCTACGCGTCCGCGTGCCTCCGCTTCATCGACTGTGCTCGCAGGATCGAGCTCAGCCTCGGCGAGCTGCGGAAACACATGGTCGAGCTTTCGGCCCAGCACGTGCTTTGCCTTGTATCCTGTAATGTGTTCCGCCTCACGATTAAAAGAGGTGAGCACACCTTGGCGATCCACGGTCAACAGGCCGCTTGAAACGTTGTCGATAATTTTGCGATGGATTTCACTGAGCTCTTCCAGCCGCACGTGACCGATGCGAACCTGTCGCGCGAGCTGATGCGCCAGGATCGCAACCGCAAGACACGACAACGAGTAAGTGCTCGCGACTTGGACCGCTTCCTGCACCCCTAACGAAACGCGTCCCTCGAAGGGTGCCAGCCAGCCGCCTACCTCGCCCCAAACCAGTGCGCCGTACATCGCGATCGCCGCAAACGCACTCGGTATCGCGCCAAAAGAACCGAGTCGAATCGCCGCATGCACGATCCAAATGAGAAATAGAAAGGCGAACGGCGATACGGTGCCACCGGTGCAGTAGATCAGTCCCCAGATCAGGCCGCCATCACCCACGATCTCTACCAGGCCCAGCCACCGCGTGCGTCCCGCCTCAAAGAGCAGGCCGTAACCCAATGTAAACGTGAAACCAACCAGTACTAGCGCGTAGAGGGCCGAAAGGACGCGTGCGGAGAACGCGCCGCCGCCGCGCATCTCCAGCAAGACCGCGAGCGCAAAGACCGCGCTGATCGAAAACAGTCTGGCTGCGAAAGCGCTCGCTGGAAGCTTCGAGTTTTGGCTTCCAAGCATACGCGCGGGCTAGCCGACCGTCTCGGCGATCTTGAAGATTGGCAGATACATGGCGACCAAAAGACCGCCCACTGCGCCGCCGAGGAATACCATCAAGAGCGGTTCCAAGAGTGACGTCAGCGCTTCTACTGCGGTTTCGACTTCTTCGTCATAGAAATCCGCGATCTTCGAAAGCATGGAGTCCATTTCGCCCGTCTGCTCACCGACCGAGATCATCTGCGTCACCATCCCGGGAAAGACACCGGACTTCTCAAGGGGTTCGGTCAAGGTCTTACCCTCGGCGATCGAAGCTTTCGTTTGCAGCACGGCGTGCTCGACAATCACGTTGCCAGCGGTTCTGGCCACGATCTCCAACGCATCGAGGATCGGCACACCCGAGGACAGCATCGTTGACATCGTGCGGCTAAATCGCGCAACCGCGACTTTTCGAAGTAGCGATCCAAAGATCGGCAGGCGCAAGAACAGTTTATCGAAGTGCCAGCGGCCTTTCTGGGTCGAGTAGATGTACTTGAACGCCGCGATGGCCAGAGCCGTGCCTACCATCATGTACAGGATATTGGCCTGCATGAATTCCGATATCGAAATAACAACTTGTGTAGGCGCGGGCAACGCGCCGCCGAAATCCTCGAACATTTTCTGGAAGACCGGAATGACTTTCACAAGCATCAACACAATGATACCGACAGCGACTACGGTCACAGAAATCGGATAGACCAGCGCACCTTTGACTTTCGCCTTAAGTGCAGCTGCTTTTTCGAGGTACACCGCCAGACGGTTCATGACGGTATCGAGCACGCCGCCAACTTCACCCGCCGCGATCAGATTTGAAAACAGGCGATCGAAGACTTTGGGATGTTTCGCCAGCGCATCCGAGAACGTGGACCCACCTTCCACATCCGCTTTGACTGTCATGATGATGGCTTGAAACTTCGGGTTTTCCTGCTGCGTCCCCAGGATGTCCAGACATTGGACCAGTGGTAGGCCCGCATCGATCATCGTCGCGAACTGGCGCGTGAATACGACCAGCTCCTTGGTCTCCACACCACTGCCCATGCTCGGCAGCTTGAAGCCGTCGCGCTTCGCCTTGACGCTACCCGGTGCAATCGCCTGTGCACGTAGGGAGGCCGTTACCGCTTCGGCGGACTCGGCTTCCATCACGCCACGCTTGACGGTACCGTCGCGTAGCTTGCCCTCCCATTGAAATTTCGTGCTCATACTGTACCCGTTCTAGGCGCTTTGTTTCTTACGATTAGCCATGGTTCCAGGACCGCTACCATTTGAAATCAAATTACGAAACTCGTCTTGGTCGGCGCTTCGCGCAAGCGCATCATCCATCGTGATCAATCGACGCATGTAGAGGTCTGCTAGGCATTGATTCATTGTCAGCATGCCGTATTTGTCTTGGCCGATCTGCATCTGCGAGTACATCTGATGTACCTTGTCGTCACGAATCAGGTTTCGAATCGCGGCATTCGGAATCATCACTTCCATCCCAAGCACGCGACCGGTCGAATTCGCTTTCGGAATCAGGCATTGCGAGACCACACCTTCCAGCACGAAACTGAGCTGCGCACGAACCTGTGATTGCTGATGCGATGGGAACACGTCGATCACGCGGTTGATCGTCTGGACCGCGGAGTTCGTATGTAGGGTTGCGAAACAGAGATGGCCGGTTTCCGCGACGGTTAACGCCGCTTCAATCGTCTCCAGGTCGCGCATCTCACCAATCAACACGACGTCGGGGTCCTGCCGCAAGATGTAACGCAAGGCGTTTTTGAAACTCGATGTATCCGCACCGACTTCGCGCTGATTGACCACACAGTTCTTATGCGGATGCAGGTACTCGATCGGATCTTCGACCGTGATGATGTGATGGTGGTGTTCCTCATTGACCTTATTGATCATTGACGCGAGCGTGGTCGACTTTCCACTGCCCGTGGGGCCAGTAACCAGAACTAAACCCGATGGTCGCTCCGCGATCGTCGAGATCACGGAGGGGAGGCCCAACTCTTCGAAGGTCAGGATCTTAAACGGAATGGTTCGGAAAGCTGCGGCTACCGCACCGCGCTGCACGAAAATATTCGCACGAAAACGAGCGAGGCCTTTAACACCAAAGCTCAGGTCAAGCTCATTACTTTCTTCGAACTTGTGTTTTTGAGCGTCGGTGAGAATCGAATAGCAAGCCTGCTTGGTGTCTTGCGGCGTAAGCGGAGGCATTTTCAGTGGCGTCAGCCGACCATCGATGCGTAGCTGTGGGGGGCTACCCGTGGTGACGTGGAGATCCGACGCCCCTTTTTCGATCATGGCTTTCAATAGCTGATGCAGGTTGATCATTTTTCCCTCTACTTATCCGCTGACGAAACGCGATAGACTTCAGACAGCGTGGTTTGACCTTCCAAAACTTTATTCAACGCGCTGCGCCGCAGCGTACTCATGCCGCCGCGGATCGCTTCGCGTTTAATCTCAGCCGAACTGGCCCCGTTGAGAACAAACTCCCGCAGGGTTTCGTTCAGCTCCATGACCTCATACACGGCAATTCGACCTTTGAAGCCAGTATCTGAACAGTTGCTACAACCCGCTCCACGCGTCGTCTTACACGACTTGGCTTCTTCCGCGGTCATCCCTGCAGCCTCAAGCTCTTCCGCACCGACATCATTGTCCGGCTCTGCGCATTCCAGACAGATCTGCCGCGCAAGACGCTGAGCCACGATGCAGTTAACCGAACTGGCGACGAGAAAGGGCTCGATCCCCATATTGAGCAGGCGATTGATCGTACTCGGCGCGTCATTGGTGTGCAGTGTGGACAAGACCATATGACCCGTAAGCGCCGCTTTGATCGCGATTTCCGCCGTCTCGTAGTCACGAATTTCACCGACCATGATGATGTCCGGATCTTGGCGCAGGAAGGACCGCAGCGCGGAGGCGAAATTGAGACCGATTTCGTCTCGCATCTGCACCTGATTGATTCCCATCAGGTTAAATTCCACCGGATCCTCAGCGGTTGAGATGTTCTCTGAGGTTTTATTCAGTTCCGACAGCGCCGAATACAGCGTGGTCGTTTTCCCCGAACCCGTGGGGCCGGTCACGAGCACCATGCCAAAAGGCAGGTGAATCGATTTTTTAAAATCGCCTAGTTGTGGCTCTTCGAAGCCAAGCTTCGTCATGTCCAGCTGAAGATTCGACTTATCCAATAGGCGCAATACGATTTTTTCGCCAAAAAGTGTCGGCAGAGAGGACACGCGATAGTCCATCTCCTTGTTGCGACCCATCTTAAGCTTGATGCGGCCGTCCTGTGGCAAGCGGCGCTCCGCGATGTCGAGTTCGGCCATGATCTTCACGCGCGATGTCAGCGGGTTGCGCAACTTTTTGGGCGGGCGCATGACTTCATAGAGCACACCATCGATGCGATAGCGTACGCGGAAGTCTTTCTCGTAGGGCTCAATGTGAATATCCGACGCGTTCTTCTTGATGGCGTCGGTGAGAATCAGGTTGACGAGCTTGACGACAGGCGCGTCTTCAGTGGCCTTCGCAAGCTCATCGACATCGACGCCGTCATCCTCGGAAACGACCTCGTAGTCTTCATCATCGAAATCAAGAATCGCTTCCTCAATCGATGTTGACGAATCGTAGTAGGTTTCGATTGCGCGACGAATCGGCTCCTCGGCAGCAACTACCGCTTCGACGTTGTAACCCGTGATGAACTTGATGTCGTCAATCGCGAAGATGTTCGATGGATCTGCGGTGGCGATAATCAGAGTCGAGCCCGCTCGGTTGACGGGAATGATCGTATGTTTCTGCGCGACATCTTCCGGAACCAGCGCCACAACGCTGGGGTCGATTTCAAAATCGTCCAACGTAATGCTGGGCACGCCGTATTGATTTGAGAGGAACTCGGCTAAGTCGCTCTCTTCGACCATGCCCATTTTTGTGAGCTGTAGGCCGAGCCGGCTACCCGTCGCCTGCGCTTCAGACTTTGCCTGTTGCAATTGCTCAGGCGTAAGCAGGTTTTTTTGGACGAGTAGCTCGCCAATTCGCTCGTTCAAACCGCACTCCGAATTAACTACCGCGGCTATCTAGATAAATGCGCGCCGCCGCATAGTTTTATCGGTGTGGGTGATACGCAGCTTTATCTCAGCGAACGACCCGCCAGGCGAAAGCTCAACCCGCTTCGTAGCAGCGCGTGCACACCCATCAGCGTGACGGGAATCCAATAGGTAAGATGCAGAAGCGTGCCATAAGCCACCGCAATATGTGGAAGAACTCCGAAGGAGCGCAATGCCTCGCGACAGGCGAAGTGATAGATGCCAAAAAATCCAGGTCCAGCGGGTGCAGCAACCGAGAGCGCTACGAAGACCTCCGATGTATACGTCGCAAGCCAACCGTCCCCGGCGCCAATGGGAATATCCAACGCATATAACCCAAGCGCAAAGGGCGCGGTAATCACCGCCCCCCACAACAGAATGGAATAAATACCCACAGCGATCCACGTTCGGGCGCCACGCAGACGACTCATCCCATGTCCGAGCTTCGTAACGAGTTCGAGCGCAGGACGCGCGACCCGTTCAGGCAAGGGACTCAGCAACCGAGCCAGTACCTTGAGTGCACGTGCCTCACTCATCCGTAGCGCGATAATCATGCTGACCGGGAACAGGCTAAGCACAGCCAAGACGGTCGCACCCGCACGTACCCAATCTGGAAGTTCCTGGACATGGAAGTACAACACCGCCCCACTCATCAATACGATCATTGTGAAATCAATTGTGCGCTCGAGCACGACCGTACCAAGGGCCGCGGATGCGCTAACGCCGGTTTCCCGTGCCAGCGCCCACGGTCGAATAAATTCGCCGATTCGAAACGGCAGCACGTTCAGCGCGAGATATCCCACTGCTGTCGCACGGTAGAGCGCGCCAAACGGTAAGGGTTGATCAGAGATCGCGCGACTGAGATGTCCCCACCTCAAGGCGCGCCATACAATGCTCAGCATCTGGAACGCCACCATCCAAACGACGGGCCAGAACTCAGTAGTCGCGAGCACCGCGCCAATCTCCCGGAGATCTACGTCATGAAGCGTCCAATACAATGCGAGTACAGAAACACTAAGTCCCACCCACGCGCGCCAATCCCACAATATTTGGCGCATGGAAACACTCAAGAGTGTTGGTGCGCTAAGATCGTCCGTGCGGCGTCGGCATCGCGTGCGATCTGCTGCTTGAGTTCTTCAGGACCAGAAAACCGATGTTCATCACGAATACGCGCAACGAACTCGACTTCGAGCTCGGCACCATAAAGATCACTGTCGAAATCAAGGCAGTGGGTTTCGGTTAGGCGCTGCCCCTCGGTAAAGGTAGGTCGCGTCCCTATATTCGTCACAGAATCCAGAACGTCGCCCGCACGTTCGTGCCGCGACAAAATCTTCACCTCCGTGGCGTAAACACCTGAGGCAGGCACGAGTTCGTTTCGCAGTTCTAGATTCGCGGTCGGAAACCCCAACGTTCGACCCCGGTGATCGCCCTGAACGACGACTCCGCGAATCGCGTAGGGCCGGCCGAGACAGAGCGCGGCATCCACTACGTCACCTTCCTTAATCGCATTGCGAACTCGAGTGCTTGAAACATCGAGATCACCCGCGCAGACCTGTGACACGATGGTCACCTCGATGCCACGTTTCGGCGCGAGTTCCTGAAGTATTTCACCGGAGCCTTCGCGCCCTTTACCAAAACGAAAATCTCTCCCGACGAAAATTTCAACGGGCCCGATCCGGGCCACGATCACGTCATCCAAAAACTCTTCGGCGCTCAGTTTCGCGAATTCGCGCGTAAATGGTTCGCGCACAACAAGCTCGATACCATGCTGTTCGAGTCCGTCCGCGACTTGCGCCCACGACATCAAACGCGGGGGGGTACGCTCGGGGTCAAGAACTTGTCGAGGGTGGGGATCGAAAGTGTAGAGCGCTGGTCGTACGCCCAGAGAACCGGAGCGCGAGACCACGGCCTCGATCAGCGCCAGGTGCCCAAGGTGCAGGCCATCGAAATTACCGATGGTTAGTACGCACCCGCGTTCCTCCGAAGGGAACGCCTCGCTGGTGTTAAAAGTCCTCATACACCCTTCTTTTAGGGCCTCGCCCTGCACGCCGCAACAATCCTTGCGCGCCGCCCGCCCCGGCCTACCCTACCCGCCGTGCGTATTGTCTCACGTTACTTAGCGCTTGAGTTCATCCAAGCTTCGATCGTCATTTTTCTGGCACTCACCGTGATGCTGCTCGCGGCCGACCTCCTATTGCACATCGATGATCTCACCGCCAAGCCTGCGAACGCGCTGCGTACGATGGCGCTGAACTTCCTAGACGGCCTTCCAGTCGCGATTCCGATGGCCTGTGTGGTCGGAGCCGCTTGGAGCATGAGTCGAGCGGTGCGGTTCCGTGAAATTACGGCGATTCGTTGTGGCGGCATCCCGTTGCAGTACTCACTGCTCCCTATTTTGGCCGTGGGGCTGCTGATCGCAGCAGGGCTCGCGTTCTTTGAAGATCGCGTCCTGGTTCCGATTCGTGGCGCCCTTCTACAAGCCGATCTCGGCGACCAGGATGTAAACGCTCCGCGGCCTCGCCTACTCAACGATCGATGGTGGTACGCGAAAGGATCCTTTGTGCTCTCGGCAGAGGAGTTCAACGGCGATGCGAGTGTACTCACCGACGTGAGCGTGTTTCGACTGGATGACAATCGCAAGATTGTCGAGCGCATCATCGCCGATGAAGCTGCATTTCTCGAGGAGAACGCGTGGGAGTTTCGAAACGCACGCACGATTCAATTCGGGGGGCCGGAACGTTTTGCGCGCAGCACCGCTCCCACACTGCAGATGAATCTCGGACTCAGCGACCAGGACCTTGCGCGCGCGGTACCGCCGAGTGAAGCCATGACGTTACGAACATTGCGGCGTCGCGTTCGAAAGCTCGAGAAAATCCACGACCCAGCGGCCCCGCTTCTTGCGTCGGCCTATCACGCACGCCTCGCGCAGCCACTCAGCATACTAATCCTCTTGTTGCTGGTAATCCCCATCGCGATTGGAGATGTCGAACGGGGCGACTCGCTATCACGCGCATTGTTGCAATCCATCGCAGTATCGGCAGGATTCTGGGGAGTGTGGGTCTTTGCGATTTTAACCAGTCGCAGTGGCATCCTGCCCGCTGCGATCCCGATTTGGGGTGCCTGTACAGCCGTGAGCTTATTCGGCTATTGGCGTTTCCGCACGATCAACGAGTAGCGGGCCGGCCGCTTTCATCGAAGAGATATTTCAAAAACGGCGACTTCGGCGATAATATCAACGTTGTTTGGTTGTCCAACGCCGATCGGTAAGCTTCTAAGCTGCGGGTAAAGGCGTAAAATTCGGGATCCTGCCCGTAGGCAAGCGCGTAGACTTCCGCCGCCTTCGCATCACCTTCCCCCCGCGCGCGCAGCGCATCACGTGATGCTTCGGAACCCACGATTTCAGCCTTCAGGTCCGCTTCCGCACGAATTTTCCGCGCTTGCTCTTCGCCCTGCGCACGTTGCTCTTTGGCTTTGCGCTCACGTTCACTGCGCATACGACCAAACACGCCTTCAAGGTTTTCATTCGGGTAGTCCACACCGCGAACCTGCAGCGCAACCAGTTCGACACCGCTGCTCTCCAACGACTTGCGCGATTCACGCGCGATCTCATCGCCGATTGTGATACGACGCTCCGACAAGAGGTCCGCAAGGGTATGCCGACCTACGACGCGATTGAGAGCACCCTGGGTGATGGTATCGATCTGCCCCACCGCGCGCGACGCGACGGGAAACGTAAGGAAGTACCGCTCCGGATCGACGATTCTCCAGATTAGGTAGTAGTCGACCTGAATCGGAATCTTCTCCGTCGTACGCACTTCTTCGATTTGACCCTGATAGCGTTTTTGACGCCGATCAAAGAGTCGAAACTGGTGAAGCACGGGAATGCGGAAGTACCAACCGGGTTCGGTCAAAACGGGTTCGTGAAACGGTAAAAAATCCGGTCGTGGGTCACCAAAAATCGTACGAAACGCTTGCTCCCGCTCATCCAAGATCACGATACAGAAGCGCGCGACTCCGAGAAACGCCAAAAGCAGCACAATCGTGGCGATGGTTCGTTTCATCTTTCAACCCTTCGTCCGACCGGAAGGTACGGCAAAATCTTGTCGCTCTGTCCCTCTTCAACAATGATCTTGTCCATGCTCGGCAAGATTTCTTCGAATGTTTCGAGATAGAGTCGTTTGCGCGTGACCTCTGGCGCCTTCTTATACTCTTGAAGAAGTGCAGTGAAGCGGCTGGTTTCGCCTTCGGCCCGCAGCGTACGTTCCTGACGATACGCCTCCGCACCCTGGGTCAATGCTTTCGCTTCACCGCGTGCACGCGGCAGTACTTCACCCGCGTAGCCTTCGGCTTCGTGGATCAGACGCTCCCGATCTTGCTCAGCATTGGTAACCTCTGCAAAAGCTTCTTTCACCGCCGCTGGCGGTTCAACGATTAGTAGCTGGACATTCTGCAGCTGAACACCGGCACCATACTCGTCCATGATTTCTTGGATCCGCGCGCGAACTTCAAATTCGATCGGTCCTTTGCCCTGCGTAAGTGCATCATCAATCGGTCGCTTCGCGATCGCCTCACGCATCGATGCCAATGCGACATCCCGAAGTACGGCACGAACATCAGCCAGATTGAAGACGTAATCACGAAGATTACCAATACGGTATTGCACGGCGAACTCAGCGTTCAAGAGATTCTCATCCCCGGTCAGCATCCGCTTCTCTTCCGGTTTCGGTTCGTACTTCGCCGGCGGACCCGGATCAATGGTGCGGTAACCAAATTCCTCTTCAATCGTTTGCGTCACCGGTTGCTGAATCACGCGATCGAGCCCAAGGGCGTGCCATTGGAGTCCGGCGCCGACCGTCGAATGATATCGGCCGAGACGCAGAATCACGGCTTCTTCATCGGAACCCACCTGGAAGGTCCCGATGGCCGCGTATAAAAAGACAAGCCCGAGGACCACGAGCACGACCAGAATTCGTCCAGCGAGTTTCACCGCTACTCCCCCGTCCGACGCTAGCTCTGCCCGCTCGACTGGCTATCGACAAAGGGTTTGATCAAATCCAGCGGCAGCGGGAAGATGATCGTTGAATTTTGTTCGGTAGATATTTCTGCAAGCGTCTGCAGGTAACGCAATTGCAAAGTGTATGGCGATTGCATCATCACATCGGACGCTTGTCGCAAACGTTCTGACGCTTCAAATTCACCCTGCGCATGAATGACCTTCGCACGACGCTCTCGCTCCGCTTCGGCTTGCTTGGCCATCGCACGCTGCATCTCTGCCGGCAGATCGATGTGCTTCAATTCCACCGCACGAACCTTCACCCCCCAGGGGTCAGTCCCGCGATCGAGGTCTTCCTGCAGCTGGCGATTTAGATTTTCACGATCGGATAGCAATGTATCGAGCTCCGCTTGACCACAGACGCTGCGCAGCGTCGTCTGCGCCAGCTGCGAGGTTCCGTACAGATAATTCTCGACCTGAAGCACCGCCTTGTCGGGATGGATGACCCGGAAGTACAGCACGGCGTTCACTTTCACCGAAACGTTGTCGCGCGTGATGATGTCCTGCGAGGGAACATCCATCACGATTTCACGCAGGCCGATGCGTCGGAGCTCATCGACGCCGGGGATAATCAACCGCAATCCCGCGGTCTTCACTCCCGAAAATCGACCGAAGCGCAAGACCACGCCGCGTTCGTACTCCTTGATGATTTTCACCGACATCGCCAACAAAACGAAGCCGATCACTAGAAAGACTATGATCCCCGGCATTAGGTGTTTTCCTCCCCCGTAGGCTCGACGCGCAAGCTTAGATCCTGAACCGCGACAATCCTAACCTTTTCGCCTCGCCGAAGGGGTGTATTTGATTCCGCCGCCCAAAGTTCGCCGTGGACCAGCACGCGTCCACGCGGGTCGATATCGCCGTCCACCAGAGCGGTTTGCCCGATCAGCGATTCATGGCCGGTAAATTGGGGACGCATCATCGTGCGCGTCACGCCATATGCCACAAGCCCAGAAAAGCACGCAACCACGGCAACAGCGGGTACAACGACTTCCCAAAACGGTACAGCAAGATCTGACTCCGAGGGAACGTCAAAAATCATGTAGCCACCGATCGCGAAGCAGCTGATCCCCGAAACAAAGAGCACGCCGAAGCTCGGCACGAAAATCTCCGCAATCAGCAGGCCAATACCCGTCAGCAATAAGGCCAGCCCGATCCAGTTGAACGGTAAAATCTGTAACGCGAATCCTGCGAGCACCAAGCAGATCACACCAATGATGCCGGGCGCCAAGGTTCCGGGCTGGGTGAACTCAACATAGAGCCCGAGCAGCCCCGCCAAAATCAACAGCAGCGCGATCTGCGGATCGGCGATCACGTCGAAGAAACGATTGATCCAGCTCATTTCCAAAACGACCTGGCCGGTCCCTTTCGTTACCAACGTGCGCTCCTCGCGGCCCACCTTAACCACGCGACCGTCTATGAGCTCAAGTAGGTGCTCGAGATCATCCGCGACAAGATCGATGACATTCTTCTCAAGCGCCTCAGACTGTGGAATCGCGACTGAATTTCGCACCGAATCAATCGCCCACTCGACGTTGCGATCTCGCGCTTCGGCGATCGACTCGATAAACGCCGCGGTGAAGTTTTCAATCTTCTCGCCCATGATATCGCGGGCGGGAGCTGCAGGCGCTTGAGAACCCTTCGTTGGATCGACTGGTGGTGTCGGGGGGATCGGCAAGACGCTGACCGGATGTGCGGCGCCAATGCTGGTACCGGGCGCCATCGCGGCCACGTGCCCCGCCATTGTAATAAATGTGCCTGCCGAACCTGCCCATGCCCCTCGTGGTGAAACGAAAACCACAACAGGAATCTCAGCATTGAGAATATCGGTCACGATATCTTTGGTGGACGAAAGCAGCCCACCCGGGGTGTTGAGTTGGATCACCAACGCGTTGGCGCCCGCAGCCTCAGCTTCTTGAATCGACTTCGAAAGATAGTCGGCAACGGCGGGATTGATACTGCCTTTGACGGTCGCCACGTAGACGGTACCCGCCTGCGTGGCTCCGGTTCCCATCCCCCAGAACAACATCGCAAATAACGCGATGCGAGTTGCCATCATGTCTTTCGTACCTGAATGATGCGGTCCAAAATCGCAGCCGCGATCTCCACCTTACTCGAGAGTGGCACGCGCGTGGTTTCTTCGGCGGTCGGGCCAACGATGGTGACCTCGTTCTGATCGACGTCGAAACCAATGTCTGCACGTGAGACATCGTTAACGACAATCAGATCACAGCCCTTACGCTTGAGCTTATCGCGTGCGTTCGCGAGAACATTCTCGGTTTCCGCCGCAAAGCCGACAACCGTTCGCTCGCCCTTCGCTGCAGAAATTTCGCGGAGAATGTCTGGGTTGCGCACCAGTTTGATTTCCAAGGTATCTGCGCTTTCGCGCTTAATCTTCTGATCGACCGTATCTGCCGCTCGATAGTCCGCGACCGCCGCGGTCTTGATGACGACCGTCGCGTGTTCGAACTCAGCAAACACGGCGCTGCGCATCTCCTCCGCGGTTCTTACGTCGATCCGCCGAACGCCGATCGGTGTTGGAAGTGAAACCGGTCCCGCAATGAGGATGACTTCCGCGCCACGTTTCGCGGCTTCATCCGCCAGCGCAAAACCCATCTTTCCAGAGGAACGGTTGGACAGCACGCGTACCGGATCCAGCGGTTCCTCCGTAGGGCCCGCGGTAATCAAAACAGCTTCTTCCGCAAGCACCGCCGGACGCATCAAACGTTCGGTCGCTGCAACAATGACCTCAGGGTCGACCATGCGACCTTCGCCCGTCCAGCCACATGCCAAGTCGCCACGATCGGGTCCGATCCGCTGCACGCCGCGCTCCTGTAACGTGGCCAAATTGGCTTGGGTTGCCGGATGCTGCAGCATATTGACGTTCATCGCGGGCGCGACCAAAACAGCGGCACGCGTTGCGAGGCAGACCGTAGTCACCAAATCGTTCGCGAGTCCCTGCGCCAAAGACGCAATCAGGTTCGCGGTTGCCGGCGCCAACACGACCACATCGGCCCAATCCGCCAATTCGATGTGCGAGATCTGGGATTCCTCGCCAGGCGCAAAAAGTTCGGAACGCACGGGATGACCGGAGAGCGTCTGTAGTGTGAGGGGCGTGACGAATTCGACCGCACCCGCGGTCATCATCACGCGGACCTCATGTCCCCGACGCGTGAGCAACCGCACCAGCTCGCAGGCCTTATAGGCCGCGATGCCACCGGAGACACCCAGGAGTACTCTGCTCATTCCCGCCCCTCGAGAAATATCCTGAAAAAACAGGGATTTGGAGAGCATTACCCAGGCCGCCAGGTTCTGTCAAACCAGTTGCGCGACCCGATAAAGCTCCATCCGACCACACCCGAATGAAGACTATGGGTCCGTTTGACCCTCCGGTGAGTTCATGCAGACGCAAAGCGCATTCATGGCTGCGGCGGCCGCGGTCGTCCTCTTCGTCGCAATGCTGCTACGACGCCACGATCGCGTTTCGCTGCTGCTTTCGGCGCTCACCTTCGCGTTCGGCAGCTATGCGTTCGGAAGGGGCTTGGACGAGCTGGGATCCGAACTCGGTCCGGTCATCGTGCAAATCGGGCTCGCTGGGATCGGCCCACTCGCGGCGCTCACGGCGGCGGCATTGGTGGGGCATCCAAACTGGAGCAGGCGATTGCTTCCTGCGTTGTACCTAGGAACCCCCGCGTGGACCTTGCTGGCGATTTCCGATCGCCTGCAGGGGGCGCCGTTGCAACTCGCGATTCACACGTGGTCGGTTCTGGGCGTGCTCGCGGCTGCGACCATCCTCGCGCGCTATCCCGCAGAACCAGACTCTGTGGACTCCGCCAGCCCGGTACGCGTGAGGTACCTCGCCATCACCCACACACTGATCGGTGTCTCCATCGCGATCGATTTAGTCACGTGGCGTTTTGGCCGCCCACAAGTCGCGTCACTCTTGGTTCCGCTGCTGTATCTCTACACCGGATACCTCCATCTCGCCCAGGTACGGCTAGCGGACCTACGACAGATGATGGGGAATACGTTTGCGTTGAGCTTAATGGCACTCGGCCTCGCGGGTTTATTCGCGGCGATCTACATCGCAGTCGGCACGAAACTGGAGCTGTTTCTTTTCAACACCTTCGTGGCATCGTTCGCGCTCCTGCTCTTTTTCGAGCCGATCCGCCAGCGTGTCCAGCTCGCAATGGATCGACGCTTCGTCGCTGGCAAGCTTGAATTAAAGAGAACCCTGGCTCCACTCATCGAAAGACTTGCCCACGTTCAAACACTTGATGATGTGCTCAGCGATCTCTTGCAAACCATTGAACAGACCGATCGCATCCGCGCGTCGTCGCTCTTCCTTCGCGAGGACCGCCACCTCGGCTTCCAACAGGCAGGATCGGTAGGGCTACCACCCCGACGCCGAATCAACTTGGTACGTCAACCCGCTTGGATCGAAGCACTTGAGAACCATCCCGCGTTATTGCGCGAAGACATCGGTAAAGCGTTTCATGAACGGCAGTCCGAAGCGGACGCGATGCGGCTTCGCCTGCTCCAGGCGATCATGCAAGACTTGGACGCAGAACTCGTGCTGCCAATCCGAACCGAGTCCCGAGTCCTTGGCTTTTGGACACTCGCCAACACGAATCCGCGCAACGCATTCTCTAGCAGTGAGGTAAAATTTCTCCAGGACGTTTCCAATCATCTCGCGATCAGCATTGAAAACTCGAAGACGTTTGAAAATATCCGCGCGCGCGATCGCCTGGTCAACCTAGGTGAAATGGCCGCGGGCCTCGCGCACGAGATTCGGAATCCGCTCGCGATCATTCGCGGTGCGATCGCCGTGATGGAAGATCCAGATACGGCTCCAGCGGACATGCAACGCATGATCGTTGAAGAGATCCAGCGTCTCGATCGCGTGGTGGGGACGTTCCTGGATTACGCCAATCCCGACGCACGGGCCGAGCCCGTAAACGATTTAGAGTCGATTATCCGGGCGACGGTCACAGACACGATGCGTGCACTAAATCCGGCCGCGATCAAGATTGAGTTCGAGATCGCCGGCCCGGTTCCAGCTGTTCGCGCAAATGCCGACCAGCTTGAGCGCGTCATCGCAAACCTGGTTCAAAACGCGATCCAAGCGCTCGGTGACGAAGGCACGATTCGAATCTCCATCCAGTCATTCAGCGATCCACCCAGCGTCGAGATCACAGTTCAAGACGACGGCCCAGGCATGGACGAGCCCACGCTCGAGAAAGCCTTCATTCCGTTTTTCACCACCAAAGAACGCGGCACCGGACTTGGCCTCGCGCTTTGCGAAAAACTGGTTCGCGCGCAGGGCGGCACAATCGAGTTGCGATGCCGACCGGGAGAAGGCACAGCCGTCAGCATTCGATTGGCCCTTTGGCTGGACGAAGGCACAGAGGTTTTGCCATGAAGCATGACGCAACCGTTCTGATTGTTGAAAACGAATCCAATATGCGGACCGTCCTCTGTGCTCTGCTACGACGCGACGGCCACACAATACTCGAAGCAGGTCACGGTAAGGAGGCACTCGCGAAGCTCAAGGATTGCCGAGTCGATGCGGTCTTGACCGACCTCAACATGCCCCATATGAATGGCCTTGAGCTTCTGGCTGAAATGAAAAAGACCTACCGTGACATTCCGGTCGTACTCTTGACCGCGCACGGCAGCATCGGGAGCGCGGTCGAAGCGCTGAAACAAGGCGCGTTCGATTACCTGACCAAGCCTTTCGATCCGGATGAAATTCGGCAAGTGATGGACAAGGCTGTGCGCTCGCGGGTTTTGCAAGAGGCCGAAACGATTGCCGCACTAGATGACGATCCCGAACGACTTTTGCTTGGTGACAGTTCAGCCCTTAGTAACGTACGTCACGTGATCGATCGCGTCGCACCAACTTCAGCAACGGTGATGATTACCGGCGAAAGCGGAACCGGCAAGGAGTTGGTCGCGCGCAGCTTACATCTACGCGGGCCACGGCCTGACGGTCCCTTCATAAAAGTCAACTGCGCCGCTATCCCTGAATCGTTATTAGAAAGCGAACTCTTCGGTCATGAAAAAGGTGCATTCACAGGTGCAGCCGCACGCAAACCCGGACGCTTCGAGCTCGCTCACCAGGGCACATTGTTCCTCGATGAAATCGGAGAGATGCCACTCTCTGCGCAACCCAAACTGCTCCGCGCATTACAGGAGTCCAAGTTTTATCGTGTGGGAGGAACACGCACCATCGAAGTCGACGTTCGTATCATTGCCGCAACCAATCGTGATCTGAAAGCCGAGGTCAATTCGGGCCAATTCCGTGAAGATCTTTTCTACCGTCTAAACGTTGTTCCGATCCAGGTTCCGAGCCTGCGTCAGCGTCGCGCAGACATCCCCGAGCTTGCACAGTTCTTTTTGGAACGTTTCGCCCAGCGCAATCAGCGCGGGCTTCTTTCAATTTCCGACGCGGCCCTTGCACTACTCTCCAGTTATCCCTGGCCAGGAAATATTCGGGAGCTTGAGAATGTGATCGAGCGCGCGAGCTTGCTGACCGACGGGCCCAGCGTCAAGCCGGAAGATTTACCCGACGAGCTCCGCAGACCTTCGGATGACGATTCGGGCCAAGAACCGCTGCGCGAACGTATTCGCTCTGCAACACGCGAACTCGAAACAGATGCGATTCACGACGCGCTTGACCAGACGGGCGGGAATATCACGAAGGCCGCAAAACTCCTCGGCCTTTCGCGACGCGGGTTACAGCTGAAAATGAAAGAACTGAATATCGAGCGCGTTTAGCTTTTGGATTTCAGCTTATTCTTCAAGCGTTCGTGCACGAGCGCGGGTACAAAATCCGAAACGTCACCGCCGAAGCTAACGATCTCGCGCAGTCGTGATGAGCTCACATAAAACCAGCGCTCACCCGTCATCAAGAAAACCATCTCGATGTCGGGATACATATGTTTGTTCATCTGCGCCATTTCGAATTCATATTCGAAATCCGAAATCGCCCGCAATCCGCGAATAACAATGGGCGCGTTCTTCACTTTCGCATAGTCGACCAGCAGGCCGTCAATCGTATCGATCGTAATCCGTGGATGATCACCGAGCACGCTGCTCACCATGTCGAGCCGTTCTTCCACCGAAAACAATCCGCTCTTCGACCGGTTGGTCGCGACCGCGACAATCAGATGATCAAAGAGGCTCAACGAACGTTCGATTAGATCGAGATGTCCGTTGGTCACCGGATCAAAGCTTGCCGGATAGATCGCAGTACGTGAGCTAGACATGCGTGCTTTCCTTTTCAAACCAATCGAAGGCAGTACCGCCAAAGGTACGCGTTTCCGTTCGACGGAGTCCCAGGAGTTTCGAACTCGGTGGTTCCGCTGCTGCTCTCTCTATCACGAGCACCCCAGTCGAGCCCAGCAACTCCTGCATCTCGGGACTTTCAACCAACACAGGTAGCCAATCGCTCGCATACGGTGGATCCGCAAAAACCCAATCAAATCGACACCCTTCGCGGGCAAGGCCCTGCAAAGCGGCTCGCACATCGCGCCTCAAGACCCTGGTTTGCGATACGAGCCCGAGATCCGTGAGGTTGCGCTCCAAGACCTGGGTTGCGGCGCGGGCTCGCTCCACAAAAACCACGTTGGCCGCACCGCGTGAGATCGCCTCGATCCCCACCGCGCCAGTGCCGGCGAAGAGATCGAGCCAATGCGTCTCGGCGATCGAAGGTCCCAAGCAGGCAAACAAACTCTCACGCGCGCGATCCGAAGTAGGCCGGATGCTCGGGCCTTTCACGCTATGCAGTTTACGGCCCCGAAGTGCACCAGCTATGACACGCATTGAACTAAGTACCCAATATAAAAATGCCCGCACATTACAGAGGACAGGCTATCAATGGCCTCGCGAAAGCGTCAAGTTCGACTAACGCACTTCGACGCAGTGTATGACACCAGACATCATGGGTGTGTATGGCCTTGCTTGATCGGTCTATCTTGGTTGCATAAGATTCCAATTCGGTAATGCGTGTAAGTTGCGTGTTCCCCGTGACAACCCACTGGGTCCGAACGTTTCAGCCCAGCTAGATGATGCAGACACGACAAGCGACGACACCAACGTCGCGCGGAGAATCAAGCTTATGGCCGCCAGTGCTTCCCGTACCTCAAAGTCCTCCCGTGTTACCAAAGCCACCATTGAGAGGCATAAGCGCCAGATCGCAGGCCGCCTTGCGCAGATTCGTGGCGATCGTTCCCAACGTGCCTTCGCCAAGGAATTGGGTGTCTTTCAACAGAACGTAAATCGCTACGAAAGCGGTACCATGCCGCACGCAGACTTCTTGATCACGCTTTCTCTAAAGGAAGGCGTATCGCTAGATTGGCTGTTGCTTGGAAAAGGTCGAACGCGCCAACGCCGCTAGAGCAGCAGAAGCAAAATTCCCAACCTATGTAGTCAGGTTCCCCGTCACCACACAGAGTTGCACGCGCATGCGCTCGCAATTCGCGCGGTAGATCCCCCGTTCTATCAGTTGAATCCAAATTTCCAACGTCGCTGGGCACGCTTCTTGTACAAGAAGAGACCGGACACGACATGTCCGGAGGTCAGTTTCGATGTTGGCAGTAATGGGTGCGATCGTGGTTCTCTTCAATGCGTTGGACAACTTGACGACATTCCTTTGCCTGAGTCAGTCCGAGGACTGCATCGAAGCGAATCCTGTCGCTGCATGGCTTTTCGACTCCATGGGTTTGGTTAACGGGTTGGTGCTCGAAATGTCCATCACAGCGCTCGCCGTGATCTTCTTGGTTGTCACCAACTACGTACCACGACATGTAAAAGTCGTGCTGCTCACGATACTCACGATACTTCCGGCATGGGCGAGCCTGAACAACATGTACGTAATGGATGCTATCGGGATCTCATTCTCCTTCTAATACCATGCACCATCTATTCAAATTCTTAACGACTTCCGTTTTGGCATGTGCGTTGTCGTGTTCGTTCTTCGGCCCCGATCAACCTGCGCTCGCCACCTCATATTCGGAAACAGAAATCTACGGCCCCAGCACGGTCGAAGCAGTCGAGGTTCACTTTCACCGCTACCACACCAACCTATCGAACCGTGAAATTCGACGGGTCGCGGAGGTGTTGGTGGAACAATGCGAGATACTTGATCTTGATCGCGATACCATGCTGGCCGTTATTCGCGTGGAGAGCGGGTTCAACAATTTTGCGATCTCCAGGGTCGGAGCACTCGGCCTGATGCAAATCATGCCGTTTACAGGTGAGATGCTCGCAAAGGATCTCGGCATCCCCTGGTCGGATAAGAAGCAGCTCTTCGATCCCGAACTGAACGTTCGAATGGGTACCGCCTACCTGAGACAGCTGCACGACAAATACGAGAACTGGGACAAGGCGCTCGCCGCGTACAACTGGGGCCCCGCACGGATCGATTGGAAACTCGCGAATGGGCGTGGTCTACCGCGGCAATACGTCGACCGCATATATGCGAGCTCTTTCGCTCTAAACTAATCCCCGGTTGAGGGTGTGGAGATTTGAGTCAGCGCGATTAAAAACTCATCGATCGCAAGGTCCACCGCTTCACTCCCACCACGCGCCCCGTTAACCATCACCGAGAAGACCCAACGCTGATCGTTTGCGAGACCGGCGGTCGCGATTCCACTCAGGGACGCAACTCGTTTCAGATGCCCCGTCTTTCCCCGCACTGCGCCAACATCGTCGACCATGCGATCTTTCAACGTACCGTCCCGACCCGCAAGCGGTAGCGAGGCTAAAAATTCCGGACCCGAACCAAACCGAGCGCTGGCATCGCGAATCACCGCAACCAGCGTAGATGCCGCAACGCGATTGCGCGGTGATAAACCGGACCCGTCCGCTACAATTGCTCCGCTTTCGTCGATACCCAACTCGGTAAGGTAGGCGCGAACGGCGCGTGCTCCCTTTTCCCAACTTCCTGGCACGCCGTACATTTCTGCACCCAATAACTTCATCAATTGCTCTGCGATGAAGTTGTTACTGAACTTATTGAGCTTCGAAACGATCTGCCCCAATGACTCACCCTTGTAACGATGAAATTCAGTGACGCCTTCAGGCAGGCTCGTGACCGCATCAGTCCCTGCTACGCGTACGCCCTGTGCCTGCAGTTGTGCACGTAACAGCGATGCCGCATAAATCTCGGGCAATGCCACTGCGCGCCAATAAGTTTTTGCCGCACCCTTTGCGCGTACGGTTCCATGAACCAACACACGCTCACCACTGCCATCGGGTAGTGGTTTTAGGTCGAGGATCGGCTTCGCGTTCTTCGTCACCGCCAGCGCATCCGACGAAATTCGAAAATACGAAATATTGGGTGCAACCTGAACCATCACCGGACCTTTCGCCTCATCGGGACCGGTGATGTCTACCCGAAAGCTTGAATAGTTCACCGCGAATGCGCTGGTGGCCGCGTGATAGGCACGGGTCGAACGTGGTCCCCAATCGGGATGGAAACGCATCCGATCAAAGTAAGTATTGTCGATCCCGATGCCGCCGCGAATTTCCTGTATACCGAGCAATCGAATTTCTTCGGCGAGTTTCCAAATCGTTTCCGACACCAGGGTTGGGTCACCCACACCCCGGATCCAAAGCCTTCCATCGAGCACGCCGCCGCGCGGTGGACGCTCGACATAGATCTCAGTTTCAAAATGATGCGCCGGACCCCAGTGAGACAGCGCGGCGCCCGCGATCAACAGCTTTTGATTGGACGCCGGCACCATGAGGCCCTCGGCGTTATGCCCGACAATGCCGGCCCGCGTCTCTAGCCCTTCCACCAGCACGGCGATGCGACCCCCCCGAACCGCGGGCTTTTTAAGAAATTCCGCTAGCGCTCGCTCGGGTTGCCCGTTCTCAGCCCAGGCGAGGGGCGAGAGCAGGCTCAACAAAAGCCCCAGTCCGATTCGAAATCCAAGCATTTCCGGAAATTAGGCCACGCTGCGTCCCCGCGCCGCTTGCACTTTTGAATCCGCTCGCCATCCTGGTTCTGTGGGGAACCTTGAAGCCTGGATCGCAGACGAACTCGGCCGTACGGTCGAGGCAAAATCGGAACTCCCGGGTGGCGCAGGCGCACGACGCTATTGGCGTATCCACCTGGCGGGCGGAACCACGGCAATCCTGATGCATGCATTGCCAGAGGATCTGAAAATCCTGCCTCCGGCCCTGCGCGAAAACCCCGTCGCGATTCCCTTCGTTGCGGTCAGTGCTTTGCTCCAAAGCCATGGGGTTCCCGTACCCGAGATCTTCGCGGTGCAGGAGGACGAGCGCTACGTACTGCTCGAAGACTGCAGCGACCGCAGTATCTATTCGTTGGCGGCTTCAGCTCGCGCGCCCTATTTGAAACAAGCGATCGAATGCCTTGCGCACATCCATGCAATCGAACGCTCCGACCATTTCGTCTTCCGTCGTCATTTTGATCTGGCTTGGATCGAATTCGAGATGCGACACTTTCTCGACCACGGTGTTGCAAAGCGGTATCGCGCCGCGCTCACTGAAACCCTAACCGAGATGAGTCATGCCATTGCGGAGCGCACGCAGGTGCTTTGTATGCGCGACTACCAGAGCCAAAACCTGATGATCGATCCAACCGACAGGCTGCGGATTCTAGACTTTCAGGATGCACTACTGGCGCCGCGTGAGCTGGACCTGGCGGCGTTTCTCTTCGATTCCTATATCGATTTAACTGCCGACACACGCAACGCATTGCTCCATCGGTATGAAGTGGAAGCCGGTGTTGCGATTCTAGCGGAAGACCTCGCGTTGCTGGTGACACAGAGGAAGTGCAAAGACTTCGCGCGCTTTCATTATCTTATGAAAGAGAAAGGCGATAGCCGCTTCGTCCCGTTCGCGGCGTCCGCGCGCAAGGCAGTGCTCGAATCATTAGCCCTTTTACCCAACACTTGGTCAGATCCCCTGGCTCGCGGCTTTGAAAGTATTCCCGCATGAAAGCCATGATTCTGGCTGCCGGTTTGGGTACACGCATGGACCCGTTAACCCGGACCTACGCAAAACCTGCGCTGACCGTGCTCGATCAGCCCGTGATCGCGCGCATGATCGAGTCGCTCGCCCATGCCGGGATCAGCGGTTTCGTCATCAATACACACGCGAATATGGATTCGCTTCGTGAAGCGTTGGGCCACAGTCGGGCAAACGTAGAAATCTCCGAGGAAAGGACACTGCTTGGGACGGGCGGTGGCATTCGGCTCGCGGAGCCATACCTAGGCGGAAACGAGCCGTTTATCGTGCTCAATTCAGACATGCACGTCGATCTCGACGTCGACGCACTACTCGCTGCCCACAAGAAACAGGGCGCGATTGCGACCTTGGTACTGCGCGACGATCCGCGAAAGGAACGCTTCGGCAGTTTGGGGATCAATTCATCGGAAAAGGTGTGCCGCGTCACAGACCTTTGGGCCGAAGGTGCCGAGGTAAGAAGTGGATTGTTTACCGGGATACAGGTATTGGAACCAACCATATTCGACGAGATGCCAGCCAGCGGATGTTTCGACATTATTCGCGACGTCCACCTGCCGTATTTGGACAACGGCGGGAGCATTGGCACTTGGTTGCAGCCTGCGGCCAGAGACTGGTCACCGATTGGTTGCCCTCGGGAGCTCCTAGATGCGAACCTAGACGCGTTGGAAGCGCTAGCCCATCAAGAACCCGCGGCGCGTGGGGTATTTATCGATCCGACCGCAACCGTTGACGGTCATATTGCTGGCCCCGTCTGGATCGGCGCAGGTGCAAAGGTCTCCCCGAGTTCAAGCGTCGGACCGCGTGCAATCATTGGTGCCGGCGCCAACGTGCCTACGGGTGCTTCAGTCACCGATGCAGTGTTTTTACGTAACGCCTCCCCGGCGTCGCCACGGTCATGGCAACGCGTCATCGCGTACGGCGAGGAGGTTTGGCTGGATGGCTGAAGTCTTGTTCATTGGGACGGGAGATGCTTTCGGGAGTGGTGGTCGACGCAATAGCGCGATCTTGGTGCGCGGAAAGCAACGCACGATCTTGCTCGACTGCGGCGCAACCACATTGCTCGGATTGAAAGAGCTTGGTGTGGACCCGCTAGAAATCGACGCGGTCGCAATCAGTCACTTTCATGGCGACCACGCGGCGGGCTTACCGTTTTTAATGCTCGACTATCTCTATGCACATGAACGTGACCGTCCACTGGATGTGCTAGGCCCTCCGGGCGTGGAAGATCGCATCCACCGCCTCAACCAATCATTCAGCTACGATGGCAATGGCCAAGATCGCTACGCGGTTCACTATCAAGAATACACCATCGGAAAGTCACTTGAGATTGAGGGTTTCAAAGTCACGCCCTATCCCGCAGCACATCATCCCGATACCGTTCCACATATGCTGCGTGTCGAACTCGACAATCGATCCGTTTTCTTTTCTGGCGATACGGGTTGGTTCGACGCGATTCCAAATAATGTAGGACCGGTCGATCTATTCATTTCGGAATGCACGCTATTCGAGGAAGGGTTCGAGTTTCACCTGAGTCATTCGCGCCTCAAAAAGGAGCGTGAACGCTTCGAGTGCAAACGCACAATCATCACGCATCTCGGCGCAGAAATGCTCAGCAACACCGACCGCATCGAATTCGATACCGCGCACGACGGCTCCAAACTCGAGCTCTAGCGACGGACTCCCGCGGGGGGGGTCAAACTTCCGAGCGTGACTTCGGCGGCTGCACCTGTGGCAGCGGGCACGTTCGACGGCTGACCGTTAAACGATGCCCACCCCAGCACGGCAAACGCGACCGCTTCGAGTGCGTCGAACGGGACCCCATGCTCGCTGGATGTCTCCACGGGTAGCGGCGCCAAGCGTGTGCGCAGCCCGTCCATTATCACGGGATTCAGCGCGCCACCGCCGTAGACAATCCAACGCTCAGCGGGCGCCGGGAACAACCCGCTTGCACGGACGGTTGATTCAACCGTGATCGCAGCGAGTGTCGCCATCAGATCCTGGTGGCTTCCACCTTTGTCGCGTACACCCGCTTCGATTCGCGCAAGAAATTCCGCGTTGAAGTATTCGTGTCCGGTACTTTTGGGCGGGGGTTTAGAAAAGTACGGATCCGTCAGCGCATGATCGACGACTTCACCGATGACACGGCCCTCGTGCGCAGCGCGCCCGTCTCGGTCGAATTCTTCCGCACCACCCGAAGCTTTGCGCGCGGCTGTATCGAGTAGCGCGTTGCCCGGCCCGGGATCAAAAGCAATCAGGCGCGAAATGTCATCGCCATCGAGGTAGGTGATGTTCGTAAAGCCACCGATATTAAGTACCGCGCGGCGTTCGCCTTTGCGTGCAAAGTAATGATGGTGAAAGTACGGTGTGAGGGGTGCACCCTGGCCCCCCGCGGCCATATCAGCCCGACGAAAGTCGTGCACCACTGGAATCCCCGTGCGTGCGTGAATCGTCGACGCCGCACCGAGTTGAAGCGTTCCCCTAACTTCGGGTTCTGGGAAATGCCCGACCGTCTGTCCGTGGGAGCCAATCGCCGCAACCTCGTTCGCCGAGATACCGGCACGCGCAATGACCGATAGCGCAGCAGCGGCAAAGCGTTCGCCCAAATCGAGATCCAAACGTACGAAATCGCGGATCGATGGGAACCCATCCGCATAGCTTCGGATGCGTTCCCGAAGTTCTCCTGAAAGCGGTTCACTCACGAACGCAAGAAGCTCGAGATCACGAACCCGTTCATCCAAACGGATGAGCGCGGCGTCCACGGCATCCGCGGAAGTTCCCGACATTAAACCGATCCAGAGCACATTTCCCCCAAGCGCGGAGTCTAGCGGACTGTTGACTAGGGGGAAGCGGGAAAGACGGCTTGTAGTGGGGGCTCGGAAGGATCAGGTGCGATGCAAAACGTCGCGAGCGCGGAGCGTGTGTCCTTGTCCATCTGGCGGAACTCGATTCCCATTCCTGCGGACGGGCCCGTACTTCCCGCGTAACCTCGGACCCAAACCACTTCAGCCACACAGCAGATGCCAGGTGCCCTTGGGCCGAAGATTTTCAGTTCGACGACGACCTCAGATCCAGCGACCTTTGGATTGCTGCATTGCACGAACGCACCGGACTCGGAAATATTGGCCACGTAGCCAAAAAAACGGCCTCGTTCGCCCTTGTCGGACATGACCAGAACGGGCTGAGGGACCCGTAAAGTCCTGCGTGGATGTGTAGTTCGGGGAATTTCCATATATGGGGCTATTCGGACCCAATGTCGCGTACCTTTACCCCCATCACGGTCTCTCGTTGACAGTCGGGCCCTCCGCCCAGTACCGTCCGGCGGCTATGAGCGTAGAGGACGAACGATCCCGCGCCCTTGGGGGGCTTGTATGCCTAGCGACGTTGGTCGCTGGTGCACTCTTCCTGTATGGGCTGTCGGCGGGCAGCTATTGGGCGATCGCCTTGCCTGTGGCGGCTGTGACGCTCTTTGTCCTCACCCTGGTCTTCTGGATCGGTTGGACGATTGCGACCGTGCAGGTCGAAAGCGCGAACGAACCGAGCAGTGGTGCGGGCCCGAGTTCGGCAACCACCGCCGATGCCGATGATTCCAGCGCTTCGGGAGCCGCTTAAGCGGATGCGCATCGCCCTGCTCACCTATCGCGGAAACATGTTCTGCGGTGGCCAAGGTATCTATGCAGCGAATATCGCACGCGAACTCCACGCACTTGGACACGAAGTGCATGTGATCGCGGGCCCACCGTTGCCCGAATTGGATCCAGGAATCACGCTGCATGAAATTCCGAATGAAAATTTCTTCGCGTTGCCAATGCGTGATGCGCTCCCCAAAGACAATCCCTTTCGCGCCCTCTTGCCGAGTCACCTTTGGGAACTCGGACTCACACGCTTCGGCATATTCCCAGAGATGACCGCATTTGGGCTGCGTCTGCTCGTGCGCTGGCGCGAGTTGATGCAGAAGCATTCTTTTGATGTTGTACTTGATAACCAATCGTTGACCTGGGGCTTGCTCGGCTTGCAAGCGACCGGTGTTCCCGTGGTCGGTGTGGTTCACCATCCGTTGCACATTGATCGCGAGGCAGATTTCGAAGTGGATCCACGCTTCCGACGCAAGTGGAAGCGCACGCTCTACTTCCCGCTTTTCATGCAGGAATTCGTGGTACCGCGCTTGGCACAGATTTTGACCGTGTCTCATGCATCTGCAACGGAGATCGAGCGCTATTTCGGCGTGCCGAAGAAAGATACCGCGGTGGTTTATAACGGCACCGACACCGATCAGTTTCGCCCGATCGACGTTGAGAAAGAAACCGACCTCATTTTCGTCGGCCGCACCGAAGATCGAAAAAAAGGTGTGCCCTACTTGCTCGATGCGCTCGCGCGCGCACCGAAGCATGTCACGCTGAAGATCGTTGACGGGCGAATTCCGGACGACGGACTCGTACCTCAGAAGATCCGGCAACATGGCCTGCAAGATCGCGTGAAATTGGTACGAAGAATGCTGACCATCGAAGAATTAATCCGCCAATACTCCACCGCAAGAGCTGCCGTCGTCCCTTCGTTCTTCGAAGGCTTTGGCTTTCCCGCATCCGAAGCGATGGCTTGCGGGCTACCGGTTATCGCAAGTGACGGTGGCGCACTGCCCGAGGTCGTGGGTTCGTCGGGAGACGCAGGCCTGTTGGTTCCATTTGGGCAAATCCAACCGCTGGCCGATGCCATCAGCGAAATCGGCGACCGCCCGGAGCAGGCTGCCGCAATGGGCAAAGCCGCACGCCGCCGCATTGAGCGCGCCTTCTCCTGGCATGAGGCTGGCAGGCGAACGGCAGAAGTGCTCGAGGACACAGTCCGTGCTTACCGTCGATCTTGATCGGCTCGAATTAAAACCGGGCGATCGGCTGTTAGACGCAGGTTGTGGTGGGGGTCGACACTGCTTCGGCGCAATGGATCGCGGCGCGACCGTCATTGGGTTAGATCTCGATGTCGAAAGCTTAAAGCTCGCGCGTGCGGGAATGCACGACCGCAATCCCAAAGGCGGCGGTGTACTACAAGCAGATGTATTTAAGCTGCCCTTCGCCGATCATGCCTTCGATCACGTGATCTGCTCCGAGGTCATGGAACATGTGCACGACTATGCCACCGCCATACGCGAGCTCGTACGTGTACTGAAGCCTGGTGGAACCGTGGGCATTACGATCCCAACCGCGACCACGGAGTTTTTCTATCTACGGCTGACGCGCGACTACTTCGAAAGCCCCGGCGGGCACATTCGTATTTTCAAGCCCCGTGATTTGGCTCGCGCGATGTCCGCGGCTGGACTTGATGTGCAGGGTGTGAGTTTCGCGCATGCACTCCACAGCCCCTACTGGGTACTGCGTTCGGTCCTCGGTCTACATTCGGAAAAGCCTTCGCCCACGCGCGCGTATCGACGGTTTTTGATTCATGCGAGTACGTCTCGAATGTGGACGCGTGTTGAGCACTGGCTCGATTGGATTTGGCCAAAAAGTCTCGTGCTCTACGGTCAGCGCAAAACCGGAGGAAGCATCTGATGCGGATTGCTTTCCTATGTTATCGCGGCAATATGAAATCAGGCGGTCAGGGGATCTACCTGCACGCGTTGACTCGCGAGCTCGCGCGACGGGGGCACGAGATCGACTGCTTCGTTGGGCCCCCCTACCCCGACCCTATGCCGTGGGCACGGGTCCACAAAATCGAGAACCAACAGTTTTGGGGACGGCGTTTTCAAGGACGTGACGCAATCCTTCCGCGACCCCATCCGTTCCGAATCTTCACACCACTGAATTTTTTCGAGTATGCGGCTTCCGGATTCGGGTTCTTGCCCGAACCTTTTGCCTTCAGTGTCCGAAGCGCACAGCAGTTAATCCGGCACATCCGAGCAGGCGTACACTACGACATGGTTCACGACATTCAGTCATTGGGCTACGGCTTGCTTTGGCTTCGTGCACTCGGCCTTCCGTCGGTAGCCACCATTCATCATCCACTCACTGTCGATCGGCGCTGGAGTCTGCTGCGTGATCAAAGCTTTATGGATCGCAAAGGCAGTCTCACCTTCTATCCTGTACGCACGCAGGGTCGCGTTGCCCGTCGGCTTGATGCGATCATCACTTCAAGCCAGTGTTCATCGGTAGAAATCCAGCACGGGTTCGGCGTGGTACCCGAGCGCATCCACAATGTCTGGAACGGTGTCGTACTACCGGATCCACGGCCACTCGAACAGAACAGCAAGTCGACCGAAGTGCTCTTCGTGGGTCGCTGCTTTGATCCCAACAAAGGCTTCGAATACCTCATCGATGCGCTCGCCCTACTGCCCGAAGCCGTCACTTTGCGTGTGCTGGACGACTGCCCGGCCCATACCGCTCTGGCAGACCAGATCGACGCACGTGGTGTGCGCGGCCGCATTCGTTTCGACGGCAAGGTTTCCCAAGCCGAGCTGCACACACGCTACCGGTGCGCCGCGGTGGTCGCTGTACCGTCCCTCTTTGAAGGTTTCGGCTTGCCCGCGATCGAGGCGCTGGCCGCAGGAACGCCCGTCGTGGCATCACACGCGGGCGCATTACCGGAAGTTCTCGATACCGCGGGTGCTGGCTCTTTGGTTCCCTGTCGCGATCCCGCAGCACTCGCGAAAGCGATCTTGGATATCATGCATCACTGGCCCGAGCATCACGAACAAGCGCTCGCACAACGAAACACCATCGAGACCGCGTTTGGGTGGCCGCAAGTTGCGGCCCGAACCGAGTCCGTTTACCACCAGGTTATGGAAGCATGCGCGTCGTCGACTTAGACCGCGACATGTCCGACGTGATTCCGACGGCAACAACCGTCGAGTCGGAGTTTCTATTTCAGCGCATGACCGACGCTACGCTGGACGCGCTACCCGCACGACCCAATGCCAAACTTCTAGATTCCGCCGCAGGAATCGGACAGGACGCTCGAGCACTCGCGGCACGCGGAGCGATTGCATTCGCCGCCGAACCATCCAAGCGAATGATGGCGCTCGCTGAACTCAGCGACGACAAAGCGGAACCACCCAGTGGAACGCTTCTGCGGGTTCGAGCTTGGTCGGAATCATTGCCGTTTCGCAAAGGAAGCTTCGACGGGGTTTTCTGCAAAGGCGCGCTGGATCACTTTGATGATCCCGGGCTGTGCATTCAAGAGATGGCTCGGGTCGCCGGTTCGGATGGACGCGTAGTTCTTACGGTCGCGAATTTTGGCGCGCTCGGTTGCCGTTGGGCACGATTCCGCGATCGAAACGAGAGCACTCCCCACGTCTGGGGCCGTCGACACTACGACGTACCTTCCGATCACTACACGCGGTACGATCTGAAATTACTAAAGAAGCAGGCCGGCGAACATATCATCATCGACACGGAAATCGGCGTGTCCCTTCTTTGGGGCATCTCCGGGTGGGCACGCTTCCTGGCACGTTTTGAAGGCATGTCGGAAAGACTTCTGCATTTCGCCGACAGCATCGCCCGCCGATTCCCAAGCCTAGCCGATGTAGTGGTGATTGCCGGGCGACCTCGGAACTAGTTCAGACTTTGATGCCGTGCGCTTTGAGTTTTCGATAGAGCGTGCTACGTCCGACGCCTAGGATCGACGCCGCCTGTCGAATATCGCCATTCGCCGAACGGATCGCATGAGTGATGCAAGCTTTCTCATAGGATGAGAAAGAGAGCGGGATGTCTTCAGGTTCGGAGACCCGCTGTCCGCCGCGCTGCGGCAATAGTCGAAGATCTGCCGCGGTCAGACGTGGGCCGCGCGCAAGCGCCACGGCCGCTTCAATCGTGTTCTGAAGTTCGCGAACATTTCCATCCCAGCGATGGGTCGCCAATTGCTCGAGTGCATCGGGCTCGAAGCCGGTGATGTTGGAGTTCTTGTTACGTGTGTTTAGAAAGTACGTGGCCAAGACCGGAATGTCCTCACGACGCTCGCGCAACGGCGGCAACTCCACCGAAACCACTCGCAAGCGATAGAAAAGATCCGAACGAAAGCGACCTTCCTCGACTTCAACCGCGAGCTCGCGATTCGTGGCTGCAACAATTCGGACATCGATACTGATTGCATCCGGCGAACCCAGGGGCCGAACTTCGCGCTCTTGAATTGCACGCAGCAATTTCGATTGAAGCAAAGGGCTCAGCTCGCCAATTTCATCGAGAAAGAGCGTCCCCCCCTGCGCGCGACGGAATAGCCCTGGCGCCGCACGCGTGGCGCCTGTAAACGCACCCGTCTCATACCCGAAAAGTTCAGCTTCGGCGATGCCCTCCGGCAGCGCGCCGCAGTCGACCGGCACAAACGGACCGCTGGATCGCGGCGAAGTTTCATGAATCGCACGGGCGATCAATTCCTTACCGGTTCCGCTTTCAGCTTGGATCAAGACATTGCTTTCGTTGCTGGAAAGATGCGTGACCAATTGGGTGACCCGGCGTATCGATGCCGACTGCCCCACAATGGCGGCGAATGCTGTTCTTAGACCGAGCTCGCCCTCAAGCTCGCGATTGCGCACTCGAAGCTTCCGGTGATCCACCGCGCGGTTCAGTGTTCGAATCACGCGGTGCCGATCTGAAAATGGTTTCTCTAGATAGTCGAACGCTCCTGCGCGTATCGTCGAGACCGCAGAGTCGATCGTGGCAAACCCTGTCATGATAATGATCTCAGAGTCCGCGCTGCGTGCTCGAATTTCACCGATGAAATCCGTCCCAGACGCCACGCCGAGATTCAAATCCAGTAATACGACCTCGGGACACGCATCCAGTTCACCAAAAAGAGTTTCATCATCGTGAGCTTGCGCAACATCGAACCCTTCGGATTCGAGCATTCTGCGTAGCATTCTTACAAGTTCCGGCTCGTCATCTACGATCAGAACCCGTGCAGGAACGCTGGGAGCGCCGTCTGGCGCCTCGTAAGCCAATTCAGACACTGTGGGGGGGATCGGAGCGAAACAGCAGTCGCTTGAGGTGACCTGCGAGCTTAACTACATTCTTTTGTCCGGGGGGAAGCACATTGAGTCGCGGATCGATTTTGGTCGTAGATGACGATGCGGTTTTTCGTGCGGCGCTTACGCGGTATCTGGATGGCGAGGGTTTCAACGTCGTTACCGCCGATGCCCCAGATGCCGCCGTTGACGAGCTCCAGTCACAGGCGTTTGACGTCGTTCTCACAGATCTGCGTATGCCTGGAACGGACGGAATTCAACTCGTTCGCCGTATTCACAAACTCGACCCAGGGATCGTGTGCATCGTAATCACAGGATTCGGCAGCCCGGAGCGTTCGATCGAAGCGCTTGAAGCCGGCGCATTTTGGTTCATCGATAAGAGCTACGAACGCATCGCGAGCGTTGGCGCTCTGCTTGAAAAAGCATTGGAGCATCGCCAACTCAAGGCTTCCAACAAGCGACTGCAACGCCAGCTCAAGGTCCGCTACGGCTTCGAAAACATCGTAGGCGAAAGCGATGCACTCCGTGAAACGCTGGAATCCGTACGGAAGGTCGCCGACACGGAGGCAACGGTATTGATTCTGGGCGAAAGTGGCGTTGGCAAGGAACTCGTGGCACGCGCCACCCACTACAACAGCCATCGTGCCGAACAACCCTTCGTTGCGGTGAACTGCGGAGCCATCCCCGAGGAACTGCTCGAGAGCGAACTCTTCGGCCATGTTCGCGGTGCGTTTACCGGCGCGATTCGCGATCGAATCGGGCGCTTCAGCGCTGCGAATGGTGGCACCCTGTTTCTGGACGAAATCGGCGACATGAGTCCCACGCTGCAAATCAAGCTATTGCGTGTACTTCAGGAGCGCGAATTCGAACCCGTGGGCTCATCGAAGACCGAGCGGGTCGACGTCCGCATTATTGCGGCCACGAATCAAAATCTCCCGGAACTGATTCAGGCACGAAAGTTTCGCGAGGACCTCTACTTTCGACTTAGTGTCGTGCCCATCGTTGTTCCTCCTCTCCGGGTTCGGCGTGAAGATGTAATCCTGCTCTGCAATCACTTTCTGGGCATCCAACGACGCAATTATCCGGAACTCTGTGGCATTGCCGAAGCCGCGATGAAACGGCTTGTCGAGTACGACTGGCCCGGCAATGTTCGAGAGCTAGAAGGTCTCGTTGAACGCGTGTCCGTAATGAAACGCGAAGGCTGGATTGGCGAGGATGATCTGCCGGACGGCATTCGTGGATCATCGGTACCGGCGCACACGCTCAACCTGCCACCCGATGGGCTGGACTTCTCGAATGTGGTGGATCGATTCGAGTCTGACCTGATCATTCAGGCACTCGAAACAACGGGGTGGAACAAGAATCAAGCTGCACAGTTGCTTGGTCTCAAGCGCACAACCTTGGTTGAGAAAATTCGCGCCAAAGGTCTCAGCAAGCACGATCCAGTAACCGATTCGTAATTCGGTTACCAAAAGGGCGTCAAAATATCGTCCGGGGTTGATCCCCTCCTTGGCCTCCTATCCAGTCTAATCCGCAGGCGCACAATCCATCTTTCACCTGCATAGACGATGACTTGCTCCTCGGAGTACGCACTCCTGATGCGGGCATCCCAGCGACTCTAGCGTCTGCAGAAGAGCGGCATCTGAATTGCACAAAGCGTGGCCTGTTCACGTTTTGTTGTTGCTGCTGCCCACGGATTCGGGAGGACTTGCATGGAAGCGCTATTGAAGGAAGGTCGTGAGGCGGATGGATCGCTCCAGCCTCATATCAAGGAAAAAATTGTTCTCGAACACACACCGCTAATTCGATACATCGTAAATCGAATCGCAGTTCGACTACCGTCGCATATTGATCTAGATGACCTACACAACACCGGTGTGATTGGGTTAATGGATGCAATCGATAAGTATGACCCGGACAAGAACTGCAAGTTCAAAACCTACGCAGAATTTCGGATCAAGGGTGCGATTCTCGACCAACTGCGCTCCCTGGATTGGGTCCCACGTTCGATTCGCCAAAAGAGTCGTCGTTTGGAACAGGCGTACACGCAGGTCGAACAACGGCTGGGCCGTTCCGCCACAGAAACCGAAATCGCCGACTCACTGGGGATCGAATTGGAGGAATTCCACTACCTGATCAATCAGGTCAAAGGGATTTCCATGATCAATCTCGACGAATTGCGGTCGAACTCGGATGGCGATCAACCCCTCTACGGCGACATCTTCGAAGACGTCAAAGCCGAAAACCCATTCACGTCCTTGGGTTCACGAGAGATGCGTCAGGCCGTGGCTGATTGCATCTCAGGTCTGCCCGAGAAAGAGCGTCTGGTAATCTCGCTCTACTACTATGAGGACCTGAACATGAAGGAAATTGGTAACGTCCTTGGCATCACCGAATCGCGGGTCTGTCAGATCCACACCAAAGCCGTCGCCCGCCTCCACTCCAAGCTCCGGACCGTGATGACGTAACCCGGCGGGCAGTGCCCCTGTCGAGTTCTGCAGTTCACTCCCGGACCTGCTTCGCGCGTGGAGGGCGGTGTATCCAATCGCAACCGTGCCCGCGCTGCAGACGGTCCGTCCGCGAACCACAGAACTCGCTTGGCCAACAGAGACGTGTCGAAGAAGGCGTGATGCCCGCTTTGACGTTAGAAATCTGAGCAAGCGTTCCACTGGAACGCGCGCAGCGACGCGTAGCGGAGCGGAGGGGTTGATAAGACGTCATACGCTCCAGAGGACCCATGTCGATCGCGAACGGAGCAAGATGCATCCAAGCTACGAGTAGCACGCAATTGACAGGCAACTCTGACGCTAGATGGGCGGGTTGTGCTAAAGAATCGGGGGCGAATTCCCGATAGCGCTAATACATGTCGAAGCAAAACGAACACGATTCAGAGCTTCCGGTCGAAGGCGAAGAACTCGAGAACGCGTATTCGCCCGAATATCTACGCGAAGTCGCTGATGGCGAAGCCCGAAATGAACGGCTCGAAGAGCTACAGCGCCGAATTAAATCCGGCGCGTACAAAGTCGATGCTGACTGGGTCGTTGACCACCTTCTGGGGTCCGGCGACCTAAAAGACGACTAGACCGAATTTCTCTTCAGAATCCAGTACATGCCTCCAAGTCCTCAAGCGGATTCCGAGGTGACCTAATGCGCTTTCCCTTAACCCGCTAAGATACCTGCCGATAGATACGTTACGTGCGCAGTTGCGCATGTCTGTTGGGGGGTTCTGCGGGTATGGCGAAGACCATTCTTCTGGCTGACGACAGTGTCACGATCCAAAAGGTCGTTGGCATCACTTTCGCCAATGAAGATGTCGAATTGGTAACGGTCGACAATGGCGACGATGCACTCATTCGTGCACGTGAGATCAAACCTGACGTAATTCTCGCTGACGTATCGATGCCGGGCCTCGACGGCTATGCACTTTGCGCTGCGATTCGGGCCGAACCTGAAATCGCGGGGATTCCGTTACTTCTGTTGACCGGCGCGTTCAAAACATTTGATGAGGGCCGCGCCCAATCGGTAGGCGTCAACGCCTATATCGCGAAACCCTTCGAAGCCCAGGCCCTCGTAGACCAGGTACAGCAGCTGCTTGACCAGCCCAGCGCGCCAGCAGCCGCTCCGCCGGCAGCCGTGGATTTCGACGACGCGCCACCGGAGATCCAGCGTGCGACTGAGCCACCCGACGTTTCGCTCGACATCGCGTTTGGGCCCGCGGATCTCGACGCTGCATTCGGTGAATCCGACGAAACCCGTATTATTGGCGCGACCGAAATCGCGAGCAATAGCGATAGCAGTAGCACCACGACACCTGTGGACTTCGGCTCAACGATTCAGTCGTTTCACGATCCCGAAAGTACCGAGCCCATCACCCAACCCTCGATCACTTTCGCGGACAGAAACGAAGACGCGCTCTACGGCGAGACCAGCCTATTGGAACCCGAGCCCGCACCGGCACCACCGGACTCGTTGCACCACGACAATCCGGCCTTCCAAAACGTCTTAGACGTCGGGCCTCCCGATGACGATACCGAAACCGCGATGCCATTTGTAAGCTCAGTATTTGACGAAGACTCCACGGAAACGCAGCCAGTCCATGACGAGCTGCCTGAACTCACCGAGGAATTCATCGTCGAACACAACCCGGGTACCACAGAAGCACCGATCCTAGACGCTGAAACTCAAATCGAAGATCCATTCGATGCGGGGCCGGCAACCATGCACCTCGAGCCGTTGGAGAGCGACGCCCGAACCACCAGCCCTGAATTGGACGCGGTGGTCGAGCGATCCACGCAAGGATATTCCGATGTCGATCCCTCGGCAGGCGCGATCGATCCAGCAACCGTGCATCGCGCGCTTGAAAAGATGGCCTGGGAAGCATTCGGTTCGATCTCCGAGCAATTGGTCCAGGACGTGGTTCAAAAAGTCGAGGCCATCGCCTGGGAAGTCATCCCACAGCTCGCCGAACGTTTGATTCGTGAAGAAATCGAACGCATCAAGTCCAACCCTCCCCAATAGGCGACGCGATCGCTATAACTCTCCGTAGAAAGGAGAAGCCGCGTGGTCGCGATGCCCCCGAGTTCGACGTGGCTTTGGCTCGTCGACGCAGCACTTCGCGAGGATCTCGGCGCGGGTGACGTCACCAGCGAGGTACTGATTCCGGACGCAGCGACCGGCTGCGCGAACTTTGAGGCGCGCGAAAATCTCGTGGTTGCTGGCGTTGAAGTCGCGCGCGCTGTTCTGGATCAGTTTGACGTGGATTGGCATGACCCGCCCAAAGACGGTCAGCGCATCGAGGTGGGTGCCCTACTCGGAAATGTGACCGGACTCGCCCGCAGTATCCTGGCCGCTGAACGCACCACCCTGAACTTCTTGCAGTATCTTTCCGGGATCGCGACCCAGACGCACACGTACTGTGAAGCCATCCGTGGAACACGAGCGCAAATCGTCGATACGCGTAAAACACTGCCCGGCTGGCGCACACTTGCGAAGTTCGCCGTCGCTTGTGGGGGCGGAACGAATCACCGCATGGGACTTTTCGACGCGATCTTAATTAAGGACAACCATATCGGAGCGGTTGGCTCCGTCACCGAGGCCACACGACGTGCTCGCGAGCATGCTACGAACGCTTTAGAAATCCAAGTTGAAGTCGAGTCGCTCGCTGATGCAGTGGCTGCGTTTGAAGCCGGCGCAGACCTCTTGCTCGTCGACAATCAGCCACCCGACAAAATTAGAGAGATCGTCGAAGTCATTGACGGTCGCATTCCGATCGAAGCCAGCGGTGGTGTCACGCTTGACACTGTACGTAGCATCGCAGAAACGGGCGTGGATCGGATTTCCATCGGTGCCCTCACCCATTCCGTTCGCGCGGTAGATATTGCACTCGAATGGACCGATCGCTCTTCGAATTAAATCCGCCGACGGCATGGATTGGCCGCCGGTTGGACATCTATCGCGAGACAGATTCCACCAATCGAATCGCGCAAGCGTTAGGGGATGCGGGCGCGCCCGAAGGCACGCTGGTTCTTGCGGACGGTCAGACCGCGGGACGCGGCCGCCTCGGTCGCAGTTTCTTTTCGCCAGCGGGATGCAGTTTATACTTCTCGCTGCTCCTGCGGCCTGATCTGCCACCCGAAGCGGCGCACCGCCATACCTTCGTTGCATCGTACGCGGTTGCGGAAGCGATTAGAGCTTTGCTCCCCGAGTATCCGATCGAGATCAAGTGGCCCAACGATATTCTTCTCGGCGGTCGAAAAACCTGCGGCATCAACCTACCGGCGCGGATCGAAGACGGCCGCTTGCAGTGGCTCGTGTTAGGCATCGGGGTCAACGTCAACCTCCAGGCCCAGGATATCCCGGACGAGCTGCAAGCGATCGCCACCAGCCTACGAATCGCCGCGGGCCACACAGTCGATCGGCTGGAATTCGCACATTCGCTGTTTCAAAGCCTCGAAATGCAGCTGGACGCCTTTCGACGCGATGGATTTGAGGGGGTCTTGGATGGTTGGTTGAAATACTTCAGAATGGAGGGACGTCGCGTTCACGTAGGCGGGCCGGGAATTTCGGAGGAAATCGACGGCATCGTGGAAGGCGTGGATGAGGAGGGAGCACTCCTGGTTCGAACGGATAAAAAACTCGAACGCATTCTCGCGGGAGATGTGACACTCGCAGAAGAGGGAAACACCACGCGTGCTGCTGGCGATTGATATCGGCAATACCAACGTTGCGCTCGGGCTATTTGAAGGCCCGAACCTGACCCACCATTGGCGGCTCGGAACGCATCACAAAGCCACCTCCGATGAGGCCGCTGTCGCGCTGCGTGCCCTTTTCGACCTCCAATCGCAAGACATCGGTCAAATCGACGAAGCGATCATTTCCTGCGTCGTACCGCCGCTGCAGCCCATCTACGAACGTACATGCACCAAGCTATTCGGCTGCACGCCACTCGTGATCGGTCCCGGTATCCGCACGGGGATGCCGCTTCGTGTCGACAATCCGCGCGAAGTGGGTGCCGACCGCATCGTCAACGCAGTAGCGGCTCATCAAATGCTTGGTGGACCCGCGCTCGCAATTGATTTCGGTACCGCAACAAGCTTCGATTGCATTTCGCAAGACGGTGAGTTCGTCGGCGGCGCGATCGTGCCCGGTGTGCTGATATCACTCGAAGCGTTGGTACAACGCGCTTCTAAATTATCGAGCGTAGAAATCGTCCGGCCGCCGAATGTGATCGGCAAGAACACAGTTCATAACCTTCAATCCGGCATGTTATTTGGATACGCCGGGTTGGTGGACAGCATGGTTGGCCGAATTCGAGAAGAACTCGGTGAGGATCTTCAGATCGTCGCGACGGGCGGACTCGCTCACGTCATCGCGTCGGAAACCAAGAGCATCCGTCGCGTCGAACCGTTTTTGACCCTGGAAGGACTTCGTCTAATTCACGAACGAAATCGATAAACAGAGTCGCTCAACGGAGCGCCAAGACGTTAGGAGATACCATGAGCAACATGGATTTGAGTCACGTCCGTACCTTCGCCCTCATTGGACACGGTGGCGATGGAAAGACAACTCTTGCGGACTCCAGCGTCATGGCGACGGGTATCACCGATCGACCGGGTAGCGTCGAAGACGGCTCTTCGTTCATGAACTTCCTGCCCGAAGAGAAATCACGCCGGGTTTCCATCGCTACTTCCATCTGTAGCTTTGAGCATGACGGCTACCGGCTCAACCTGCTCGACACACCTGGCGACGCAAACTTCGCGGGCGAAACCCGAAGTGCGATCCAAGCGGTCGACCATGTAATCTTGGTCCTCTCCGCGCAGGACGGGATCAAAGTCGGATCGGAAAAAACCGTACGCCTCGCACGTGAGTGCGGGCTTGGCGTTTCGGTTATCGCGAACAAAATGGACAGCGGTTCTGCGAACTTTGGAATGCTCGCGAAACGACTTGAAGAAGCCTTTGGGCTCCGCGTCGTCAAGCTCCACTTGCCGCTGGGTCATGGCGACTCATATGCGGGTTATATCGATCTCTTAGCGCAGAAAGCCCATCACTTCGCGCTGGATGGCTCGGGTCAACATACCTCAGGTGAGATTCCAGACGCGCTTCGCGACGATACCGAAACCGCACGCATGGAGATGATCGAAGCGATTGCTGAAGGCGATGACGCCACACTCGAAAAATATCTCGAACAGGGCACATTGGAGTATGACGAGATCCTCACGACACTGCGCAAAGGCGTTCGGGACGGAAAGCTGATGCCGCTCCTCTCCGCCGCAGCCTCCCTCGGTATCGGTGGCCACGCGCTGCTCGATACAGCGATCAAGGTCTTGCCCTCCCCCACGGAGGCACCCATGCCGACCGCGCGCGCGGGCGAGGAAGCGCTCGATCTCGAAGCCAATCCCGACGGACCCGTTGTGGCATACGTATTCAAATCCGTAACCGATCGCTACACCGGAATGCTTTCGATATTTCGGGTTTACTCGGGAACCGTGAGCGCCGACGTTGTTGCGACGAATTCCCGATCCGGAAATAGGGAACGCCTGCACAAAATTCTGAAACTTCAGGGCGAGCACACCACGGACGTAAGGGAAGTTGGGCCCGGTGGCATCGCGGCCGTTGCAAAACTTCATGCCACCCATACCGGTGACACACTCGGTCCCGAAAAGACCGCAATTGCAGTCGACGCCTCACCCACGCCGCGCGGCGTAATCTCGTTCGCGGTCGAAGCCGAAAAAGGCGAAGAGGACAAAGTCTTCGACGCACTCAATCGACTCGCTGAAGAAGACCCGAGCCTGACACTTGGGCGTGACGAACGCACGCACGAGTTCCTACTCACGGGACTCGGACAGCTGCACATCGAAGTTACGCTCGACAAATTGCACCGTATCTTCAACGTGGACCTAAAACTGAAGCCGCCCAAGGTTCCGTACCAGGAAACGATCAGAGGCCGAGCCGAACGCGTCGAAGGTAAGCTCAAGAAACAATCGGGCGGCCGCGGCCAGTACGGCGTCTGCTTCCTAACCGTAGAACCCGGACCCCGTGGATCCGGTGTCGATTTCGTGGACGAGATCGTGGGCGGGTCGATTCCGCGTCAATTCATCGCCGCGGTAGAGAAAGGGGTTCGCGAGCGCTGCAACCGCGGAATCATCGCGGGTTATCCCGTGACTGACGTGATTGTGCGCTGCGTGGACGGCAAACATCATGCTGTGGATAGCTCAGAACAAGCCTTCAAGACGGCCGCAAGTATCGGCATGAAGGCGGCTTTTCAGGCCGCGAAGCCGACGTTATTGGAACCGCTGATGCATCTAGAGGTCTTGGTCACGGATGACCATGTAGGTGACGTGATGGGCAATTTGAATAGTCGTCGCGGCAAGGTCGCCGGTGTGGACCAGAAAGGATCTATGCAAGTCATTCGCGCCGAGGTCCCGATGGCCGAGGTTTTGACCTACGCATCTGACCTCACGAGCATGACTGGCGGGAAAGGATCTTTCACGATGGACTTCGCCCACTATGACGAAGTCCCAAAAGAAACACGCGATAAGCTCATCGCAGAGGTGGCTAAAGACAAAGAAGAGTGATCTCGATCTCTCATGAGTGGAAGAAGTTCTCCAGAGTCTCGGTCCCGACAAACGCTATGCCGACCCCAGTGCGCCCATCCATGCGCGACTGATGGCCGCGGGCGGTGCGTTACCACTGCCGCCACCGCAGCTCGCCATGGTGCTCTTCGCGCTGACTTTTGATCCCGAGACCGAAGTAAAAGACAAAGCGAATGCGACACTCGCAGCGCTGCCTGACAATGTGGTCAGTACGGTCCTCCAAGCGGAGGTACATCCGGGATTGCTCGGACTTTTCGCGGAACAATCGGCTGACAATCTTGCCCACTTGGAGTTGATCGCGCTCAACCCCGCAACATCCGACGCCACAGTTTGCACCTTAGCCGCCATGCCTCAGTCGCGCATGGTCGACATCATCGCCCAGAACCAAGTTCGTCTACTCCGCTGCCCGGAGCTCTTTGAGGCGTTGAGCGAAAACCCCGTGATGGGTCAGGCGACTATCGATCGCACCCTCGACTTCCTCGGCCTCCCCAAACGCGAGACCGACAGCCTCACTGAAACCGAAGATGATCCCCCAGTTTCCGATGCTCCTATTGCGGGTATCGAAATCAGCGAAGAAGAATTCTCCGACGAGCTCGTCCAGGAGCTGCCCGAGGACGCACCGAAAGATGAGGCAACGTCAGCAAACATCTGTGCATTGATTCAGAACATGACCGTGATTGAAAAGGTGAAGCTGGCGCGCTTCGGCAATGGCGAAGCGCGTTCGCTCTTGGTCCGCGATCGGAATCGGATGGTCGCGAGCGCGGCGATTCGAAGTCCCAAGATCACCGACAACGAGGTTGTGCAATTCGCGAAGTCTCGCGCACTTTCCGACGACGTCGTTCGTATCATCTCAAATACACGTGAATGGGTGAAAAACTACTCGGTCAAATTGGCACTCGTGGCGAATCCCAAGACACCTACCGCCAATGCGATCAAGTTCCTAAACACGCTTACCGATCGAGACTTGAAGACGATAATGCGCAGCCGTGACATCCCCGGCCAGATCGTTCAAACGGCGCGGCGTATTTTGATTCGAAAAGGCAAGGCTTGATGGGTGTACTCAATCGAGAATCGCAAGAAATTCATGCGAAGATCGCCTACGTCGGTCCTGAAGGCAGCGGTAAGACGACCAACCTCGAGTTCATCCAACGCAAACTGAAAAAGTCTCAGGTCGGCGAACTGCAAACGGATGGCAATGGTTCGGCTGGCACCGAAGCTCTCTCGGTTCGCTTGGGCAAAATCCGCGATTTCAGTACGTACTTCGAGCTTCAAACCATCCCGAGCTCCCCTGAAACACTTGATAGGCGCCGTGAAATCGTAGCGACAGCAGATGGCATCGTCTTTGTCGCGGATCTGCGCCCCGAACACCACGATGCGACGGCCGATGCGCTTGAGGAGCTCGAATCAATTCTCAGGGAGCGTGATCTGGATTTCGACGACGTGATGATCGTGGTCCAGTACAATCATCGCGATGAAGTCGACGAGAACGCCCTCGACGGGCTTTGTCGACGTTTGGGCCTCGACTCCGAGACCTCGTTCGAAGCCTGTGCGAAAGATGGAACAGGAGTACTGCAATCATTGACGACGCTGTCCAAATTGGTGCTCGCGAAGATTCGCCACGACGCCAGCGCGACCGCAGTCGAGGCATCCGCAGCAAAAACGGTGATCCGTGAGACAGAGCAAGCTCCGGTTGCCGTCGATGCCGATATTGAAGAGGCGGTGCAAAGCATAGAGGACACCACCCTCGATGCCCTCACGCCGCTCCCGCCCGAGAAATCGCTTCGCGTGGAAAGCGCGGGCCCGGTCGAAGGTACGGATGCAGAACTGGTGATCCCAATTCGCTTGCTCGATGACGAAACCGGGCGCAGCACCGAGTTACGAATTCGGGTTAGCATCGGCGAGTCATAGGAACCAACGTGCGAAAACGGCTCGCCATTATCGGTCACTCGGAAGAAGGCCTCGCGCTGATTCCCCTGCTCGAGGCAAACCCCGAGATGGAAGTCTCGGTCATTCTGAGCGACGACGCGGAAGCGACACGTTCCAATCTGCAGCGCGTCGATTCAGAGATCGCCGAGCGTTATGCGGACCGGATCTCTGCTGACGTTGACGCGCTATGGGAAATACCGGGCCTGCACGCGCTCATCGATGCGGATCCCGCTCCCAGCCATCGGCGATTGCTGCGCGAAGCACCCGATCGTGGGCTTCAGGTCACGACACCATTGGTTGCGAAACTCCTCTATGCTTTTGGGCCGGTCGACGCGACTCGAAAACCAGATCTTCTACAATCTCTCGGCGAAATTCTCGAATCTTACAACCTGACTATCGACCGGCGTGCATTATTGAATCGCATTCTTCAGATCGCCGTCGGAGCCACAGGTGCAGACCGTGGTTCGCTGATGTTGATCGAACCGGTACATCGACATCTCTACGTCGAAGTCGCCATCGGGATCGAACGTGAGCTCATTCCGAAAATTCGCATCCAACCCGGTGAGGGTATCGCGGGTCGGGCGTTTGAAGACGGCCAAGCGTTGTTATTGCGCGGAAAGGCGGATCAAAAACGTTACCGCATCGTACGCGAGCGCGACGATGTTGAATCTGCGATTTCTGCGCCGCTGATTCATGACGGCGAAATTCTCGGAGTACTCAATCTATCGCACGCACGACAGAGCGGTGCGTTCGCAGATGAAGACCTCCATTTCGTTGAGCAACTCGCACGAATCGACGCCAAGATCATTGCGCGCGCTTCGGAATACCACAGCCTCATGCGCGATTCGGCAAAACTTCGCGCACAGAACGACGTGCAGCGCATCCTTGCCGAAAAAGAACCACTCCCACGCCGTCTGCGCGAAATCTGTCGACTGGTCAGCACAGAGCTCGAGCATGGCATTTGTCATCTCTATCTCCACGACGTCGAACTCAATCAATTGACGTTACACGCGTCGTCCGGGTCTCTCGATCCGTTGGCATCGCCCATGCGAATCGATCTCGATAGCGGCGTTCATGGTTGGGTCGCACGAACCCGACGTGCGGCGGTGACGTCCAACGAGATCGGCGGTACCCACGTTTGTTTTGCCGTACTCCCACTGGTCGCACAAACCCACCTACTCGGTTTGCTTTCACTCGAAGGTACACGTGAAGGCGATCAGCCCGAGATGCTTCGCCACAAGATTACCGCAGTTGCAGACGCGCTCTCTGCCGAACTTTGGGACAGCCTGCGCGAAATGCGTATGGAACGTGAGAATACACAGATCGCGGCCATCTCCGAGTTTTCTGCACGCATGGCCGCTGCCGAAGATTCCGCCGAACTTCACCGCATGATCACCAGCTCTGCAGCAATGATTCTCGAGGCTGAACACGCCATTTTACGCCTGCAGGAAACAGACTCAGGGCGTTATCAGATTCGTTCGTACTTCGGCTCTGCCGATACCGAAGCGCAAGCGGCGCTTTTTGCGATGGAGAAAGAGATTTCGATCGCGGCGATTCAGCGAAAGACGCCGATGCGAATTCTGGACGTCGAAACGCAAGCGGAACTTCGAGATCACCACACCGGTGTTGGCAGTGTAATCTGCGTACCTTTACTTCGGGGTGGACGCGTGGTCGGCACGCTTTCGGTGCTGGGGAAAGTCGCGGAAGACCCCATGGCGGGCGAGCGATTTGGCACCGCGGATCAAAACATTCTCGGTCGCTTGGTGGAGCAACTGCAACCCGTGGTTGATCAAGTCCACGAGCGTGAAAGAAGCCGTCACGAACGCCGCTTCGACACACTCACGGGTCTGCCGAACGCAACCCACCTACGCGAGCGATTACAGGAAGAACTCGCGCGTAGTAGTAGCCACGGTCGTATTCTGGCACTGGTACGTTTACGTGTCGTGGGTCTTGCTGAAATGCTCCAACAGCAACAGGGCGCTGAGGGGGATCGCGTTGCACTTTCCCTAGCGCAGGAAATTCGCGGCGGTCTCCGCGAATTCGATATCTTGGGCCGAACGGCGGAAGACACTTTCGAAATCGTGATTCCCGAACCCGATGGCGAGGTCGCGGCACTACTCGGCCCGATCGCGCGACGTGTTCGCGAAGCTTTGCGCCAAGAACCCGACACCTCACTCGAAGACCGCCTGAAGCTGGACTTTGGTTATGCGCTTTTTCCCGATGAAGCACAGACACCGAAGGCGCTCCACGAACTCGCCAAGAAGTCGCGAATTACGACCGACTGAGCCAAGGTCGCTCGACGTACGGTAATCCCAACGCCTCCGCCACGCCAGCGTGCGTGCACGCGCTCCGATAGCAGTTCACACCGCGCGCAAGCACAGAATTCTCATTGAGTGCTTCATCCACCCCGAGATCACAGAGCTGCTGCAGGTAGGGGAATGTCGCGTTCGCCAGCGCAAACGTCGAAGTTCGTGGTACCGCGCCCGGCATATTCGGTACGCCGTAGTGCAATACGTTATCAACCAGGTAAGTCGGGTTGGAATGCGATGTCGGGCGAATGGTTTCAACACAACCTCCCTGGTCGACCGCGACGTCGACGATGACAGATCCCGGTTTCATACGGCTTACCAGCGCTTCGGATACGAGTCGCGGCGCTCGCGCGCCAGGAAGCAACACCGCACCCACAACCAGGTCCGCTTCAAGTACCGCGCGCTCTATATTGGCCGCATTTGAATACAACGTGCCTAGCTCGCCGCGATAGATATCGTAGAGCGACGCAAGTCGGCGATGATCGACATCGAGAACGTTGACCTCGGCGCCGAAGCCGACCGCAACTCGAACCGCTGCGGTGCCCACGATGCCACCACCAATCACCACGACGGAACCGCGGCGCACGCCAGGAACTCCACCGAGCAAAACTCCTCGACCCCCTTGGTCTGCTTGCAGTAGATGCGACCCGATTTGAACAGAGAGTCGACCTGCGACTTCACTCATGGGGACGAGGAGTGGCAAAGTACCGTCATCGGTTTGAACGGTTTCGTATCCAATCGCGATAATACCGTGGGTTAGAATTCGGTCCGTGAGTTTGGGCTCGGGTGCTAGATGCAAGAACGCGAAAAGCGCCTGGCCTTCGCGCATCGCATCAATTTCTGAGAGCGTGGGTTCCTTGACCTTGGTAACGATGTCGACCGCGCCGATCAGTTCAGACGGATCGTCCACGATCTCGGCACCCGCTTCTTCATACATGTGATCACCGAAGCCACTACCTTCGCCCGCCGAGGCTTCCACGAACACCTTGTGTCCCGCTGCAACCAACGATTGCGCGCCGGAAGGCAACAACGCGATTCGCATTTCGCGATCTTTGGTCTCTTTGAGCACGCCTACCCGCATGACAGTTCTATCGGCGTGGCCCGGGTTCAAGCGAAGTATTCGCTACCAGACAGGGCGACTGTTTTGATTGGACTGTGTCAGCTGAACTTCTTCCCCATCGGACACACGCGTCAGGAACAGCTGGGAGGCTTCTTCTTCGCCACGCGCCGAGGCAAAGACCACGTAGTCGCCGTTCGGCGATACGGCGGGGTAGTCTTCATTGAAACGGGATTGCGCGATCGGACGCTTACCCAGACCATTGGCACGCATCAACCAGACGTCCGTGCTGTCTCCCTTCCGCCGCACGAAGACAATCCACTTGCCATCGCGCGAAAACCGAGGCCGACCCCCGCGACCCAGCGGACGGCCTTCGGTATCCCCAACCGCGGCCGCCATGATCACAGGATCGCGATCGGCGAGACGACTCGGTTGCGCCCAAATCAGCGACTCACCGTCCGGGGATACATCGGGATCCACCCCCCCAATGCCCGGAGAAAATACCTGATCCCCCTCATTGGCTTTGTAGATTCGAATCCCGCGTCCAGCGGGCTGACCCGGCGTTGAAATTGGACCCGCCCACGCAATTCGAAGCAACCCTTTTGAAATACCTGCACCGCCAAGCGATATCCCAACGGGTGCACGTTCGAACGATCCGGCATGACGCCCCCATTCAAAGAGCTGCATCGGTTGATTGGGATGTTCGCGGCGCCCGACCAAGAGCCGCGCACCATCGTCGCTCCAATCGAGCGGTAGTGCACCTAGACCCGCCTCTTCTACCACGCGAACTTCCCCGGTCGGAATGGTCATCACCACCAACGACGTACGCGGACGCTCGCGTTTGGGTTCGTCTCGTCCAGGGATGCGCGCACTCAACGCGTCCTGAAAGCTGTTCAGATCGACAATTCCTCTCTTCGCTTCCTGACGCACAAAGGCGATCGGATCTGCGGGCACATCTTCCTTCGAATAACCACCACCGCACGCGGTGATGGACATCGATAAAACGAGATAGCGAAACCACTGCATCTATAGTAGCTCCCGTACCGGCCGCCCGTCGAAGCGACGTGTGGATGCATCCCATTCGTACCAAGCCGCGTCCTGTACGTCGCCCTCGTGCACAGAGATTACAAACTGCGCCACACCCGGCCAAAGCGGCTCATCGTGTGGACCCAGAAAACCCTGAGCGTCGGTCAACGAGAGATACGCACCGGCGTCCACGTGGGAGTGATAGATAGCCACAAGCTTCTCCCCGCGTTCTTCCGCCTGACGCAACGCACGATCGAGTTCCATTTCATCGATCCAGAAACCACGCGTGGCATCCAAACTGGATTCACCGCGTGAAAAGCGTCGGTTTTGAACATTGGTACAACGTATCGCGGACCATGGTTGGTCGTCTGAGGCCTGCATCACAAGGCCACAGCATTCCTCGGGGTAGCATTCGCGCGCATGACCAAAGAGTTCGGCCGCGAGGCCGCTCGCGAGCCGCAACGGTTCTCGCTTGCGATCTGCAACCGCCGCGGCAGATTCCGTTCCGATTTCCGAGGAGTCGCTCATTAGATATGGTACATCGCGGGTTCAGCGTCAGCCCGCTCCAAGCCACGTCGTGCCGCTTCACGACAGAGCTGCCCCAACATGGTCTCTTCGAGCGCGACCTCGACGCCGCCCCGAAACCAATCCCAAACGACCGCCGCAGGCAGTGCTTCATCGCGCGGCTCCAAATCGGAACGGACCAATAAATCCCCTTCCACGGCACGAATTACATCCGCGAGACTGATTTCATCGGCGGGCCGTGCCAGCAGATAACCACCCCCGGGGCCCCGTTTGCTTTGGACCAGGTCTCCGCGCCGGAGTTTTTGAAAGATTTGCTCGAGGTATCTCGCGGGAATCCCGTGGCGATCTGAGATTTCCTGAATACAGATCGGACGTTTTGATCCGTTGTATGCCAGATCAAAGATCCCATAAATCGCGTATTTCAGCTGCTGGGTCACGCGCATGCAGGCATCAGCCTAGCTGAGCTGAGACAATTCTGCAGTGCCACAGTGCAGTTTCCCTGACAGCGTCAGTCCGACCCAAGTGTTAGGTTGGGTAGTCACCTCCTCGCGCGGGAGCCCGCCATTCTCTCCAACTTTCTCGCTGCCCTACGGCATCAGTCGCCCGAAGCGCTCGGCTATTCGGTACGCACGATGAATACGATTCCCGAAACGACGGGCACCTATGTCGACTTTGAACTACCCGACGCCGTCCGTGGGATGCTGGACCGTCGCGGGATCAAGCATTTGTACGCGCATCAAGCACAGGCATTGGCGTCCTATCGAGAAGGCCGAGACCTGATGCTCGCCACGTCGACCGCGAGCGGGAAGAGTCTGGTGTACAACGTTGCGATCGGCTGGCAGGGTCTTGAGGAACGCGACGCCCACGCACTGCTGCTCTTCCCGTTGAAAGCACTCGCGCGGGATCAATTGCGGCATATGCGCGCCGACTTCGCGACGCTGCCAGCGCTGCAGTCCCGCACCGCCGCCATCTACGACGGTGATACACCTAAAACTCAGCGCAGAAAACTGCGACTCGACCCACCCAACGTCCTGCTCACAACACCCGACATGCTGCATGCCGGGATACTTCCGTTCCACGCGGGCTGGTCCGAATTCTTCACGCGTTTGCGCACGATCGTCATCGATGAGTGCCATATCTACCGAGGCATCCTTGGCTCGCAAGTCGCACATGTTCTGCGCCGTCTACTGCGAATCGCCGCACATTACGGAGCACATCCGCAGATCATTAGTTGTTCGGCCACGATCGGAAACCCCCGTGAGTTTATTCGAGAACTCACAGGGCGCGCACCCGCACTCATTGAACACGATGGTACACCGTTACCCAAGCAACATTTCGCTTGTGTCGACACCGGCAAAACAGCGTACAAGACCGCAGCCTCGGTCTTCGTCCACGCGGTTCGAATGGGTCTGCGAACGCTCGCATTCACCCAAGCGCGCCGTACGACTGAACTCCTGTACCGGCGCGTGTGCGAACAGGCGCCGGAACTCGCGAACCGAATATCGAGTTATCGCAGCGGCTTTCTCGCCGAAGAAAGGCGTGAAATCGAAACCCGTCTTTTCAGCGGCGATCTATTAGGCGTGATCTCGACATCCGCATTGGAACTCGGCATCGATGTCGGCCACCTAGACCTCTGTATCCTCGTGGGATATCCCGGTTCGATCCTGTCGACGCGACAGCGTGCAGGCCGCGTAGGCCGAGCACGCGAAGGCTTGGTCATACTCGTACCGCAGAACAACGCATTGGATCGCTACATTGCACAACATTCCCAGGAACTGCTGCTCCGCAGCTGCGAAGCCGCCACACTCGACGTAGCGAACCTTCCCATCGCCACACGCCAACTCAGTTGTGCGGCCGCGGAGCTGCCAATCGACGCGACAGATCCCTGGCTGGAAGACCCCGGAATTCGGGAAGCCTTGAATGTGGCCACACGCGACGGTCGAATCCTTCGGAGCGCGGACGGCAGGCAGTACTTCTCTGCACGCCGACAACCCGCGCGGCGCCAATCGCTTCGCGCCAGCGACGGCAGCTATACGATTCACCGCGGACAGGGTGCGGAGGCGACGGCGCTCGGTGACATTGGGGCCGGACGTGTTCAGAGCGAATGCCACGAGGGAGCCACGTATCTTCATCATGGCCAGACCTATCAAGTCGAGACCTTGGATTTCGAACGTTCAAAAATTCAAGTGCGCGGACCGCTACGCGTGCCGTACTTTACGCGTGCACATTCGTCCACAGACATTCAAATTCTCGAAATCTCTGAAGCGCGAACGCTGGGGCCCGCGTGGTTGCGCCGCGGAACGGTGCGCATCGTCACCCGGACGACGCATTTCGAACGCATGCGGATCCGCGACAATCGCTCCCTCGGCCACCAACGCCTTGAAATGCCAGCGCGCGAGTTTGAGACCGACGCAATGTGGCTCGAGGTTAACGCGGAACTGGCCCAGTCACCGCGCTTCAACGGGGGGCTTCATGCGCTAGAGCACGCGGTACTCGCAATGTTTCCCCTCTTTGCGCTCTGTGATCGCTTCGACGTTTCCGGTGCGTCGTTCGCCCAGCATATTCAAGTCGATTCGCCGGCAGTCTTCTTTTATGATGATTACCCGGGCGGGGTTGGTCTCTGTCGCGCGCTCTATACACGGGCAGAGCGCCTATTCAAAGCCACCGCGCAGCTCGTCGAAAACTGTGACTGCATGGATGGTTGTCCCGGATGTATTCAATCGGCCCGTTGCGGCAAAGACAATCGACCGCTCGACAAAAAGATGGCACTCAAGCTACTAAACTGGATTCAACACTCCTCCACCCCTCCATCCACCAAGGAAACTTATCAAATGACCGAAACTCAAACTTCAAATACATCCGTTCAACCGCTGATTTTTGACATCGAAACCCAGCTTTCTGCCGATGAAGTCGGCGGCTGGAATAACAAAGACAAAATGCGCGTTGCTCTGGCGGTTATCTATGACGCCGAACGCGGTGAGTATGAAACCTTCCTTGAAGATCGCGTGCCGGAGCTCGTTGACCGCCTGCGCAAAGCACAGCTGGTGGTTGGATTCAATATTCGAAACTTTGATTACGGCGTACTGAATGGCTACACCGATTTTGATTTCAACCAGCTCCCTACACTCGACCTACTCGAGGATATTCATCAAAAGCTGGGGCATCGCCTCTCCCTCAATCATGTCGCGGAGCACACGCTCGGCGCGGCGAAATCAGGCGACGGTCTGCAGTCTTTAGAATGGTTTCGCAACGGCGAGGTCGACAAGGTGGAGGCCTATTGCCGTGACGATGTGAAGTTGGTTCGCGATTTGATGCGCTTCGCGGCGGAGCACGGGCACATTCTTTTCCAACGCCGCAGCGGCGAGGTCGTGCAACTCCCAGTCTCGTGGCCCAATCCTTCGTAGCGTGAACGTTTTGCCTCATCGCGTTCGACATTGATCCTCGGCCTCGCGATGCGAGTGTTTCGTCACGATGCCCAAGCCCATTCGATGTGGGTCCGAAGCGAACTTGGGCTGCCTTGGGGCCCCAGCGAGCGGCGGACCCATGTCGAATGGGCTGAAAGCACCCAGAGCGGGCTGCACAACTCGACACGAGCTACGTTGTGGTGCCCAGGACTGGATTCGAACCAGCACGGAGTTTCCCCCACAGCGTTCTGAGCGCTGCGCGTCTACCAATTTCACCACCTGGGCTGAGGAAGAGCGATGCTAACCCAAGCGGCCTGAGCTTGCATTACCCCCAACTGCGTGTGTCTGATTTCGACTCGTTAGCGCAGCGCTTCGAGAGCGACTTCCTGAGCTAGCTGCTTTGGACCCCAATGGACGAAGAGTTAACGATCTCCAGAAAGCTGGGGTCAGATAAGGCGAACTGCTAAAAAGACCGGTCGGAAGAAAGGAGTTTGGTCGCCGATGCTGTTCAATTCATACACCTTCATCTTCGCCTTCCTCCCCATCACATTGGTCGGCTTCTATCTAATCGCGCACAGCGGCCATCCAAGAATCGCAATTAGCTGGCTCGTGGGCGCATCGCTGTTTTTCTATTGCTGGTGGAACCCGATATACCTCGGCCTCATTCTGAGCTCAGTTCTATTCAACTATGCAATCAGTCTGGGACTGGCCAGTCATCGTGCTGGTCACGCCAAAAGACTCCTGGCGTTCGGCATTGCGAGCAATCTCGGTCTGTTGGGCTATTTCAAGTACGCTGACTTTTTCATCGGTAGCGCCAACTCCGTGTTCGCTACCGATTTCGCCCTACAGTCCATTGTTCTCCCCCTCGCAATCTCATTCTTTACATTTCAGCAGATCGCATACCTGGTGGACAGCTACAGACGGGATGTACCGGAACACAGCTTCATCGAATACTGTCTTTTTGTGACGTTCTTCCCGCAGTTAATCGCGGGGCCTATCGTGCATCACAAAGAAATGATGCCTCAATTTGCAAGAAACGTCGTCTATAAATTTAGTCATGAAAATCTTGCCGTCGGTACTGCTATCTTTACCTTGGGCCTGTTCAAGAAAGTTGCTCTAGCGGACAACATCTCATTCTTCGCCACACCGGTGTTCCAAGCAGCCGAGCAGGGAGTTAGCCTGACCTTCTTCGAGGCCTGGGCGGGTACACTCAGCTACACCTTTCAAATCTATTTTGATTTTTCCGGGTATTCAGACATGGCCATCGGACTTGCTTGGATGTTTGGCATCTACCTCCCGCTCAACTTCAACTCGCCCTACAAGGCAACGAACGTCATCATGTTCTGGCGTCGCTGGCATATGACCCTTTCCCGCTTCCTAAGAGACTACCTATACATTCCCTTAGGCGGGAATCGGAAGGGCAGTACGCGCCGATACGGAAATCTGGTTGCCACTATGCTGCTAGGTGGTCTGTGGCACGGCGCAGCCTGGACATTCATCGCGTGGGGTGCACTTCACGGTTTCTACCTATTGGTAAATCATGGGTGGCATGCGATTTGCCAAAATTTCCAACCCGGACTTCGCCGAAGCTCATGGATTGGAACGGGGATCGCGAGAGGACTCACTTTCCTTGCCATATCCACAGGATGGGTGTTCTTCCGAGCTGAAAGCTTCCATGGGGCGAGCAGCGTCTTGAAAGCGATGGTCGGGCTTAATGGTGTCACGCAGGGGTTTGACAGAATGTTTGCAAACAATCTGACATCCTGGACGTATGGCCTTCCGCTCATCGTCTTCCTGCTAGTTGTCGTATTCTTCGCACCGAATACACAGCAGATCATATACCGACACAAGTCGGCACCCGACACTTATCCAGGAGAAATCACCTCGCCTCCGCCGGCTTTCTTTCGCTGGAAGCCGAGCCTAGCAATGGCGGTCATTCATATTCTCATTGCAGCTGTAGCGATCCTGTCCGTTCAAGGTGCGAGCGAGTTTCTATACTTCAGGTTCTAGGATGCACTTTTCCAGATACAACCAGATAACATTTCTCGGGGTCGCTGCGATACTGCTAGCAGTATCGCTGGTAAATATTATCGTCGATCCAGGAGCCGTGTACCTTAGAGGTCTCCTGTTGGAAATCAGAAACGGCAACTATGTAGAGGCCATGGTTACTTCGAAATACGGCGTTGTTCAGGAAGGCTGGAATGAAAGGAATGTAAAACTAAAGCTAGCTGAATACGCGAGTCAGCACGACTGTGCGATCGTCGGCTCAAGTCATGTGATGTCCATTAGCAAGCTTCGGGATAACCGCGGAGGTCTAAGCATTTGCGAAAGCGTACTCAACCTTGGTGTCTCCGGCGGCTCTATTGAAGATGTCGTGCTGATGATGTTCAAGCTCCTGAAGGACGGAGCGCCGCGACGTCTCTTCATCGGCGTGGATCCGTGGATGTTCGGCTTCGATAAGGACGTACAGTGGAAAAAATACTCTGACCTCTATGTCGAGGCCGGTGAATATTTTGATCTTGATCCTAGGCCGATCAATACCGAAGATTCATACAGGCAAGTGCTTCTACAGAACCTGATTAACTTCGACTATTTCCGCGAGTCGGTAAAATATCTTGGTCGTAAGGGGATACAAGAAATCGCCGCCGAGTATCAGGGATCGCTGGTAGTTGACGATTTCAAGATGGCTGAGTTCGATCTTTCCACAGGCGCTACCAAGTCCGTTACGCTTGCGGATGGTAGCCACGTGTATAGCAGCGGTTATATTCAAGAAGCTCTAGCCAAGAAACATGCGCTAATCGACAATGGCTACAGGATCGATAGCGAGAAGACTATTGATTATGGGGCGGTCGAGGTATTTCTGAAAGTACTCAGAAGAGTGCTTAGCAACGGACAAAACGTAGCATTGTTCCTCACACCTTATCATCCCAACGTATTCGACGATAAGAATTCGGTTTCACGAGTTGCGATGGAAGATATCGCCCCTCTGATCGGGAAAATTTCAAGAGAGCTCGATATCGATGTATTTGGATCGTACAACCCTGACGTTCTCGGCTGTACCGGCGATGAGTTCTTCGACTTCATGCATCCGATGACAGAATGTGTCAACGGGGTATTCAGCCACAAAAACGCGACGGCTTACTAGCTTCAGCTCCTTCGATCGACCTCGACTGCGTAACGCAAATCGGTCAGGAATTCCGGCACCGCGGCAGTGACGCGATGCCAATTGGGAATCAACGACGCGCGCATCGGATTCCGTACGAAGTCGAGGCCCGCAGCGCGAAGCCCTGCTGTGAAGGTCTCCACCATCATTTCTTCGTCGTGCTGGTCGAAACGCAAACCATTGATCACGGCTTCGTCGGAATACGCGCCGACGGTATCCTGCGCGAGACGCAGATACGCGGTGCTCAACGTGTTCAGAAATCCCGCATCGAATTGCACGCCTACACTTGCGAGATTGCGAAAGAGCGACTGCGCAATATCGATGACCATTCGGTGCAATCCCCGCGACGGGTCTCCGGGTGAAAGATCCTGATGCTTATGGTCGTAGTTATCGCAGAGTTCAACTTGGCAGACACGCCGTGGGGAACTATTGCGAAAAACTTCGGACATCACGCCGATTTCCAAACCCCAGTCACTCGGAATGCGAACCTGGCGCGCCAGGGATTCCTTGATCGCGAATTCGCCCGCGAGCGGATATCGAAAGCTGTCCAAAAACTCCAGCAGTGGTAGCGAGCCCAGCGTGTGCTTGAGCGCGCGCACCAACGGCGTGACGAAGAGGCGTGTCACACGACCGTGCAAACGTTCCGTCGCACGGCCGTAGTAACCCTTACAGAATTCGTAGTCGAGATTTGGATGCACGACTGGAAAACACAGCCGAGCCAGGAATTCCCGATCGTAAGTCAGAACATCGCAGTCATGATAAACGAGACTTTCTGTCTCGCCGCGCGCAAGCGCGTAGCCGGTACCTAACCAGACCGCACGGCCCTTGCCATCGGGCTCACGAGCCAAGCCGCTCTCCGCCAAACGACCGAGAAGCTCTCCGACCGTAGGGCCACTCCCCCAAAGGCAGTGCACTTCAGGCATCCCTTTGAAGAATTTCCGTACGGCATCAAAGTCCTCCCGCTCCTCGGTTCCGGAAACCGAGACCACGATCTGATGCAGATAGGAAACCTCCTGCAACACCTCACGAATTCGCTTAAGGCCCGCTCCATGGATCTCGGTGTACAGGCACGGCAGAACCAAGCTCACAGGCCGCTCGCGAGCGTGGTGCTTGAGTTCCGCCTCGAGACGCCCCAAAGACGGGACGCCGAGCCGATGCAGCGTGGTGATCAGACCGGTCTGGTGGAAGTCACTCATCGGGCGCCAGCTTAGCGGCTCGGGCCTGGAATGACTACGATGCTCCGCCATGGCGAGCCGGCGCAAGCAACCTGCAAAGCAGCGCTCCGTAGGGATCGCCTTGGGGGCCGGTGGCGCCCGAGGCCTGGCCCATATCGGGGTCCTCCACAGCCTCATCCGCGGCGGCGTGAAGGTGAATTCGGTGGTGGGCTCGAGTGTTGGCGCACTCGTAGGGGCCGCCTTTGCGGCCGGACAACTCGAGAACTTCGAGCGTGAGGTCCGCGCTATGGAGTGGCCCGATGTGCTCCGGATGTTCGACCCCGTTTGGCCGCGCGCGGGCCTCATGGCGGGCACCCGCACGGCCGAGCGACTGACGCACCTGCTGGGCGACTGGCGCATCGAAGACCTGCCGATCCCATTCGCCGCAGTGGCGGTGGATCTGGTCACCGGGGAGGAGGTTCATATCCGGGAAGGCCGCGTGATCGATGCAATTCGCGCGAGCATCTCGATTCCGGGTATCTTCGTGCCACATCAGCAGGGCAAGCGTTTTCTCGTGGACGGCGCCTTGCGCAACCCCGTCCCCGTATCGGCACTGAACGAGTTCAAACCCGACCTGCGGATCGCAGTCAACCTTCACGCGCAGCCCGTTCGTGAGATCGATCGCGGGTTCCGCAGCGCCGCAAAAAGTCGATCAAGTTTGTTCGACACGATTGAAAATGGCCTGTCGAAGTTTCGACGTAGCGGCAAATCCGCAGAGGCGGCCGAAGCCGAGGCCGCAGGCGGTCCAAACCTGTTTGAAATACTCACCTCAACGATGAGCGTGGTTGAATACGAATTAGCGCGCCATCGACTGGCACACGAAGCCGTCGATTTCATCCTCACGCCCGACGTGCATGGCATTCGAACGTTTGAGTTTCACAAAGCCAAACGTGCGATTCGTGCCGGGCAAAGCGCGGCCGAAGAACAGCTAGAAGCGATCGTGAAACAGGTCAATCGACGCCCAGGACTAATTAGACGGCGTCGAAGCTCGTAGGCAGTAGAGCCTCGAGTTTGATCGCGGTCTCGGCGTCGACCTCTACGAACGAGATCGCAAACTCCTGCGTAAACGCGTCCAGATCGGTCACCCGACGAACCTCGCCTACAACGCAAACAATCGCACCTTCGAGATTCAGCGTGACACGCAAGATTTCACCTTGGTCGATCTCGAGACCCACACAACGAAAGCGGATACCGCCGATCGAAATGTCATGCGCATGTCCGATCACGTCTTCAACATTCACGCGCGCAATCGAAACCAGCGCGTCCGTTTGGATGCGTGGAAACTTACGACGGTCGAACGTATCGTCTTTCGGAACTGAATCGGACATCAACACCCCCAAAACCGGTCATAACCAGGGCCTCATTCGCTTTCGGCCACCTCCATGCAGGCCTTGACTCCACCCCCTTGAAGTCTGTAAACCTACGTAGTGTCTAGGAATTCCACGCGCGTACGGATGACAATACGGTGCTGTCTGATCATCGTTGTCGCCGCTTGTTCGGCTGAGACTCCCGAGGTGGTCGCCGATTCGAAGGGGCGCCCTGCCAAAGTGATTCCCGTAGTCGTCACGCAAGCCGAGGAACGTCGCGTAGAGGACGCATTTCTCGAACGCGAGGCCACCCTCTTCCCGATCGCATTTGCCGCACTTTCGACCCGTCAGGAAGGTTTTGTACTGCGCAGGCACGTCGAGGAAGGCGACTACGTCAACAAGGGGGACCTGATCGCGGAGCTGGACCCCAGTGACCACGTGTTACGGCTCGCCGAACTGCACGCCGCGTTGCAGCGTGCCCAAGCCAATCTATCCGAACAAAAGCGCGCTACTGAACGCAGCGGCGAACTTTTCCGGCGAAATATCGTCTCACAGGGTGCACACGACGACCAGAAAACGGGATTGGATCGCGTCCGCGCCGAAGTCAAACAGGCCAAAGCTCGCGTAGACCTGGCAGAAAAAGCGCTCACCGAACTTCGAATCACCGCACCCATGGACGCGGTGGTGAGTAAACAATCGATTGAAGCGGGCGAATACCTCGAACGCGGCGATCCCGTTGTCGAGCTGAAGCGTGTGGATCAAGTCATCGCGATCTGTACCGTGAGCGAACGCTATCTCGCCGACATTCATGAGGGCGCGCCCGTGGACATCATGGTGACCGCGCATCCCGGGCGGACTTTTAACGGCTTGGTTTGGAAGATCGTTCCCGACGCAGAATTGGAAAGCCGTGGGTTCCCGGTTCGCATTTTGTTGGCGAATCCAGACTTTCTACTGAAGCCCGGTATGTCGGCACGCGTCGCCTTTACTCGCAGCGTCGACAACGCGCTATTGGTCCCTAAAGACGCGGTCCGTCGAGACGACGATGGGGCCTACGTCTTCATCATCAAGGATCAAAAAGCCGAACGCAGGAACATTGAACTCGGCAACAGCATCGATGATCGCTGGTTGATTCGTGTGGGACTCAATGCCACCGACCACATCGTTGTCACCGGCAACGAAGATCTTGTGGGTGGTGAAGGCGTGACCATCGTTGAACTGCCACCACCGGGACCCCCAACCCTGCCCCAAGAATTCAAGGCGGATCACGGCGGCGCGAAAGGCTCATAGCCAATGAAACTCGTCGACGCATCGATTCGATACCCCGTAAGCGTCGCCGTCGCGGTCATTCTCATCACGATTTTCGGCGTACTCGCGCTCCAAGACATTCCCGTTCAGATGATTCCGACGCTGGATCGCCCTGAAGTAACGGTGCAGACGCGTTACCCGGGTGCCGGTCCGTTTGAGGTTGAGGAAGAGATCACCAAGCGCCAAGAAGAGATGCTGAACACCGTCGAGAATCTGCGCGAGATGGTTTCGGTTTCAAAAGAAGGCGATAGCACCGTCACATTGCGTTTCGACTACGGAATCAATAAGGACGTCGCACGACTCGACGTTTCCGAAAAGCTCGGCGCGGTGCGAGACCTCGCCGAGGACGCTGACGAGTCCATTATTCGCGCGGTCAACTCGAACGAACAGACACCCATTGGCTGGGTTGTGCTGCGGGCTGAGGAAGACATCAATACGATTCGCCCCCTTGCAGACGACGTGATTCGCGCACAGATCGAACGCGTCCCCGGCGTCGGGCAGGTTCTCTTCTATGGCGGAGAAGAACGCGAAGTCCATATCGAATTGAATTTTTCCGCCCTCGCTGCACGCGGCATTTCTATCGATGAAGTTCGTGTCGCGCTCCAAAAAGAAAATCGCAATATCAAAGCCGGCGCCTTCGATGAAGGAAAGAACCGTTTCTCCGTGCGAACGGAAGGACGTTACCGCGCGCTTGAAGAAATCGAAGAAACCATCGTGCGTCGAGAGACGACTGGACCGACACGCGTCAAAAACATTGCCTCAGTAAAATTCGGCTACGAAGAACCTCAATTTGTAATCCGTCAAAACGGCGTGCCTGCGCTGATCATGGGCGTGCTGCGCAAGAGTGGCTCCAATACGCTCGAGGTCATGAACGGCGTACGCGACGTTCTTGAGGAAATCAACAATCAGTACGCGAGCCGCGGCATCCAATTGCGTATCGTTTACGACGCGAGCGTTTACATCGACGAATCCATCAGCTTGGTCAGCACCAGTTTGCTCATCGGCGCACTACTCGCCACCTTGGTTCTGCTGTTCTTCCTACGAAGTCGCTCCGCCGTGATGGTTCTCGGACTCAGCATTCCAATCGTGCTGATTGCGACATTCATCTTCATGGCGATATCCGGGCGCACGCTGAATATTATTTCGCTCGCCGGCATGACGTTTGTTACCGGCATGGTTCTCGATAACGCGATCGTTGTGGTTGAAAACATCTTTCGCCACCGCGAACTCGGGAAAGGCACGGTGCGCGCGGCCTATGACGGCACTGTTGAAGTCTGGGGCGCGATCCTTGCCGCGACACTCACCACCCTAGCCGTGTTCCTACCGATCATCCTCGTCGAGGACGAAGCGGGCCAAATTTTTCGGGACCTCGCAATCGTGATTTCAATCGCTGTCGCGCTCTCGCTCATCGCTGCGATCACAGTCGTTCCAATGCTCGCCGCGCGGCTGCTCAAGACACCGCCGCGGACCGAAGACGGTCAACTCATCCAGCTCATCGCGGATCGATTGGTCGAACTGCTACGCGGCATTCTCCCCCATCGCAAAGTTCGCTTACTCAGTGCCGCGGGGTTGATCGCAGTTTCGATGCTGATCATTGGCGCGTTCACGCCAGATATCGATTACCTGCCCGAGGGCAATCGAAATATGGTTTACGTCGTTCTCAAAACACCGCCAAGCTATAACCTGACGCAAAGCGCACGTATCGTTCGCATCCTCGAAGAGAAGTTCCTGGCGTTACCCGAAGTCCATCGCATGTTCGCGATCGTGAGGCACGGCGGCCCCAGTATGGGAATCGTCGTGAAGGACGAATTCAAGGGCAAGAAGTCGATGCAGGCATTCATTGGGCGCGTGAATAAGATCGCGCGCACGGCGCCCGGCGTGAGGCAAGTCTTCGCGCGACAAGCCCCCTTGATTCGACGTGGCAACACCGGATCGGGAAACATGCAGGTGGTGATTAAGGGCAACGATTTTGAACGCATTCAAAATATTGCGAGCGCGTTGGAACCGGGTCTAAAGGAAGTCCCCGGCGTGATCTTCGTTAACCCAAGTTTTGAAATCGGTAAGCCCGAATACGTGGTCGATCTCGATCGCGTGCGCGCCGCGGAGCTCGGACTCAGTGTCTCCGAAGTTGGCTTTATCGTGGAGACCGTCGTCGCTGGAACGGTCGCCGGCACCTTCGATGACCAGGGGCGTGAAATCGATCTACGCTTGCGCGCTCCGGCACATACGATTTCGAATCCCGAAGGACTGGCGCGAACGTCAATCCACACGCCGAGCGGGCACATGGTTCAACTCGGCGATATCGCGAAGATTCATTCGCGTGAAGGCCCGACAGAGATCGAGCATCGCGATATGGATCGCGCGGTAAAGTTACAAGTGGGAAAGTCGGATGACGCCGCGCTCGGCGACGTCATTAATCGGATGGAAAAAATCATCGATCCCGTTCGTACGAATCTGCCGCTAGGGTATTCGATTGAGCTAGCGGGACAGGCGGATAGCCTCACCCGAACCTGGACCGCGTTTCGCGGTGCATTTGTACTCGCGATCGTCGTGGTTTACCTACTCATGGCGAGTCTCTTCGAATCCTTTCTGCTTCCTGCGATTTTGCTCGTCAGCGTGCCCTTCGCTGCGACCGGCGGCATTCTCGCATTACGACTCGTGCAGCTCTTCGATTCCACGATCAAACTGGATACCATCACGATGCTCGGCTTTGTGATTCTGATTGGCGTCGTGGTGAACAACGGTATTCTCTTGATCCATCAGACACAGAACCGGCTCAGCGAAGGTGCGGAGCCTATTCAAGCGATTCTCGATAGCGTTGCGACAAGGGTACGTCCGATTTTCATGACGATGACGACGACGGTCTTCGGCATGCTGCCACTCGTCTTTGCATCGGGCTCAGGCTCGGAACTCTATCGTGGTCTTGCAGCGATTCTGGTCGGTGGCTTGATGATCTCGACCGTCTTCACGCTCTTTCTGGTTCCGACGTTGCTCTCATTTGTGATTCGACCGACCGAAGTCTCGATCGCGCATGACGAACTCACGGCGGAGTCACATTAGAACAAGCGCAACTGACGAGGCTGTCGCGTTTCTTCCGGACGCGAAAGCTGAGTCGCACGCAATCGCATCCGCCTGACTTCACGCGCGACGACCTGCGTCCGACCCAATAAACGAAGTCCTACCTCGGTCACTTCAGTTTGGCTTTGTATCGCATCGATAAACGTTTCAGTACGCGAAGCTTCCTGTCCGTCGACGAAACGCAGACCCAGCGTCAAGCGTCGTGTCGCGCGATTCTCGCGACGAAGTGCCTTTTCGAGTCCCCCGGCAAGATCGGAAAGGCCCTCACCCAAAATACCCAGATCTGAAACGGGTTCGCGCAGAGTGCGCTCTTGCGAAAGTGACTTTGCTTGAGGTCGCGGCTGAATCCCTTCGTCGGCATAGGCCGTTGCCAAAGCATGGAAGAGTTTTGCATTGCGTCCAACGATCTCCTGTAACGCTTCCAAAGAAATTTCCTGCAAATCTCCAATCGTCGTCAGTCCTTGGTCTTCAAGTTTCGCTGCCGTCGCCGGCCCCAGACCCCAAATCGCCGTTAGCGGCCATCCTGACAAAAAGCTGCGGGCCTCCGCGACTGCAATCGCGCGAATACCCCCTGGACCGGGGTTTTCTGCAGCGAGGTATGCGATAAAGCGTGTCGGGCCCATGCCCGCAACCGCAGCGAATCCAAGGTCGGCCTGCACGCGCACGCAACAGGTTGCAGCCATCGAAATCGCATCCGCTTCGGCACTTAGATCCAGATACGTACCATCAACCCCTGACGGCTCAAGTCGATCGGTGATACCACGCAAGACCGCGCGCATGTCTGCAGCAGCTTCGCGATAGCGCGCCATTCGCGTGGGCAGAACGCGCGCGTCCGGGCAGCGCCTGAGTGCATCGCTCACGTCCATTCCCGGTATCGCGCCCGCTGCAAACGCCAATGCGTTCACGCTGACGACCGTGCCCCGCTTTCGGGGATCACCACCCACAATTAGCGGAACGGTTGCGTCACCACGACCGTCGGCCGTTTCGACTGCGGCGTAGAATCCTGGTACGTGTACGAAGGCAAGCATCGATTCACCAGAGATTGCCGTGGGGCGATTACTTTGACGACGGGTGAAGCTCCCAGACGCCAGTCTCATGGTAGGTGATATCACCCCAATGCATCCATAGCGGGCGGGGTTTTCCTCGCAACCAATCGTTTAAGCCATCGTCGTAGTGTGGGCTTGCCGCGTGTCCGGATTGGCCGCCCGCCAGGTCGTAGAACGGATGGTCGAAATCGCCTAGGTCGACCGCATAGCGGAGTACGGGCCCCACCGACGCGTTTTCCGTCGGAATGGAATCATGGTACGAGGTCCAAGCCGAAGCCGGATCACCCGGCACGGCGAAAGGCCCGCGGCTGAGGCGCCATGTCACCGCCCGCGCGGAAAATGGACCCAACGCTTCGAAATCATGCGGCAGACTCGCACGATGAACACGACCCCAGGACCATTTGCGAGGATTAGAACTCACGCGAGCGGTCATCGAGGCCCAGGTTTCACCGAGCGCCCGGCGCAATATTTCGGGATGTTTCGACACATCGGTTCGATCCAGAAATCCCGCAACGAGCGCGCCCGGTGCGGGTTCGTCGAGCACTTCGGTCAGCGCTTGCAGACTTTCGACTTCATCTTCGGTCATCCGGATACGCATGAATTCAGCGGCGAGCCGCTGACGAAACACGTGATACACGGACGCACCTTGTGAATCGACCGATGTGCCACCGTCCCAATTCATCAGCATCTGATGAACTTCTGACTCGGGGCCCGTGCTTGGTTTTATTTTTCCGAGCCAAGCGCGAATCAAGCGTGGACCTTCATCGCTCATCGTTTCACGCTGGATCGCCAGCGCATCCTGAAAACCAAGGCGGCGCGTGCGTTTCAAACGCTCCGTCACTCGCTTCGACGCGGCATCACGCGACCAGAGCCATGCAACGCGCAAGCGCAGATTCTCTGAATGCGGCTGCGTCGACGCCACCACGTAAGGTGCTTCGGTTCCAAAAGTCTCGGGCAGATCATTGAACGGAATGTGGCCACGCCAATCGTACATTGGGTTCTCGCCCCGCGTCGGGACCAATCCGGTTTCGATTTTACGATCAGGTAGATGCCCAGCAACGCGCGAGCCAATCTGACCCTGCTGATCGGCATATAAAAAGGTCGTTACCGGAACCGGGAATGTTTCCAGCGCGCGACGAAAGCCTTCCCAATCGGTTGAGTGTTGCAACGCAAGCAGGTTTTCAAAGCCGCTTTGTTTCGCTTGCCCCGTCCAGCGTAGGCTCAACGCTGCAGCAAAGGGATCATCGGGGAACGCATGATTCAACAACGGACCGTGTCGGGTTCGCCCAATGCGTAGCGATTCCGACTCACGCCCGCGCACGCTGACGATCTCTTCCGATTCCTCCAACTTCAGCCAGCGACCCCCGCGATCGTAAAGACCTTCTTTCGATGGGTGCAACGATTCGCGATACAAATCTGAAACACTCGCGTGCGCAACCACTTGGCCCCACGCAATCTCACGATTGTTTCCGGTCCAAAAGATCGGCATCCCTGGCCAGGTCGCACCGCCGATCTCGCCAGAATCCGTGCGCAGATGCGCCATGTAGAAAAACGCCGGCATCCTCAGCTCAAGATGGGGATCGTTGGCGAGAATCGGTTTACCGCTCTCAGTTCGCGACCCGCTCACGACAAAGCCAGAACTTCCGAGCGCCCCATTCAAACCCAGATTTCCGGCAAGACGGTCCGCTTTAGCTCCCCAGCGCAGGAGCTGCCCTACCAATTCATTGCCATCATCGACTTCCCGTTCCGGAAAGAAATCCTGAGCCGTGACGCCCCCGCTGTCTCGTACCAGGCGATCGAGCAGACGGATCGCGCCCAATGACCGGCTCAAGAGCCACGCACGTAAACGGACGATCGCGAGCGTGTCGATCGGCGTCCATTCCTCGCCTTTCACGCCAAGCCATTCCCATTCGAAAGGGCGGTCGGCTCGCCCCGCACGAACTTCGGTCATCCAGGCGTTTACACCCGCCGTGTACGCCTCCAGCCGAGTACGCGCGCTCGGCGATAGGCGGGAAAATTCTCCAGCGGCCGCCTGCCCAAAGCCCAAAGTTCGGGTCAGACGATCCTCAGAAAGCGTCCGCTCACCGAAAAACTCCGAAAGACGACCTGTTGCCGCTCGGCGCAATACATCCATCTGCCACAGGCGGTCCTGCGCGTGGGCGAATCCCAACCCGAAGTACGCGTCCGCGTCCCCTTGGGCCCAGATATGCGGTACACCGGATTCATCACGAATCAGCCGCACTTCGGCCTTCAGACCCGCGAGTGAAAGCTTGCCGCTGGCGGCAGGGCCCTTCCGCAGGCCAAAGAACGCTGGCGCTACCGCACCCGCCAGAGCGATCAGCCCAGCGATGCAAGCGACCCCCACCAGTAAGCGGATCCATCGTCTCATCACGACAACGATCGGCCCTCCCACACGGCGACGTTAGCACAGCCCCGGCCTTAGTTTCGGAAGCGCACTGCTTGGCGCCAAGAAGCTCGATTGACGCTGATTTTCCGCACCGTTATTGTGCCGCCGGAACCGGCGGTCCATCCCCCTGAAGGGGAACCTGGCCGCCCGAAGGAGACCACTATGGCGGTACGTGTCGGTATCAATGGATTTGGGCGTATTGGGCGCTGCGTGCTTCGAAACGCGCTGAATCACCCCGAGCTGGAATTCGTTGCCCTCAACGATCTAACGGATGCGAAAACGCTCGCACATCTACTCAAGTACGACTCCGTGCATGGCCGCCTGGAAGGCGACGTGGAGGTCACGACGGATGGTCTTCGTGTGGGTTCGCAAGAGATTCGAGTGCTCGCCGAGCGAGATCCTGCAGCGCTGCCTTGGAAAGAACTGGGATGCGATATCGTGATCGAATCCACGGGACTTTTCACCAAACGGGAAGCAGCATCGAAGCATCTCGCGGCAGGCGCCAAGAAAGTCATCATCAGCGCCCCCGCGAGCGATCCCGACATCACTGTTGCACTCGGCGTTAATGCAGAGACTTACGACAATAGTCAGCACCATATTATTTCGAACGCGTCGTGCACGACCAATTGTTTGGCACCGATCGCGAAGGTTCTGCTGCAAGACTTTGGCATGCGCCGCGGTTGGATGACGACCACGCATTCGTACACCAACGATCAGAAGATTCTCGACCTACCGCATTCCGACTTACGCCGCGCACGTGCAGCCGCGATATCGATGATTCCAACGTCGACCGGCGCAGCAAAAGCCGTCGGGTTGGTGCTGCCTGAACTCGTGGGCAAACTTGACGGCATCGCGATTCGCGTACCGACATTTGACGTTTCCGTCGTAGACCTGGTTTGTGAGATCGACCGTGAGACCACGGCTGAAGCGATTAACGAGGCATTCAAGAAAGCCGGACAGGGTCCGATGAAGGGCATCCTTCGTGTCTGTGACGAGCCTTTGGTATCCATTGATTTCCGCGGCGATACCCATAGCTCGATCGTTGACTCTGCCAACACCAAGGTCCTCGGCGGTAACCTCGTCAAAGTATTGAGCTGGTACGACAACGAATGGGGCTATGCGAATCGCATCGTCGATCTCACGCAGATGATCGCATCTAAACTGTGAGACTAAGCGAGCTCTCGCTCAAAGGTCGGCGCGTGTTTCTGCGCGCCGACTTGAACGTGCCACTCTCAGACGGCGCGATCGCGGATGACACGCGGATTCGCGCGTCTATCCCGACACTCGACTACCTGCGTGCGCGAGGGGCGCGCGTCTTGCTCGCATCCCATCTCGGCCGCCCCAAGGGAGAACATAATCCCACGTTTTCTCTCGCTCCGATTGCAGCCCATATGGCGATACCGCTTGCGACGGATTGCATCGGTCCCGATGTCGAAGCCGCGATTGAGCGGCTTACGGACGGTGACGTGCTCCTGCTCGAGAACCTGCGCTTCCACGGCGGTGAAACCGAGAACGATCCTGAATTTGCAGCAGCACTTTCCAAATCTGTCGACGTTTATGTCAACGATGCATTTGGGGCTTCCCACCGCGCACACGCGAGCATCGTCGGTGTTCCCGCACGCGTGACGGAAGTCGCCATGGGGCTATTGCTTGAGCGCGAACTCGAAATGCTGCGGCGGCTTCGAGACACGCCCGAGTCTCCGTATATCTGCATTCTCGGCGGAGCCAAGGTATCGGATAAGTTGCAGGTGATTGAATCGCTCATGGATCGCGCCGATCGGATGATCATCGGCGGGGCCATGGCATACACCTTTTTGTTAGCGCGCGGAGAAGGCATTGGACGTTCGCTCGCGGAACCAGAACTCGTTGATACCGCCAAGCGCATCCTTGATGCGGGCAAAGAGATCATGTTGCCCATCGACCATGTCTGCTCAACCGATCTGTCCGGGAATGCACCGGCCGTGACCAGCGAGACCATCGCGGAAGATCAGATCGCATTGGATATCGGTCCACGATCGGTGAAGCAGATCATCGACGCGCTCGCCGATGCGCGCACGGTGTTTTGGAACGGGCCGCTTGGACTTTTCGAAACACCCCCGTTTGATCGCGGTACCTGTGGCGTCGCGGCAGCCGTCGCGGAATGCGCGGGTTTCACCGTCGTGGGTGGCGGAGACTCGCTGGCCGCGGTGCATGCCGCGGGAGTAGCAAACCAAATATCTCATCTCTCAACCGGCGGTGGTGCATCGTTGGAGCTCTTGGAGGGCAAAGCGCTTCCGGGCGTTGTCGCATTGGAGGAACACGCGTGAGAAAACCCATCATCACGGCGAATTGGAAAATGCATAAGACCGTGGGTGAAGCGCTGAGTTTCATCGATGCACTTGCGCCGCGTGTTCAAAACTTGGACGACGTCGAAGTCGTGATCGCGGGGCCGTTCACCGCATTGGCCGCAATGAAAGACAGTCTGCGCGGGCTGCCGGTCGCACTCGCGGCCGAAAACGTTCACCCAGAACCCAAAGGCGCATACACCGGGGAAATTTCCGTCGCCATGCTTCATGATGTGGGCTGCACCTATGTAATTGTTGGCCATTCGGAACGTCGCAGTTTGTTTGGAGACACCAACGAGTTCGTCGCCGATAAGGCACATGCGGCGTTCGCCGGTGGACTCAAGCCGATCGTCTGCGTGGGTGAGTCGCTGGCAGAACGCGAGGCCGATCAGGCTGAGTCCGTGGTCGCCGACCAGCTAAAACGCTCGCTTGCGAGAATCGAAGTCACGCAGGCCCCAGATCTCGTGGTGGCCTACGAGCCGGTCTGGGCGATTGGCACCGGCCTCACAGCGACCCCCGAAATCGCCCAAGAAATGCACGCGTTTATCCGTGCAGAGCTCAAGAAAGCCTTCGCAGACACGGCAAATCAGATCCGGATCCAGTACGGTGGGTCTGTGAAACCGGATAATATCTTCACCCTACTCTCTCAGGCGGATATCGATGGGGTACTCGTGGGTGGCGCGAGCCTTGACCCCGACAGCTTCTACGCGATCATCCAGCCCGAGCAATCTAAAGCGGAGGCCCGGCCGTGATCGCATTCTTGACCGTCGTTCATATCGTGACCTGCATCGCGCTGGTCGCAGTCGTGCTCCTGCAGCACGGAAAAGGCGCCGACATCGGGGTCTCATTGGGCGGGGGATCGAGCAATACGATGTTCGGCGCACGCGGTTCTGGGAACTTCCTCACGCGCCTGACGACTGGCGCTGCCATCCTTTTCATGACCACGAGCCTGGTATTGAGCTATTTCGGCAGTAATGACGGGGTCAGCGATTTGCTTAGTGAGGATCCGATCCCTGAATTGAGTTCCGCGGAGCCCGAAACGCCCGAGTCGAGCTTCCCGGATGCCGCCCCTCTGGCACCCACAGACGGTGAGGCGCCCGCGGGCTTCGAAGAAATCCCTGCACCCGAAACGGCGACTGAAGACGCGGAGAACGCAGCACCCGATACGCCCACCGGAGAAGTTCAGAGCGAATAGTTGAATCCGCCGAGGACTCGATTAGATTCCCCGGATCCCACTGCCCAGGTGGTGAAATTGGTAGACACGCAAGGTTGAGGGCCTTGTCCGCTTTTTGCGGGTGCTGGTTCGAATCCAGTCCTGGGCACCATCCTTGGGCTGTACGTCGCGGGACGGCCCGCGACTAGCCCTACGCAACGCTTCGCGTTGCTGCGCGCTTCGCTTGCATAGACATCTCACGTCATCGAGCGCCTTGGCGTGGTTTCCACCACCCTCTCCAAAGCGCTGCGCGCTTCGCTTGCATAACCATCTCACATCATCGAACGCGTTTTGTACGGATTCGTACGGGCCGCGCACGGACCGTCTGCAGCGCGGGCAACGCAAAGGTCAGAGCTAGAGTGACCCACGCGCGAAGCAGGTCCGGAGCGAATTGCTCGACCGGCTGCGCGATATCGGACAACGCGCGTTGATCGTATTCGCCCTTAAACTCTTTGACATTAAATAAACATCGCCGTATTCTACACATTAATGAGACAAACATTTCTCAAGACTACGACGGGTTGGGGTGGATGGCGACCCGGTGCGGGACGAAAACCCGGGCCAAACCCGAAAATTCGTCACGCTCCGCGTGATAGGTTTGGTCGAAACCATCCATCTCATGTCACGCTAAAAGTTTGCCGCGACATTCCATCGCTGCGGAACCCGAAATTCGTAAGGGCCCTTGAACGAAGCTTCCGCAATGCATGCGAGCGCGGCGACTTTCGCTTGGCGCACTATTCGGTCCAAGGCAACCATGTACACATACTCGTTGAAGCGCTTAGCCCTGAAGCATTGGGTCGCGGAATGAAATCGATCGGAGCACGATTTGCGCGGACCGTGAATCGCGTCTTTGAAAGGCAGGGGCCCGTATTAGCCGATCGCTATCATTCACGCGTGTTGAAGACTCCCAGAGAAGTCCGGAACGCACTCCGGTATGTGCTTCTCAACGCTAAGAAGCACGGTGGCAAGGCCATGAAGGGATTGGACCCAGCATCATCAGCGCGCTGGTTCGACGGTTGGAAGACCCAGCCATCACGAGATTCGGATCCACCGATCGCGCAGCCCCATACCTGGTTACTCAGCAAGGGCTGGCGACGACACGGACTGCTTGACCCGAACTGGGCACCCGGCTAAGGCACCTAGTAACCCGTCTAGAACTGCGCGGGCTTGTAGACCAGCGTGCAGCAAAAGTTGTTGCCGATGATTAGACGAAAGCGATCTTTATCCGGCGATCCGAGCACGCTCAGCGGTACCTTGGCCTGAATCGTTCGTGGTCCAACCGAGATAAGGTTTGTCGACGAACCGGGAACCGAGTCGATCTCAGTGGTTTCGCCAGGTGCGAACAGGTTGAGTTGCCAATTCAGAGAGTAAGTATTTTTCGACGCCTTAAAACTCGTCGTCGTACTAGTACCCACACCGATCGCAGGCGCAGCAATGAAACTCGCCGCGTCCTTGAATACGTAGGGTGCACTAGGTCGAAAGCCCAAGTAGGGTAAGTGTGGAACTTTTGCGGACGTCATCGGGTCCGCAAGACGCTTCCCCGGTGGTGGAAGTAGCGCATGACTCTTGAGGCGGAGATATAAAAAGCGATCATCGATCGCGGCTTGCAAAGTCCAATTGTCATTCGCGCGATGTTCCCAAGCGTCTAGTCCTGCAAAAGGCACTTGATTCCAGGGTTGTCCCTGAGCTTCAAACTTGCCGCCGGCGGGAGGAAAGAACGCATCCCGATCCATCGGGTCATCCGAGAAGCGAATCGATTCGATGGTCCAATCTTCATCCGACTCGATCACGTGTATCCCAACCCGTTGCTCGAATCCATCACCAACCATGAAGCCAAAAACCGCGCCACGATTCGCTCGCGTTCTGACCTCATCGACTTTGATCGTCACACTGGACGGGAACGCGATCTTTGTAGCATAGCCTCGATCCCCAGGCGATTGCCTTCGAAGACGATTGAAGCTGTCGACGTCGCCTGCTTGAATCGCTTGCTCGAAACCGCGAATGAGTTCTCGGACTTCAGCTTCAGAGCCGGCTACCGCGGTGCCACTGATTCCCAACAGGGAAATCATCAACGCAAGCCTGAACATTACCGCTCCCTACTCGATGTATTCGCGGTAGTTTCCTCGGCAGTACAAGAGTGGGGCTTGATCCGTCGTATCGACATCGACAACCGCGCCAATAAGAATGCTGTGATCACCAGCATCGATCGCTTGGTGGAGGTAGCAATCAAGATGAGACATGGCGCCGGTTAAGTGGGGGGCGCCAGTGGTCCCATTTTCGTAAGGGGTGTGGTTGAAGCGTTGCGCTTCTCGACCTTTATCCGCGAAGAGCTGTGCCAGCTCTTCTTGGCCTTGGGCAAGGATGTTTACGGTGAAGCTCTCAGAAGCTTCGATGATCGGAAGGGTGTTGGAGCCCTTGTCCGCGCAAACCAGAATCAGTGGTGGATCTAAACTCACGGAAGTAAAGGAAGACACCGTCATGCCCAGACGTTCGCCTTCATGTTCCGCCGTCACGATCGTGACACCACTCGCCCAGCAGGCCAGAGCTTGACGAAATTCATCCGCATCCACAGTCATGCCTCTTATCTTAGCTGAATCAAGCAAATATCCGTGACGTTCGTATTCGTTGGGCCGGTCATGAGCAAACCGCCCGTTTGCTTCAAGAACGTGTAGGCATCGTTATTCGCGATATACGCAGATACATCCAAACCCTGAGCTTGCGCAGAGCGGCTAACATCGCGATCCCAAAAACCTCCCGCAGCGTCAGTAGGACCGTCGGTCCCATCGGTTCCCGCGGCTAGACAATCTATCTTCGGCAACGCGGCACCGAGTTCAAGTGCGAGCTGCATCGCCCTACCCCCGCGTCCATCGCCCCCAACTTCAACGGTCGGCTCACCACCGACCACGATCAGATCAAGACCATCAGCCGCAGCGGACTCTACCGCGGCCACAAGCTCCGCTACGACTTCATCCATGGGTCCGGAAAGTCTTTGACCCAGGTTTCGTACACGCAAACCTTCCGCGCTCGCGCGTGCTTCGATCGCGTGCAGCGCATGATCGAGACTCGCAACGACATGGTACTCGCCTACGATTCGCGCATCATCGGAAACCGTAGGACCCGAACCAATGAGTTCGGGTGGATCACCGGCGACATCAGAAACCGCGAGCGTGAGACATTTGGCCGGTTGCGCGGCCTCCGCCAACCCCCCGCCTTTGATCCGCGACAGACGTCTGCGCTGCGCATTGATCTCATGAATCGGAATTTGTCGATCGAGCCAGCGTTGCGTGCGATCACACAATTCCTCTAGCGACACGCCATTGACGGGCGCAGCCCAGAGAGCAGATGCGCCACCTGAGATCAACACCAGAAGCTCGTCGTCTTCGTGCAAAGCGCGTGCGACTTCGAGCGCGTGATCTGCAGCCGCTATGCTGCGTTCATCGGGCAGGGGATGCGATGCTTCTACGACCGTACAGCGTTCCACCGATGTCGCGTAGCCATCCTTGGTTACCGCATGCGCAGTAACGATCCAAGTGCCCCATGCCTCAAGCGCAGCTGCAGCCATGGGACACGCAGCTTTCCCCGCTGCTAAGAGATGAACCGGATGTTCCGGCGTCGGTCGGGTATCGAGTAGCGATTTCACAGCGCGACCCGCATGCACGGCGTCTAAGCCAATGCGATAAAGCTCCAATAACTGGGAACGCCCGCTCACTCTCCGGTTTCAGGAATCAGCAGCAACTCGATTCGACGATTTCGTGAGCGATTCTTTGCGGAATCATTCTCGACCAGGGGCCGATTGTCAGCGTAGCCGGTCGCAGACAAGACTCCTGGATCAACCCCCTGATCGACCAAGTAGCGCACGACCCGACTGGCACGGGTCGCAGAGAGTTCCCAGTTCGACGGAAATGCAGCGGTTGCGATAGGTACGTTGTCGGTATGCCCGTCGACGCGAATCTTATAACCCTTCAAATTCTTGAACTCGCCCGCTAGTTTCGCCAGCACCGAACGCCCCGCGGGTTTGATTTTCGCACTTCCTGAGTCGAAGAGGATTTTATCGACCGCTCTAACCTGTAGTTGGCCTTTCAGCCGCTGAATCTCAACCTGTCCACTCTCGAGTTCACTTTCCAACCCGTCGACCAAGCTTTGATACGTGCCGCTCATTTCGGCGATTTCAGCTTCGCGTCGTTGGCGCGTCTGTTTCTCAGTCTCGAGTTCTTTCTCTAGACCTGCGTTGCCAATACGGAGGTCCTCGATCGAGTTCATCAGCTCGACGCGCTCCTCACCCAGCGACGAGCGTTCGAGCTTGAGCGTCTCCTCCGTCTTCTTAAGATCCGCAATATTCTGCTCGAGCTGAATCGCGCGCAGGGACGAGAGTGCAAGCTCCTCCTCGACCTCCGTGCGGTGCGCAACCTCGGCGTCATAGGTCGATTGCATGACAACGCAACCGCTCAGCAATAAACCAAGAGCGACTCCAGTCCATCGCTTCATGGCATCACCTCAATGCCAAATGCATGACGCAGTACTTCATCCACAGTCTCGACGCGTTCGATCTTCATAGCACCCAAGCGTTCCCCCGGAATTTCGACTAGGTCTTTCTCGTTACGTGCGGGTATCAAAACGCGCGAGAGTCCGGCGCGTTTTGCGGCCAATACCTTTTCCTTTATACCGCCTACAGGCAATACCTTGCCCCTGAGTGTAATTTCACCCGTCATCGCGAGATCGGGAGGAACCGGCCGATCCAATAGCAAACTCGCCAGAGCGGTGACAATCGCGATGCCTGCACTCGGTCCATCCTTTGGCGTCCCACCCGACGGCACATGAATGTGAAGATCGCTCTCGCGAAAAACCTTTTCATCTAAACCGAGTTCTTCAGCGAAACTTCTGACCAATGTGATTGCAGTTTCCGCCGACTCGCGCATCACATCACCCAACGAGCCCGTGATCTTGACCTTGCCTCGGCCGGGCATACGCGTCGCCTCGATAAACAAAATGCCACCCCCCGCTTGGCTCACACTGAGGCCAACAGAAACGCCCGGAAGCTGGACACGACCTGCGACTTCAGGTTCGAATCGTACCGGACCCAGCATGCTCCTGACTTCAACAGGCCCGATCGCTTTCGGTAGGCTTTTCTCATCGACCACCCGTCGGGCAATTTTCCGCGCGGTCTTACCCAGTTCACGTTCCAAATTGCGCACACCTGCCTCGCGCGTGTAGCCGCTGATGATCAGGCGCAAACCTTCATCGGTGAGCTCCGGCGCCAAATCTTCGACACCGTTGCGCTTCAACTGTCGCGGCACCAGATACTGCCGCGCGATCTGAAGCTTATCTTCCTCGGTGTAGCCGGGTACCTCGATGACTTCCATACGATCGCGCAGCGGAGGCGGAATGGTTTCCAACATATTGGCGGTCGCGATAAAGAGAACGTTCGACAAATCGAACGGCACTTCCAAGTAGTGATCGCTGAAACTATGGTTTTGCTCCGGGTCCAAGACTTCGAGCAACGCCGACGCGGGATCACCGCGAAAATCTGCACCGAGTTTATCGATTTCGTCCAGCATCATGACGGGGTTGGCGGCACCCACCCGCTTCATCGTTTGAATGATGCGTCCCGGCATTGAACCTACGTATGTGCGACGATGGCCACGGATCTCAGCTTCATCTCTGACACCGCCGAGCGAGATCCGCGCGAACTCGCGTCCAATGGCTCGCGCGATCGATCGCCCGAGTGAGGTTTTTCCGGTGCCGGGCGGCCCAACGAAGCAAAGAATGGGTCCACGCATATCACGTTTGAGTTTCAAGACCGCCAGATATTCGAGGATGCGTTCCTTGACCTTCTCAAGTCCATAGTGGTCTTCCTCGAGAATTTTGCGGGCATCAGCCACATCGATTTCATCGCGAGAAACCACGTTCCACGGAAGATCCAAGATCCACTCCACATAGTTACGAAGTGTGCCTGCTTCCATCGCGCCGGGTGGCAGCGCCGCAAGTCGACCGAGCTCCCGCTCAGTTTGCTCTCGAACTTCTTCCGGCAAAACCAAATCGTTCAAACGCTTTCGCAATTGCTCGACAATATCTGCGGAACTTTCAAACTCTCCGAGTTGTTTTCGAATCGCGCGCGCTTGTTCGCGCAGCACGTATTCACGCTGGTTCTTGGTCAACTCCTCTTGAACCTGCTCACGAATCTCGCCTTCGAGACGCTTCACTTCCTGCTCGCGAGCAAGAAGTTCGGATAGGCGTTCCAGGCGTTGGCGAACATCGAGCGTTTCGAGCAGTGCTTGACGATCCTCCAGACTTAGGCTCAGATTGGCCGCAACGACATCGGTAAGCGCGGCCGAGTCTTCAAGCCCCTGCACCATCGTCTGAACCGGTTCGGAGATCGTCGAGGAATTTTCGGCGATCTGCACGAATTGATTGCTCACGTTGCGATGCAGCGCCTCAATTTCAATCCCGGGCTGGAGCCGGTCGTAGAGTAGTTCCGCACGCGCGCTCAAATACGGTTCGGTGCTCTCATATGCACCTATCCGCACGCGTCGCATGCCCTGCACCCAAATGCGCTGATCGCCGTCCTCCGATGTGACGACCCGAAGCACCCGCACGATAGTACCGAGCTGGTGCAGATCATCGGGACCGGGCTCTTTGATATCTGGCGATTTCGCAGCAACCGCCACCAGCACACGCCGGCCCGCGACCGCGTCTTCGACCAAGCGTCGCGCACGATCCGTGGTCACGAGCATCGGTGTAACGACCAACGGAAAAAGTACGGTATTGCGCAAAGGCAAAACCGGCAGGACCTCTGGCAGATTCTGCAAAACCGCGGACGTAGCTTCGCTTAGCTCTTCCGCCGCTTCGAGGATCTCCTCAGCCGGGTCATCGGATGTCATGAATTCCTGCGTTTCCGCTACTTCTCTTCGGTGAACTCGGCGTCGACCACGTCCTCATCACCTTCCGCAGCGGCAGCGGTATCGGCACCCTCAGCACTCTGCTGAGCTTCCGTTTCTTTCTCGTATAACGCTTGGCTCACCTTATGCGTTGCCGCTTGGAGGGACTCAGCCGCCGACTTGAGTTCGTCGAGGGTCGTTTCATCTTTTGCAAGCACGTCTTTGGTCGAGGTAATCGCCGCTTCCAACGCAGAGAGATCACCCACAGGAATCTTCTCCCGATGTTCGTTCACCAACTTCTCAGATTCGTAAACACCACCATCCAGCGTATTGCGCAAATCGATCTTCTCGCGGCGTTCCTTATCGTCCGTCGCATGGGCTTCAGCGTCACGCACCATCTGATCGATCTCGCCCTGATCCAATCCGCTTGAACCTTCGATCCGAATCGACTGTTCCTTACCCGACGCCTTATCTTTCGCCGAGACCGCAAGAATTCCATTCGCATCGATGTCGAATGTCACTTCAACCTGCGGCACGCCGCGTGGCGCAGGCGGAAGCCCATCGAGGATGAACCGACCTAGACTACGGTTATCCACCGACATTTCGCGCTCGCCCTGGAGCACGTGAATTTCCACCTGAGGTTGGTTATCCGCGGCGGTCGAAAAGACCTGCGAACGTTTGGTCGGAATGGTCGTGTTCTTATCAATCAATTTCGTCATCACGCCACCGAGCGTCTCGATTCCGAGCGACAACGGTGTGACGTCCAGTAACAGCACATCTTTGACATCACCGGTCAGCACGCCGGCTTGAATCGCCGCGCCGACCGCAACGACTTCATCTGGATTCACACCGCGATTCGGCTCCTTGCCAAAGAATTCCGACACCAACGCCTGGACTCGCGGAATGCGTGTTGAACCACCCACTAACACGACATCATCGATATCGCCGGGTTCTAGTCCAGCATCTTTGCAAGCGAGTCGAACGGGATCGAGCGTCCGCGACACCAAGTCGTCCACCAACTGCTCAAACTTCGAGCGGCTGAGCTTGATGTTCATGTGCTTGGGTCCGGACTGATCCGCCGTGATGTATGGCAGATTGATCTCGGATTCCGTCACGCCCGAAAGTTCGATCTTGGCTTTCTCTGCGCCTTCCTTGAGGCGTTGCATCGCCATCGGATCCTTCGAAAGGTCGACACCCTGATCCTTCTTAAACTCTTCGATCAGGTACTTGATGATTCGATCATCAAAATCGTCACCGCCAAGGTGCGTGTCACCACTGGTTGAAAGCACTTCAACTGTGTTGTCACCCACTTCGAGAATTGAAATATCGAAGGTTCCTCCACCGAGATCGTAGACCGCGATTTTTTCTTCGGTCTTCTTATCCAGGGAGTAGGCGAGCGATGCCGCTGTGGGCTCATTCACGAGCCGCAAAATCTCAAGACCCGCGATCGTACCTGCATCCTTGGTCGCTTGACGTTGCGCATCGTTGAAGTAAGCCGGCACGGTGAGTACCGCTTGCGAGACGGTCTCGCCTAAGTACGCTTCCGCAGCTCCCTTCAACTTCTGCAACACCATGGCGGAAATTTCCGGCGGCGTGTAGGTGTTCCCCTGCGCCTCGACCGCGGCCACTCCGTTCTTTCCGGGCACGACCTTATAGGGAACCAAATCTGCTTCCGTCGTTACTTCCGAAACCTGTCGACCCATGAAACGCTTGATCGAAAAAATGGTGTTTTCTGGATTGGTCACCGCTTGGCGCCGAGCAATCTGACCCACCAATCTTTGGCCATCCTTTGTAAACGCCACGACGGAAGGTGTGGTCCGGCCACCTTCTTCATTCGGGATCACCTTGGCTTCTCCGCCTTCCATCACCGCAACGACAGAATTCGTCGTGCCCAAATCGATCCCAATCACCTTGCCCATGGCTCATCCTTCCGTTAAAAAACCGTTGCTTTTCAAATACTTAGAGGTCCAAAGCCGATCTAACCTAAACCCGGACCCGGCGCTGTCAAACGCTCCGCGCGATCAAGAGATGGCAGCGGTCGAATACGAAAACTGACTTCCAGGTGATCCTCAAGCCATTGCCGTGTAAGCCGGCTCGGACCGAAGATCTCGATGCGCAGGCGATTTTCGCCGTCGCGCGGAATCACCAACGAACCGGCTGCGCCGTTGGCAGCGCGTGTCAAACGGCGTGTCACATCCTCATCATTGAGCAAACAGCGAAATGTATGCACAGCGGCACGATCCTCGAACGGAAAAGACACGAGAACCTCGATCGCGCCGTCACTGAACTGTTGGTCCCCTACGGGTAAATACAGCTCCATGAGCGGCCCTCCCCAGTGAATCAAGCGCCGCGTATGAACACTCCATTCAGGCTTTGCATAGACGACAGCGACCGTCATAGCGGCGGCCAAACAACCCAAACCGAATATTGCTAGGCGCTTTCCCATCCCATCCTTAACCGCTGCCGCTTTCTTGCCGATGTTTGATGCGCGACAAAACCATGGCCGTGCGTTGCGACCGGCCGCGGCCATGCGTAAACTTGATTGGAATCATTGGGGATTTTTGGACGAACCGCCAGCAAGCGGTTCGAGACTTTGAGGCTGCATGCTGCTCCGTTATGCACTGACATCGCTGCAGATCGCGCTCGTCGCGGTATGCGGCTACCTATTCTACGGAACGGGGGCGGTCCTCATCGGGTCAGAGGAGCTACCAGCGTGGCAACGCGATCAGGCCAACCGGCCCGAGCCGGAGTCACATGCGGACATCTTTAGCGTGATCGCGAAACGAAACCTGTTCAAAACCCCGGATAAACCGTTGCCGGTCGAGCCCGAACCGGAACCCCAAGAAGATTTGGAAGAAACGGAGCTTCGAATCAAATTGATCGGCACAGGGGCAACAGATGACCCAACGTTCGCGATTGCGGTGCTTGAAGATCAGGTCGCGAACAAACGGCACTCGATGCGAATTGGGGATGTCATCCAAACGGCTGAGCTCGTGAGCATCACGCGGCGCCGCGTAGTGATCGAGAACAACGGTAAGCGCCAGGCCGTGTCGATGGAAGACGAAGACGATAAAAAGCCTCAGACGGCGTCCAATACACGCGTCAAACCTCGAGCCAACACACGGGGCGCGGCCCGAAGGCGCGGACGCGGCCAGCAGCGCAAACAACTCTCGGACCGCATTCGTGAGATCACTCAGCAAGGTGCGAACAAGCAGGCCGGTGGCCTTCAACCCGGAGCACTTCCACTTGAATTGCCAGAAAAAGTCACGGGGCTTATGGAACAAGCGAATTTCCGCCCTTCCTTCGGCGAGGACGGTCAGATTAACGGCATCGCCATCAGCAACGTCAAGCCGGGCAGCGCGCTTGCGGATGCAGGCATTCGCGATGGTGACCAGGTGCTTGAAGTCAACGGACGCGAATTGAAAGGACCGGAGGATCTACCCGCACTGCTAGCGGATTTCTCACAACCAAAAGCCCCACAGGTACAGGGCGGCACAGTACCACCTGGGGGCGCCGGCGGACCCACCTGCGTGCGAGTTCGCGGTGAAGATGGCAACGAATCGGAGCACTGCTTCTAATGCTTCGAGTTCTATCCATCAGCGCTTTCCTCTCGCTCCTCATCGCGCATTCAGCGCACGCCCAACTTCCCGAAGAGTGCGTGCGACCCCCGCGTGATCATCAAATCGCGATGGACTTCCAGGAAGTCGAACTCGCCGATGTGATCGCGTTCATGAGTAAGCTCAGCTGCCGTAACTTTCTCTTCGACGAAACAGTGCGCGGGCGGGTAACGGTGGTTTCGCCTAAGCGCATCACCATTCGCGAAGCCGAACGCGTTTTCGAATCGATTCTGCAGGTCAAAGGCTTCACCACGGTCGAAGGTCCCGGTCAAGTCACCAAGATCGTGCCTCTCCGGCAGGCCAAGGAATCCGCCATCAGCACCGGAGTCGCGGAAGGCACACTGGCTAATCGAGACCTCTTTATCACACGACTGTTACCGCTTCAGTTCGTGAAGGCCGCCGCGATCAACGCCACGTTGCGTCCGTTGATCTCCAAAGACGCCAACCTCATCGCCTACGCGCCGACCAACACACTGATCATCACCGATACCTCGGCCAACATTCGACGCTTGATGTCGATCTTGGCAGAAATCGACGTCGCGACTTACCAGGAACAGATTCGTATCATTCCGATCGAGTACGCCGACGCCGCGAGCATCACGCAACACCTCCAGCAAATTTTTGGCGGCTCTCAGACCCGCGGCCGCGGATCGGCAGCCGCGACACCACGCGCACCCGCGCGTCCGCGTCGGGGCACCGCCGCTCCGACGGTACCCGCCGCGCAGGCATCGCTACAGGGCTCGGAGCCACGCTTTATCACGGATCAGCGCACCAACTCGGTGATCGTGATCGCGACCCAAGCCACACTCGACCAGGTCGATCACCTGATCGGAATCTTGGATTTCAAACGCAAAGGCAGCGGGCGGATTCACGTGTACCGCCTACAGAATGCGGATGCAGAAGAAATGTCTGCAACCTTGGCGAGCCTCGCTTCCGGTGGCGGCGCGCGCCCAGCCGCGGTAGGTGGTGCCGGCGCAGCGGGTGGCGCGGGTGCGGCACAAGCCGTGGCCGATCTCGGTGCGGGCGTTCGCATCACCGCAGACGCGCCGACGAATTCGCTGATCATCCAAGCGAATTCCGAAGGCTTCAATGCCATTCAGGAAGTCATCGATGCGCTCGATGTCCGCCGTCCACAGGTTCTCGTTGAAGGCCTCATCATGGAAGTCGATATCGACGAAACCATGGCGCTCGGCGGTGGCTTCCTCTACCAGAGCATTCTCAACAGCGATGACGATACACGCATCGTGCTCGGCTCGGACACAGGTGTCGGAACCACCGACTCCACGTTTGGGAGTATCGAGGGCGACCCGAGTACATCGCCCGGGAGTTTCACGACCGCGGTCCTTGGCAAGACGATGAACGTCCTTACGTCCGATGGAACGACAATCCGTCTTCCTGTAATCCAAGCCGTGATCACCGCGCGCGCCGATGATGCCGATACAAACATTATCTCTGCACCGGTGATCCTGACGGCGGACAACGAAGAAGCACAGATCATTGTCGGTGACAATATTCCGGTTCCGACCAGCAGACTACAGACTGCAGACCCTGGGGCGAGTGACGGATTTCAAACTTCACAGAACATCGAGCGACGCGACGTGGGTGTCACCCTGCGTGTCACGCCACAGATCAGTGAAGGCGACACCGTTCGATTGGATATTTTCCAAGAGATCAGCGAAGTCACCGGGCAAGACTCTTCACTTGGGCCTACGACAAGCACACGCACGGTTGAAAACACGGTTTACGTACGAGACGGCGAAGCCGTCATGATCGGTGGAATCATTCGCGATAAACTCACACTGAGCGATTCCAAGGTTCCGTTCCTCGGCGACATTCCTATCCTCGGCTGGGCATTCAAGAGCAGCACCGAAACGATCGACAAGACCAATCTAATCGTCGTTTTAACGCCGCATATCGTGCGCGACCCAGAAGATATCAAACGTCTCACGGTGGAAAACCGCGAGAAGTTCCGCAATTCTGCCGGCGACGCGCGCGGGTTTAGCGCGCGTCAAGAGGAAGACCGGGAGCGTGCAGAGAAGGCGGGCCTGGATCTACCTGATGATACAAACCCTGTTCGCCGCAAACTTACCGAGCATCAAGGACGCTATCCGACCGAAGCCTTACCTGCTCTGCGCCATGAGCATGACAAGCGGGAGCGCGAGCGCCTGAGCGAAATCGATTCACTGAAAGACGCTGACACAAGCCGCGGACAGTTTCTGGTTCAGGTCACACTCTTTCGGCGAGCCAACGAGGCAGTGCTGTTTCTTGAGAAGCTCATTGACGCGGGCTACGACGGAACAATTTTGTCTCGCACCGACAACAACAATACCCATCACCTCATTCAACTCGGACCCTATGCCACTCAGGACAAAGCTCATCACGTAGCGCGAACGCTTCGCGCAGATTACGACATGGCACCGGTCGTAATCGTGCAACCGTAGAGAGCCGCCATGAGTGCACCCATCCAGCTCAATCAAGCTCTGCTAGAACGCACTTCGCTGACTGAAGAGGGATTGGAGCAAGCGCTTCAAAAGCAAGAAGCCTCCGGGCGGCGCATCACCGATGTGCTGCTCGAAATGGACGTGGTTCCGGAATCCGAACTCTTAGCCGTCTTAGCGAGCATCTACTCGATGCCCATCCGTGATTCGCTCACGCCCGAAGACGTCGATGTTGAGCTCATTGCCAACCTACCGATCGCGTTCGCCAAAGCACATCGCATACTTCCAGTCCGACGCGACGGGAACCGCATTGAGGTCGCGATCGCAGACCCTTTGCTCACGGACCCTCTCGACGATTTGCGCCTGCTCTATCCCGGCGCGCATTGTGAACCTTTCCTGGTCAATCGGCGCGCGATCGTCACGTGTATCAACCACGTCTACGACCAAGGCAGTTCGGCGGATGACGTCGCCGAAGGATTCAGTGAGGAAGATCTCGACGACCTGGCTTCCGAGATCATCCACGAGCCAGAAGACTTGCTGGATTCGAACGAAGAAGGCGCACCTATCATTCGACTGGTGAATTCGCTCTTGCAACAAGCCGTCAAAGAACGCGCAAGTGACATTCACATCGAACCGCATGAGCAGGAACTCGTCGTGCGTTTCCGCACCGATGACATTCTCTACGAACCGATTCGTCCACTACCCAAACGCCTGCAGCACGCCGTCACCTCACGCATCAAGGTCATGGGCAAGCTCGATATCGCCGAAAAACGCCTGCCCCAGGACGGCCGTATCGTGCTGAAGATCGCTGGCCGAGATTACGACGTGCGCCTCTCCACCGTTCCGACCCAAGCGGGCGAACGCTGTGTGTTGCGCCTGCTGCCGCGCACGCAGGAACTTTTGAGTATCGCGAAGATCGGGCTCGATGAGGAATCGACCGCAACATTGAGCAAACTGATTCGCCGCACGAATGGGATCGTCTTGGTCACCGGACCCACGGGCTCCGGCAAGACGACCACGCTCTACGCGTCACTCGCGGATATCAACTCTTCGGATAAGAACATCATCACGATCGAAGATCCTGTCGAAATTCGTCTCGCGGGTGTGGGTCAGATCGAAGTCAAACCGCAGATCGGACTCACCTTTGCCGCCGGACTTCGGTCCGTGCTTCGCCAAGATCCGAACGTGATTCTCGTCGGTGAGATTCGCGATTTGGAAACCGCAGAAATCGCAATTCAGGCGAGTCTCACCGGTCACTTGGTGTTTTCCACTTTGCATACCAACGACGCCGCAGGTGCGATTACCCGATTGATCGACATGGGTGTAGAGCCCTTTCTCATTGGCTCCTCACTGGTGGCGTCCCTCGCTCAGCGTTTGGTTCGGGTTCTTTGTGTTCATTGCAAAGAGCCTCATACACCCACCGATGAGGAGCTTCGTGAGCTCGGCATCTCCCGCGACGAGCTTCATGGGCGTGTGATCTACCAAGCTGTTGGCTGCACGGAATGCAACCAAACCGGCTATCGTGGAAGAACCGCGATCTTTGAGATCCTCGTCATCAACGATGCGATTCGCCAGCTAATTTCCCGTGGCATCGATTCAAAGACTATTCAAGAAACTGCGCGCAAACAGGGCATGGTCCCCATGCGCAACTTCGGCGCCCGCAAGGTGCTTGAGGGTATCAGTACGGTTGCCGAGATCCTGCGTCAGACCGAAGAAGACGAGGTGATCTCGCCGGATCCGGTGTAGGACTATGCCAGTCTATGAATACACCGGCCTCGCAGCCGGCAATCGAACCACTCGGGGTCACGTCGACGCGGACAGCACGCGCGCCGCGCGCAACAAACTTCGCGCGGATGGAATTTTTCCTACCTCGCTGACGGAAGCTCGCACCAAGGCAAGCGGTTCCGAAATGCTGACCCGCTTCAAGCTCCCCGAGTTACGAAAAGTCCCCGACCTCGACCTCAGTGTTTTTACCGATCAGCTCGCTACATTGATCGATGCCGGCGTGCCCCTCGTCGAATCGCTGGGCTCGCTCACAGAACAGATCGAAAACGCGCGGCTCAAGTCGGTCGTGGGTCGTGTACGCGAGTCCGTCAACCACGGTTCATCGCTTGCGGACGCCTTCGGGGAACACCCGCAGGTCTTCGACGATCTCTACACCGCCATGGTGCGCGCGGGAGAAAGTGCGGGCGCGCTCGGCTTGGTACTGCAGCGTCTCGCCGACTACGTAGAAGATCGTCGTGTGCTCCAAGCCAAAGTCGCGAGCGCCGCGGCATATCCGGCATTTATGGTCGTGATGGTCGGTGCGGCTGCGATTTTTTTGATGATCTTCGTGCTTCCACGCTTGACTACCGTGCTGCTCGACCTCAACGTCGAATTGCCACTCATTACACGAATCGTTATCGCAACATCGAGTTTCGTCGGTACATACTGGCCCATCATCGTCTTCACACCGGTCCTGGCGTTTCTGGCTATTAATCGATTCATCAATACGACTCCGGGACGCGCAGCCTGGGATCGTTTTAAACTCAAGCTGCCTCTTATCGGTCGGGTTTCGCGTTTCGTTGCGATTTCGCGCTTCACGAAAACGCTTTCGACGCTACTCGGCGGCGGGCTCAACATCGTGCACGCCCTGGAGATTTCCAAGCAGGTCGCGGGCAACATCGTGATCGGTGAAGCCGTCGAAGGGGCAAAAGAGGCGATCACCAAGGGTGCTTCGATCGCCGCTCCGCTCCGCGCCAGTGGCGAGTTCCCACCGATGGTCACGCATATGGTCGCGGTCGGCGAAGCCTCGGGTCAGCTCGACGCGATGCTTGAGAAAGTTTCCCATACCTATGACACACTCGTGGACAACAGCATTGAGCGCTTCACTTCGCTGCTGGGCCCGATCCTTCTCTTTGTGGTCGCGTTTTTGGTCGCGATCATTATGGTTTCAATCCTACTACCCCTGATCAGCATGTTCAGTGCGTTCTAAAGGAGATCTCCAAGTGCAAACGAAGCAGCAAGAAGAAGGCTTCACACTCATCGAAATCGCGATTGTCGTTGCGCTGATTGGCTTCCTCATGGCCATTCTCGCGCCAGCAATTCTCAACGCGTTTCGCGACAACAACGTGAAAGCGACAAAGATTGGAATCAGTCGCGTTGAGCAAGCGTTGGAGATGTACAAATTGCAGAACGGTCGCTTCCCCACGACCGAACAAGGTTTGGAAGCTCTGGTGCGAAAACCGAGTTCAGAACCGGCGCCGAAGAATTATCCGCCCGGCGGCTACGTCAAATCGGACTCGCTGCGCGATGCCTGGGGTACTGAACTGCGTTACGAGCAACCGGGCACGAACAACGCGCATAGTTACGACGTTTACTCGCTCGGTGCCGACGATATCGAAGGTGGCGAGGGTGAGAATCAAGATCTCGGAAACTGGGAAACCTTCGAGGAGTAGTCTTGAGTAAGACAGGGCGACATCACGGCTTCACACTCTTCGAGATGATCGTTGTGGTCGCCCTCGTTGGATTGATCGCCGCCATGCTGGTTACGCAGACCGGCGCCATGGATGTGCCGAATCTTCGGAATGCGTCCCGTATCCTAAAAGCCGATCTCCAGTATGCATCGGAACGTGCGATCACCACCGGCCTCGTACACCGTTGGGTTGTAGATTTCGATCGCCAGGTTTTTCGGCTCGAGCAATTGGTCGAGGAAGATGCCAAGGAAGTCGGCGGATTGCCGACACATAGCGACCTGCTGGATCTTGCAGCACCCCTACCCAGCAGCGAATTCGTTCCCGTGGGAAATAAGTTCGGCAGCTGGCGTTGGCTCAAAGAAAGCCGCGTTGACATCGATGAGCTTCGGGTTGGAGACGAAGAGTGGCGTGCTGGCGAAGCCAGCATTGCATTTGCACCGGACGGCGCCGCCGATCCCGCCGATCTTTGGATACGCACAGAGGGCGGCGGATCGATGCAACTACGAATCATCGGCTTCACCGGGGAGGTTCGGGTCGATGAAAACCCCGACGAGCTCTAACGCTGGCTTCACTCTCGTCGAAGTCCTGCTAGCCGTCGTGATTCTCGCCACGGTCGGCACCACACTTTCAACCTTGGTAATGGAAGGCGTGCACAACTTAGGCGAAGCACGCGCAAAGATGGAAGCGATCGAACTCGGCGAAGATCGGCTGCGTGAAATTCAAGAAGCCGCGCGCGGGGGTGAGCTACCCGAGCTCGGTAGCGACGAAGGTGACTTCGAAGAAGGCAGTGCCTATCACTGGGTTCTCAACGTCGAGCCCTTCTCGCTTCCGCTTCCCGAAAATGCACCTGAAGGCCCGCCGACGTCTTCACTTTTCGTACAGGGAAGCACCCAACAAGGCGCCAACCAACCGAGCATTCTGAAAGTTTCGTTCTGGGTGCTCCAAGAAGGGCAAGAGACAGAAGACAGAGTGCCGATGGAGATCTTCGTCGTGGAAGGCCCGAACGAAACGCAACTGCCAGAGCCGACAACCACGGGTAGCGGACTCTCACAAACAGACCCCGACGCGACACGATGAGACGTCTAGCATGCCGCGAAGAATCGGGTTTCACGCTGGTCGAAATGATCGCCGCATTCGCATTGATGATGTTCGTGCTTTCAGCAGCGGTGATTCTCTATCGACAGATCATCAACGCTCAATTTGCTGCACTCGCAGACGGCGCACGGGATACCACCGCGCGTTTGCTCCTCGACCGCATTGAATCGGAACTCAGTGGCGCAATGCTCTTGCAGAAACCCGAGGACGAGGACCGACTCGAGTTCCCCTATCTATTCATCGGCGAAGACCGATTGATGGGAACCAACGATAGCGACGCGATTCGTTTCGTCACCATGAATCCCGCGCGCGCCGCCGCAAACAGTCGATCGGGTGGCCTACGCATGGTCACCTACGCGGTGGTGGAACATGAAGCCGACGTGATCGACCTCTTTCGCAAAGAAGAGCCCATCCCCGAAGGTATGGACAAGACGATCAACGTCGACGAGGGTCAATTGATGGCGGATGATCTGGGCTACTTCCGCTTACGCTACCTACACGACGAGAGTGGCGAATGGGTCGATCGCTGGGATTCAGCGGATCTCGAACTGGCGGACCGCCTGCCGCTTCAAGTCGAAGTCCAGATACAGCTCATGGGCATCGACGAAGGCGGTGAGCTCGTGGAAGGCCGCGAATTCAGCCGCATCGTGCCGCTGCGAATTCGCCCGATCGATATGTCTGACCCGAATGACACCAACGCGTTGACCTCTCCCAATGCGCCCGGCACCGGGGATCCAGATGTCCAGTAACGTCGCGGCCGATCGCAGACGTGAAGGGGAAGAAGGCGTCATTCTGGTGCTGCTTACGTTCATCCTGATGATGGCTGCGGTGACGGCGTACTTTTTCGTGGATATTTCGATGGTCGAAATCCATTCGACCTACCAACGCGCCACCCGCGCCAAAGCAGATTTGCTCGCAAAATCCGGCGTCGAGCTCGCCAAACGCGCGATCTTGGACGATCTCTTTTACTCGGAGGACCCGCTGACGATCGAGCTCGAGTCAAATCTGGACCCTTGGGCACTTCTCAGCCAGACCGAGATCGAAGTCGCGGGCGATGGCACGCTTCGCGTTTCAATCCAGGACGCAGGAAACCGAATCAATCTAAATGCGCTATTCGATCCAACCGGGACCGCCCAACCTGAATCGGCCGACTTTTTGACGGCCGTCTTGGAAAAATTGATCGATGATCTGCCCGGTCGAACCGAGGAAAAGTTCTACAAGATTGAAGAGCTGGTCGAAGGGATCATCGATTGGATCGATTGGGACGAAGAGACCCGACTCGGGGACGATGAAGAGGATTATTACAAAGGCAAAAAGGCAAGAGGGGTCCCGTTGAATCGACCCATATTCGCCTTGCAAGAACTGGACGGGATTCCTGGTCTCGATGACGCTCTTATGACTTCATTGCAAGCACATTTCACCACGCAGCCCCTCTTCCCGAAACAGGATGAAGGCGGCGTGAATCCCAATACCGCACCACCGCATGTGCTTGCCCTGCTCTTCCACGGATCATCTGGAGACAAACGCCTACTCGACCGCGACGAAGTCTTTCGTATCCTCAAGGCTCGCGAAGAGGACGGCCGTGTGTTTTGCCCCAGCACTTTGAATGACGCCTGTGAAAGCTTGCCCGAGGTATTGGGTCGTGTGGGCCAAGACACGATATTTCCGCCGGTTGCGTATACGACCGAAGTCTTCACGGTCAAGAGCGTGGCTCGCTTCGGCGAAACGAAGTCCTGTATTTTTACCGTCTTGGACCGCCAGGACCCAAGCGATATGCAAACCCTGCTGTATCGGATGGGTTGCTGATGTTTGAGCGCAACGTTCTCGGGCTCGACATCGGTTCATACTCGGTCAAGGCCGCGGTCTTGAAAGCGGGGCTGCGCGGCGTAGAGTTCGTGCGCTTCGAAGAACTCGAACTGCAACCAGGTATTTCCGTGGAGGAACGCGAAGCCACGATCCAACTTTTCCTGGACCAGAAGGACCTGCCGCGCGAAACCGTGGTCGTGGCACTTCCCGGGTCCGAAGTTACGCAGCGTCATTTGCGGTTCCCCTTCAGCGGGAGCAACCGAATCGCTCAGGCTATTCCTTTCGAAATCGAGGAAGAAGTTCCGTTTCCGCTAGAGAGTATGATCCTCACCCACGAGGACGTAGAAACACGACCCGATCAAACCGATGCGTTGGTGTTGCTCGCGACGCGGGATCGCGTCCGAGAACACCTCGCCGGATTGCACCGGATGGAAATCGAACCGCGCTATCTGGAAATGGAAGGTGCGGTGCTCGGAAATCTGAGCCTCTATCTCAAACTCGACGAACTAAGCCGAATCTTTCTCGATATCGGACACGAGCGAACCAGCGTATGCATGATCGCGGAAGGCAAGCCGGTGGCGTTGCGACCCATTCCGATCGCCGGACGACATATCACCGAAGCGATCGCAAAGGATCACAATCTAGACTTCCAGGCCGCACAACGGTACAAGCACGATAACGGGATCTTCGACGTTGGATCCACGCAGGCAAATACTTCTAGCGTACGCGATGTCTTGGACAGTCTTTCGCGCGAAATTTCGCGCACCCTGCAAGCCACCACCGGCGATCCGCTCGATTCCATCGCGCCAACAGAGATTTTGCTGGTGGGCGGCAGTAGTCGTCTGGATGGCATCGACGCCTATCTTGCCGAACGCGTCGGTATTCATTGCACCAAGATGCGCGTGAGCCGAACCGACGAAGGCGCGAATTTGCTCGATACCGCGGGTCTCCATGTCTACGCGGAAGCCGCCGCGCTGGCGCTACGAGCCTCGAACACCGATCGCGTGACCAAAATCGATTTTCGTCAGGGCGAATTCAAATACCGCCCTGACCTTTCCGGCCTTCGCCCCCAAATTCGAGTCGCCAGCATGATGTTTGGCGCGATGCTCTTACTTTGGACGCTCAATCTCAGCGTGGAATGGTTCGTCCGTAGCGGCGAAGTCGAGGAGCTGGAAGAACGACTCGCAACCATCTATCAAGACACTTTCCCCAAAGCTAAGAAGGCGCGAGATCCGCTCAAGGCCATGGAGACCGAGGTGCGCGAAATCAAAGAACTCGCGAATCATCTTGGGGTTACGGGGACCGGACTTTCGGCACTGGAAATCCTGCGCCAAATGTCGGAGCGAATTCCGCCCAACTTCGACGTGAGCTTTCGCGAGTTGCGAATCGAACGTAAAGAAGCGCGCGCTAAAGGCCATACAAACGACCTACGTACAGTGGATCGTATCAAGGAACAGCTACTGCAGGTGTCCGGCTTTCAAGACGTACGCATTTCCGATGCTGTAAACAATCAAAAGATCGGTGGCAAAGACTTCAATCTTACGATTCGATTCGAGGACGGCACATGAACGCAATCCTCGAACGCCTGCGCGAAGCCTACAAGGCCCGAAGTCGGCGAGAACGGCTGATCATTCAGCTGATTGGTGCTGCGTTCGTGCTTTTTGTCTTCTACTCGTCGGTTATTTCGCCACTGCGTGAAAGCGTGGCCTTGAAAGAACGCAAAGTACTCGCTCTACGCAAGGACATCGAGCAGTCGATCCTACTCTCGAACGAAATCGTACGTCTGCAGTTGGAGCTTGAAAGCGTCCAACAGCTGGTATCAACGCGGCAACAAACAAACCTGCTTACGTTGCTCGAGACGCTCGCAGAGAAAGCCGGCGTCAAAGATCAACTGGAATCGGTAAAACCCGCCAACCCATCGAAAAATGATCGCTATCCCGAAACCCGCGTCGACGTAAAGCTTTCCGGCGCCACACTCGCCCAGGCGGTCAACCTGCTGCATGAGATCGAAACCGCTGATTTACACCTCATTATTCGATCCGTCGCCATTCAAACTCGACGTGACGATACGAACCTGCTCGAAATCAAATTCGCAGTCTCGAGTTTCGAGAAAGTTTAACGTGCACAAACTCGCGGTCTTCGGTGTAGGTCTGCTGGTACTCGTTTGGCTCAGTCCCTGGGTCGCCTCGCAACTGCTGCTGCCATATGAATCACCGCAGCTCCGTGTGGAAGCAAGCGGCACCTCACCCGGCTGGCCGCTGGGCGTTCGTGCCAAGCAACTCGATATTCAATATCAAGGCGCGCCGCTACAGCTCAAAGATGCACACTTCTATTGGGTGCCGGCTGGGTTACGTATGAACGGACAGGTTGATGATGGAAACCTGCTCGCGATGACCGATTCCACATTAAGCTCAGGCTTCCTGCAACTTAAGCAGGTACCACTCGAGAAACTGCCGATCGCCTCTCTCTCGGGTATTGGCGCGAAAGGAAGCGCAGACGGAGTGATTCGGTACAACGGCAGCGTTGATACCGAGCTTTGGGTTAATCAGGGATCGATCAGTTCACGGATGATGATGGGCTTGGGCATCGGGTTCAAACTCCTCGTGCTCAAAGGGGTACAGGCCATAGACGGTAGCTGGGATATTGAATCGATGCAGATGCAAGGACCGCCCGTTACGATGAACGGCGCCGGAAAGATTGCCAGCAATGGTGCGCTGGATCTGGATCTCACGTTCGAAGAAGTCGATCCTACCATCGGACAGTTCCTGAGCATGGCTGGAATTCCAGTCAACAATCTGCCGGCCCAGGTTCATGTCGGCGGGACCACGAGCTCACCGCGCATTCAATGAAACCGCGAGCGCTTCTGCTCGATGCAGTCGGCACGCTGATCGAGCTAGCCGAACCCCCAGATGAGGTTTACGTCCGCGTTGCAAGTCGGCATGGCATCAACGTCGATCCCACTCAGGTCAAGACGCGATTGGCTACGCTTCTTCACGCCTATCAACCACCCATTCCAAACCCGGGCCAGCTGGACCTACACGCAAATGTGGAACGTGAACATTGGCGCGAAATCATTCGTGGCGCGTTGGGCGATATCGCAGCGGAGGGTCGCTGCTTCGACGATTTATTCGGCCTCTACGGCGAGAGCAAGACCTGGAAGCGAGTGGAAGATGTTGAATTGATGCTCGATGGAGCGCAGCGCCACGCGCTTAAGCTCGCGATCGTCTCAAACATGGACGCGAGATTACCTGCGATTTTGCAGGGCCTTGATCTCGCAATCGATCCGATCGTGCTGCCCTCCAACTCCGGTCATGTGAAACCGCAGGCTGAAATCTTTCAGCTCGCGCTCGAGCGAATTGGGGTCGAAGCCAGCGCGGCCTTTTACATCGGCGACCGCGACCGAGACTGTGTTGAGGCTGCACGCGCAGCCGGTCTGAGCGCAATGCGCCTGATCGGCTGGCGGAATACGCTCCAAGAGATCGGTCTCGATTAAAACAGCTACAATGCAGTCATGGATTCCATGCAAGGTCTCACGTTGCCCCGCATCGATCGCTGGTCCGATCGCGTCGTAGTGGTGCGCGGCCTCAACCCCGGCCCATTCACCGGTCCAGGAACCAATACATATCTCATGGGTCTCGGGAAGCGCGTATTGCTACTGGACACCGGCGTTGGCGTGCCTGAATACATCGAGCTCTTGCGCGACGCTTTGCGCACAGAATTCAGCGTCGATGCTCCGACCGAGATCGTCGTTACCCACGCTCATCCGGATCATCTAGGTGGTATTCCATCGATCTTCGACAGCTTCGGCAAGATCCCGGTGCACAAGATGCCCCATACCAAATTGGATGGATCGCTTGCGTTCAACGAACTTCGCGATGGCGACGAGATCCGCACGGATGGCGTGACACTACGCGCGATTGAATCGCCGGGGCATGCGCCCGATCATCTCTGCTTTTGGCTCGACGAGGAGCGCGCGATTTTTACTGGGGATGTCGTACTCGGTGCCGGTACATCGATCATTCCGAGTGTGGGTGGAGATATGGGCCTCTACCTGCAAACACTCGAACGCCTGCAGCGTCTCGAACCGCAACGCCTGTATCCAGGCCATGGCCCGTTGGTCGAACCCGCTGCCCCGAAACTCGAGAGCTATCTCCATCACCGCAAAGAACGCGAGATTCAGATCATCGCGGCGATCCAATCCGGTGCCACCTCGATCGAAGCCATGGTGCGGCGTATTTACACCGATACACCCGTTGTACTACATGCCGCAGCGGGACAATCGGTGCTCTCCCATCTAAGCAAACTCGAAAAAGAAGCCCGGGCATCTCGCTCCGTGGATCCAGCGGGTGTGGAGCATTGGTCCCTTGTCTGATTGGCGCGAACGCTTTGGCTCCGCCGATCGCGCGATTCAACGCGGCGCATGCGATCAAGCGATTGAGCACTTTGCCAGCGACCCAAGCTTTCAAGATGAGCTAAACGCGCTACTTCGGGATTCGAATCCGCGGGTGCAGTTTTCGTCCGCATTCGTGTTATTTCGAACCGGTCGTCAGACGTTGAGACTACTGCCGGCGTTACTCGACTGTTTCGAACTCGAGGACGGCGATTTGCGTTGGAGCGCTGCACATATGCTGGCCGTACTCGGGCGCTTGCACGGCGAAGTACTCCCGGTACTCAGCCACGAAACCGCAAACGGCGAAACGGCGCAGCGTCGTCGCATGGCCCTCTATGCACTTCGCGAGCTTGGCCCGGAACGAAGCGAAACCGAGGCCGCGGTTCTGCAGGCGCTCGATGATTCCGACCTTGAGGTCCAGCGCGCCGCACTCGCCTGCATGGCGAAACTCACCGAGCCGTCCGCCGCGGCTTTGCAATGCGTGCTTTCGATCGCCGATACCACGGCCGACGCGAAACTTCGGCGTATCGCCATCGTGGTGCTGCCGGATCTGGTCCGGCATCATCCCGATTCACTGGCCCCGGTTCGCGAACAGATTCAGCGTGGGATTCAGGACCCAGATGTTTCGCTACAGCGCGCAGCAAATGCGGCCGCCAGTCGCCTCCCTCATTAAACTAGGAATCATTCCTATTTCTCTTGTCTTTCACGTGCCACCTCGTTTACGCTCGCGACGTGAGAGGAACCAGCCCCGGCTTACGCCGTCATCGGTCTCGTCAACGCGTGCGCTTACTCGAAGTGCTCCGTGCCACCGACACGCATCCGACCGCGGCCTGGCTGCATGAAGCCCTCCGCACCGAATTTCAGAACCTTTCGCTGGGCACCGTCTATCGCAACCTCGAGGTTCTCGCCGATCAAGGTGAGATCAATCGCGTTTCCTGCGCGGGCCCGGCGGTTCGTTACGACGGCAACGTCGCGACCCACCATCACTTTCTTTGCGATGATTGCGGCACGATCTACGACATCGACCTACCCGATTTCCGCGCACTACCCCGAGGCATGGCCGGGCGGATTCGCCGTCTCTACCGACTGCACGCTTCAAGTGTGCGCATGGATTTTCATGGTCAGTGCGAAAACTGCGCTGACGGTCATTCCGACAAACCTAAGAGTGAGGAGAAACCACAGTCATGTCATTGAAGGGCACGAAAACCCACCAGAACTTAAAGGACGCCTTTGCGGGCGAGTCTCAGGCCAACCGCCGCTATCTGTACTTTGCGAAGGCGGCCGATATCGAGGGATACCCCGAAGTCGCAAGCCTCTTCAAGAACACCGCAGATGCGGAAACCGGTCATGCACACGGTCATCTCGACTTCCTGAAGGAAGTCGGTGATCCCGCGACAGAACTCCCGATCGGTGATACGTCGAAAAACCTCGCCGCGGCCGTTGCGGGCGAGACCTACGAGTACACGGAGATGTATCCCGGCATGGCGCGAACCGCGCGCGACGAGAACCTCCCCGAAGTGGCCGAGTGGCTTGAAACGCTTGCGAAGGCCGAAAAGTCCCACGCGGGTCGCTTCCAAAAAGCTCTCGATACACTCGAAGAGCTTTAAGCAATCCTTTGGGGACGTTGGGTTAAAATTTTGTTTTTTTTGTGTGGGGGGGGGCGCGGGGGGGAAAGGGGAGAGATTTTA
>JAJDAK010000049.1 GCA_029261895.1 Deltaproteobacteria bacterium
ACATCGAATTCCAACCCATCCGCATCGACTACACAGAGAACCTTTCCCAGGGTTTGGCTGCCTACAACCATGTGGAGTTCGTCTACGAGGACCGACCCGACAAAGCGGTACGCTGGCTCGGCGGCACCAAAACATTGCTCAGCGTGCGCATGAAGGGGGTCCGAACTTTCGCCGACGGCGAATTGGTGCGCGAGTACAACCTAACCTACAGCAAGGACCCGCTCGCAGAACGGTCACGTATCGATTCCGTGACCGAGTGTGGCGCAGATAGCCAATGCCTTCCCGTAACGACATTTGATTGGACCGGCGGTACGGTGGACCAGTACTCGGTATTCAACAATCCACGCAATCAGGACGGCCAACTCTTGGGATGGGGACCGCTTGTCTCCGACTACAACGGCGACGGTCTCACCGACATCCTATGGGCCAAGCTTGACATCTACGGCCGCATGGACGGCGACCGTGTGTATTGGCCCAATATTGGGAATGGGCAATTTGACGGGATTCAAAGTTCCCTGCCCTCGACGGGCCCGATTCAGGGTTACACACCTTACGTTGGCGACTTCAACGGCGATGGTCTGAGCGACATTCTCTGGCAGGAGACCCAGACCAATGGCCTAAGTTTCGATTTTAGCCGCTATTGGATGAGTCGTGGGGATGACCCGTCCGCAAACGGACCCTTCGTGCAGAAGGCCGGGCCCAGCCTCAGCGTTAACAACCGACTCGTTCTTGGTGACTTCGATGGCGATGGCCGCACGGACGTGCTCTACGCCCGTACCGACGGTTATAAACGAATCCTCTACTCCGACTTTGTCGGCCAAGAAGACCCGACTTTCGAACCGCGAGATGTGTGCTTCCCCGACATGAACCAATTTGGGAACCACTCCGCGGTCGTCGGCGACTTCAACGGAGACGGTCAAAGCGACATCCTCTGGAATCCACCCGGAAATGGCGAGCGCGTGGTCTGGCTTTCGATTGGGCGCCCCGGCCTGAGCACCGATCCTTGCTTCACCACCAGTACCGGTCACCCTGAGCATCCGCGCGTCGACAAAGGAAACAACCTCGGGGGTTACGCCGTTTCAACGGGCGATTTCAATGGCGACGGCTTAACCGACATTCTTTGGAATAACCGCAGCAACGGAGCCATGCTCCTTTGGCCCAGCGCGGGCCACGGCGGTTTCGACGCCGCCAATAACTCGCTGCCAGAGCAGGGCCAGTTAACAAACTACTCCGCTCAGGTGACAGACTTTAACGCCGATGGCCTGAGCGACATCTATTGGAGCCGCACCGACAATCAGGGCCGGGCCACCGGTGACCGACGCATCTGGATTTCGCAAGCCACGGATCAAAACGATGGGTTCCGATTCGACGTCCGTATCAGCGATGTACCTGCCCAAGGTGCGTACGTCGGTTATGTCGCTCATTTGGGTGACTACGACGGCGACGGCTTACCCGGCTTCTTCTTTGATCGCAAAGATGACCAAGGTCGTTCCGCCGACGACACACGCAGTGTCTGGGTCGACGACAACGCCATGGCAGACCAGATGACTCGGATTACCGATGGGTTGGGTGTGATCACTGAGATCACCTACACCCCTCTGACAGATCCAAACGTCTATACGAAGTTCACCGATGCCGTCTATCCGATTCAAGATGTTCAGCCACGCGGGTCGGTGGTGCGCACCGTGGCGACCAGCAACGGTATCGGGGGCATGCTTCGTACGCACTATCACTATCGAGGCATTAGAAATCATCTGCGCGGACGTGGTTCGCTGGGCTATGCCGAAGTCGTCGAAACCGATGAAACGACGGGCATCGCTACCACGACCTTTTATCGTCAGGACTATCCGCTAAACGGACTCGTGGACCAGGTCGAGATTCACCTCAGCAATAACACGCTGATTGACCGCTCGGTCAATACCTACGGCGTTCAGCTTTTCGGCGAGGGCAGCCACTTTTTCGTCGAGCCACAACAAGGGGTGCGAGACAATTTCGAAATAGACGGCTCCCACATCGCAACCACGGTGAGTAACCAGGAATTCGACAGCTTTGGCAACGTCACGCGAGCAGAGACGCTTTACGACGACGGATCGTCCATGGTTGACGTCAACACCTACGACAACGACGCAGCGAATTGGCTAATCGGACAACTTACGCGGAAGGAAACGACCGCGTCCTCGCCAACGTCCACTGCGCAGACACGTGTGAGCACGTTTGATTATGACGGCATCACTGGCGCGCTCGTATCCCAATCCATTGAGCCTGGTACGAGCAATCATGTCTCCACGACATACGCATATGACAGCTTCGGAAATCCTGAGCAAACGACTGTTGCTGGTGCCGGAATCACACCGCGCGTTTCGACTGTAACTTACGATACACGTGGCCAGTTCGCCCTTTCATCCACCAACCCGTTGCAACATTCCACGAGTCAATCCTTCTCGAATAGATTCGGCACCCCTATTTCCACTACGGACCTTAACCAGCTAACCACGATCTGGGAGTACGACAGCCTTGGCCGTGAAACACGTGTGATCCGATCAGACGGATCGTCGACAACAACCACACGCTCGCTCTGCACATCGAATTGTGAGTTCGGTCATTCCATGGTTACGACCACGTTACAGGACGGACAACCACCACGGATTGGCTATCTCGATATCTTGCAGCGAACCATCGTCACAGAAACCGAAGGTTTCGACGGCACTCGAGTGCTTCAGCGCACCGAGTACGATGAGCTAGGTCGCGTGGACCGTGCATCCCTGCCTTATTACGAGGGCGATGGAATTTATTGGAGCCAACCTAGCTACGATACGATTGGTCGGGTCTTGGTTCAAACCCAGCCTGATGGTACTACCGTTGAATCCAGTTACAGTGGACTACAAACAGTGGCCACCAACGATGCCGGACAAACTCACACCGAGATTCGAGATGGCCGCAATCAGGTCGTTCAAGTAATCGATCATCTCGGCGGAAGCAACTTTTACGAATACGATGGCTTCGGTAATCTCACAAAAGTTACGGATGCGGGAAACGACATCACCTCGCTCACCTACGATCACGTGGGTCGTAAGATCGCCATGGACGATCCCGACATGGGTCACTGGACCTATGAGTACGATGCGCTTGGACAACTCACGCGCGAGGTCAGCGCCAATCGAAAGTCGACGACTTTCAAATACGACCTAATCGGGCGCCTCCTTGAACGCAGAGAATCCCGTGGTAAAACCACCTGGGAGTATGACATCGCACAAAATGGGCTTGGTAAGATCGCGACGATCGAGAGCAAAGAAGGCAAGTTCGAACGCACGCTTCAATACGATTCCCTGAGCCGCCTGGCCTCGAGCACGACCGAGATCCGACGCCGCAGCTTCACACTCGACTTAAGGTACGACGATTTTAGTCGTCTCGAGACTCTCACCTATCCTACAGGTCTACGCGTCCGCAATAATTACAACGCACGTGGCTTTCTCAATGAAGTACGTGACGATGCTGGCTCCACGATCTACTGGGAAGCACAAGCCACCGATGCCCACGGTAACTTCACACAAGAACTTCTTGGCAACGGCCTAACCTCCGAACGTGTATTCAATCCCAACACAGGTGAGATCGATTTCATCGGAACCGGGTTTGGCGCGGGCCTCGAAATCCAGAATCTCGCTTACGAGTGGGACACACTTCGCAACCTCAAGAGCCGCGCGGACTTCAATCAGGGCCTGACCGAATCCATAACATACGACCCATTGAATCGAATGAAGTCATCGAGCATCGCTGGCGGACAAACAAAGACATACAGTTACGACGCCACCGGAAATATTCTCTTCAAGTCTGATGTCGGCACCTATAACTATGACGACCCTGCGCACGCGCACGCAGTCACCAGCGTCGCAGGACTTGTCAACGAGACGTACAAGTACGACAAGAGCGGCAACCAAACCAGCGGCGCGGGACGCAAGATCAAATACACCGCGTTCAACAAGCCCAGCAAAGTCATCAAGAAGGGAACGTCGCGCCGCAAGCTCTACTACGGTCCCGATCGTGGCCTGATCTACCAGGACGATCGCAAACTATCCAACCCTCGTGATCGCATCGAAACACGGTATATCGGAAAGCTCTTCGAAGAAGTAACGACCCGCGATGGTGCTACGAAACAGCTCCGCATCGAACAGAAACATTTCATTTCCAGCCCAACTGGTCTAGTCGCCATACACACACAGTCCACAGCAGCGGCCGACAAGACGGTCTACGTCCATAAAGACCATCTCGGCTCCACCGATGTCATTACAGATGTGTCGGGAAACATCGTAGAGAAACTGAGCTTCGACCCCCATGGCTTGCGCCGCAATAGCAATTGGACCAGCGCACCCGTTGGCTCCATCCAAAGCCAAACCAATCGCGGTTTCACCGGCCATGAGCAACTTGATGACGTTGGCCTCGTCCACATGGGCGGCCGTGTCTACGACCCCGTGCTCGGTCGCTTCCTCAGCGCAGATCCAACCACCCAGTTCCGAAGCAGCACCCAAGGTTTTAATCGCTACGCCTACGTCAACAACAACCCATTGTCATTCATAGATCCCAGCGGTTTCGGCATCGGCCGCTACCTGAAAAAAATCGAACGCGAAGTGCGCCGCGGTGTCCGAAAGGCTGCAAAAGCTTTTGTAAAATTCATCGATAATGAGGAGTGGTTTATCGGGGCATCCCCATTCGCCATCGGAACTGCGCTATCTAAGCACTCTCTCGAAAAATACAACCCCTTCTACCAGAGTGCCCAAGCGATCGCGAATGGGGCCAGCATCAGCGACACGCTAAAAAACCTAGGAAAGACTCTCGGAACATTGGCGTTGCTTGCAATTCCAATGGTTATCTTCCAACAATGGGAACTTGCACCCTATGTGGTCGCCGCTTTAGGTACAGTCGGTATATCCGTCACAGAAACGGCGTTCCTAACCCAGTTCGCGGTTTCGTTTATCTCTGGTGCTGTAAGCGGAGCCGCTAGTGGGCTAGCCAATGGTGGGAACGTTCTCGCTAGTGCAGCCCGCGGGGCGCTAAGTTCCATTTTGGGCACATTGGTTTCCGCTGGAGCATCCACGCTTAGCAGAGTGGGAACGGCGCTCCGATCGGTCGGTACCCTTGGATCGTTGGCAGCGAATATCGCGCGGAAAATATGGACCTCACCGAATACGGCGCTGGGTTTAGTTTGGGGCGGAATCGGGTTCGTTGGCGGGAACGCCATCTCACTCGTAGGGCGATCGGCTTACTTCCTAACCGGAGGTCGATTTGGCTCTACGGCTTGGTACGGAGGTTCAATTCGCTTCGGTAACAATGCGCTCCAGTTCCTGAACAATCCCTTGCAGACGCTAGCACAAAGAAGATCGGCCGTAACGCTTGGGAACGTGCAGGTATTCTCGCGTCTATCTGATGACCCGAGAAACCTTCTGGAAAAACTTTATGGCTCAGCAACACGCTTGAACCTTGCCCTCCACGAAGAAGCGCACACTTACCAATTCGAAGTGTTCGGGCCGCTTTTTATACCGATTTGGGCGCTTGCTGGTGGGCCAACATCAAGCAATGCATTTGAACAAATGGCCAATAATTTCGCCGGGGGCGGCGATTACCTAAGAAGTCAATGAGAAGCTCGAAGAAATTCAAAACTGGAGTAGTACTACTGATCCTCAACACTGGATTTGTTTGCGGCCAGCTGAATCCCCCGATCGTACACAACGCAACGTCAGCAACAATGATGATTGAGATCGAGTACAGCGACGGACAGGTGACCAGCGGGGAGGTCCCTGCAGACAATGTAGTACATACGTCGCAACCCAACTTAGAGGTGAAAAGAATATTGGTCACTCAGAACGGCGAGCGAATACTAGAAGTCCAAGATTCTGAACTCGCACGATTGAGACCCGTATCCAGCCCGCACGGAATCCGTTGGAAGATCGATGAGAACGGAATTAGTGGTCACGCAGTCAAAAGTCCGTGGGCACCACATTAACGAGTCTTTTCACAACTCGGCTGACAGAGCGCATGGATTCCTCACTCCGCCCGTTTACCAAACCAACCACCGGCATCACCTCTCTCACCCCCTTATCGAAGAACGGCTTGTGATCGTTCCAAAGACGTTGACGGGGTTGCTTGAGGTCGACGAGTTCGGGATGGCCGAGGTCGGCAGCAGCTTCGGCGATGTCACCGAGAAGATCAGCGGAGAAACGAAACGGCATGGCGAGTTTTAGATCGGTTCCGCCAACGCGGTCAACGACGAAGAGTTTATCGATCTTCGTGAGTGATCCGTCGCGTTCCATCTTCGACGCGAGCTGGCGGCTGCCGTAGAGCCCATCCCGCGGGGCGAAGGCGTCGCCGAATGGTTCGTGACCATCGAAGAAGACGAGCCAGACCGTATTCTCAGTTGCTTCGTTTGGGAGGTTGCGAGCTACGTCCAAAAGAACCGCCGCACCCGAGGCGCCATCCGCCACATAGCCGGGCGCAGTTGGTTTCGTGTCGTAATGCGTCGCGAGCACGGTGAGCTTATCGCCCCGTCCCTTTTTGACCGCGATCAAGTTCATCATCGGAACCGGATCGCCTTCAAGCGGTGTGGCATCGAATCCATCACGCTCCACACGCCAGCCTGCAGCTTGAAGCTGCTCACTGATGTAGGTCTGCGCTTGGTGATGTTGTAGCGAACCGGGTGTACGAGGATCAAGCGCTCGTAGCGTTGCAAAATCAGCAGCGATAATTGAAGCATCTTCCGCAGGAGCGCACGCAATAAAAACAACAACCAGGCAAAGGCTAAAGAGACGAAACTTCAAGATCGTGCGAGTTTCTCGAGTTGATGGTCGCGCGTGCTGACATTCTCGGGCGGCAGCGGCCAGTCGATGCCAAACGCGAGTGAAGCGTGGTGGTAGCCGCGGCTCGCTTCGGGAACAAACGGTACGGAGATTTGATAGAGCACCTCCGATTCGTCTTCGAGGGTTTGGAATCCGTGCGCAAAACCTGCGGGCACGTAGAGCTGGGCATGGTTCTCGGCCGAGAGGTCGACCGTGTACGCCTTAAGATAGGTAGGGGAGCCCGTGCGTAGATCCACGATCGCATCGAAAATCCGGCCCCGGGTGCAACGTACGAGCTTCGCTTCTTCGTGCGGGGACGCCTGGAGATGCATGCCACGGAGCGTGCCCTTCAGATGATTAAACGAGATGCTCGTCTGGGCGAATTCGGTCACAAGGCCCCGCGCGGCGAATTCATCGCGGCAGAAAGTGCGGGCGAAAAAGCCACGTTCATCTTCAGCGGGCTCGAGTTCAAGCAGGAAACTGCCTTCTAACCCGGTTTCTTGCCAGCGCAATTGCATCCTCCAACGGTTCCGAACATCCGTATAGCGCCCATGGCCGGCGGTTCGAAACCCAATACGAAGATGATACCCTCTGGCGCGAGCGAGGAGGAACTCATGAAGGTGGTTGTGCTTTGCGGCGGCCAGGGCACGCGCCTGGCGGAGGCCACAGATCTACGGCCAAAACCGATGGTCGAAATCGGCGGCCGGCCGATTCTCTGGCACATCCTCCAGCACTACGCGTCGTTCGGGCATGACGAGTTTTGCATCGCGCTTGGCCACAAGGGCCAAATGATCAAGGACTACTTCCTCAACTACTCGCTTCGTGAATCACCGGAACTTACGGTTGAACTTCGGACCGGCAATCTTTCTGCTAAGGGCGCGCCTGCGGAAGACTGGACCTTACACCTGGTCGATACGGGTCAAGCCACGATGACCGGTGGTCGCCTCCTTCGACTTCGCCACTATCTTCAAGACGGCACCTTCATGCTGACCTACGGCGATGGCCTGTCGAATGTCGAGATCGATCGGCTCATCAAATTTCACCGCGCCCACGGCAAGCTCGCAACCATCACCGCGGTTCGGCCGTCCGCACGCTTCGGTAATCTCATGTTGGACGATCAGCAGGTTGTCGACTTTGCCGAGAAGCCGATCTCTGCAGAGGGTTGGATCAACGGCGGCTTCTTCGTCTTCGAACCAGGCGTTTTCGACTTCATTGATGGCGATGACACTTCGCTCGAGCATGAACCGCTCTCACGACTTGCCGCTGAAGGGCAGCTGCAGGCGTATCGGCATACCGATTTCTGGCAATGCATGGACACGCTTCGCGACCTGCGCGTGCTCGAGGCACTTTGGCAAGATGGCGCCGCACCCTGGGCTGCGCGTAACGGACAAAAGGATTCATAAGTCATGGCGCGTACTGATTGGCAGGGCAAGCGTGTACTCGTCACCGGTGCGACCGGCATCGTGGGTTCCTGGCTTTGCCGCGAACTCTTGGCACAGCATGCGGACCTCACCGTCTTCGTGCGCGACACCGACCCGCAGTCCGAACTCTATCGCAGCGGTGACATTCAACGCGCGAGTGTTGTGAACGGCGAGCTCGAAGACTACGACACGGTTGAGCGCGCGCTGAACGAACACGAGATCCAGGCGATTTTTCATCTCGGCGCGCAAACCATCGTCAATACCGCGCTGCGCTCACCGCTCCAGACTTTTCGCAGCAATATCGAGGGCAGCTGGAACCTGCTCGAAGCCGCGCGTCGCTTGCCGGATTTAGTGGAGCGTATTGTTGTTGCGTCCAGCGATAAAGCCTACGGCTCTCAGGAGAACCTGCCCTATAACGAAGAGATGCCACTTAACGCGACGCATCCCTACGATGTTTCAAAGAGCTGTACCGACATGCTCGCACGCAGCTACGCCATGACGTACGACGTTCCAGTCACGATCGCGCGTTGCGGCAATATCTACGGTGGCGGCGATCTAAATTTCAGCCGAATCGTTCCCGGAACCATTCGGTCGATTCTGCGCGGGGAGCGGCCCGTGATACGAAGTGACGGAAACTACATCCGCGACTACTTGCACGTACAGGACGCGGTCTCCGCATATCTTCTGCTCGCCGAAAAAGTCGATTCAAAAGAAGTCCGCGGGGAAGCATTCAACTTCAGCACCGAATCCTGGGTGACGGTCCGTGAAATCGTTGAGTGCATTCGCAAGCAGCTGGGCAGCGATCTCGAACCCGACGTGCAGAATACGGCTAAAGCGGAAATTCTCAGCCAGTCGCTCAGCGCCGAAAAGGCTAAACGCGTGCTCGGTTGGAATGCCGAATGGGATCTCGACCGCGGTTTGAGTGAAACCATTGCCTGGTACCAAGAGTATTTAGGAAAAGCTTGAACGCGCTGACCCGAACTGCTTGCCGGAGCTGTGGCGCGTCGAATCTCGAGACGGTGCTCGCCTTCGGACCGATGCCGCTCGCGAACCAACTGCTCACCGAGACCGAACTGCACGGCGAAGAAGCCCGCTTTCCCCTCACGTTGGCGTTTTGCCCAAGCTGTTCTTTGGCGCAGATACTTGAAACCATTCCGCCCGAAGCGCTCTTTGAAAACTATCCCTATTTCTCAAGCTTTTCCGACACCATGCTCGCCCATGCCAAGCAGAGCACCGACGAGCTTTGCGCGGAAGCACGGCTCGGATCGGATAGTCTTGTGGTCGAGATCGCGAGCAACGACGGCTATCAGCTGCAGTTCTACCAGCAAGCGGGAGTTCCTGTACTCGGCATCGAACCCGCCAAGAACATTGCCGCGGCCGCAGTCGAGAAAGGGATTCCGACACGTTCTGAGTTCTTTGGTGCGGAACTTGCCAACGGACTCCGCGCGGAAGGCGTAGCTGCGGACGTCGTACTTGCGTACAACGTGATGGCCCACGTGCCGGATCTGAACGGTTTTATCGCTGGCATTCGAACGCTGCTTAAAGACGACGGTATCGCAGTGATCGAAGCGCCGCACGTCCTGCAGCTAGTCGAAAACTGCGAGTTCGACACGATCTATCACGAACACCTTTGTTATTTTGCGGTCGCCGCACTCCGTCCTCTTTTT
>JAJDAK010000050.1:0-5000 GCA_029261895.1 Deltaproteobacteria bacterium
CATCCGATTGTCCAACGACAGATCCGCAACCATCTTCTTCAGTTCCGTGTTCTCCCGCTCAAGCTCACGCAGCTTCTTCGCTTCCGAAACATCCATCCCGCCATATTTTCTACGCCAGCGGTAGAACGTCTGCTCCGTCAGGTTGTGCTCCCGGCATACCGCTCGGATGCTCCCTGCCGCTTCCGCAGACTTCAATATTCCGATGATCTGCTCTTCCGTAAACCTCGCTCGCTTCATTTCGCCTCCAGTCAGCTCCTACATAGAAGACTAACTCAGAAGCTGGTACCAGTTTCGCAGGGCCGGCCAGCAGCGTTGAGGGCTTAACTGAAACGCCGCCACCTCATTTGAGATGGCGGCGTCTAAGAAAACCCACCGTCGTCCTACTCTCCCACTCACCCCTGTGAGCAGTACCATCGGCGAAGCGGGGCTTAACTTCCGAGTTCGGGATGAGATCGGGTGTGGCCCCCACTCTAAAGACGGTGGGAAAAACTGACCTGGGACCCCGCCACCGAGGCCCCAGGAAAATCGATTATTCCGTGTAGCTCGTCTGTACGCGTTATCGCCGCCCGCTAAGCGGGCCGCTGCGCGCACCGCATGCGACGCTTCGCGCACTGCTGCGCAGCGTGCATGCGTTTGTCGTATTTTTAGACGCCAAGACCAATTGCCTATGCGTTACTCGCAGCATTGCTGCGAAGTAACTGACTCATTCAACCACGTTTGAATCAACGTGATTTGTTGGCGACGCGGCATTGCCACGCGATAACCAACTAAGACAGCCATGTATGAAATAACATGGCTCGTTGGCAGCGCAGCTTCGCCGCGCGATAACCAACTAAGGCTTAGGTCAAGCCTCACGACCGATTAGTACTGGTCAGCTTCACACATTACTGTGCTTCCACACCCAGCCTATCAACCTCCTGGTCTAGAAGGGGTCTTTAGCAAGCTAAAGCTTGAGGGAGATCTCATCTTAGGAGGGGCTTCCCGCTTAGATGCCTTCAGCGGTTATCCCTTCCGCACATAGCTACCCGGCGGTGCCGCTGGCGCGACAACCGGTACACTAGAGGTGCGTCCATCCCGGTCCTCTCGTACTAGGGATAGCTTCCTTCAAATCTCCTGCGCCCACGATAGATAGGGACCGAACTGTCTCACGACGTTCTGAACCCAGCTCGCGTGCCACTTTAATCGGCGAACAGCCGAACCCTTGGGAGCTGCTTCACCCCCAGGATGTGACGAGCCGACATCGAGGTGCCAAACAGCGCCGTCGCTATGAACGCTTGGGCGCTATAAGCCTGTTATCCCCGGCGTACCTTTTATCCGATGAGCGATGGCCCTTCCATGCGGAGCCACCGGATCACTAAGACCTGGTTTCCCATCTGCTCGACTTGTAAGTCTCGCAGTTAAGCCCACTTATGCCTTTGCACTCTCAAGCTGGTTTCCAATCAGCCAGAGTGGACCTTTGTACGCCTCCGTTACTCTTTAGGAGGCGACCGCCCCAGTCAAACTACCCACCACACATTGTTCCGGATCCGGCTAACGGACCTCGGTTAGAACCCCAGACGCATAAGGGTGGTATTTCAAGGTTGGCTCCACCGAAACTAGCGTCCCGGCTTCAAAGCCTCCCACCTATCCTACACGTACAAGCCCGAAGCTCAGTGTGAAGTTGCAGTAAAGGTGCACGGGGTCTTTCCGTCTAGTCGCGGGTAGCCGGCATCTTCACCGGCATTTCGATTTCGCTGAGTCCCTGGTTGAGACAGTGGGGAAGTCGTTACGCCATTCGTGCAGGTCGGAACTTCACGTTAATCCACGGTTACCCGTGGCGCAGACTATACCTTCACCTGATTGAAGCGAGTTGAGTATCTCGTCTTCCGAGTATTTACGCTTACCCGATGAATTCATATTCATCGCAACCTTTACGATCTTCATGAACCCTTCGATGGTTCGATGTTGACCTTCGTGCATCCAGATACAGACTCGTGAAAACGACTCCACATCTGCTTGCTTTGAAGAGAACAACGGAAATGCCCTGAAGTGTGGGAGAACTACATCCACCAAACTCTGTACATTTCGTATCTCGAACTTCAAAGTGTTATCCGACCGATCAGGTCGGATGAACCCACATTGCCACTTATCTCGCATTGCGAACAACAATTCAGCGCGATCTGCGTTTTGACTGACCGAGAAGCTCGGTCGTGCCTCCCAACCGAGTCGATGTCGTCGACTGGGCTGAAAAGAAACGCAGAAGCAACCTTCTCCGTCCACAAAGCCTGATATGTAGGCATCAAGGTTCATCAATAAGAGTCAGGGCCGGCGTATTATGGAATGCGAAAAACATTCCATCCAGGGATCTCACCCCTGAGTCGTTACAGGGATCACCACAAGTGTGATCTTACCCTCGGTATTGCCCACGGTACACCTGCAAGAGGTACCGCTAGGGTTCCACCGATTTGAGCCGGTTTACGAAGTGGGATCACTCCCACCTCGGGCAATGTTACTTACCCGACAAGGAATTTCGCTCAGTTAATCTCATCCGTTTCCGAACAAGCTGGACTCTATCTTGGTTGACCTCGATTCATCTCACTTGCGATTCCTCGGATCTCTTCGAGACCCTCTGGAGTGAGATGGTCGCCCTTTTCCATGAGGAGGCAGACTTTTCGAAACTTCCGAAAGTCTACGTTCTTCTTGGTTTTCAACGGGTGCTCGATGAAAAATGGCAGGATGCGTTTTATCAAGTGATCCAGATCTCGCACTCGGTAGGCCATCCGGTCGCCGTGATTCTTTCGAACCACTCCGAATCCGAAGTAAGCCTTGAGTGCGTGGAGCACTTGCACATCGCGTTCGTGCTGTACGACGGTGAATTCAGGTAAAACCTGAAATCCGAGTTTCATGTCGGGATGTTTACTAATCCCGACGTGAAAACATCCTTCACCGTCGACGAACCCTACAATCCATTGTGCATCAAGGTTCATACAATCAACCCTGAACGTTTAGCCTCTGAGGGTTTCCAATTCAGCATTGGACCTTCCCTGCGGATTGTCCCCATGTCCGTCGGATTTTTACTGCCGCAGCTTGTGGTTATACCACAAGCTGCAACGAGTACCGAACGGCTGTCGAGGAGTTTCCCGCATATAGTTCAGTTTTACTAAGGCTACGATAGTTAACCTTAGGACCGTTATAGTTACGGCCGCCGTTTACTGGGGCTTCAGTTCACCGCTTCGCTCCGAAGAACTAACAGATCCCCTTAACCTTCCAGCACCGGGCAGGCGTCAGACCCTATACGTCCACTTGACGTGTTCGCAGAGTCCTGTGTTTTTGGTAAACAGTCGCTACCCCCTGCTCTCTGCGGCCCCAATCAGCTCACGAAGCGAGCCCGATCACCAACCGGGGCGCACCTTCTCCCGAAGTTACGGTGCTAATTTGCCGAGTTCCTTAACCAGAGTTCTCTCAAGCGCCTTGGCATTCTCTGCCCACCTACCTGTGTCGGTTTACGGTACGGTCACCAACATAACTCCCTACGAGGATTTTCTTGGAAGCATGGGATCACTGACTTTGTGGAGCAAGCTCCTCGACGTCGTGTCTCGGGGTTAAGAAAGAGCGGATTTGCCTACTCCTTCCCCCTACTCACTTGGACCGGGACGTCCGTCACCCGGCTCAGCTACCCTTCTCCGTCCCCCCTTCGGTCAAACGTTACGTTAGTGGTACGGGAATTATTAACCCGTTTCCCATCACCTACGCCTTTCGGCCTCGGCTTAGGGGCCGACTAACCCTGGGCAGATTAACTTTACCCAGGAAACCTTAGGTTTACGGCGAACAGGTTTCTCACCTGTTTTATCGCTACTCACGTCCGCATATGCACTTCTAGGGCCTCCAGCCATCCTTACGGTTGACCTTCATCAGCAACTAGAACGCTCCCCTACCACCCACGACACTCGAAAGTGTCATAGATCCGCGGCTTCGGTGGCATGCTTAGCCCCGTTACATTTTCGGCGCGAGACTACTTGACCAGTAAGCTGTTACGCACTTTTTAAAGGGTGGCTGCTTCTAAGCCAACCTCCTGGTTGTCTAAGCGATCTCACATCCTTTCCCACTCAGCATGCACTTGGGGACCTTAGCCGGCGGTCTGGGTTGTTTCCCTCTCGACCAAGGAGCTTATCCCCCATGGTCTGACTGCCATATTGCTCTCACCGGTATTCGGAGTTTGAGTGGGTTCGGTAATCTGGTAGGACCCCTAGCCCATTCAGTGCTCTACCTCCGGTGGAGATCATATGACGCTATACCTAAATATATTTCGGGGAGAACCAGATATCTCCAAGTTTGATTGGCCTTTCACCCCTATCCACAGCTCATCCGGGAAATTTTCAACTTTCTACGGTTCGGGCCTCCACTAAGTTTTACCTTAGCTTCACCCTGGCCATGGATAGATCACTTGGCTTCGGGTCTACTCCCGGCAACTAAACGCCCTATTCGGACTCGCTTTCGCTACGGCTACACCTAACGGCTTAACCTCGCTGCCGAACGTAACTCGCGGACTCATTATGCAAAAGGTACGCAGTAACCCGTTCCAAGGACCGAAGTCCGAGGCATAGGGCTCCCACTGTTTGTAGGCAAACGGTTTCAGGTTCTATTTCACTCCCCTCACCGGGGTTCTTTTCGCCTTTCCCTCACGGTACTGGTTCACTATCGGTCGCTAGGTAGTATTTAGCCTTGGAGGATGGTCCCCCCAGATTCACACCGGGTTACACGTGTCCGGCGCTACTCGGGATACCTCTAGAGCTCTTTGGAGTTTCATATACGGGGCTTTCACCCTCTACGGCTGACCTTCCCAGGTCCTTCTATTACCCCTCTGAGTCTCACATTGAGGTCCCACAACCCCGAAAGGAATTTCTTCCCGTCGGTTTGGGCTAATCCCCGTTCGCTCGCCGCTACTAGGGGAATCTCGGTTGATTTCTCTTCCTTCGGGTACTGAGATGTTTCAGTTCCCCGAGTTTGCCTCCACACACCTA
>JAJDAK010000050.1:7500-20389 GCA_029261895.1 Deltaproteobacteria bacterium
CCCTGCGAACAGAGTTTGCCTTACTTATCTACTAATTATCATGTTGACTAAGAACCCACCTCCACTGTTAAAACTTTGAACGAATCAAAATTCAAACACTAAAGGCTTACGTACTATTCGCTTTTCAAAGACCGAGCGCACGAGGGGTCTAAGCGCCCCCCTCTCCGTCGTGGAAAGACACTTCCGCCAACGGGACGCGGAATCTATCCGGTAGCCAACCACTTGTCAAACAAAAGGAATCTCGATTTTCGAGGCCTTTTCACCTCAATCGTTTGATTGACAAAACCCTTTGCAAAATCAGGCAGTTGGCGCTGCTATTCGTCGGAATCGTCAGGGCCTGCCGTCACGGCCGGTGTCGAGACCTCGATCTTGCTCTCTACGAGACCCACGCCGGGGACTTCAGCCGCCAGCGTTTCAGCAGCTTCGACCTGATCTTCTGAGTCCACAGTACCGCTTAAGGTAACGTTACCACGGCTAACCTCGGCACGGATCGCCACGCCATCGAGGCGTTCGTCGTCGAGAAGTCGCTGCTGGATCGCGCGAAACAAGAGCGTGTCGGTGGTGTCGATATCGACGGTGGACTCGGCTTCGGCGAGTTCAATCTGAGCCGCGGCAAGCTTCTCGCGAGACCCGTCGAGTTCGGTCTGCAGTTCGATCAACGCTTGCTGCTTGATCTCGAGCTCAGCCGTCGCGGCTCGCACGGCTTCACGTGCATCGCCTAAGAGCGCTTGGGTCTCGGCGAGCTGCTCCTCGACGGATGGCTCGCTGCTGCCACACGCCGTCAGTGCCCCTAACAGAACTAACGCAATCCACTGCTTCATCGTTGGCCTCCTTGGGTCCGAGTCTCGCCGAAACTACCACGCCAGCGACCGACGAGGGAAGCGGGATGCGACAAGCCCGCTAGCGCTTTGGGATATTCACCGTAGTGGGGGGCCGCATCGCAGGATGCGGCCCAGGAGATCCGCGCAACAGCGGGTGCATGCCATCCCCCGTTTCGCCGCTCAGGTCGAGCTCATCCGAGTTATATCCTGCTTTTAACAATTCTTCTCGCGTGTTGATGACTTCGAATCTCCCGTTCCCGACTGGCCTTTTTGTTCCCGCGGCAAATTCAGCTTTCGTCAGTTCTCGGAGGATTTTCTGCTCGCGTCCTGTCAACGTCCTTCGCCCTTTGCCTTTTTCTGGATTCTTCGGATCCATGAGTTCAGGCCGGGAAATTCTGATGCGTGGACCCGTGCCCCGCCCGTCGGGCAACGCGGAATTCTCGTCGGTGTTCGAAACGCCCAAAAACCTCTCGCTCATCTCATCGATGATTTCTTCGATTGGCTTCTCCGCGGTCGGGATCACCTGCGGACTCGCTTGTGGCAGCGGCGTTTGTTCAGGTTGGGGTGTTGGCATGTTGCCGACCTCAACAGCAAACGCACCGGTCGGATCGATAAGCACGGTCGGACGGTTCAACACGTAACTGTAGGAGTTCAGATTTCCCGGCTGTGACTGGATACGTGAAAAACTAATACCGACTGCGCTGAGTTCAGGATCGACGGAAAGAAAACGACCCACGAAGGGATCGTAATAGCGGGCACCAAAATAATGGAGACCGCTTTCCGCATCGAGCTCCTGTCCGGTAAAGAGGTGACGCGCGCTATCCGCATACGGATCGATCGAGTTGCCGCTCCCATCGACAATCGCTTTCGGCTCGCCGTAAGGGTCAGTCACCACGACATTCGAACCCAACGCGTCCGGGTGGTAGAAACGATACTCAACAGATTGCGCGTGCGTTGAAAGTCCAAGACTCAACACGGCGAAACCCGAAATAAGTAGCTGCTTAGTCGGCAAGCCAGTCATAGGTCAAGTTTAGACAAATACCAATCCCACAGGATCCATCCTCGTCGAGAAATGACCCTCTAGCGAGGCTGGAATTGATCAGCAACAGCGGAGCAATAACCCAGCAACTGCATGCCATAACGGCTAACGTTGCTTGCGAAGCCACCTAGTATGGAAGTTCTAGAAATCGGAGGTAACCCATTCGTCTTCCAGGTCTTGAAGCTACCTGCAGGTTACGCAGGGTACTGAAAACATGCTGGCCTCACGGTCGATTCGAACACTTTCGTTGCGGGATTGTGCGAGGTCGGCTTCGAAGCCGTGTGCGACCAGCTCGTTAACGTTTCTAAGATGCCCAAGAAACATGCTGGAAAAATTGATGGTGTTATCGCCCGTGAACGTGTGGGCGCCCTCGTGGCCGAGTACCGTTGCAGGGCTGATGGTACCGCCGCTACTCGTTACGAGCCCACCTCTTGTATTCCAGAAAATGACGCTGGTCTTCGCGACCAAAGAGGCACCGACTCCGATATCTTCTTCGATATTCAACATGAAAGTCTCCTCGATCTTATCTGAAGCAACAACAACGATTTGGCTGAACTCGGCCTCCATATTTTTGCGTAAAAGCCTTCCGCCGGCGTCAAGTTCGTTCGCAGCAAACGCTTCTTTCACTGACTCTTCGTCACCCAGGACATAGATGTTTGAGGTGCGCGTAATCGATCTGGCGCTCCGCTTGATATCCCGTCTTAGTTCCTTGATGGCCTCCGGGCTCAATTCCTCTCGACCCTCACTAATGTACGATGGCGTACTCGTTTCGTCGGAGTCAAAGGGGAAACGACCTGTTGGGTCCACGAGTGTTGTGGGGCGACTCAAAGCATAGCCATGGCCGTTGAGACTCTGCGCATGTTGTTCGATGTCACTGAAACTAACGCCAAGTTCGATCAGCTCAGGATCTACGGAGAGAAACCTTCCGACGAACGGATCGTAGTGTCGTGCACCGAAGTTCTGGAGGCCGCTCTCGGGATCGCTTTCATGGCCCGTGAAGAGATGGCGCACGCTATTGGCTGCCGGGTCTATTGACTGACCCCTGCCCGTCACAGTAGAGCGAATCTCCCCGTAAGGTGTCGACACGATGCGTTGAACGACCGCACCGCTGCGGTCGGTCACCACGACATTCGAACCCAACGCGTCCGGGTGGTAGAAACGATACTCGACCGATTGCGCGTGCGTTGAAAGTCCAAGACTCAACACGGCGAAACCCGAAATAAGTAGCTGCTTAGTCGGCAAGCCAGTCATCTGAACAGTTTAGACGAATACCAACCCTGCAGGGTCATTTGTCATCGAGAAATGACCCTCTAGCGAGGCTGGAATTGATCAGCAACAGCGGAGCAACGACCCAGCAACTGCAGACCCCAACCCGCCATCATAGGATCGATTTTCGCCGCCTAACACCGTCGGAATTGCCGCACTGTGGACCGCAGAACAGCGGTGCGGGGAGCGATATTTAACGCGAACCGAAAACCTGCTTCAGCAGTGGGGTCACCCTCGCTGCAGGATCTTGGCGGATCTTCTGTTCTTCCGTCGCGACGACTTTGAAAAGACCTATGAGCGTTTGGTCGGTTACGTATTGATTGAGATTGAGCGCGGGCTTCGTCGTGAATGGAAGTGCGTTGTACTTGGACGTGAGATTGTTGTACATGGTCGCGAGTCCCACCTCTTGCATCTTCGAGTCGACGATCGGGGAGAAACGAGACCGTAGATCATCCGAAGTCGTGCGTTGAAAATATTCCGTCGCCGCGGTATCGCTGCCCTGCAGAATTCCGCGCGCGTCGGCGAAACTCATCTGTTTCAGCGACGTTATGAACACGTTGGTGGCCTCGCCGGCCGCTTTCTCGGCGGCGCGATTCATCGCAACTTCGAGTTCGTCGACTTGACGACCCATGCCAATCGCACGCAGGCCTTTCGTCATCGTGGTCAGCTGCTCCGGTGAATTGATGCGAATGAGTTCGTTCGCGAGAAAACCATCGACCGAGGACGTCGTGTTGACGGCGTTCTTGGTTCCCACTTGAAGCGCTTGCTTCAGACCGGAGACGATGGTCGAGTCACTCAGCGGCGCCCCTGGAATTCCACCTGCGGATTGCATGGTTCCCAGCACCTGGTCCCAGGCCACGCTGCCATCCTGCGCACAGCCAAACGCCAGTAAACCCACTACGAAGAGAGCCTTTGATTTCATGGCGGCCACTATAGCCAGCTTACTCGCCATTTCAGGTACCGGTAAACAGACCGGCTGGACGGTTTGTAGAATTGTTGATAGATTTGAGGTGCATGACCAGCCCCGCAACATCGACCGTGCCCCGGCGCACGCAGGCCGAGCGGCGAGAATCGACGCAGACCCGTTTGCTCGATGCCACCCTCGCCTGCTTGATCGAGAGCGGCTACGCGGGCGCAACAACAGCCAAGATTGAAAGTCGCGCGAGCGCATCGCGCGGTGCACGGCTCCACTACTTTCCAACCAAAGCGGCTTTGGTCAGCGCTGCAGTGGCACACCTCTTCGAAGGTATTGCGGCGCGCTACGACCGCGCCATGTCTGAAGTTGCACCCGACGCAAATCGGTTTCGTGCCGGTCTTCGTTTGCTCGCAGATACGTTCGCCGAACCCGCACATGCGGCGGTACTCGAGCTCTTCGTTGCTGCGCGCACCGATCCTGAACTTCGAGAGCAGCTTCGTGAAACGTCGGCACGTCTGCACCAGTTGGTACGCATGCGCGCCAACGAGTACTTCCCCAACTTGGCACGCCGCGAAGCCAGCGGACTTCTCGAAGCGATTCAAGCCACGCTGAGTGGACTCGCGTTACGGAGCTTTGTTTTCGGAGAGACCAAGAATCAAGACCAGGTCTTGGATCTCATTGAACACATGATCGAAACAACCTTTGACGCACCCGGGAGCACACGGAGGAATGTAGATGGCTGAACACTTAATTTCGGAGGAAATGCTGGATTCCTACTGGGAAAACGGTTTCGTTGTCGCACGCGGCCTGCTTGACCCAAAAGACCTCGATCGTTGGACCCAACGCCTGACCGACATTGTCGAAGGACGCGTCGAACGAGCCGAGGGTATGTTGGTGATGAAGGACGTGATGGTCGCCAAAGGCGTCGTCAATCCTGCGACTCAAATGGAAGCCATCGCCAAGATCCAAGACTACGAAAAGGATCCTGTTCTCGACTCCTATACTACGCATTCACAGATTCTCGACTGCGTAGAACGCTTCATCGGTCATGACGTCCAAACCATTCACACGATGTTGATCAACAAACCACCGAACGTCGACGGCCGCCACCCGCTACACCAAGATCTTTTGTATTTTCCATTTCGCCCGGCGGACAGGATCGTCGCATCGTGGACCGCGCTAGAGAGGGTGACCAAAGAAAACGGCTGTCTCGTGGTTATTCCCGGTACACACCGAGGTGAATTGCTTCAGCACGAAAATCCGGATTGGGAACATCTGAACGGCGCCTACTTTGGTGCTGCAGGCGTCGACGATATTCGTGAGAAGCGAATCCATCTCGAGATGGAACCCGGGGATACGGTCTTCTTCCATCCGATCCTTGTCCACGGTTCGGGTCGTAACCGCACGCAGGGTTTTCGACGTGCGATTTCCGCCCACTACACCGCGCTGGATGTTGAATGGGCGTGGAACATTGATGAGCCGCTCAAGAAACGGAAGTACCGCATTCTTCGCGGCGAGCGCGCTGGCGAGTTCTGGAGCGGACCCGCCCGCCGGGAGGAAGAACTGATCAATCCTCTGGACTACCTGCCATCGGACCTGATCAAGAAAAACTAACTAGAACAGCCGCTTCAATTCACCACTGGGCTCATGTGCCCACGGCGTCCAAACCACGTATATCCGACCTGCTTCGATATCCGACTTCCGGGCTCGTACGACCAGGTCGTCGATCTCTAGGTCCTCGAGCACAAAATCATCCGAGCGGTCTTCGAGCGCCGACTGAAACTCCTCTTCGAGTGCCGCAAGGTCTTCTTGCAAAAGCGACAGGCTTTCCTCGGCACGCGCAACATCCTGTTTTTCTTTCTGCGCTCTACCCGCGCGACTCAACGTGGTCGCCGCGCGCCCCACAGTGCCGACGCTCCGTGTCTTTCGACCGAAGAGCGCACCGAGTACGGTTGCACCTAAGGAAATCGCCGTTTGAAATCCCTGTTGTTTCTTCTGTTCGGTTTCGCGCTCAACTTTGTGCTCCGCTTTCACGATCCGCTCCTGAATCCGTTTGAGCTTTGGCGCGTAGCGCTTACGTAGTTTCTCAACTTCAATATCGCGCTTCTCCCGTAACTGCTGCTGCAACTCCGCCTCGAACTCGCCATTCGCTTGTTCCGGTCGAGATGTTGCTTTCAAAGTTTTGCAGCGCTTCAAGACCAGTGGCCGTTCGCGGTAGAGGTACGATTCCAACGCCCCCGCCCAGGACTTGGCCGACTTGCTCGTGACCGGTCCCGGAATCGCGGAGAACTTGCCAGAACGCTCGGGCTCGTCGAGTAACTCGATCGCATCGTCCAATTTCGAAGCTCTATCCCAGGGCGAATCGCCCCCGAGCAACGCTACCAATTGGACATTCTCCCAGCGATCGACGTTCGCACTGCTGTTCACGTAGTGAAGCCGTGCACTGCCGACCAAGGTGGGTCGATACACCAGTGAGGACCCTTCACCCGGCGCGGTGAGGACGGGCGCGAAACGCTCTTCGATCTCCGGTGGCAAGAGGGGGCGATCTGCAGCCTTCGACTCTGCAGCGCCAGCCCTTTCAACCGGTCCGGATTCCGACATCAACGTCTTGGGCGCTTGATCGGTCAAAGAGTTGATCTGTTTGCGCGTTAGCGGTCCCGCGAGATAAGACAGGACCCAACGGGTTTGAAATAGTTCGGGACCATCATCGTGCACGTTGTGGAGTAAGAACACCCGGCTATCGAGGCCCGAAAGCATGTGGTCCATTTCAGTACGATTAAATCTCGCACCCGTGCTCGATGACGCAGCTTCGAGTCCATCGAGTACACGCGCTTTATCGCGTTCGGTTTGAAGCCGTCCGAGAAACCAAGTTCCCGCGTTCGATAACGCCTTGTAGTCAAGATCCACTGGGTTTTGAGTCGCCAGCACAACGCCGACACCGTATGCACGCGCTTGCTTGAACAAAGTCAAGAGCGGTCGTTTCGACGGCGGGTTTGCGGTCGGAGGCATGTAACCGAAGACCTCATCCATGTAGAGCAGCGCTCGCAAGCTACTGGTTCCCGCTTGTGCACGCGTCCAAGTCACCAATTCGTTAAGCAGCATGGTGACAAAGAACATTCTTTCGTTCTCCGAAAGATGGGCGATGGAGAGGATCGAAACTCGCGGCTTGCCCGACGGCGAGTAAAGCAGAGACTGGATGTCGAGAGGCTCGCCCTCCATCCAAACGGCAAAACCCGGTGATGCCAAGAGATTGTTGAGTTGCATCGCCAATTCAAAGCGCTCGCGCTGCGGGTAGAAGGATTCGAGATCCAAGACGCCCACCTTTTCGATCGGCGGTGCTTGAATCTCGCGAACCAAGTCAGCCAGGGTCAAATCACGACCGGCACGCCAGGCGTGGTCGAGCAACGTCGTGATTAAAATCATTTCGCGACTGCGTACGGGATCCGGATCAATCCCCAGCAAGGTCAGAAGTCCTGAGCTCACACCCAAGAGGCGATCACGAAACGCTTCACTGTCTTCGATGATCGCCGCAGGCGGTGCGCTCAAGCTCTGCAAGACACGTATCGGTCGACCCGCGGTACTGCCTGGCGTGTAGAGTGCGAGATCGACCGCATTGCGAAAGCGTTGGATACGCGAGGGCTCCTGTCCCCATTGCGCCAAACCTTTGGTCCAGCGCGCGGCGATTTTAGCCGCATAGCCAACCACCGTCTGACCATCACGCGCGGCTTCACTCGGATCGATCCAAGGTTGAAAATCCGATGGCTTGAGCGCCGGGAATGTGAGCAAGAGATTGCCCATGTCGCCTTTGGGGTCGATCACGATCGCGGGGATGCCGTCGATCGCCGCCTCTTCAAGCAACCCGATCCCGAGACCGGTTTTGCCACTTCCCGTCATACCCACGCATACCGCGTGAGTTGTCAGGTCCTTGGCCTGGTACAACGTCAGATCGTCGGTGATTCGACTTTCGGATGGGTCATATCTCCGACCCAAATAGAACGCGCCGAGCTTCTCAAAATCCTGCACTTTTCGTCTCCGTCCGCGTCCTGTTTATACGCAAACTGAACCATCCCTAACAAGAAAACCGCCCCTACAGCCCAAATCAGGCGTTATGTGATTCCCGTCCTGGACTCACATACCGGGTTGGGGTAACGCATGGTCCCACAGCGTAGATAATCGATGTCCCGAATTTCAAGATTGATTGAAAGTATCTGTCCGACGCGGGCATCGAGACAAACCGTCTCATCGCCGTCGGATATGGCGAAACACCGCCAATTGCCGACAATGCGACCACACGGGGCGAACGAAGAATCGCCGGGTTGAGTTGAAGGTTTTGGAGTAAGCTTGAACAGTGCTGCGGTACGCCGCAGTGAAAGGGGAAAATAATGACTCGATGGGTATTGAGCACATTGATTGTCTTCACGTTGGCGTGCAGCGGTCAGGACAGTGGTTCAGAGGATTCCGAATCGATTATTCCGGGTGCATCTGCACTGCAGGACGCCGCAAGTGACGCAGCAGACGGTATCCAAGCAGGCGCCGAAGAATTGGCCAACAAGGCGGGCGAAGCCGCTCAGGATGTGGCCGCGGGAACCGCGGAGCTTGCAAAAGAGGGCGAAGAGGCTGCAGCCGGCGTGATTGAAAAGGCCGTGGACGCCGCAGGGAACGAAATCGACGGAGCGGCAACCGACGCCGAGGACGAACTCGAAAAGGCGAAGCAGGCAATTCCCGGTACGGTTACCGAATAGTTTTGCGTTTCGTATCCCTCGCGCTTCAACTATGTTGAGGCGCGGGGGATTTTTATATCTGACGTTTTCCAAGTATTGCAGCGTCACTGCAATACTTGTAATCGAACCGGCTCCGGTGTAAGGTCTGGGAATGCGCTTGCAGGGATTCATGTTGGTCCTACTCGCCAACGTTCTCACTCCGGAAAACGTCTCGGCCGCATGCACGTTACCCGCCTGCATCCAAGTATTGGACACTAATGCAGATGGTGATCTAACGGCCGAGTTTCAGGCGGCCGTTAACTCGGCCATCTACCCGGGTGGATTCCTTACTTCTCAAACCAAAGTCGCATTCGAGGCACCACCACCCGGGTCCTACGTCATCTCAGATACAGTGCGCATCTGCTACGACGATACACCTCCGATCCTCGGTGGCGAAACCTCCGAGGATTGCACCGGCGTGGACTCGCAAGGTCTGCTTCCGGAGATTCGAATGCTCGGGGGGTGGGATCAGGTCACATTACGTTGCATCTTCGATGCGCCGCGCGCATACCCGCGCACGCAACCCGCGTACGGCTGTCTTCACCTTGGTGACAGTTTCAACGATGCGACGTTTGATGATATCGGACCGCTCGTCGATATTGAGCTGAGTCTTAATATGGCGATGGAGAAAGATGGCTTCGAACTCATTGACTTTGAACATTCCGTCAACGCCGTGCTTTGTGATGGCTGCACAGGACTGATCGATGGCCACTACACCGTCGGCGGCGCTGGTACACCGCCTTTCACCTTCAACATCCAGGCGCTTCATTTGGTAGGCCCGAACCTCAGGATCAGTGGCACCTACGATTTCGACCCAAATGCGACGCTGCTTCACTGGACCAACATCACTTTCGATGGCGATATTCAAGACTCAGGAATCCAGGGCTATCTGAGCAGTACAGCTACCATCATGATCGGTTCCGTACCGATCACACGGAACGGTCCACTCGATGGGTGTGCCTGGGGCGCCTACGATCAACCGTGCCGCGGATGGCGTCTCTATCCAAACTCTACGCTCTACTCACGCGATGGTTATGTGGGAGCGCTTTGGTTTGGTGAGTGGGAAGACGTCCACTTCGATGGCGTCGTCGACCACGCCACCCGGGAAGAAGCCAAGCAGTCCGTCCGCGGACATCGCTACGATGTGAAATCAGCGATAAATTTCAACGAAATCAGTTCTCCCTTCTTTCCGATAGGGACCGTTGACTTCACTGGGGTCGTACACGGCAGCGTTCACTTCGACGGCACATGCATCGATCGCGGAATCATCAATCCGTGCATACGCATGTTCAACTCAGAAACGAAGCGCGACCCCAACTTTCCAACGGTGCTCTACATGAACGGGCTGATTGACCGCAGCGATCTGCTGGCCCCACCCCTCGAAATCGGCAGTGCCAACGCGACAGGTGGATTCGTAGCCGCGGCAGGTGCCGATGTGATCATCGGCCCTAACTTCCGCTACGAGGGGGCGAACTTCGGACATAACCTGGGCATCAATACCGCGCATCTATTTGGCGAGGCTGAAACTCCACTCTCGCTCAACGTTAATCACAGCGGACCGATTGCGAACCTGCCAGCCTGCGTATCTACCTTGAGCGGTACGCTCGTGCCATGCGCGAAACCTGAAACAAAGATTCTCGTTGAAAATAATTCCTATCTCGGCGTGACCGAAATGACCGTGAACGCGAACGTCGGAGCCAATACATCGTGCGATTTGCGCTGGCGCGTTGCGGGTGATTGTACTGATTGTGAGTTCATCGAAATAGGTGAGCAGGTTTTTACGACTCTTCACGAGATCGACGATGCTGCCTCAGATCCCGAGTGGAGTTTTTGGAATTTATCCGCGACAGACGACTCGGTTATTGCAAGCGAACCCAACGGGGTGAGCCTACGCTTGGAAACGCTATCTGCAGCGCCCGCATTCGTAACCTGGTCACCACCCGAACCCATTAATCTGCGTCGTGAATACCTCATGCTCGACATCTGGACAGATCCGTCGGACGTGCTTGATCCTCAGTCCTATACGCATGCGCAGTTCACTGAGTCCGATGGCCTACGGCTCGTCCTCTTCGATGACAAAGGATCCGTATCGAGGTGGTTCTACGGTGGCGCGGGCGGCTCGGGCACGAAACGCTTCGGGTTGGGAGATTGGTCATTGCTATATCTTCAACATTGGTTTGAAGATCCAACCAGCTCGCAAGGGCAGTTTGATTTCGAGCGTGTGAGCCATATTCGGGTCCTCTTCAATACCGTGAACTCTGCAAGCGGCCGCGTACTTCGCATCGATAAGCTGCGAACTCTGCTGCGCGAGGGCAACGAATTTCGCTACGGCTACGAAGAAACGGGATTCGGGAACTTTCGAGACTACCGTACACAGCAACTCGGAGATATCGCTATGCGACAACTCTCCGGCCGCGTGCCTGCAGGAAGAGTCCTTCAACTTCAAGTCGATTCGCCCCGTAGCAATTCCTGCGCGGCCGGTACGGACTGCACCTGCGATGCGGTCTCAGCAATCGTGGAAACCGCGCTGATCGAGGTAGCGGACCATGGTCATCATTTCGATCGTATCGCACCTGGGTTTGAGAAGTTTCCAGCGCCCTGTGGAAGCGGATTCAGCAGCGCATTCCTGGTCGTCCCGGTCATCTATTTACGCCGGCGTTGGCACAAACGAAGCGGAAAAGCCTAAGACGCTCGAGCCGACAAAAACCTCGCACTTTAACTATATTGACGTGCGAGGGGATCATAATGCCGATTGCCGATCTCAAAGCACGTGTTGACCAATTAATCTGGGGCCATGACCTCCGGCAGATCGCTCCCTGGCATGCACGAGGCTTACGCGTTTTGCGCACAATCTACGTGGTGCTTCGAGACGTTCTCGAAGGCGACATCACGCTCCGAGCAATGAGTCTGGTCTACACGACGATCCTCTCGGCGGTTCCCGTGCTCGCGGTTAGCTTCTCCGTGCTCAAGGGATTCGGCGTTCACAAAGACATTGAGCCGATGTTGTCCAATGTGTTCGCACACCTTGGACCTTCGGGTTCCGAGCTACTCGGAACCATTCTCGGCTTTGTAGACAATGTCAAAGTCAGTGTCCTGGGTTTTGTTGGCTTGGGTATGCTCTTTTACACGTCGATTTCGCTACTGCAGAAAATCGAACGCGCATGCAACGATGCCTGGCATACGACAGAAGAGCGGAGCTTCGGTCGTCGCTTCAGCGACTATCTGAGCATCATTCTCGTCGGTCCCGTGCTCATGGTGAGCGCAATCGGAATTACTGGCGCGGTTTCGAGCAACTCGATCGTACTATGGTTGTCGTCCATCGAACCACTCGGCACCTGGATCGCATTTTCCCAAACATTGATTCCCTACGCGCTCGTCATCATCGCCTTCACCTTCGTCTACGTCTTCATGCCTAATACAAAGGTTAAGATCCTATCAGCGCTCGTCGGTGGAATTGTGGCCGGCATCCTCTGGGAAGCCTGGGGTATTCTCTGTACACGTTTCGTCGCCAGCTCCGCGAGTTACGCAGCCATCTATTCCGGCTTCGCGACACTTTTCATTCTAATGATTTGGCTCTACGTGAGTTGGCTCATCTTTTTGATCGGGGCAAACATCGCGTTCTATTTCCAATACCCGAACCAGCTGCGCCTGGAACAGGAGAATCCAATCTTACTGGGCCGCATTCGCGAGAAGCTTGCGCTCTTCATCGCGCATAAACTCGGTAGCGCGTACTATCAACGCCGCGAGCCCTGGACGCGTCGCGAACTTGCGGAAGAAGCCAATGTCATGGTCGACGTGCTCGCCCCTGTACTGGAAGCACTCATCGACCGAGACTTGGTCGTACAGACTTCTGATGATCCGCCGGGCTACGTGCCCCGCGCCGCGCCCGAAAAAATCACCATGAAAGAAATTCTCGACGCGATCCGCGTTTCCGAATCCACACCGGACACCATCCCAAACTCGAGCCCTGCCGAGTCCTGGATGACCGAGATCGAATCGGCCATCGAAGAGACACTACAGCATCGGACATTGAAAGATCTTTCCAACTAATACCTGCAATTAATGGGGACGTGGGGTACCTGGAATT
>JAJDAK010000006.1 GCA_029261895.1 Deltaproteobacteria bacterium
GGCTGCGATCACCCAACACAACTGCAATGCCATCGCGAAGAGGCTGAACACGCGACCTCGAAAACGACTTGGGTTTCGAACCCCAGAGGAGTGCTTTTATGGCGCATAGAAAAGGTTGCAGTTCAAAGTTGAAACTAAACGTCGCGTACCTTGCCCAGAACCCACGAGTAGCCGCGGACGAGGTCTTCGCGGCCGCCTTTCTCAGACACTTCGCCGTGTGCGACTACGACGCGATCAAAAGGCCATTCCAAAATACGCTCCAGCGACTGACGGAAGGCCGGTCGATCACGCACAAGGATTCGCTCGAGGAGCGTCGGAGCTAGCCGCCCATTCGTTCCAATAAGGCGGAAAGCGAGGCGGGTCAGCAGCGGGCTGCTGGAGCCGATGTTGAACGCTAGGTCGGTTGCGATGAGAGTGGCGCTGGGTCGGTGGAAGAACACAACCTCGCTCGCGAACGGAAAGCCAGCGAGCAGGACCTGATCGAGCGTGCCTTTCCAGCCGGGTTCAGGCTCGTCGGTGAGTACACCCGCGATCGCTAAGTCGGCACGCTTGGTGTCGAGCCCCGGGGCAACGTAGACCGCGGCGTCCGGACAAGCTTGCTTCCAATCGCCAATAAAGAGGTGGTGCAATCGATTGGGTGCAACGAGGTAGGCGACGGGACCGAGTGCTGTTACCTCACGGACAAGGTCAGCGGTCGCGGCTATCGGGGAGTGCAGCAATAGCTGGGAGTCTGGGAGGCGCACGACTGTCATCCGCGCCCCGACCTCAATGCCGCCAAAACGTAGTGGAGAGTCAACGACCCAAAGGTCAGAATGAAGCTGCTGCATTATAACGCACCCCCTCGCGTGCACGGTCGTAAGTTTGCACAGTCGCAAGCGCGGATTATTATACGGTACTTACGTTTTGATCCCGCAGATTGCGTTTCGAATCATCCTCGGGCGCGATGCTTAACAAGATGCTCACGCCCAAGAGCCGTCACGGAAATCAACGTTCCGAAGCCCTCCTGGTAATGACGCGCGATGAAGCCACGCTCGTTGGCGTCCTCCCAGACCGGTAGACGCGGGCATGAAGTTCGCCATGCCTCCATCACCTCAGAATATGGCCGCGATTCGGCAGCGACCCATTCAAGGAGATCGAGTATCAGGGCTTCTACGGGATCCGACAATGCGTCCTCCCTAGCGGCGATCTACGTCCACAGGTTTCGGCTTCTTGGTAAACGGGCCGGGCATCCGAGTCAAGTGCGGCTTGTTAACTCACCGGGCGCACCGCTCTTCCGCCATACGCTTGCGAGCCAAGGCTGTTGCTCGAGCGGTAACCCCGGTGGACGATAGAAGTGCTCCAACTCGGCGAACGCCGCGGTTTCCAGAAACGTACGCCATGATTCGAGGCTGTGATACACGCCGTAACGTCCGCGATTCCAACCCTCCTCATTATTCCCCCGGGGGTTCGAAGTGAAGAGCACGCCATCGGGCTTGAGTGCCGCGCGCAATTCGCTCAACACTCGTGGCAGCTCTTGGCGGGGCACATGGAACAGCGACGCGTTGGCGAAGATGCCGTCGAAGCGGCAGGAGGGAAGCTTCAGCGCGACGAAATCCTGCTCCCAGACTTCGCAACCGCTATACTCGCGTGCCATGGCGGCGAGCGGCGGAGAACCCTCAAGGCCGATCGGCTCGTGGCCTAGAGCGCGAAACGCCGCCAAGTCACGCCCAGGGCCGCAGCCGAAATCGAGTATGCACAACGGCGACGCAGCGTGAATGTACTGCAGTAGCGCATCGATGTTCTGCTTCACATCATGCTCGCGAGTGCCGGTCCAGAACTCGACGGCGCGCTCGCTATAGTGCGCGAGCGTCTTCGCAGTAATGAGTGACAGATCCTTTAGCGGCTGCGTCATCGCGAAGCTTGGACTCCTCGGGGAAATCTAACGTGCGTGCTGTTCAGCTGCAGCCGCGCTCGCGGTGTAAGCAAAGCTGAGTACAGCCCCCATACACTAGCGCATTGGAATCACTATTAAGGGACAGGTGCGACGAGGACGATGGGATCCAAGAAAAGGTCTCCCTTGATCTTTTTCGCGTCAGGTTTGAGAGCCCTTGTAACTTTCCTGCGATCTGATTTACCACCCTTGGCCGTCACCACCAGCGCAGCCTGAGTGTCGCCATCCTTCTTCGCCGATCCAAGGACCTCAATGAATAGAGCAGCGATCAACGTACTAATCTGCTCTTTGGTTGTGTCGTCATCGACTTCGATGTCTACGTGTACGACGGTGGTGGAATCGGGTGTCTTGTCAGGCTGGATTAGCTGCTTTTTTTGCGCAGTCGGTGAAATTTTGGGTGTGCCCGGGCGCGGCGATTGATCGTTGCTTTCATCCGCAATCTGCTGAATCGAACCCTGTTCGTCACGCCGTGGGCTGGAACCGAAATCTTCGGGCGAAGGCTCATCTACGAGGTTGATCAAGCGCACGTTCATCCCTTGCCCGTTGCCATTTGAGTTCGCCGCCGCGACGGTCGAAAACCTGCCGGTTGGATCGATCAACGTGGTCGGACGGTTGGCCGCATAGCTATGACCACTCAGCACGCCGGGCAATGTTTCGAGTTGTTTAAAGCTTTCGCCCAGGTTAATGAGCTCTGGATCCACAGACAGGAAACGGCCGACAAACGGATCGTAGTGACGCGACCCAAAAGCAACAAGGCCGCTTTCGGGTTCGTGTTCTTGACCCGTATAAAGATGACGCACGTTGTCGGCACCAGGGGCAATGGATTGGCCGCTCGCGTTGACTACCGATCGCAGCTCTCCGTAGGGCGCCGTAACGGTGCGTTGCACCACCGCGCCACTCCGATCCGTCACGATCACATTCGAGCCCAAATGGTCAGGGTGGTAGAAGCGATATTCGAGCGCGATCACGTTCCCAGCGAGCGTAAAACAGAGGAGCACCAAGAGCGGTATTCTGAGCAGCCATCGCATGCCACCTATCTTACATGGGGTTTCAACGTCAACGCGGGGTCACTATCCAAAAATGAAGTTTTAGGTTTACTGGAACCTATGCGCAGCTATGCGAGAAAAGTCTGTCGGTAACGAGGATTTCAAGGATTGAATGTTCTTTGCATATTTTGTCAATTTTTGTGGAACGGACGTACCTCGACGGTTGAACCCGGACTTGGCATCCCGGACTCAAGAAAGGGTGAGACCGCCGACGGTCACCCCATATGTGCCGTACACGGTCGCAAGCGCGGCTTGCTGGACCGCACATTGACTAATAATGGATTGCGTTATTAACGATACTCGTTATTATTGCCGATATGATCCAAAGCTTCCGGGATCGAGATACAGAACGAGTATTCCTTAGGCAGCGATCGCGCAGGTTACCACCCAAAGTACAGAGAATGGCGCAGAGAAAGCTGTTGTTACTGGAGGCGGCCGAGTCGCTGGAGGACCTAAGAGTACCTCCTGGAAATCGACCAGAGAGGTTAAAAGGACGAAGAGCGGGTCAACATAGCATTCGAATCAACGACCAGTGGCGGATCTGCTTTCGCTGGAAGCAGGGATACGCGACTGATGTAGAAGTCGTTGATTACCACTAGGAGAGTCATGGCTTCAAGACAGTTTCCACCAATTCACCCCGGAGAGATTCTTCTGGAAGAATTTCTCGAGCCCTTGGAGATTAGTCAGTACCGTTTAGCGAAGGAGATTAGTGTGCCTCCGCGACGTATCAATGAAATTGTTCACGGGAAGCGTGGGATTACTGCGGATACGGCACTTCGTCTAGCACGCTACTTCGGAACGTCGGAAAGATTCTGGCTGAATCTGCAGGCGCACTACGATCTGGAAGTCGAACGAGGAAAGCTGTCAGGACGCTTGGCTAAAGAGGTATCTGTACTCAAACGATCAGCCTAGTTCGCTGCTCTTTGTGCGGTCTAACGTGCGCGGGTTGTTAGGCGACTATTCCGCAAGAACCCGCTCTGCGATACGAGAAAACACATCGCCATATGGCCGTTCAACCAACTCAAGTTTCACGTCGTCAGCGATGCACTCAAAACTACTATCGTGAAATAGGAATAGGAAATGACGGCTGGTCGTATCTTCGGGGGTGTTCGGAAAAGAATGCCTG
>JAJDAK010000051.1 GCA_029261895.1 Deltaproteobacteria bacterium
GGGCCGCATACCCCACGCCCCCCGTTACGTGAAATTTTGGGGGGAGTTTTTTGGGCATTCCCCAAACACCGTCCCCCCTTAATTGCACTTAGCGCGGGCGCAGCCAGCGCAGGATGTATTGGAACGTGGACCCTTCGGTACGCCCATCGAGATCCGTGTACGCGCGGATCGCCCAAAGCGGCAACGTGACGACTGATTTCAGAATGTCGAGCCAGCCGCCGCCTACCGCTTGACGTTCGAACCCCGCTTCTGCGATCTCTTTGCTGGCGATGAGATTGACCCAAAAGCGTTCGGCGCTCGGAAGTTCTGGGCGTTCGCGATTGCGAAAGCTTGTGTTCTCACCTTGCGGCAATGGTTCAAGATTCGGCTCGCGCGTCAGCAGCAGAAAGTCCTGCACGCGTTCGAGTACGCGCTCGGGTTCGCGCTGAATTTCGGCAAGCCGCACGAGCAATACCTGCTCTGGACAGCGCCTTGCCAAGCGCAACGCGGCCCGAATATACGTGCGCCAAAGGATTGCGCAGCCAAGCGGATGATAGCGACGTGAAAACGCGAGGCGGCGTTCCGGCGTGCCGCGATCCGCTTGATGCTTGTAGCTCAACATGAACGAGTACGGTTCACGAATCGTGGTGACGAAGCGCGCATCGGGCATGCCTTCCAGAATCCGATCGGCCCAGTTCACGTGGCGTGACGTCTTTTCGATCCAGTACTTCTTGCTTTCGTCTGCGGCGATGCGATTACCCAGTGCGCGAAATGCTTCGGCCGGCACGATCCCATCGGCCGGAGAATTCAGTGCGCCGTCTACGAGTGCCGGGATATCACTGCGTTGAATCCGCGACATGAAGCCGGGCCCGTCAGCGCCGATCGTCGTATCCAACGGATTGCTACTCAGCACCTGACGCAGCCGTTCGAGGGACTCACCCTGATAGCGGCCCTCGGGCCCGGGAGATACGAAATTCTTGCCCCAGAATTGAGTTTCGCCGAAGACCGCGACCTCGGGATGGCGATTCATAGACTTCCCCACCCAGGTCGTGCCCGAGCGGGACATGCCCACGATGAAGCGTGGAATCTGGCGATCGTCTTCCGACATCTGTGAGCGCACAATAGCGTGCCGACCCTTGGCACGCCGCAAGCTCCGATGCGATCCAATTCATTGCGGGTCGTTATCACAGCCCGTGCACCCGACGAAAATTCGCTAAGAAGATACGCAACAAGCCCGGGCACTGCGGCTTACGCTAGGGCGGCTTTGCGATGCTGCATTTTCGGGGCTGTGGAGGTCGGTCTTGCACGTTTGTGGACTCGGAATACGGAAGGGGGAAGAGGGCGATTCCCCTCGGCATCGACGTCGTATAGACTCGGTCCCAATGGGGATACTGCGTCAAGCGGCCGCGTGGACGGCCATCTTACTATTGGGGCTGCCGCTACAATCGGCCGAGGCGGCGACGTTTGCCGTCACGCGCACGGATGATCCAATTGTCGATGGCTGCGATCCCGGAGATTGCTCACTTCGCGAAGCGGTCGGCTCCGCGAATACCGCGGCCGGAGCAGACACGATTCAACTCCCCGCGGGTCTTTACGCTTTGGACCCCAATCAAGGTGAGCTCACCGCTACCTCGACCATGACCCTCATTGGCATCGACCCCAATCGTGCGGTTGTCGACGGTGGCGGCGCCACACGCGTGATCCGCTCGAATTTCGCGGATCTAACACTTGAACATCTAGTTCTGCAGAACGGGAGCCCCGTGGGTCCCGTTGGTTTCGGTGGCTGCGTCGCTGAGTTTGGCGGAAGCCTGACATTGCAAGATGCAGTCATTCGAAACTGTACAGGAAAACCCCGGGGCGGCGGTGTGTTCAGCGATACTTCGCTCACGCTCTTAGACACAACTATTTCAGGCAACACGACCATTGGCCCCAGCCGTCGCGGTGGCGGCTTTTCGGCTTGGGGCACGCTGCTGATGGATAGCAGCACGGTTTCAGGCAACGATGCAGATGTCGGCGGCGGCGCTGCGCTCCTCAATATCTTCGATCACCGCATCGTAAACAGCACCTTCAATGGAAACGGCACCGGAGACGAACTGGCGTTGCTCAATGACGCGTCGGTTTTCTTGCAGAGCTCGACGCTCTTGGCGGACGCGAACGCGATTCAAGTCAACGGTTCCGGATCGACCGTCGCCTACACTCATACGATTCTGGCCGGTGGTTGTCGCGTAGGCGCGCTCGGCGGAGCATTTGAATCCCGTGGCTATAATATGCACGCGATCGCGAACCTCTGTGATCAGCATGTGACCGACCAAACGACAGCGGATTTCTTGCTCAGCACGCTCGACGATCACGGCGGTCCGACCCAAACACTTTTGCCGCTCGTGGGAAGTCCTGCATTGGACGCGGGCGCGATGCTGATCAGCGCGGATCCCAACGAGATTCCGGGTGGTTGTGCGGATCGCGATCAACGCAGTTTCGAACGCTTTTCCGATTCGGATGGCGCGGCCGGGGCGGCTTGTGAAATCGGTGCGGTCGAGTTCTTCGACGACGATCTCGACGGCGTGGAGATTCACGCGGATCTTTGCCCGAACTTCGCGGACCCGGGCAACCTCGATAGCGGCAGTGTGGGTTCGATGACGGCCGACGGAATCGGCGACGCTTGCCAATGCGGCGAATTGACCGGCGACGGCTCTGTCCTCGACGGTGCAGGTGGCGATGTAGAACGTTTGAAGCAGCATCTTGCTGGCGTCGGCCCAGCGCTTACCCAGACCGAACTCGACCGCTGTGAAGTCTTCGCCGGCAGCAGTGAATGCGACCTGGTCCAGCTCGTTGTGATCGCCCGCGCGGCGCAAGATCCGACGCTGGCGCCAGGTATCCAGCAGCACTGCAATTCCGCACAGCCCTAGTTCATTTTTTAAAATTTCCGGGAAATTTCAGGGGGTCTTCGGGCCTCGGCGCGAAAGTTTACCGTCGACAAACCGTGGACCACGGGATACAAAAGTGTGACCTGGATCACATTTACTGCGGGGAAATAATGACGCGCGTTTTATCGAGTCTATGGGTTGTCGTTTTGGGGTTGGGGGCGGCGCCGGCCTGGGCGGTGAGTTTGGTGCAGGTCGAGTTCTCCGGGAATCTTCACACGGTGACGTATTACAACGAAGAGCCGGAGTATCCACACGTTGAAGAGGGCTCCTTCCCGATCAACTACGATTTCTCGGCCGGATTTATTTTCGACATGGAGGTCTTGAGCCATGTCCCCGACACGAGCGGAGTGACACCGGCCGGTAGCGGTTTCTTCGGCGGCGGAGCCGCGTACGACGAGGGGGATGGTGTTAGCGGTTACGAATTGGGATACAGCGGTTTTTTCTTCGATATCACGCTCATCTCGAACCCTGCGGCTGACGGGTTCGGGTCCCCTGACGGTATTCCATGTACGGTTGAGTGCACGTTGGTCGCGCCGCCCGATGGAAACGGTACGGCGCTTGATGTCTACGGCGATGACGACGGCCCGGGCTTGTCCTTTGAACTCTACGGTGGAGCACCGTTTCAGTTCATCAACGGGGCGTTCCAGTTGTTTCCCACTGTGGGAACCGACGGTAGGGTGGGTTTCTTTGACGTCTACGAGGGTTGGGGTGTTAGGGGTGATATCACGGAATGGAGTGTCAGCGGGGTTGGCCCGCAACCTCAAGCGGTTCCCGAGCCCGGGACATTCCTACTTCTCGTACCTGCACTTGGCGCGCTCGCGATAGCGCGGCGGCGCAGGGCCTAGTTGAAAAACGCCCCGATAGCGGCCTATCGCGCGTAGAATCGTCGAGCCCACCAGAGAGAGACTCGACGATGGCTCGATACAGCTATGAGCGGCTATCCGCGCAGGACAATTCGTTTCTTCTGGTTGAATCCCCCAATGTGCACATGCACGTGGCCGCTACGCAGATTCTTCGGGCGGGTCCGCTCGCGACCCAAGACGGCGGCGTGGATGTAGAACAGATCAAGCGTGCGATCCAGGGCGTGCTCCACTGCATTCCGCGTTATACGCAGAAGCTGAAGTGGATCCCGTTTGAGGACCATGCGGTCTGGATCGACGACCGTCACTTCAATATCGATTTTCACGTACGGCACACCAGTCTGCCGCGACCCGGAACCGAGGAGCAACTCAAGCGCCTCGCCGGTCGTATCATGGCGCAACAGTTGGATCGATCGCGACCCCTTTGGGAAATTTGGATTGTCGAAGGTCTCCAGGGCGGACGTTTTGCCACTATCATGAAGATGCACCACTGCATGATCGATGGTGAGGCCGGTGCGGATATTGCGCAGTTGTTAATGTCGGTGAATCGAGAAGATGCCCCCAAGGAATCTCAACCGTTCTTCCCGCGCCCCGCACCGTCGTCGATTGAACTTCTCCGTGACGAATGGTTGCGACGGGCCTGGCTACCCATCGAAGCCGTGCAGGATTTTCGTCGGTTTTCAAAGCAAACCGATAGCGTGCTTGCTGATTTACAACGTCGCGCGCGTGTGATGGCCAAGCTTCTGGGTTGGGCCGTAGTAGGGGCGTCGAAGACGCCGATCAACGGGCGCTTGGGTCCGCATCGGAACTTCGATTGGTTGAGCATGCCGCTCACCGATGTGAAAGCGGTACGCAAGGCGCTCGGTTGCACCGTGAACGATGTCGTGCTGACCACCGTCGCGGGGGCTGTCCGCGACTACATGTTGCATCGACGCGTCGATCCAGACACGCTCGACTTCCGCGTCTCAGCGCCCGTGAGCGTACGGCGTGAAGAGGACAAGGGGAAGCTTGGCAATCACGTGTCCGCATGGATCGTGCGCTTGCCCATCGACCAAGAAGACCCCCTGAAGCGTCTCGAGGCGATCCACGAAGTGACGCGTGAACTCAAGAGTTCCAAGCATGCGATGGGTGTGGAGATGATGATGGCGGCGGCTGAATGGACACCGCCCGCGCTCCTGTCGCTCGCCGCGCAGGCCGCATCTGGGCCGATCAATATGATTGTGACCAACGTGCCCGGGCCACAGTTGCCGTTGTACTGGGTAGGGGCAGAACTCGAGCAGGCTTTTCCCCTGGTGCCTCTGTTGCAAAACACCGGACTTGGTGTCGCGCTCTTTAGTTATAACGGCCAGGTTTGTTGGGGTTTCAACGCTGACTACAACTTGATGCCCGACGTTCCGGTATTCGTCAAAGCGGTCGAGCGTTCATTCGCCGAACTCAGCGCGGCCGCTGGCGTTTCGTTGGCTTAGATGGTTCCTTGGATCTTTCTTGTCAGCAGTTTGATCGGTGCGGCCTTTACGTTCGCAGCATTGGTTCCTGCGCGAAAGATCGGCCCCTTCGTGATTCCGTATTTTTTTGCGGCTTGGTTGGCCAGCGAATTGCCCTTACATCACATTGCGTGGCAGGCGCTCGCGACGCTCGTATTTATTGGCTTGGGCGCGCTTGGAGCAGCGCCGGGATGGGTGGGTCTTGCACTCACGTTGGCGTCGTGGTGGGGACTCTGGCACGCGTACCGACTTGGCGATCGTTCTCGGCATGTATTTGAGGATGCTCTCGCGGCGGCGTTTGGCATCGGGTATCGCGATCATGTTCCCGCGGAAATTCGCGGCTTTCTTCCCGAGGCTTCCGAGCCCGCAGATTGGTTGCGACCGTTCCGCATGCGCCGTCCCGACGTTCGTGTGGCGCGCGGGCTGGCGTATGGAGACGCTGGAAAGCGCCATCTATTGGACGTGATCTATCCGCTCGCTGAAGGCAAAGATCGCGCAGTGCTGCTTCAGCTCCATGGCGGCGGCTGGACGATCGGGGAAAAGGAACAGCAGGGCCAACCGTTGATGCATGAATTCGCGTCGCGTGGCTGGGTCTGTGTTGCGCCGAACTATCGACTGAGTCCGGCGGCGACTTTCCCCGACCCATTGATCGATGCCAAGCGCGCGCTGGCTTGGATTCGTGACAACGCCGCGGACTACGGTGGTAATCCGGACTTCGTGATCGTGACCGGCGGCTCAGCCGGTGGTCACCTTGCTGCGCTGGTCGCGCTCACCGCGAACCAGCCCGAGTACCAACCCGGATTCGAAGAGGTCGACACGCACGTGGCAGCGGCCGTGCCGTTCTATGGTATCTACGATTTTCTCGATCGCGAAAACTTTCGTGGGCATGTATCGATGCGGCCGTTTCTCAAGCGCTTCGTCATGAAATCAGATCCGGAAGAGGCGCGCGAGGCGTGGGAAGAGGCATCGCCACGGTCGCGCGTGCACGCGGATGCACCGCCGTTCATGGTGATTCACGGTACGCATGATTCATTGAGTTTCGTTGAAGATGGTCGTGCGTTCGTGCGCGCATTAAGAACCGTGTCACAGCAACCGGTCGCCTACGCAGAAATCCCCGGGGCGCAGCATGCCTTCGACACCTTCCACTCCGTGCGCAGCCGACACGCAATTAACGCGGTGGTTCGCTTTGCGGAGTACGTCCGTGCCAGGTCTTAGTGCGTTATCGGCGAGCTTCGCTCACCTGCGCACCTACGCAGCGCAAGCGCTGCTGCGCGCAAAGCTTGCAACGGAGGCAGGTACGCCAGTCACCTGCCGTACGCGGAGGCGAGCTGCGCTCGCCGATACCGCGTTAAGTTGGGGTGGGCGAGGGGACTCGAACCCCCGGCCTCCGAGACCACAACCCGGCGCTCTAACCAACTGAGCTACGCCCACCACTAGCGCGTTAGCGGGCGGCGAAGCCGCGCTGCGCGCACGGCATGCGCAAGCGCATGCCTCTGTCTAATCTCTCCGCGGACGGCGTGCGCCACGCACACGCCTTTGTCCCTCAACCGGCCGGGATTCTAGACTAGCCAGTCGAGAACGGCACCTTTGAAATGTGAATTTGACAACTCTGGATGCGGGCTCAGGTTTTGCGGGATTTTGAGCCGAGGGGAGAAGCCATGAATCCAGACCGACTGACCCAAAAAAGCCAAGAAGCCCTGCAGGCGGCCCATACCTGGGCGGCCCGAACCGGCCATACGCAGGTTGATGGCGAGCATCTGCTCCTCGCGTTGCTTGAGCAGGAAAACGGACTCACGGGGCGGCTATTTGAAGCGATGTCGGTCGATGTCGGCGGCTTCCGCGGGCGTCTCGAAGAGGAACTTGCTCGTATTCCGAAGGTCACAGGACCCGGAACCGAGCAGGGGAAGATCTACATCACACCGCGGCTGCAGCAGATTCTCGTGCTCGCAGAAGACGCCGCGAAGCAGCTGAAAGACGAATTCGTTTCCGTCGAACATCTGCTGATCGCATTTTTGGAAGAGGGTAAGTCCACTGTGTCGGGCAAGCTCTTTGCCGAGTTCAATATCGATTCCGAGCGCTTGCTAAAAGCGCTGACCGAAGTGCGCGGTTCGCAGCGCGTGACCAGCGACAATCCTGAATCCACTTATGAAGCGCTCGCGAAGTACGGTCGCGATCTCGTACGTGCGGCCAAAGACGGCAAGTTGGATCCCGTGATCGGACGCGACGACGAAATCCTGCGGACGATTCGCATTCTCTCAAGACGAACCAAGAATAATCCCGTGCTCATTGGTGAACCCGGCGTCGGAAAAACCGCCATTGTTGAAGGACTCGCGCAGCGCATCGTGCGCGGTGACGTGCCTGAAGGCCTGAAAGACCGCGTGGTGATCTCGCTCGATATGGGCGCTTTGATCGCGGGAGCGAAGTATCGGGGCGAATTCGAAGAACGCTTAAAGGCCGTGCTGCATGAAGTTAAAGAGAGTGAGGGGCAAGTCCTGCTCTTCATCGATGAGTTACATACGATCGTGGGCGCCGGCGCTGCAGAGGGTGCAATGGACGCAGGGAATCTGCTGAAGCCCATGCTGGCCCGCGGTGAGTTGCATTGCATCGGCGCGACGACGCTTGACGAATATCGCAAGCATATTGAAAAAGATGCCGCGCTGGAACGCCGCTTCCAGCCGATCGTGGTCGAACCGCCGAGTGTGGAAGACACCGTCTCGATCCTGCGTGGCTTGCGCGAGCGTTTCGAGTTGCACCACGGCGTGCGCATTCAAGACGGCGCGATCGTTGCCGCCGCTACACTTTCTGAGCGTTATATCAGCGACCGCTTCTTGCCCGACAAAGCCATCGACCTCATCGATGAAGCCTGTGCAACGATTCGAACCGAGATCGATTCAATGCCGTCGGAGCTCGATCGCGTTACCCGTCGCGTGCTGCAGTTGGAAATCGAAGAGGCCGCGCTCGCGAAAGAGACCGATAAGGCGAGCCAGGAACGTCTCGAGGAGCTGCGAACAGAACTCGGCGAAGGCCGCCAACAGGTCGATGAACTTCGCACCCAGTGGGAGAAGGAAAAAGCGGAGCTTCAAACCATTCAAACGACACGCGAACGCATCGAGGCTGTCCGACATGAAATCGAATCCGCGGAGCGCGCGTACGATTTGAACCGCTTGGCCGAACTGCGCCACGGTGAGCTTCCCAAACTCGAAGAGCAGCTGAAGCACGAAGCCGAACAACTGGGTGACACTCGGTTATTGCGTGAGGAAGTGACCGAAGACGAAATCTCGCGGATCGTCGCGCGCTGGACCGGCATCCCCGTTTCGCGGTTGTTGGAAAGCGAGCGCGAGAAGCTGCTCAAACTCGATCGCGTGCTTCACGAGCGTGTGATCGGCCAGGACGACGCGGTACAAACAGTTGCCGATGCGATCCTTCGCGCTCGTGCGGGTGTTCAGGATCCACGACGACCGATCGGTTCGTTTATCTTCCTCGGACCCACGGGCGTCGGGAAGACCGAACTCGCGAAGACCTTGGCGGAGGCACTCTTCGATAGCGAAGAAAACATCGTACGCATCGACATGAGTGAGTACATGGAAAAGCACGCGGTATCGCGGCTGATCGGTGCGCCTCCAGGCTACGTTGGCTTCGATGAGGGCGGTCAGCTGACCGAGAGCGTGCGCCGCAAGCCGTTTTCTGTCGTGCTCTTCGATGAAATCGAGAAAGCGCACCCGGATGTTTTCAATGTGCTGCTGCAAATTCTCGATGACGGGCGCTTGACCGATTCGCATGGCCGAACGGTGAACTTCCGCAACACGGTCATCATTATGACGAGCAATATCGGTTCACCCCATCTTTTGGACGGTGTGACGGCCGATGGCAAAATCAGCGACGACGCTCGTGCCAAAGTTCTTGAAGAGCTGCGTGTGAGCTTTCGGCCTGAATTCCTAAATCGCGTCGATGAACAGATCTTGTTCACGCCGTTGCAGTTGGATGAGATCAAACAGATTGTGGATCTGTTGATGACAGACCTCCGGCGAAGACTGGAAGATCGCAAGGTAACGGTTGAACTCACCGATGCTGCGCGTGAGCTTATCGCACGTGAAGGGTTTGATCCGGTCTATGGTGCAAGGCCACTTCGCCGCTTCATTCAACGCGAGGTTGAAACGCGAATCGCGCGCGCTCTGATCGCGGGTGACGCAAGCGATGGTGCCGCGGTTCAGATTGACGTCTCAAACGGTGCGCTCGATGTTCAGGTCACGAACCCGAATTCCTAGGCGCTGACCCAATCGATAACCATGCCGAGCACGGGGTGGATGACTTTGCCGAAGAGGTACCAGGCTGCGAGCAAGCCAAGGATCGCGAACGCGGGTTGGCGTAGCATCGCGCGAATCTTCAGACCGACGTCTTCCGACACGAACAGCATCATCACCGTCGCTCCATCGAGGGGTGGGAACGGAATCAGGTTGAATAGAAATAGGATCACGTTTAGCAGCAGGACGATCATTAAGAATTGCCCGCCGAGCGCGCCGAATGGACTTAGCTCGGGATCGACGGGAAGGAATCCGATGCTGATCGCTCCTTTGAGAATCACAAACACGATGACGGCGATCAGCAGATTTGCACCGGGCCCTGCGGCAGCCATCCAGGCCGCGCGCTTGGGATAGCGCCGCTCCCACGCGGGATCATACGGGGTGCTCGCCCAACCCACGCACCAACCCTGAGACAGCGCTGAAAGCAGTGGCAGAATCACCATCCCGAAAGGTTCCCGTTTCATATGCGGTACGGGATTCAAGCTGACTTGGCCAGCGAGGTACGCGGTCCGATCACCGCCGCGTAACGCGGCCCAAGCGTGGGCTGCCTCGTGTGTGGTGACTGAAATAACGAACGCCGCGTACCAGAGCATGCCGTCCAAGATCTGATCTGGAATCACGCGAACCAGCTGCTGCGAGCGTCGAGACCGTCTTCAATCAACAGGGCGATCTCGGCTTTGATGCGCTCCACATTTTCTTCGATCGCGTCATCGTCGTCATGGGGGTCACCGTCGAGTAGGATTGGCTTCCCATAGTTGATGCGATACTTCACGGGTAACGGCATTGCGCCAAGTGGACCGAGCCACGGAAATGTGAGCGTGAGCGGAAACGCGGGCGAATTGAAGAGTCGGCCGATCCAAGCGGAGTCGTAGAGTGCGGGCGCCTGCTCCTCACTGCCGACAATGCCAATCGGTACGATCGGTGTTTGTGACTGCAAGGCTAAACGCACAAACCCCGTACCGAAACGCTGGAGTTGGTAGGCTTTGGAATATGGCTTTACGAAACCACGATGGCCTTCGGGAAACACCACGATCGCTTCTTCATTATTCAGCAGCCGAATGCAGTTCTCGGGCGTGCCGACGACTGCACCCGTGCGATGAATCAGTGAGCTCCACCAGGGAATTTGTGGCAAGAGAGTTTCCGCCATGCCCCGAACAATGCGCGGCGGATTGGCCTCAAGCATCATCGACAAGTAAACCATGCCCGCATCCATGGGGATGGTATTTCCCGCGTGGTTGGGCACCAGCAAGACACGGCCACGCGGTACGTTTTCGATGCCATGGGTCTCGCAGCGGAAGTAGTAGCGATACAGCAAGGTTCCGAAGATGTAGAGATTGCGCGCGACGTGAGGGTCGAGCCCAAAGGGATCGTACCCATACTCATTGAGTTGGGTCGGGATTTGGGCGAGTCGTTTATCGATCTCTTCCCCAATATCACGAAGCATGAGCGGCAGCGGGAGCGGCATCTGTGCGATTATATGGTAGCCACGGGAGGAACGCATGGAGCTGCCGAAATCAGGGATTCCCAAGGATGAGCTCTTTGAGACGCTTCGCGCCAGAAAGGTCCAGGATGCCAATTGGCGCGCCGGCCGCACTTGGAGTCTGATTTATCCCGCGGGCGAAGATGTCGACGACGTGCTCGTAGAGGCGAATCGCCTCTACGTATTCGAGAACGCGCTCAATCCGTTCAAATTCCCAAGCCTTCGGCAGATGGAGGATGAAGTCGTCGCGATGACGGCGTCCTTGCTCCACGGCCCAGCTGTTGCCGGGGGCGCCATCACTTCGGGCGGCACCGAGAGCATTCTGATGGCCGTGAAAGTCGCACGCGAACGTGCGCGCGTGGAGCGCGGCATCACGAAACCCGAACTTTTGGCGCCTCATTCCGCGCATCCTGCGTTTGCCAAGGCGGCGCATTACCTGGGCCTGAAGCACGTGCAGATTCCGCTGCGCAATGACTTTCGTGCCGATGTCGACGCGGCGCGCGGCTTGATTACCGATCAAACCGCACTCGTGGTGGGCTCGGCGCCGGGCTATCCCCATGGTGTCATCGACCCGATCGAAGAGCTCGCTGGAATTGCCGAAGAACGCGGCGTGCCATTTCACACCGATGCCTGTGTCGGTGGCTTCATGCTGCCGTTTCTTGAAAAGCTCGGTTATAAGATTCCGCTCTTCGACTTCCGCATACCGGGTGTGAGTTCGATTTCCGCCGATGTACACAAGTATGGGTATGCGACTAAAGGCGCGTCGATCATCACGCACCGCAGCGCCGAAACCATGCACAAACACCAGCTCTTCTTATACGAAGAATGGCCTGGTGGTCTCTATGGCTCCTTCGCGATGGCGGGCGCGCGTCCCGCCGCGCCTATCGCCGCCGCGTGGTCGGTGATGAACTACCTCGGCTGGGACGGTTACCTACGACTGAGCAAGCAAGCCATGGAAACCACGCTGCGACTTTGGGAGGGCATCGAGGCCATCGCTGGCTTGAAGATTTGGTCCAATCCCGACGCCACGCTGCTCGCCTTCGGTTCCAATTCGCTCGACATCATGGCGATCGGCGACGTGATGGATCAGCGCGGTTGGCATCTCGACCGACAGAAGAATCCCGACGCCCTGCATATGATGGTCACACCGAACCATGAGAAGGTCATCGACGAATTCCTCAGCGATCTCCGCTTCGCCGCCGAAAACCACGGCGAATCTGAGGGCAAGGACGCGCGCTATAGCTAAAAGGCGGAGTAGTTGGCCGTTTAGCCGCTCTTAACCTGCACGCCGCTTACGCAACTTGGGAACGGCACGTTTGGGACGCTTTTCCGTCAGATCGAAATTAGATTGTAATCCAACCCAAAACTCCGGGGTCGTATCGAAAGCTTGTGACAACAGCCATGCCGTTTCTGGAGTGACCCCTCGTTTTCCTCGAACGATCTCATTGACTCGCTGCACCGGGATCTCAAGGTGATCCGCAAGCTCAACCTGTGAAACTCCGAGTGGAACGAGGAACTCCTGCAATAGAATTTCCCCAGGGTGAGTGGGGCGCCTATTCTGTGGAAGCATATTTATGCACTCCTAGTGGTAGTCGGTAATTTCGACTTCGTGGGCTTCATTCCCCTCCCATCGAAATACGATCCTCCACTGGTCGTTAATTCGGATACTGTGAAATTCCCTCAAATCGCCTCGCAGGGCTTCGAGTCGATTGCCGGGTGGCGACTTGAGATCTTTCAGGGACCGAGCAGCGTTCAGCATATCCAGTTTCCGCCATGCGACCGCGCGAATATTGTTCGGGATCCGGCGAGTCGCTTTACCGCTTTTCCCGTGAAAAAAAGCCTCAGTAGCTCTATCGGCGAACGACGCAATCATCTGAGATATCGATTATATCGCTATCACGGATACCGTGTAAATAGGTAAATCCGATTTCACTGGAGCATAAGCCGCTTAGCGCATAGAATCGCCTCCATGGCTGTCGTTTTTCTACATGGCGCACCTGTGACACCCGCAGTGTGGAGTCCGTTGCTTGGTCGTTTGCCCGCTGTGCGTGCGGTAACACCGAACCTGCCTGGGTTTGGCATACCGTTACCTCCCGGCTTCGAACCCACGATGGAAGGCTTTGCCCGCTGGTTTGCGGCGGAGCTCGATGCGATCGATGAGCCCGTTGATTTGGTTGCGCAGGATTGGGGTGCGCTGATTTCGTTGCGAGTTCTCGCCGACAAGCCAAAGAACGTGCGTTCCTGGGTGCTCGATGCGGCTGATCTCGACAAAGACTTCGTCTGGCACGAGTCCGCGCGGGTTCTCCAATCGCCTGCGGGCGATGCCATCTTCGCGCGGCTGGTTGATGCACCTGTCGATCAACGCATGGTGATGCTCAAAGGTGCGGGGCTTCATGACGACATCGTTGAAAACGTGGCGACGGTATTCGACCAAACCATGGCGTCGACCTTGCTCTCCCTGTATCGCTCCGCGAAGAACATCGGATCCGAATGGGGACCGCGCATTGATCAGATCAGCGGTGCTGGCTTGGTCGTCGACTGCGGCGCGGATCCGTTTCGAGCCCTGGGAAGCGCGCAGCGTTTCGCGGAGCGCACGGGTGCAAAGGTCGCGACCAAGCCCGACCTCGGTCATTGGTGGATGCTTGAAGATCCCGAGGAAGTCGCGGAGATGCTTCAGGAGTTCTGGTCGAAACTCTAGGGCAGGCCGAGGAATTCTCTACGCAATTCACCGACCGGCTTTGCGGTTTTCACAGATCGCATGTTTTCTATATCAACGTGGCGTACCACTCGACCGATCACGGCTTCGCCGTCTTTCCCAAAGAAAAAGAGAGCACGTGAGCTGCTCTTTTTGCCGGGCTTCAGTTCAAATATTCCGGGCACACTCGTGAGTGATTTAATGCGGCCGGACATCCCGTCAGGTCCTTTCTCGGCGAGGTCCTGCACTGCGCGAAGCATCGGTTTGACTTCTCCGGTACCCCCGGCCTTCTTGATCGCTGCAACCAGTGCGCCGGCTACGTCATCAGTTTTACGTGTAACCGCGGGTCCGAGCAAAATCGTCTTCGCAGCGCCTTTCATTAGCAACTTCGTACCCGCTTTACCCGCGGGACCCCCGATCGTCCCGGC
>JAJDAK010000052.1 GCA_029261895.1 Deltaproteobacteria bacterium
AATGGTAATGCCTGGCGACAATATTACGATCGTGGTGGATTTGATTACCCCGATCGCGATGGTACAGGGACTTCGATTTGCAATTCGCGAAGGTGGCCGAACGGTCGGCGCCGGCGTGGTTGCCGAAGTCATCGAGTAAGAGGGAAAAGTGGCGGAACCAGGTGTACCAAAGATTCGTATTCGAATGAAGGCATTCGATCATAAACTTTTAGATCAGAGTGCTTCCGAGATTTTGGATACGGCCGTGCGCACGGGCTCACGGACAGCGGGTCCGATTCCGCTGCCTACAAGTATCCGCAAATTTACGGTACTACGCGGCCCTCACATCGATAAGAAGTCGCGGGAACAGTTTGAAATGCGAACACACCGTCGCCTGATCGACATTCTCGATCCAACGCCGCAGACGGTGGACGCGTTGATGAAACTAGAATTGTCGGCGGGTGTCGACGTTGAAATTAAGCTCTAGAGGGAAGCATGGATCTCGATAGCCGCATATTCGAAGCGCCGGTTCGCATCGACCTGATGCATACGGTTGTCGTGGCCCAGGCTGCGGCCAAGCGCTCGGGCACCGCGATGACGAAGAATCGTGCGCTGGTCTCCGGTGGCGGAGCGAAGCCTTTCAAGCAGAAGGGAACGGGGCGGGCACGTCAGGGAACATCGCGCGCACCACAAATGCGTGCTGGTGGGATCGTGCATGGACCTCGACCGCGATCCTATGCGCAACGGATTCCAAAGAAGATTCGAAAAGCCGCGCTTCGATCCGCACTTTCACTGAAGAGGCGAGACGATCAGCTTAAGGTAGTGAAGTCCCTAACGCTAAAGGAGCCAAAGACAAAGCTGCTCTTGAAAGAGCTGGAGAAGCTCAAGATCGCGGATGTCTTGATCGTGACCGCGGAGCGGGACCTCACGCTTGAACTTGCCGGCCGTAATTTACCCACTGTGAATGTGCTTTCGGTTGTGGCGCTGAACGTTCGAGACGTTTTGGCACGCAAGAATTTGATTGTGACCGATGACGCGGTTGCGCAGATCGTGGAGCGATTGCAGTGAAGGACCTCATGCAAGTGATTCAGAAGCCACTGATCACAGAGAAAAGCACGATTGAGCGCGAGCTCGGCAATATCGTGACTTTCGCGGTGGCGCCTGCTGCAACCAAGCCTGAGATCAAACAGGCGGTTGAGAAGATTTTTGATGTGAAGGTGCTGGAGGTTCGGACCTGTCGCTTTCTCGGAAAGAAACGGCGTATGGGTCAGAAGTCAGGCCGACGCCCAACGTGGAAAAAAGCCCGGGTTCGTTTGCGAGAGGGCGACACCATTGAGTTCTTTGAAGGGGTTTAGGGATGCCGACGCGTAAATACAAGCCGACGTCTCCGGGGCGACGCACAATGAGTGTGCAGGACTTCTCCAACCTTTCGAAGGTCAAGCCCTCAAAAGGACTCACCGAATCCATGCGCAAGAACGGTGGCCGTAATAACAACGGTCGCATTACTTCGTTTCAGCGCGGTGGTGGTCATAAGCGGCGCTATCGAAAGATTGATTTTAAGCGCGACAAGATCGGGATTCCCGCGAAGGTTGCGACGATTGAGTACGACCCCAATCGAAGTGCGAATATCGCGTTGCTCCACTATGCGGATGGCGAGAAGCGTTACATTCTCGCGCCGGTGGGAGTGCAGGTTGGCGACAAGCTCTTGAGCGGCGAAGGCGCTGAGATCAAGCCGGGTTGTACGCTGCCGCTGCGCGTGATCCCGATGGGTACGGTTGTTCACAATATCGAGCTCAAGCCTGGGAAGGGTGGCCAGATGGTTCGCTCCGCCGGAGGTGGCGCGCAGCTGATGGCGCGCGAAGGAAAGTACGCGCAATTGAAATTACCGTCGGGCGAGACGCGTCGAGTGCTTTCGGAGTGTATGGCGACGATCGGTCAGGTCGGAAATCTCGATCATGAGAATGTTTCCATCGGCAAAGCCGGCCGCACGCGTTGGTTGGGTAAGCGTCCGAACGTTCGCGGTGTGGCGATGAACCCAGTGGACCATCCTCACGGTGGTGGTGAAGGCCGGACATCCGGCGGCCGCCATCCGGTCACGCCCTGGGGTGTGCCGACCAAGGGACATAAAACGCGTAATAACCGACGCACCAATAAATTTATTATCAAGCGACGAGGGAAGAAGTAGTGGCACGCTCACTCAAAAAGGGTCCGTACATTGAGGCGGCATTGCTTAAGAAAGTTGAGCGACAAAACGCCGATGGCTCGAAGCGCATCATCAAGACCTGGTCACGTCGTTCAATGATTTTACCTGAGATGGTGGGGCATACGTTCCATGTCCATAACGGCAAACTTTTCATGCCAATTTTCACTACCGAGAACATGGTCGGGCATCGATTGGGCGAGTTCGCGCCCACGCGAAAGCGCACCGTCCATTCCGGTGATCGAAAAGTGAAACAGAAGTAGGACTGTAGAATGGAAGTGAGCGCCACACTCAAGAATGTTCGCATGGGCACCCGCAGGGGGCGTCGTGTTGCTGACATGATTCGCAACCGTCCGTGTGCGGAAGCGTTGAGTATTCTTGCTTCGAGCGAGCGTCGTGCTGCAGGTCCGATTGCGAAATTACTACGATCCGCGTTAGCAAATGCTGAAGAGCATAATGCGCGACATTCCGCGGGCATCGATCTCGACAACCTTGTTGTTAAGTCGATCTGCGTTGATGAAGGACCCCGGATGTGGCGCGTTCGTGCGCGTGCGATGGGTCGTGCAGCATGGCTTAAGAAAGAGACCAGTCACGTGACGGTCGTTCTGGACGAGCGTTAGGAGTAAAGTGGGACAGAAGGTTCATCCATACGGTTTTAGACTTGGCATTCTCAACGGATGGCATTCGAACTGGTTTGCTGAACGGGGCTTTGCCGCGATGCTGCACGAAGATTTGCGCATCCGCGATCACATCAAGAAAAAGGTGTATCACGCAGGCGTGAGCCGGATTGTGATTGAACGACGTGCGGATAAGATGTCGGTCAATATCCATACCGCGCGCCCGGGCATTCTCATTGGAAAGCGTGGCGCTGAAGTTGAGGCGCTCCGAGCTGAAGTAACCAAGTTCACGAAGAATGAGGTCTTCATCAATATTCGTGAGATTCGCAAAGCTGAAATCGATGCGCAGTTGATCGCGGAAAACATCTCCCTGCAGCTGGTCCGTCGTGTGGCATTTCGTCGTGCGATGAAGAAGGCTGTGACGGCCGCCATGAAATTCGGTGCCCAGGGGGTGAAGATCAAGGTTTCCGGTCGTCTCGGCGGTGCGGAAATGTCGCGTAAGGCGCAGTACCTCGAAGGTCGTGTGCCCCTCCATACGCTGCGTGCACAGATTGACTACGGATTTTCAGAAGCCAAGACCACCTACGGTACGATTGGCGTCAAAGTTTGGGTTTTCACTGGGTATGTGCCGGACGCACAGATTCGCCAACAGCGTTTGGCGGCACCAGGGGAACTCGGCGCGAGTAGCTGAGTCACGGAGAGCTAAATGCTTCAACCGAAACGTACAAAATATCGCAAGACCCAAAAGGGACGACTGCGCGGTAAAGCATATCGCGGTAGCAAACTTTCGTTTGGCGAAATCGGTTTGCAGGCGATCGAGACCGGGTATGTGACCGCTCGACAAATCGAAGCAGCCCGTATTGCGATGACCCGTCATGCGAAGCGCGGCGGTAAGGTTTGGATTCGGATCTTTCCGGCGAAGCCTATGACAAAGCGACCGCCTGAAACCCGCATGGGTAAGGGAAAGGGCAACCCGGAATTTTGGGTCGCGCCGGTCCGTGCGGGTCGAGTGCTGTATGAGATGGAAGGTGTCTCGAACGAAGTTGCGCGCGAAGCGCTTCGTCTTGCAAGTCACAAGCTTCCGTTGAAAACACGTGTCTTGGAGCGATTTGAAACATGAACACGACAGATTTGCGAAAACTTACACCCGAAGAAATCGTGTCACGTGTGGCGTCGTTGCGTCAGTCAGTCTTTGATCTAAAGATCAAATTCGCAACCGGCCAATTGGAATCCACAGCAAAAATTCGGACCACGCGGCGTGATTTAGCTCGTACGCTGACCGTTCAAAACGAAGCGAGGAATGCAGGATGAGTGAACGCGGTTTACGCAAAACCCGCGTGGGAACGGTCGTCAGCGATAAGATGAACAAGTCCGTGATTGTCGAGGTGCAGCGCACGGTTCGCCATGCTCTCTATGAGAAGTTCATTCGTCTGCGCACACGGCTAGCAGCTCACGATGAGAAGAATGAATTTCAAATTGGCGACAAAGTGCGGATTGTTGAGACCCGCCCAATCTCCAAGCAAAAGCGCTGGCGTGTTCAGGAGAAAATAGGGTGATTCAGACCGAGTCCGTACTTCAGGTTGCCGATAACTCCGGAGCCCGCCGCGTGCTATGCGTCAAGGTTCTCGGTGGTTCACAGCGTCGTTACGCTTCGATTGGCGATATTATCGTCGTGTCGGTGAAGGAAGCTCTACCCAATTCACGCGTAAAGAAGAAACAGCTCCACAAGGCGGTGGTGGTGCGGACGCGGAAAGAGATTCGGCGTGCGGATGGCTCGTACATTCGTTTTGACGACAACTCTGTTGTGCTGCTTGATGGCAACAAAGAGCCGATCGGGACACGCATTTTCGGACCGGTCGCGCGAGAACTTCGCGCGCGGAAATTCATGAAAATTGTTTCACTCGCACCGGAGGTCCTCTAATGGCCGCCAAGATTCGCAAGGGTGACACAGTGGAAGTCACCGCAGGCAAGAACAAAGGTGCTCGTGGTGCGGTTCGACGCGTGATTGCTGAGGATCAGAAGGTCGTGGTGGAGCGGGTCAATTTGGTGAAGAAACACCAGAAGCCCAATAACGTTAATCGACAGGGTGGCATTATCGAAAAAGAGATGCCGATCCATATTTCGAATGTTGCGTTGGTTCATAAAGATGAACGTACTCGCGTTGGTTTTCGAACCGTAAAGGGTACGAAAGTCCGTTGGAGCAAGCGACATGATGAGGCGATCGATGGCTGAAAGATATGTACCTCGTCTACTCACGAAATATCGGTCCGAGATCGCGCCTGCGCTGCTTAAGGAGTTTAGTTACTCCAATCCGATGCAAGTGCCGCGCGTCGAGAAGATCAATATCAATGCTGGACTTGGAATGGCGCTTCAAAACCCGAAGATCATCGAAGAAGCGGTTAAGCAGCTGACGATGATTGCGGGCCAAAAAGCGGTTATCGCGAAGGCAAAGAAGTCTGTTGCAAACTTTCGGCTGCGCGAAGGGCAGGCGATCGGCGTTACGGTGACATTACGTCGTGCGCAGATGTACGATTTTCTGGATCGCTTTGTGAATATTGCATTGCCACGAGTTCGCGACTTTCGAGGTATATCTCCGAAAGCGTTCGATGGACGCGGTAACTACACCTGCGGCATACGCGAGCATATTATTTTCCCTGAGATCGACTACAACAGCGTTGAAAAGATCTACGGGTTCAACATCACGATTGTGACTTCGGCGAAAACCAATGATGAGGGTCGAGCCCTGCTCAAAGGTTTTGGAATGCCGTTCCGTCAGTAGAGGATCCTATGGCTAAGAAGTCGAAACTTGCACAACAGCGCCGCATGCGAGAAGCGCGCGCGAGCGGAACCTTGAAGTTTCGGTCGCGCTATTACAATCGCTGTGGTCGCTGTGGTCGCTCGCGTGGTTATTACAGATTGTTCGACGTTTGCCGCATCTGCCTGCGCCAATTGGCGCTAGAAGGCAAGATTCCCGGTATGACGAAGTCGAGCTGGTGAGGTAGGGCCATGGTCACTGATCCGATCGCTGATATGATTACTCGCATCCGCAACGGTGGACGCGCACGGCTGCGACGTGTGCAGCTTCCAGGCTCGAAGCTTAAACAGGAGGTTGCCCGCGTTCTCAAAGAGAATGGTTTCATCTCCGACTATTCAGACGATCAGGCAACGAAGCCGACGCTGACCATCGACCTTCGGTACGGCGACGGCACGCTGCCGATCATCGAGTCGATCCAACGTGTTTCGAAGCCTGGCCGACGTATTTATGTGGGTCATGGAGATATTCCCAAGGTTCGTAACGGGCTCGGGATTGCGATCATGTCGACGCCGAAGGGCGTCATGGCAGATCAACAGGCCCGCGAAGCAAATCTAGGTGGCGAAGTTCTCGTCGAGGTTTGGTAGGCGATCATGTCACGTATTGGAAAAATGCCGATCAGCATTCCGTCCGGCGTCGAAGTGAAGGTCGACGGTGATGCGGTCAAAGTGAAAGGTCCCAAGGGGCAGCTTGAAGAAACGATTGTGGCGCATATTCGTGTTGAGGTCGCTGATGGCCAGGTCAATGTTCATCGAGAGAGCGAAGACAAGCCGGTGCGGGCCGCGCACGGATTGATGCGTAGTTTGGTTCAGAACATGGTTACGGGTGTTACCGACGGATTTAGCAAGATTCTCGATATTGTCGGCGTCGGCTATCGCGCTGAGGTTTCGGGTAAACAGCTCAAGCTGAGCCTCGGCTATTCGCATGCCGTGATGATGGATATTCCCCAAGGACTTGAAGTTAAGGCTGAAGGTCAAACACGGCTGGTCGTGCAAGGCGCAAACAAGCAGCGTGTCGGTCAGTTCGCAGCGAATATTCGCGAAGTTCGTGCGCCTGAGCCGTACAAGGGCAAAGGCGTTCGCTACGCCGATGAACATATTCGCCGCAAGGTGGGTAAGTCAGGCGCGGGAGGTTAGTCGAAGTGGCGCAACGCGATAGTAAAGCTCCGTGGAGACGGCGGAAGAAACACGTCATCAAGCAATTGGCAAATTGTGAACGCCCCTTGCTGACGGTGTATCGAAGTGGGCGCCATATCTATGCTCAATTGGTGGATCCGCTTACCGGTAAGACGGTGACGGGTGCTTCCAGCCGTACGCCTGGAGTTCGGGAAGGTTTGTCGTCCACGCAAAATGCGGATGCTGCCATCAAGGTAGGTACTGCGATCGCGAAGTTGGCGCTTGATCGAGACATTCGTGAAGTCACGTTCAATCGCAACGGTTTTGTTTATACAGGTAAGGTTCGTGCGCTTGCAGATGCTGCGCGCGAAGCCGGACTAAAGTTCTAAGGCGAATGCATGGGATGGACTAGTCAATTTAGCCGTGACCATTTGAATCCGAACGACTATCAGCTGGAAGAGCGGGTGGTGTCGATCAACCGCGTGGCTAAGGTGGTCAAGGGTGGTCGCCGCTTCGGCTTCTCTGCTCTTGTCGTTGTCGGTAATGGTGAGGGCGTTGTCGGCGCCGGAACCGGCAAGGCAAATGAAGTGCCCGAAGCCATTCGCAAAGGAATTGAGCAAGCGCGCAAGAATCTTTTTCGCGTACCCATCGTAGAAGGTTCAATTCCTCATGAGGTCATAGGTCGTTTTGGTGCAGGTCGTGTGTTGCTGAAACCCGCATCCCGCGGTACCGGCGTCATCGCGGGTGGTGCGGTCCGCGCACTTTGCGAAGCGGCAGGTGTACAAAATATTTTATCGAAGTGTATCGGAACCAATCGAGCGCATAACGTCGTACGCGCAACACTGAATGGCATGCTTCGTTTGAAGGATTCCGACGAACGAAAAGCGGAGCTACGCGTCGATGGCTAAGTCTCAAAAAAAGATTCGCCTAAAGCAGACCCGGAGCGCAATTGGGTTCACGCGGGATCAGCGCGCAACTTTGCGTGGTTTGGGCTTGCGTCGGGTAGGCGCCACTGCGGAAATTGAAGATTCAGCAGCAACCCGTGGCATGGTGCGAAAAGTGGGACATCTGATTACGGTGGAGGAAGTCTAGTGTTGGATCGACTCCAACCCAAGCGTGGTTCCAAGCATCGCAGGAAGCGTGTGGGTCGCGGCGAGGGAAGTGGCTGGGGTAAAACTTGTGGCCGAGGCACTAAGGGTGCGGGCGCACGTTCGGGCAGTAAGAGCCGGCCGCATTTTGAAGGTGGCCAGATGCCCATGGCGCGGCGTCTTCCGAAATTCGGCTTCTATAATCCGTTTGGAACGACCTTTGCGGTGGTGAATATCGGACAGTTGGACCGCTTCGATAAAGATACGGTCGTAAACGTGGAGGCACTCGCGGCAGTGGGGCTGATCCGCGGGCTGAAATCCGAAGTGAAGGTTCTCGGTGAAGGAGAGCTAAAGACAAGCTTGAAGCTACAGGTTCACGCCATCAGTGGTTCTGCACGCCAGAAAGTCGAAAGCGCGGGAGGAAGCGTTGAATTGATTTCAACCACGAAAGCCAAACCGAAAACACGGAAGGAGAGGGCGACATCGTGAATCCGTCAGCTGTCCAAAGCATGACCCGGATTCCGGAGTTGAATCGCCGGATCCTCTTTGCCTTCGCGATGCTTGCGGTTTATCGAATGGGGTGTGCGATTCCGACGCCTGGAATCGATCCCGAAGTCGTGAGTCAAGCGTTTGAGGGTGGTGGTGGTGTCTTCGGTTTGCTGAACCTCTTTACGGGTGGTGCACTGGAGCAAGCCTCGATTTTCGCGTTGGGCATCATGCCCTACATCACAGCCTCGATTATTTTCCAACTACTCACGGTCGTGATTCCAGCGCTCGAAGAGCTTAAGAAAGAGGGTGAACAGGGCCGACGTGTGATCACGCGCTACACCCGCTACGCAACCGTTGTTCTCGCGCTCTTTCAGGGCATGCTGATGGCGACTGGTTTCGAGCAGAATGTTTTTGGTGTTAATGCGGTGACCGATCCAGGTTGGACATTCCGCCTCATGACGATGTTGACGCTCGCTTCCGGGACGGCATTTATCATGTGGCTCGGCGAGCAGATCAATGAACGCGGGATTGGAAACGGCATCTCTCTGATCATTTTCGCCGGCATCGTGGTACGCATTCCCGGGGCGATTCAGCAGCTATTCACCATGGTGAATACCGGACTGATGACACCCATCAAATTGGTGCTGGTCCTGGTCTTCATGGTGGCGGTACTGGCGTTCATTGTTTGGTTCGAGCGTGGTCAACGCCGAATTCCCATACAATACGCGAGGCGCGTCGTCGGTAATCGTGTTCTTAGCGGCGGGATGACGTATTTTCCTCTGCGCCTTAACACGTCGGGTGTAATCCCGCCGATCTTTGCAACGTCCTTGATGGTGCTCCCGCTGCAGATCGCGCAATGGGGCGATTTTACGGGCATGGATGCGTTTATCAGTGACTATCTTTCGTTTGGCGGTGTGAACTACAACCTTGTCTTTGTCACGATGATCATCTTCTTCGCGTATTTCTACACGGGCGTGTTGATCGATCCGGATGATGTTGCCGAGAACATCAAGAAAAATGGTGGGTACATCCCAGGAATACGCCCAGGTAAACGGACCGCTGATTACATTCTGCGCGTGTTAAATCGCATCACGTTGATTGGCGCACTCTATCTCGCCGCTGTTTGTGTGCTGCCGTCGATGCTCGCGGCCCAAGCGGATGTGCCATTTCTCTACGGTGGTACCGCGCTGCTTATCGTGGTCGGCGTGGGCATGGACACCGCTGGCCAAATCGAGGCGCATCTTGTCGCTAGAAATTATGAGACTTTCGCCCAGGGCACCCGCATTCGTGGGAGGCGTGGCTGATGGCCGAACGAAATTTGATTTTGATTGGACCTCCAGGCGCAGGCAAGGGCACGCAGGCGCAGCTATTGGCCAAGGGTTTCGACATTCCGCAAATCGCGACGGGCGATATTTTGCGAGAAGCCGTGCGGTCTGGGTCTGAGTTGGGCGAGAAAGTGAAGAGCCTCATGGAGGCTGGCGATCTGGTGCCAGATGAGACCGTGACAGAGATCGTCGAAGAACGTCTAGGGCGAGATGATTGTCAGCAAGGTTTCATCCTTGATGGGTTCCCGCGAACCAGCGCACAGGCGGCCGCATTGGATGGAATTTTGCGCGCGGGAAATCGCGAGCCGGTACGGGTGGTGCTGCTTAAAGTTCCGGATTCGATTGTCACCGAACGCATTCTCAGTCGAGGCGAAGGTCGGTCGGATGACAATGAGGAAGCCATTACGAAGCGCTTGCAGATCTACCATCGCGATACGGCGCCAGTGCTTGAGCACTACCGCGCGACGGTCATTGGAATCGACGGTGAGGGATCTGTGACCGATGTGAACGCTCGTGTGCTAGAAGCATTGGGTGCCTCATGATCCAACTCAAGTCAGATCGCGAGCTCGAAAAAATGCGCGAGGCAGGACGCCACGTTGCAGAAACACTGCTCTCGCTGCGCAAGATCGTAAAAGTTGGCATGTTGACGCAGGAATTTAACGACGCAGCAACCGAAGAAATCGCGAGCCGTAAAGTGATGTCCTCGTTCTTGGGCTATGGACCGGGAGGGGCGCCGCCGTTCCCGGCAGTGATTTGCACGTCGGTGAACGAGGAGATCGTACATGGGATCCCGGGAGATCGCAGGCTCCAAAACGGGGATATCTTGAAGCTCGACTTTGGCGTAATTTTCGAAGGTTTTCACGGCGACTCAGCCGTCTCGGTTCCTGTAGGCGAGATTGATGAAGAGGACGCGCGTTTGATTGAAGCAACGCGCAGGAGTCTTTATGCCGGGATCGAGCAAATGCGCGCGGGACAACGACTGGGCGACATTTCAAACGCGGTGCAACGCACGGCGGAGAGTGCGGGTTATTCGGTGGTGAGGGACTTTGTGGGGCATGGAATCGGCCGAGATTTGCATGAAGCACCCAAGGTTCCGAATTTTGGACCGGCGGGCCGGGGCCCACGGTTGAAGGTGGGTATGGTGCTCGCGGTTGAACCGATGGTGAATCGTGGTAAGCCGGGTGTCGATATCACCAGCGATGGTTGGACTGCGGTAACGGCAGATCATGAACGGTCTTCCCATTTTGAGCACACAGTCGCGATTACTCCCGATGGGCCGGAAATATTAACGCACGTCCCTGGGAGTCACTGAGGTGGAGGAAGCGGCATGAAGGTTCGAGCGAGCGTTCGCAAGATGTGTGACAAATGCAAGGTCATTCGCCGCAAAGGTGTTTTGCGAATTATTTGCGATAACCCCAAGCACAAGCAAAGGCAGGGTTAGGATATGGCGAGAATCGCTGGCATCGATTTGCCCCGCGAAAAATCTATTGGGATCGCGCTGACCTATATCTATGGGATCGGGCGGATCTCTGCGGTGAGACTCTGCGAGCAGACGGGTATCGAAGCCCAGACAAAGACGCTTAATCTGGTTGAAGCCGATGTGATCAAACTTCGCGATGCGATCGAAGCCGGATACAAAGTTGAGGGTGATCTACGTCGCGAAGTCAATCAGAACATAAAGATGCTGATGGATATCGGCTGCTATCGCGGCCTTCGACACCGAATGGGCTTGCCCGTACGTGGTCAGCGAACACATACAAACGCACGGACACGTAAGGGTCCGCGCAAAGCTATCGCGGGCAAGAAGAAAGCCCCGACAAAGAAGTAATGACTTATGGCCAAAGCTAAAAAAGTTAAGAAGCGCGTTAAGAAGAACATCCAGACGGGTGTCGCGCACATTCACGCAACGTTCAACAATACGATCATCACGATCACCGACGTTGCAGGGAATACTGTTTCAAGCTCATCGTCGGGTGCGGTTGGATTCAAGGGTTCGCGTAAATCGACGCCCTTTGCCGCGCAGATCGGTGCTGAAGACGCAGCCAAGAAAGCGATGGAACACGGAATGCGGCAGATCGGAGTGCTGGTCAACGGGCCAGGTGCGGGTCGCGAACCCGCTCTGCGAGCGCTTCAAGGTTCAGGTTTTCGTATCACGTTTATACGGGACGTTACGCCAGTCCCCCATAACGGTTGCCGCCCCCCCAAGCGGCGCCGGGCGTAAGGAGAAACCGTGGCACGTTACCGCGAGTCAGTTTGTCGCCTCTGTCGTCGAGAAGGGATGAAACTCTTCTTGAAGGGCGATCGTTGTTACAGTGAGAAGTGTTCAATTGTACGTAGAAACTATCCGCCTGGGCAGCACGGGCAGGGTCGGCCGAAGTTCTCGGACTACGGCGTGCAGTTGCGTGAAAAGCAAAAAGTTAAGCGTCTCTACGGTTTGTTGGAGCGACAGTTCCGTAGCACGGTCTCGCAAGCGGAACGCATGCGCGGCGTTACCGGTGAGAATTTACTGAGTCTGCTCGAGCGCCGTTTGGATAACGTTGTTTTTCGTTTGGGATTTACAACGTCACGTGCGGAGTCTCGACAGTTGGTGCGTCACGGGCATTTCGAATTGAACGGACGGCGCACAGACATTCCTTCGGCTCGGGTTCGCAAGGGAGATACAATTAGTCTGACGGCGAGGGGCAAGAAGGCCGCTCGCATTGAGGAAAGTTTGGGCGCGGTAGAGGCGCGGGCGCTGCCTTCGTGGTTGCAGCTCGATATCGATAACAAGACGGGGCAAATCGTCGACGATCCGATTCGCGAAGAGCTTACCCTCCCCATTCAGGAACAGCTCATTGTCGAACTCTACTCGAGGTAGAGATCGTTTTTAGATTGGCATCGATGACTTTGGAGGAGACGTAATGAACGTCGACCTGATGGTTCAAAATTGGCGCGAGCTGATTCGACCGCGACGAATCGAATTAGAGGATTCGTTGAGTGATACTTATGGACGCTTTGAATGTGCGCCGCTGGAGCGTGGCTTCGGACTGACGCTGGGGAACGCGTTGCGCCGAGTGCTGCTTTCGTCGCTGCGCGGCGCTGCGATCACCTCGGTTCGCATCGATAACGTGATGCATGAGTTCACGACGATCCCTGGTGTGCTTGAAGACGTAGCCGATGTGGTTCTTAACCTGAAAGAAGTTCGGGTAAAGACGCATGCAGTGGATACGAGAGAAATCGTAATCACAAAGCAGGGTCCCTGCGATGTTACTGCGGGTGATTTTCAGTCCGCGGATGGCTCGGTTGAAGTGCTGAACTCCAGCCATCGAATTGCGACGCTGGGTTCGGATGCTGAGCTACGCATGTCGGCGACGGTCGAGTACGGCAAAGGATTCGTGCTGGCCGAGCAGAACAAGAAAGAGGAACAGCCTGTCGGCACGGTTCCGATTGATTCGATTTTTTCTCCGGTGCGAAAGGTCAATTACACCGTGACCAACGCGCGTGTCGGTCGCGAGACGGACTACGATAAATTGGTCATAGAAGTCTGGACCGATGGTTCGATCTCTCCAGCTGACTCGCTCGCGTTCGGTGCGAAGATTCTGAAGGACCAGCTTTCTATCTTCATCAATTTCGAGGAAGAGGTGGAGACTGTCGTTGCGGAGCGCCCGCGCGTGGCAGAGACGAATGAGGTTCTGTTCAGGCCGGTCGAAGAGCTCGAGCTCAGTGTGCGGTCTGCCAACTGTTTACAGAACGCCGATATCAAGTTCATCGGTGAGTTGGTACAACGCAGCGAGGGTGAAATGCTCAAGACCAAGAATTTTGGTCGCAAGTCGCTGAATGAAATCAAAGAAATTCTCGCGGGTCTGAGCCTCGAGTTCGGAATGTCGTTGGATAACTATCCCACGCGTAAAGAGCTTGACCGGATACGCGAGGGTGACGCCTAAACGTTTAGAGGACTGAGATGCGCCATCAAAAGGATCATCGAAAATTGGGGCGAAGCCCGTCACATCGACGGGCGATGCTTCGAAATATGGTGACGTCGTTGCTGGAGACTGAAGAAATCCGCACGACCGATGCCAAAGCCAAGGAAGTGCGCCGCGTAGCGGAGCGCATGATTACCTTCGGCAAAAAAGGGACGCTGCACGCTCGGCGCGAGGCATTGAAGACACTGCGGACCCAATTGTCGATGGATAAAGTCTTTGATTCGCTGGCGAAGCGCTTTCGTGATCGACCCGGTGGCTATACCCGGATTATGAAGCTCGGGCGCCGCGCGGGTGACAATGCACCGATGTCCATCATCCAGCTCATCCCCGGCGATGATCGCGCCGCAGAGGACACCGAAGCGAAGTCTTGACGTGGTCGGGAGCGCGTGCGTTCTCGCCATTAGCCGTGATCGTGATCGCGGTCCTTGTGGGTGCCGTGGTGTTGCTCCAGTACGAGCCAACCCCTGGTCGGCCGCGTCTGGGCGCGCCACTACCCGAGTTCGAACTCTCGGATCTGATGGGTGTGCCGCATCACTCAGCCGCGCTCGCGGGCCAGGTCGTGTTTTTGAATTTTTGGGCGAGTTGGTGCGCACCTTGCCGTGAGGAAGCTCCGGCGCTCGAGCGTCTATACATGGAGCTTCAAGATGAAGGTCTCGTAATTTGGGCGGTCAGCATCGATGCATCGGCCGCGGAAAATGAAATTCTGGCGTTTCGGGATGAGTTTGGGCTCAGCTTTCCTATCTTTATTGATCCGGAAAAAGAGCTCTATCGGCGGCTCGGCGCGACCGGGGTTCCGGAGAGCTTTTTGATCGATGCAGAGGGGCACTTGGTCGAGCATTTCATTGGACCACGAAGTTGGGACGACCCGCGCTATGCGCGTGCGATTCGCCGTCTACTCACAGCTGCCGCTGGAGAACAGGATGGCTAAGCGACGCGAGGGGTTTCATTTTACGCGTTCCCTGCTCTGGGTGCCGATTCTCACGCTGGGGGCGGCCATCGGGATTCTCGCGCTGGACCGAGAGACCGGACTCTTTCCCCTTGTCGACCTCCTGGATCAGGTGCGTACGACCGAGCAACGGGTTTCTGAGTTGGAGGACCGGCGGCGTCACTTAATTGATCACGTGCGGGGGCTTCGAGCCAACCCCTTCACCATCGAAAGTGTTGCGCGTACGAAACTGGGCATGGTCCGGCCGGGTGAGGTGGTGCTGCGTTGGCAGAGCCCCCCGGACGTTGATTGACGGTCCCCCCACAGCAGGCTATCGACTCCATCCATGCGTGAGCAGCTTCAAAAGCTTCTCCAAGAGGCGACCGCGAATGTCCTACTCGCCGAAGGTGCAACTGCGCCCGAGGATTTCTCTGTCGTGGTGGTGCCATCGAAGACCCCAGACCATGGTGACTTTGCCTGTAGCGCGCCCCTTGGGCTTGCGAAAGTGCTGAAGGCGCCTCCGCTGGCGATCGCCCAACGTATCGTCGACCAGCTGCAGGATCCCGATGGCATTCTGAGGAAGGTCGAGGTCGTCAAGCCTGGGTTCATCAACCTCTTTCTCGTCGCGGATCAATGGCACGCAGTTTTAAAACGCGTGCTGGAAGAGGGTGAGAACTACGGTTGTAGCGTAGCCGCCCAGCCTGAACGCGTAATGGTGGAATTCGTATCCGCCAACCCGACGGGACCGCTCACCATCGGGCACGGACGCAACGCGATCCTGGGCGACGTGATCGCGCGCTTATTGGAAGTCACGGGCCACGAACCCGTGCGCGAGTACTACTTCAACAACGCAGGTCGACAGATGCGCGTGTTGGGGGAATCGCTGCAGGCGCGCTACGAACAGGCGCTGGGTCGCGATGCCGCGTTGCCCGAAGACGGTTATCAGGGTGAATACCTGGTTGAAATCGCGCGTGCGATTGCCGAAGAGCACGGCGAAAACTGGCTCGAGGGGGATGAGGATCGATTCAAAAAAGCTGCTGAAACTGCGATCTTTGCAGATATTCGCGCGACGCTCGATCGACTCGGAATCGTCTTCGATGTCTATTACAACGAGAACACGCTATATGAAGAAGGCCGTGTTGAGGCGGCGCTCGAGGACCTGCGCGCGGCGGGTCTGGTGTACGAGGATGACGGGGCGGTTTGGCTGCGCTCCAAGAATTTTGGATTGGAACGCGATCGTGTGTTGGTGAAGTCGAGTGGTGAGGCGACGTACCTGCTGCCGGATATCGCATACCACCGAGAGAAGTTTCGTCGAAAATTTGATCGCGTGATCGATCTATTGGGCCCCGATCATATCGAGCAATTCCCCTACGTGAAAGCAGCGACGGGTGCCCTCGGTATCGATGTCGAACGCATGGAGCTCGTGGTTTACCAATGGGTGAATCTGCGGAGCGGCGGTGAATTGGTCAAAATGTCGACGCGCAAAGCGTCCTTCGTGACCGTTGACGAGGTGCTCGACGATGTCGGACCGGATGTATTTCGGTATTTCATGATCGATCGGCGTGCGGATACCCATCTCGATTTCGATCTGGATCTGGCCAAGGAGCGCTCGGATCGTAACCCCGTTTATAAGATCCAATACGCGCACGCGCGCCTCTGCAGCATCATCCGCAAAGCCCAGGACCAGGGCCTGACCCTGCCTCTGGCTTCTGCGTTCCCCTACGCGCGTTTGGAGTCGCCGGAGGAGGCTGAGCTGGTAAAACGGATGGGCCGGTTTCCTGAAATCTTGCAGCGTGCGGCCGCACAACGGGAGCCGCAGGAAGTCACGCGCTACCTTATGGAGCTGGCCACGATGTTTCACACCTACGTCACGGATGCCCAGCGGCATCGGGTACTCAGCGAGGATGAAGAGCTCTCGCGTGCTCGACTCGGGCTGGTCAGTGCGGTGCGGACGACGCTGGCCAATGGGCTGCGAATGCTAGGAATTACCGCCCCGGAGCGAATGTAGATGGCAAAACGAGGACAGAGTCGAAGTGGGGGGTCGTCCCTCGATTGGGTACGCAAATTTATCTCTGGCACGGGTCTTTTGGCGCTGGGCGTCTGCCTGGGCATCGTGCTGGGTTCCCTCTGGGATGGACCGCGCTTGGTCCTCATGCGTCTCAGTCAACCCATCCAAAGTGTGGAAGTTCGGTCGGACGAATCCGATGCGGTGAACGAGAATTTGGAAGAATTTCGGGATCTCCAACGCGAGGGTGATCGGAAGCGAGTTGTCAGCCGTGCTCCCGACGTAGCCCAACCGAAGCCCGCCCCGAAAACAGAGGCCAAACGCCCGGTGATTTCTGCACCGGCCGCAAAAGACGAGCCCACGGTGGTGATCGACGCACAGAAAGTCATCGCGGAGTTGAGAGACCAGCGCCTCGCCAAGAAGAAGTTACCTCCACTTAAGCCTGTTGCGTCGGCGCCTCCGGCCGCGAAGATCGTGAAAGCACCGCCTTCGGGTAAAGTGGTTCAAGTGGCGTCGTACACCGAGTCGAATGCCGCGGACGCACTGGTTAAGAAGCTGCGCGCTGCGGGCTTTGATTCTTATCTGAGCAATACACGCCCCGATGGCGCGTATCGTTACCGCGTGCGTGTGCGTCCCAAGGGCAGCGCGACGGTTCAGGTGCTTGCAAACAACTTGAAGCAGCGCGGCTATACGACCTGGGTCACTGCAGAGTGACGAGCGCTGAAAAAAGCGACCGCCCATGGCTGATCACGGGTGCTTGCGGGCAACTCGGGCGGGCTCTGCTTGCGGTCGTCCCGAGCTTTGGCGTCGAGGTCATGGGCCTTAAGTTCACCGATCTCGACATTACCGATCCCGCTGCCGTTGGAAAACAGCTCGATGATCTTCAGCCGTCGGTGGTCATCAATGCGGCTGCATACACGGCAGTGGATGCGTGTGAAACCGAGCCCGAGGCCGCGGATCAGGCGAATCGCTTGGGTCCCGAAGTGCTGGCGAACGCGTGCGCGTCTCGGGCATTGTTGGTTCATCTGAGTACGGAATATGTGTTTCCGGGTACGGCTTCGCGGCCGATTCCCGAAGAAGCGACCGCCGAACCGCTTTCTGAATACGGTCGAAGTAAATGGCTCGGCGAGCAGGCCGTGCGCGGGGCGGGGGGGGATCACCTGATCGTGCGCAGCCAATGGCTTTTTGGCGAGGGTGCAAACTTTGTCCGCACGATCGTGGGTGCGGCCGCGGCAGGCAAGCGGCTGCGCGTCGTCGAGGACCAGCTAGGCCGACCCACCTGGACCGACGCCCTGGTGCGAGGGCTGGTGGCCGCGATTCAGGCCGACGCACGTGGTACGCTGCATCTCGCCGCGGAGGGAATCGCGAGCTGGTTTGATTTTGCCCGAGCGATCGTGCAGGAAGGTGCACGGCGTGGGCTCAACCCCGAGGTTCCCGTCGAAGCGATTTCAACGCAGGAGATGCCACGTCCGGCAGCACGCCCCGCGTTCGGCGTCTTGGGTTTGGCGCGTGCACGAAGTCTCGGAGTTGGATTACCGCATTGGTACCCGTCGCTCTGTGAATATTTGGACCGGGAACAGGAGAACAACCATGCATAGAGTGCTGATCACCGGTGGGGCGGGGTTTATCGGCTCGCATCTCTGTCGCCGTTTTCTTGACGAAGGTTCCGAAGTGATTTGTATGGACAACCTGCTCACGGGTCGTTTGCAAAACATTGAAGACCTCGTAGGCCATGAAAGATTCGTTTTCATTAAGCACGACGTTACGAACTATATTCATGTTCCAGGTCCGGTGGACGCGGTCTTGCATTTTGCATCGCCCGCAAGCCCCGCAGATTTTGAACGTCTCCCGATTCAGATTTTGAAAGTAGGTGCGCTCGGTACACATAAAGCGTTAGGGCTCGCCAAGGACAAGCGTGCGCGTTTTCTCTTGGCTTCCACGTCGGAATGTTACGGTGATCCGGAGATCAATCCTCAACCGGAAAGCTACTGGGGAAATGTCAATCCGATTGGAATCCGTGGCGTGTACGACGAGGCAAAACGTTTCGCTGAAGCCATGACGATGGCATACCAGCGCTACCACGGAATTGAAACGCGAATCGTGCGCATCTTTAACACGTATGGACCGGGTATGCGTATCGATGATGGGCGAGTGATTCCTAACTTTTTTCGACAGGCGTTGAAGGGCGAAGATCTCAGTGTGTTCGGCGATGGCAGCCAAACGCGGAGCATCAATTTCGTCACCGATCTTGTCGAAGGGATCTACCGGCTTTTGAACAGTGACTACGCGCTGCCGGTTAATATTGGGAACCCGATTGAGATGACGGTTATGGAAATTGCCGAGCGCATTTTGCGCATCACCGGGTCTCAAAGCAAAATCGCCTATCATGGATTGCCTCCGGATGACCCCAAGGTTCGACGCCCGGATATTACCATCGCGCGTGAAAAGCTTGCCTGGCAGCCGGCGGTGTCACCCGACGAGGGCTTGGAGCGCACGCTGCCGTATTTTCAAGCCGAGGTACAGCGCACTCGCGTTGATTGATCGCCGATGAATCGGATTCGAAACTTCGCGATCATTGCTCATATCGACCACGGCAAATCCACGCTTGCGGATCGATTGCTGGAAGATACGGGTACATTGCAGGCACGGGAGCGTGTCGATCAATTTCTCGACAAAATGGACCTCGAGAAAGAGCGCGGAATCACCATCAAGGCACAATCGGTTCGCATGAGTTATCGCGCACAGGACGGTGAAGAGTACATGCTCAATCTCATCGATACGCCGGGCCATGTGGATTTTCACTACGAAGTGTCGCGTTCACTTGCCGCCTGTGAAGGCGCACTACTCATCGTTGACGCGGCGCAAGGTGTAGAGGCGCAAACTTTGGCGAATGCAGAAGTTGCAATCGCGGCGGGCCTCGAAGTCATTCCAGTGATCAATAAAATTGATCTACCGAACGCTGACGTTGATCGTGTAAAGCAAGAGATCGAGGATATCGTGGGCATTCCGGCCGATGATGCGATTCCGATTTCGGCAAAGACCGGTCAAGGGATTCTCGAAGTGCTTGAGCGTATCGTGTCACAGATCCCGCCACCGTCGGGGAACCCGGATGCACCGCTGCGTGCGTTGGTATTCGACAGTTGGTATGACCCCTATCAGGGCGCGGCGATGTTATTGCGTGTGATTGACGGTCGGCTCACGAAAGATGCCCGCATCCAGCTGATGGCGAGTGGAGATGAATATGACCTCGCGTTGCTCGGCGCCATGATGCCCGATCTCAGGCGATTACCCACTGTGGGCTGTGGTGAAGTCGCGGTTGTGACCGCCAGTATTCGCGACCCGAAGGCCGTACAGATCGGTGATACGGTGACCCTTGCGGACGCCCCAGCGAGTGAACCGTTGCCGGGGTTTCAGTTGTTACAACCGATGGTTTGGAGCGGCCTCTATCCCACCGATCCTGGCACTTATGACAGTCTGCGGGCCGCGATTGAAAAGCTGCAGCTCAATGATTCTTCGTTTTCCGCTGAACCCGAAACCAGCGAAGCGCTCGGTTTTGGCTTTCGATGTGGCTATCTCGGGTTATTGCATATGGAGATCGCGCAGGAGCGACTTGAACGCGAGTACGGACTCGACCTGATCATTACTGCGCCGACCGTGGTGTATACCGTGCGCACACGGGCTGGCGAGGAAGTCGAACTACATCGACCCAGCGACCTCCCGTCGGCTGGCGATATCGAGGTCATCCGAGAACCCATGATTCTGGCTCAGATGCACCTTCCTTCGGAGTACTTGGGGCCCGTGATCAAACTTTGCCAGGATCGACGCGGCCAGCAACGAGATCTCTCCGTGCATAGCAACGGCCGCGCGCTGCTGCGTTACGAAATTCCCCTTGCTGAAGTGGTGATCGATTTTTACGATCGCTTGAAGACCGTCAGTCGGGGCTATGCATCGATGGACTACGAGATCATCGGGTTCTCACCGGACAAACTGGTCAAAGTGGATGTACTGGTTAACGGCGATCCCATTGATGCACTTTCGGTTATCGTGCACACCGACCACGCGTATTCGCGCGGGTTGGCGCTGATCAAATCGATGAAGAGTCATATCCCGCGTCAGATGTATGAAGTGGCGATTCAGGCGGCGATCGGCTCCAAAGTGATTGCGCGTGTTAGTGTGAAAGCGCTGCGTAAGAACGTGACGGCAAAGTGCTACGGCGGTGATATCACGCGTAAGCGCAAGCTTCTCGAGAAACAAAAAGCGGGCAAGAAACGGATGAAGATGGTGGGGCGTGTTGAAATTCCCCAAGAGGCTTTTCTTGCGGTTCTTAGCTCGGGTGATGGAGACAAATGAGTCAGCAGGACAATAGCGCCGACAAAACTCATCGCGCCTATGATTCGGTCAAACAGATTGTGATGCTCGTACTGCTGGTCTTCGGTATTCGCTCCTTTGTCGTCGAGCCGTTTAAGATCCCATCGGGTTCGATGATCCCAACCTTGCTAGTCGGTGACTACGTTCTCGTGAGCAAGTCGAGTTATGGTGTGCGTCTTCCCTTTACCGGAACGCAACTCATTCCGACTGGGAAACCGAAGCGGGGTGACGTGATCGTATTTCGCTTTCCTGACAATCCCAGCCAGGACTTCATAAAGCGGGTCGTTGGACTTCCCGGGGATCGCATCGAAGTCATCGATGATGTGGTCCACGTCAATCAAAAGCCGATCGATCGTCAAACCGCGGGCGAATTTTCGTACACCGACTACGTACGTGGTCAGATGGTGCATACAAACTGTATTCATGAAACCAGCGAAGACGGTCTGGACTACCGTGTGATTTACGAGCCGGGTACACGCGCGCGTGGACGGCGTGGTCCGTGGATGGTTCCCGAGGCAAGCTATTTCATGATGGGTGACAATCGAGACAACTCTCGCGATAGCCGTATGTGGAAAAACAGCTTTGTTCATGAAGATCAGATCAAGGGTCGTGCGTTTCGAATTCATTGGTCCTGGGTCGTAGACTCGAGCGCAACTCAGTACCGTGGATTTATTCAGGACTTGGTTCACACGCTGGTGAGGTTGGTGACTTTCCAGATCGAGGAAGTGCGTTGGGATCGCATCGGTCGCTCGATTTGGACACTGCCCGGCTGCAATCGTTCGGCGGGCGAAGCAAACTAGAGCGAGCGAACCGTCATGGCCGAAAGTATCGATCCTGCGCTAGAGCCCGCATCAGCCGACTGGAAGTCCGGATTGGGACGTTGGCTGTTGGTCGCGTTGATCCTTTCGCTCCTGGTTCGTGCGTTCATGATTGAGCCGTTTCGAATCCCCTCGGGCTCGATGATTCCGACGCTCTTGGTCGGGGACTACCTGCTTGTCAATAAGCACACCTATGGTGCGCGTTTGCCTCTGTCACGCTGGCTGGTATATCGCGCCGATCCACCGGAGCGCGGCGACGTCATCGTGTTTCGCTATCCCGACGACCCAGCGCAGGACTATATCAAGCGTGTCATCGGACTTCCGGGTGACGTCGTTCGCATTCGTGCGGGTCGCGTCGAAATCAACGGTGCACTACTGGACCGCATTCCCGAGGGCGAGTTTCTCTATCGTGACTACGAACGAGGCCATCCCGTGACAGCCGAACGCTTTATTGAGCGAACACCAGAGGGTGTTGAGTACACGATTCTGCAGGATCAGACGCAGCGAGATCATGTGGAAGACCGTGGTCCTTGGGACGTACCTCCACATGCGTACTTCGTCATGGGAGACAATCGCGATAACTCGCGAGATAGTCGGATGTGGCGCAATCCGTTCGTCAGTGAATCTGAAATCAAAGGCCGTGCCGTCATGCTGCACTGGTCGTGGGTCGTCTCCTCCGATTTGGCAGAGCGTGGATTTTGGGCCGGCGCGATTCATACCCTCTATCGCGTTCTTACGCTTCAGGTCGAGGAGATCCGTTGGCAGCGCGTGGGCCGCTGGGTAGCCGGCCTTGCGGATTGACGTGCTGGGTCGACTCGGATAGCCTAGCGCTCGATTGACGGGCCTTTTAAGACCATCCCGTGAGGTGGTTAAGGGTGCGAGATGAGTTCGTTCGACACGGAAACAGATCGAGGCGAAAAGGCCTCTCGGGTCTCAGAGAGACCGGCAACCCGTGTTGTCATGGACGCCGCAGCGATCGAACGCGCGACCACGCGCCTCGCACACGAGATCGTCGAGCGTAACCCCGGACTGGCTGAGCTCGCGTTGGTTGCGATCATAAGCGGGGGTGTACCGATCGCCGATCGACTTGCGCAAGAACTCAAACGGATCGACGGCCCCAAGGTATTTTCGGGTGCCCTCGATGTGACGTTGTATCGTGATGATGTGATGGGTCATGGACGTCGACCCATCCCTCAGCCGACTCGAATGCCGTTTTTGGTTGGCGGCCGGCGCGTCGTGCTGGTCGAAGATGTCGTTTTTACGGGCAGGACGGTGCGCGCCGCGCTCGATGCGGTGCTCGATTTCGGCCGTCCCGAATCGATCCAAGTCGCAACGCTGGTGGATCGTGGGCATCGTGAACTGCCCATCCGCGTCGACTTCGTTGGCAAGAACGTTCCGACTTCCCGTGACGAAAGGGTTGAGCTGCAAGTCAACGGACCCGAAGATTGGCGGGTGGTTGTCGTATGAAACATCTGTTGGGGATTGAAACGCTGAGTCGCGAGGAAATCGAACGGATTCTAGAGACAACGCAGGCGATGCTTGAAATTTCGCAACGCGAAGTGAAGCGCGTGCCGACGCTGCGAGGCCGCACGATCATCAATCTGTTTTTGGAACCGTCTACGCGTACGCGTGTGAGTTTTGAAATCGCAGCGAAGCGACTTTCGGCGGACGCGATCAATGTCTCGGCCTCGGGTTCGAGTCTATCGAAGGCGGAGACGCTGACCGATATGGCGAAGAACCTGGTGGCGATGAATGCGGACCTGCTGGTGGTTCGTGATCGAACGGCGGGAGTACCCCAGATGCTCGCGGAGCGGGTGCGGGCACCGGTTGTGAACGCTGGCGATGGGACACACGAGCATCCCACGCAGGCGCTGCTCGATGCGTTTACGATTCGCCAAGCGCTCGGCAGCTTGGATGGGCGGCGTATTGCGATCGTGGGTGATATCGCGCATAGCCGTGTTGCGCGTTCTGACATCTACGCGTTTACAAAACTGGGTGCCGAGGTTCGGGTTGCCGGTCCACCGACGATGATTCCGAAGGGGATCGAGATGATGGGCGTCAAGCCATGTCATTCGATGCCCGAGGCGCTCGATGGTGCTGACGTGGTCGTCATGCTGCGCATTCAGCGCGAGCGACTCGCGGGAGCGCTGTTTCCGAGCGTTCGCGAATACGCGGCGACATTTGGTCTTGGCTTTCAATCCCTGCGTTATGCGAAACCCAACGCGATTGTGCTCCATCCGGGGCCGGTCAACCGTGGGGTTGAAATTGCGGCTGAAGTCGCTGACGCAGAACCGTCGCGTATTTTGGATCAGGTGACCAATGGCGTCGCAGTCCGCATGGCGGTGCTCTACTTGTTGACCGGGAATCATTCATGAGTCATATCCGCATTAAAGGCGCCAGACTGCTGGATCCCAGCACCGGTCTCGACGAAGTTCAGGATCTCGATATCGAAGACGGCAAGATCGTGAAGAAGGGTCGGGACCTTTCCGGTTCCGCGGACGAATGGGTCGAGGCCGACGGCAAGTGGCTGGTCCCCGGCCTGATCGATATTCACACGCATCTTCGCGAACCGGGATTCGAATACAAGGAAGATATTGCTTCGGGCGCGCGTTCGGCGGTCCAAGGCGGATACACCACAGTGTGTTGTATGGCGAATACAGATCCCGTCAACGATTCGCCCGCCATTACCGAATTTATCTATCGCCGCGCGAAAGAGACTGCGCTCGCGCGCGTGCATGTGATTGCAGCAGCGACACAGGGCCTGCGCGGCGAGATCATGTCCGAAATAGCGGGCCTGGCCGGAGCGGGCGCCGTGGCGTTCTCCGACGACGGTGAAGTCATTATGGATGCTGGCGTGATGCGGCGTGTCTTGGAGTATGCGTCTGGCGTGGGCCGGCCGGTGATTGCGCATTGCGAGGATTTGAACCTTCGTGGTCCCGGCGTTGTGCATGAGGGTGCGCATGCCACGTGTTGCGGCCTCGCGGGCTCACCCGCGGAAGCCGAGACGATCATGGTGGCGCGCGACCTGGAGTTGGCACGGCTGACCGGTGCGCATCTGCACATCGCACACGTTTCGGCGGGGCGTTCGGTGGAATTGATTCGCGATGCGAAAGCCGCGGGTGTACGGGTGACGGCAGAAGTCACACCGCATCATCTGTATCTCACCGATGAAGCGATCCGAGGCTATAACACGCATACCAAGATGGCTCCGCCACTGCGCACCGCGCAGGACCGCGAGCTACTCTGGGAAGGGTTGATCGACGGTACCCTCGATTGCGTGGCGACCGACCACGCACCGCATGCGGACTACGAAAAAGACGTGGAGTTTGATAGCGCCCCGTTTGGGATCGTGGGTTTGGAGACCGCGCTTCCGGTCGTGTTGAGCGCCGTGCATGCGGAGCGAATTTCTGCACTGCAGGCGATTATGCGGATGTCGACCACACCCGCAAAAATACTTGGGCTTCCCGGTGGCACGCTGGATTTAGGTGCACCCGCGGATTTGGCGTTGATCGATCCGAACACCGTCTGGAAGGTTCAGGCCCGTGGCTTGGCGTCGCGTTCCAAGAACTCGCCGTTTCTGGATCACGAATTTCAGGGACGCACGGTCGAGACGTATGTTGGCGGGCAGCGGGTCTATAAATTGGAAGAGGCATAATGACTACAGAGAATGCTGCCGCATTGGTGCTTTCGGATGGGACGGTGTTCCATGGCGAAGCTTTTGGTGCGACAGCCGAAGGGGTCGGCGAAGTCGTCTTTCATACCGGAATGACGGGATACCAAGAAATTCTTACGGATCCGTCGTATGCCGGGCAGATCGTCTGTATGACGTATCCCGAAATCGGCAATGTCGGGACCAACGAAGAGGATGAGGAATCCCGCGGTGTTTTTCTCAAAGGCTTTGTGGTCCGCGATCACGTGGATTTCCCGTCGAATTGGCGTAGCCAGGAATCGTTGCAGTCGTACCTCGTGCGTCACGAGATTCCGGGTGTCAGTGGCATCGATACGCGCGCGCTGGTGCGGCATCTGCGGACCCGTGGCGCCATGAATGGATATCTGGTTCACGGCGCTGTGGATCTGGCCCAGGCGCGCACGTATGCGGCCGAGCTTCCGTCGATGGAAGGGCGGAACTTGGTCGATGAAGTCACCTGCGACCAAGCGTATACCTGGAGCGAACCGCCCTACGGTGCGGATGCCGCAAATCTCGCCGCCGGAAAACGTTATCGGGTTGTCGCGTACGACTTCGGTATAAAGCGCAATATTCTGCGTGAGCTGGTCGGCGCGGGTTTCGACGTCACCGTCGTGCCCGCGAGTACGACTGCGGCGGAAGTATTGGCCATAGATCCCGACGGAATTTTTCTATCCAACGGCCCCGGTGACCCCGCTGCGGTGCCCTATGCGGCGGCGGCAGTCCGTGAACTTATCGGGAAGCGTCCGATCTTTGGCATTTGCTTGGGACATCAGATCCTCGGCCTCGCGCTGGGAGGCACGGTGCATAAAATGCGCTTCGGTCATCATGGCGCAAATCAGCCCGCACACGATCTTGAGACCGGGCGCGTGATGATTGCGTCGGAGAACCATGGTTTCGCACTGGATGCAGATTCTTTGACCCGTGATCCTGAGATTGAAATCACCCATCTGAATTTGAACGACCAAACCGTGGAAGGGTTGCGGCATCGCAGACTGCCGCTCTTTTCAGTCCAGTACCATCCTGAAGCCTCACCTGGACCCCACGACACAGCACACCTTTTTGAGCGCTTCCGAGAACTGATTGAGAGCGGCCATGCCGAAGCGTAGCGACCTGCGCAAAATCTGTTTGATTGGATCTGGACCGATTGTGATCGGCCAGGCTTGTGAGTTCGATTACTCAGGCACCCAGGCGTGTAAGGCGCTTAAGGAAGAAGGGTTTGAGGTGGTCTTGGTCAATTCCAATCCGGCGACCATCATGACCGATCCCGGCTTCGCCGATCGCACTTACATCGAGCCGCTGACACTGGACGTGCTTACGACGATCTTAGAACGTGAACGACCCGACGCTTTGCTTCCGACGATTGGCGGACAAACGGGACTCAACCTTTCGATCGCGCTCGCGGAAGCCGGCGTACTCGACCGTCTCGGTATCGAGCTGATCGGTGCGAAACTCGAGGCGATTCTCATGGCCGAAGATCGCGCCCAGTTTCGGCAAGCGATGGCGGACATCGGTTTACGTACACCGCGCTCGACGTATGTCAGGAGCATGGAGCAAGCCGATGAGGCGCTCGTAGCCGTCGGTCTACCTGCGATCATCCGGCCGAGCTTTACGCTGGGTGGCGCGGGGGGTGCGATCGGAGAAACCAAGGCCGATTACCTCGAAAAGCTAGAGTGGGGCTTACGCCAATCGCCGAAATCTGAGGTTTTAGTTGAAGAATCGGTCCTGGGCTGGAAGGAGTTCGAGCTCGAGGTGATGCGCGATCAGGCGGATAACGTGGTTATTATCTGCTCGATCGAAAACTTCGACCCCATGGGGGTGCACACGGGTGATTCGATCACAGTGGCTCCGGCGCAGACGCTCACGGACAAAGAATATCAACGCATGCGTGACGCAGCGATCGCGATTATTCGTAAGATCGGCGTCGATACCGGCGGTTCCAATATTCAGTTCGCCTTGAATCCCGAGAACGGAGAAATCGTCGTGATCGAAATGAACCCACGGGTGTCCCGAAGTTCAGCACTTGCGAGCAAGGCGACGGGTTTTCCGATCGCCAAGATCGCCGCGAAATTAGCGATCGGTTACACGCTCGACGAGATTCCAAACGACATCACCAAGGCGACGCCCGCAAGTTTCGAGCCGACGATCGACTATGTGGTGACGAAGATTCCGCGTTTTGCGTTCGAGAAGTTTCCGGGTGCGGATAGCCGGCTCGGCGTCCAGATGAAGTCGGTCGGTGAGGCCATGTCGATCGGGCGTACGTTCAAAGAGTCGCTGCAGAAGGGCATGCGTTCGCTCGAGATTGATCGTTACGGTTTCGAAAACCTCGATATCACCGACGAGGAATTAAACGATCGCTTGAAGGTTGCGCGGCCCGGACGGCTCTGGGCCGTAGGCGAGGCTTTCCGCCGAGGGCTGAGTATTGAAGTGGTTCACGCGCTGAGCAAGATCGATCCGTGGTTCCTACACCAGATCGCAGAAATCATCGCGGGCGAGGCGCGTTTTCAGCAGGACGGCGATCTTCGCCGTGCGAAGCGGGATGGATTTTCGGATCGTCGCCTCGCGGCAATAAGCGGCGTGACGGAAGCGGAAATTCGCGCGCGGCGTCAGGCCGAAGGCATATTGCCTGTATTCAAGCGTGTCGATACCTGCGGCGCCGAGTTTGAGAGTCATACACCGTATCTCTACTCGACCTATGAACAAGAGTGTGAGGCCGACCCGACCGATCGCGACAAAGTGGTGATTCTCGGCGGCGGTCCGAATCGGATCGGGCAGGGGATTGAGTTCGACTATTGCTGCGTGCACGCAGCAATCGGGCTCGAGAAGGATGGCTACGAGACGTTGATGGTGAACTGCAATCCGGAAACCGTCTCCACCGACTACGACACCTCCGATCGGCTGTACTTTGAACCGCTCACATTGGAAGACGTCCTCGCGATTGTTGCGACGGAAAAACCCAAAGGGGTGATCGTGCAATTCGGTGGGCAGACGCCGCTGCGCCTTGCCGTTGCGTTGGAGGCTGCGGGCGTACCGATTCTGGGTACGAAGCCTGATGCGATCGATCGCGCGGAAGACCGTGAGCGCTTTGTTGAGTTGATCGAAAAGCTCGGCTTACGCCAACCCGAAAATGGTACGGCACGCAGCGTTGAAGCCGCGAAACGGCTGGCCGATGGCATTGGTTACCCGGTCTTGGTCCGTCCCTCGTACGTATTGGGTGGGCGCGCGATGCAGATCGTGCATGACGTGAACGAGCTCGACACCTACATGCGTGAAGCCGTCACCGTGAGCCCGGAACACCCGGTGCTTGTCGATCGATTCCTGCCGGATGCGATCGAGGTGGATGTCGATGCGATTTGTGATGGTGAGACCGCGATTATCGGCGGCATCATGGAGCATATCGAGGAGGCGGGTATTCACTCCGGAGATTCCGCGTGTTCACTGCCGCCCTACAGTCTGCCGCGCTACATCCTCGATGAGATTCGTGAGGCGACACGCGCGTTGGCGCTTGAACTGGGCGTTGTGGGTTTGATGAACATCCAATTCGCTGTCGTCGAAGACAAAGTGTACGTGCTTGAGGTCAATCCCCGTGCCTCGCGCACGGTGCCCTTCGTGGCGAAGGCGGTCGGGTTACCTCTCGCGCAGCTCGGTGCCCGCGTGATGGCGGGAAAGAAACTGGCCGAGCTCGGTGTGGTGGCAGAGATCGAGCCAGCGCATGTCTCGGTCAAGGAAGCGGTCTTCCCATTCATGAAGTTCTCCGGGGTCGACACTTTATTGAGCCCTGAGATGAAGAGTACCGGTGAAGTCATGGGAATCGATCGAGAATTCGGCCGCGCCTATGCGAAAGCGCAGCGCGCGGCGGGAATGAATCTACCGCGGGAGGGGACGGTCCTGCTGTCGATTCGTGATGAGGATAAATCGCGGATCGTTGAAGTGGCTCGCACACTCATCGCCGAGGGCTTTTCAATTGTCGCCACGCACGGCACCGCGCGATGCCTAAAGGATTCCGAGATCCCGTCGGAGGCCGTGAACAAAGTACCCGAAGGCTCGCCGCATACGGTGGACCTGATTCAGCAGCGAAAGATCGACCTCGTAATCGCGACCACGCGAACCGGCGATCCAGTTGCTGTGCGTGATTCCGCCACCATGCGCCGTGCGGCGCTGGAACATGGAGTGCCGTATTTCACCACGGTTGCAGGCGCACGCGCCGCGGCCGGTGCCATCCGCGCAATACGCGCAGATGCGGTGGAGCCGTTGGCGCTTCAGGATATTCACCGCGGTTAGTTGTGTCGGCGTTTGTTACGGCCGTGGACGGTTTGCGCGGCCCATTGGAATTCGCGCTCCGACAGTCCGGCAATGTCGATCGCGTGGATGACCTCGGCGCGACCTTGAGTCGCGCGTTACGGCAGCTCGGTGAACTATGGATACCGGTCGATGCAAAGCGACGTTGCGAGCAGGCGTTGCGACAGATCGAAGCGCGCGGCACCGATCGCGCCACCCTCGAGGCCATCGCTAAGTATCTGGAGCCCCTGTTGCAAGAGGACTATCCGCGTCGCGTGCTGACGGCATCTCCTGAACGCGTCCCGGGCGTCGGTCCAAAAATCGTTACGTCGCTCACGCGAAAGGAGATCAACTCTGTTGAAGACCTGTTGTTCTTCCTGCCTCGGGCCTACGAAGATCGCCGCGAGTTGCTGAGTGTGGACGACCTTCAAGTGGGCCATTCGGTTTGTTTCGAAGCCACCGTCACGCGGGCCGCGGTGGTTCCCATGCGCAACGGTCGGCGGTTCTTTCAAGCGGTGGTAGGCGATGGCACCGGCGCGGTTCATTTGAAATGGTTTCGGGGTCTCGCACACTTCAAGGATCGCATTAAGCCTGGTCAACGCTTATTGGTTGCTGGCGATGTCCGCCGCTATCGCTACGCGAAAGAGCTGCATCATCCGGAAGTGGAATTTTTGCGCAACGAAACCGATGCCGAGAGCCTGCCGCGCATCGTCCCGGTCTACTCGGTGATCGAAGGTATTCCGCCACGCACGTTGCGGCGCTTGGTCGAGGCGGCCGTGCACCACGCGGCTGACTTGGTCGAAGCCTATTTACCGCCGAAGCGCGCCAAAGAACTCGAGCTTGCGGAGTTGGGAGAAGCACTGCGTCAGGTTCATCTACCGACTCCAGATTTGGATCCGGTACTGTTGCGTCAGCGTCGCACGCCGTACCACCTGCGTCTTGCAGCGGAGGAACTCTTTCTCTTGCAGATGGGGCTGGAGTCCAAGCGCTCGCGGATGGCACGGAGACGCTCGTTTGCGATTGATGTCGATCATCCCGCGGTGGGCGATGCACTGCGCGCACTGCCTTTCGAACTGACGAACGACCAGAAAACTGCCTGGGGCGAGATTGCGGGCGATCTCTCCACGCCCCATCCCATGAACCGGTTGCTCGGGGGGGATGTCGGGACCGGGAAGACCGTGGTCGCTTGGTTGGGTGCGGTGGCGACACATGCCTCTGGCGGCCTCACGGCGCTGCTCGCACCCACAGAAATTCTTGCCGAACAGCATTATAAAACCTTTTATAAGTTGGCGAAAAAAAGAGGAATTCGGGTGGCTCTGCTTACCGGAAGTACGCCCGCGGCCGAACGCAAATCCCTGCAGCGCCTACTGCAGCTGCGAGAGATTCACCTGGTGATCGGCACGCACGCGTTGCTTACGGATTCGGTTCGCATGCCTGGACTGCGCTTTGTGGTGATCGATGAGCAGCATCGATTCGGTGTGGAACAGCGGCAGGCTCTCAGCGACAAGGGCGAGAACCCCCATGTGTTGGTGATGACCGCGACCCCGATTCCGCGCACGCTAGCGCTTACAGTCTTTGGCGATCTCGATCATTCGGTTTTGCGCGAACGTCCCCCCGGCCGCGCACCGATCACCACGACCGTCGTGCCCTCGGGGAGCGGCCGTCAAGTTTTGGATGAGGTGAAGCGCACGCTGGAGCGCGGCGAACAGATCTATGTCGTCTACCCGTTGGTCGAAGAATCCGAGAAGCAGGATCTTCAAGATGCCACGCGCGGCTTTGAAAGACTTCAAAAGGCGCTGCCCAATTGCGCGATCGCGTTGGTCCATGGACGCATGGATGGCAAGGAGCGCGTGCGAGTGATGGGGGAGTTTGCGGCTGGGCGGGTGCAGCTTTTGGTTTCGACGACTGTGATTGAAGTCGGTGTGGATGTTCACAACGCGACGTTATTGGTTGTCCAACACGCCGAGCGGTTCGGGCTCTCCCAATTACATCAGCTTCGCGGCAGGGTCGGGCGTGGCAATCGTCCCGGCCAGGCGATTCTGATTGGCGATCCGAAAACGGAGGGTGCATCGAAGCGCTTGGCCGTGCTCGAAGCCACCGACAGCGGATTTGATGTGGCGGAGGAAGATTTGAAGATTCGCGGGGCGGGAGAATGGCTCGGCACGCGTCAGGCGGGCCATCTGCCCGAGCTTCGGATTGCCGATTTGATCCGCCACGCCGAGCTGCTACCGCCGATTCGTGAGGCCGCGGCGCTACAATCGGGCCAGGATCCGGAGCTAAACCAGCAGCCACGCCTGAAAGCCGCGATCGAACGGCGCTGGGGACGGCGCCTGGGATTTAGCGTGGTCGCCTGATGGGCTACGCTGTCGGCTCGGAGGTCCCCTTGAACTCATTGCCGCTGTCTCCGTCCGCGCGCGTGCGGATTCCCCGGCTGCCCGTGCATTGTCGGTCGGGAGAGCTGCGGACACCAGCGGTGGATGAGATGCGGCGTATGCTGCGCGCCCGAGGACTGCACTCGGTCTGCGAGGAAGCCCGCTGCCCCAACCTTGTGGGTTGTTTCGGTCGTGGCACGGTGACGTTTATGCTGCTCGGCGATACCTGCACGCGGGCCTGCCGCTTCTGTAATGTCGCGACCGGCAAGGGCGGGCCGGTTGATCCATTGGAACCGCCGCGTGTCGCGGAATCCGTGCGTGAACTAGGTTTGCGCCACGTGGTGCTCACCAGTGTGAACCGGGACGATCTGCCCGACCAAGGCTCGCTGCAATTTATGCGCACCATCGCGGCCGTTCGTGAACGTTCGCCCGCCACCACGGTGGAAGTGTTGACCCCCGATTTTCGTGGCGATGTCGTAGAGATCGATCGTGTCGCCGATGCGAGTCCGGATGTGTACAACCATAATGTCGAAACCGTGCCGCGGATGTATCGCGAGGTTCGGCCGGGTGCGGAATACGATCGATCGCTGTCGTTGTTAAAACGCGTTAAAGCCCGTGCGCCACATGTGCTCACAAAATCGGGGCTCATGCTCGGGCTGGGTGAAACCTTCGATGAGGTACGGGGCGTGATGCGTGATCTGCGTGCCGCCGATGTGGATGCGCTCACACTGGGCCAGTATCTGCGACCGACATTGAAGCATCTGGCGGTGCAGCGCTATTTGGATCCCGACGAATTCGATGCGCTGCGGTCGGAAGCGGAGCAGCTTGGCTTTCGGCATGTCGCGAGTGGTCCGCTGGTGCGGAGCTCCTTTCATGCGGACGACGTGTATGAATTACTGGGACGAGGGGCGACGGCATGAGTCGTTTTGCCAAAGTCGATCGTCTACCGCCCTACGTGCTTTCGATCGTGAACGAACTGAAGCTCAAGGCCCGTCGCGGCGGCGAGGACGTGATCGATCTCGGATTTGGAAATCCGGATCTGCCCACGCCTCCACATATCGTGGAGAAACTTGTGGAAGCCGCGCGGGACCCACGCAATCACGGTTACTCCGCGTCGCGTGGTTTACCGAACCTGCGACGTGCGATGGCTCGCTGGTACCAGCGTCGCTACCAGGTCGAGCTCGATCCGGATTCAGAAGTGATTACGACCATTGGTGCGAAGGAAGGTCTGAGCCATTTCATTTTGGCGACGATCTCGTCAGGCGATGCCGTGATCTGCCCGGATCCGTGTTATCCGATTCACAGTTTTTCAGCGGTGATTTCCGGTGGCGATCTAAAACGCGTGCCGCTGCACCCGATCGAAGATTTTGTCGATCGCCTGCGTGAAACCGTGCAGTTGGCCTGGCCACGTCCGAAAGTCATTATTGCGTCGTTCCCACATAATCCGACGACGGCAACGGTAGACCTGAGTTTCTTAACCCGACTCGTCGAATTTTGTCGTGAATATGAACTCATTTTGGTGCACGACTTGGCGTACGCGGAGATCTGTTTTGACGGCTACCAACCGCCGAGCATTCTGCAGGTCCCCGGTGCGCGTGATGTCGCGATCGAGTTCACCTCACTTTCGAAGTCGCATGCGATGGCGGGCTGGCGGGTGGGTTTTGCCGCGGGCAATTGCGAGATGATCGCTGCCCTCGGCCGCGTTAAGAGTTACCTCGATTACGGCACGTTTCAGCCGATTCAAATTGCGTCGATCGTCGCTTTGGATGGACCGCAAGACTGCGTCGCCGAGATTGTCGGTCAGTATCAGGCGCGCCGAGATGTTCTGATCGACGGGTTGGCACAGCCGGGCCCGAATCCGGCCTGGAAGATTGAAAAGCCGCTGGCGACGATGTTCGTCTGGGCGCCGATCCCTGAAGCCTTGGCGGAGATGGGCTCACTCGAGTTTTCCAAACAGCTCCTCGAGCAGGCGCAAGTCGCGGTATCACCGGGAGTTGGTTTTGGGCCATCGGGTGAAGGCTACGTGCGCTTTGCGTTGGTCGAGAATTCGCACCGCACGCGTCAAGCCGTTCGAAACATTCGGAGGTTTCTCCGCGATGCCGGCTAGTGTAAACGTGGGCATCGTCGGCCTTGGCACCATCGGTACCGGTGTGCTGAAGCTCATGGAAGCGCAGCGCAGCGAGCTCGAACAGCGGCTTGGGTTTCCGCTTCGGATTAAATGGGTCGCGGATATTGACCTGAAAACCGATCGGGGCGTTTCGCTCGATGCCTATCAAACGACCCAGGACTGGAAAGACATCATTGGAGATCCTGAGACCCAGGTAGTGATTGAGTTGATCGGTGGCACCGGTATCGCCCGCGAAGTGGTACTGGCCGCGATACGTGCGGGGAAGAGTGTCGTCACCGCAAACAAGGCGCTGCTTGCGCACCACGGTCCAGAGCTCTATGACGCCGCGGCGGAGCACGGCGTGGATATCTCTTTTGAAGCCAGCGTGGGCGGAACGATTCCCGTTTTGCGGGCGTTGCGCGAAGGCTTGAGCGCCGATCGATTGCATTCGATCTGGGGCATTGTGAACGGGACCTGCAACTTCATCCTGACGCAGATGGAAGCAAACGGCGAAGACTACGCGGTCTGTTTGAAGCGCGCGCAGGACTTGGGTTACGCGGAGGCTGACCCGGCATTTGATGTCGATGGTACCGACTCGGCGCATAAGCTTTGCATTCTCTTGGGGCTGGGTTTTGGATGTCGCGTGAAGCTGGAGGAAATTTCGGCGAGCGGGATCGAGACGCTTTCCGCGACCGACATCGAATATGCGGCACGCTTCGGGTTGCGGATTAAATTGCTCGCGATCGCCAAGGCGACCGATGCAGGTCTCGAAGCGCGAGTGCATCCAACGATGATTCCCGCCGACAGTCTGTTGGCGGGCGTGGACGGTTCGATGAACGCGGTCGAGGTGCGCGGCGAATTTTCGGGTCCCACGCTGTATTACGGTGCGGGGGCTGGCTCGCTGCCGACCGCGAGCGCGGTCGTTGCCGATGTGATGGAACAGGCACGGGCGTTGGTTTCGGGATCGACCGGACGGGTACCGCCCTTGGGTCGTCCTCAGTTACGCGAGACCGCGTTGCGCAATGCGGCGGATATCGAAGGTGAGTACTATTTGCGTTTTACCGCGCCCGACCGACCGGGAGTGCTCGCGGCGATTACCGGTGCGCTGGGCGAACAGGGGATCAGTATTGCGTCGGTCATGCAGCCGGAGCGTCATGAGCTCGAGGCGGTGCCGGTCGTGATTGTGACCCATCCCGCAAAACATGCCGCGCTGAACGCCGCGCTTCAGCGGATTCATCAACAGGGTGATGTCTCCGGTCGTACACAGGTGATTCGGATCGAGCGAGAGTTATAGCGATGAGTGTCGATCGTGATCAGAGTTGGTTTGAGTGCTTCGGCGGTTGTGACGGCCGTTGGCCTCTCACGAAGGTGATCTATCGCTGTCCGCAATGCGAAGGGCTGCTGACCGTGCAGCATGATAAGGCGCATTGGAAGCAGACCTCCGCGGCGGGTTGGAAAGCACGCTTCCTGGACCGCGCCCATGCGACCGAATGGCCCTACGGAAGCGGTGTTTGGGGTAAACGCGAGTTGGTCTGCCCGGTGGTCGATGACGAGAACGTCGTATCGATGTACGAAGGCAATACAAATTTGTTTTGGGCCAAGCGGCTCGGTGATCAGCTCGGTCTGCAAGATCTATGGCTTAAACTTTGTGGCAATACCCATACCGGAAGTTTCAAAGATCTAGGCATGACGGTTTTGGTTTCGGTGGTGAATCAGATGCGCTGCGACGGCCAAAACATCCCCGCAGTCGCGTGTGCGTCCACCGGCGATACCTCAGCGGCGCTGGCTGCGTATGCCGCATACGCGGAGATTCCAGCGATCGTGCTCTTACCCAAAGACAAAGTCTCGATCGCACAGTTGGTTCAGCCGATCGCAAACGGTGCAATCACGATTTCGCTCGAAACCGATTTCGATGGCTGTATGGAGATCGTGCAAGAAATTTCAGAAAAAGACGGGATCTATCTTGCCAACTCAATGAATTCGTTGCGCATCGAGGGCCAGAAGACGGTGGGTATGGAGATCGTGCAGCAGTTCGATTGGGAAGTGCCGGACTGGATCATTATGCCGGGTGGCAACCTTGGCAACGTCTCTGCCTTGGGGAAGGGCCTGCTGGAATTCTATGAACTGGGCCTCATCGACAAACTGCCGCGCATCGTTTGTGCCCAGGCGGAGCGCGCGAACCCGCTGTATCGCAGCTATCAATCAGACTTTGAGAATTTTGAACCCATGGAAGCGGGTACGACGATTGCGAACGCCATCCAGATCGGCAATCCCGTGTCGTACGAACGCGCGATCGCCATACTGAAACGCTTCGATGGCATTGTTGAAGAAGCGACCGAGCAGGAGATCGCCGATGCGGTGGCTGAGGCGGATCGAACCGGGTTGTTCAACTGTCCGCATACTGGCGTAGCGTTGGTGGCATTGCGTAAGCTGCTTGCGCGTGGCGAGATTGGCACCCAAGAGCGTGTGGTCGTGATCTCGACCGCCCATGGATTGAAGTTCACCGACTTCAAAGTCAAATATCACCAGGGTTTGCTCGAGGGAATTACCTCGACGTTTTCGAACAAAGAAATTGTCCTGTCGGCGAACTACACCAAGGTCCGCGACGAAATTTTTCATCAGATCGAGGAACGTTTCGAGGCTTCCTAGGTCTCGATGGCTTCCACGAAGGAGAGTTTGAATGGCGATGGATCGGAACTTGGCGTTGGAGCTTGTGCGTTGCACGGAGGCGGCGGCGTTGGCATGCGCGCGCTTGATGGGTCGCGGTGATGAAACCGCTGCCGACCAGGCTGCAGTGAATGCGATGCGGTCCTGGCTCAATCGCATGGAGATGGATGCAACGGTCGTGATCGGCGAGGGCGAGCGGGATGAAGCCCCGATGCTCTACATCGGCGAGAAGGTGGGTACGGGTCAGGGGCCCAAGCTCGAAATCGCTCTCGATCCACTCGAAGGCACCACGCTATGTGCGACGGGCGGCCCCAACGCGCTCGCCGTGATTGCCGCCGCCGAGGAGGGTGGCTTCCTGCACGCGCCGGATACCTACATGGATAAGATTGCGGTGGGTCCTGAAGCCCGGGGTGTGATCGATATCGATAAATCCCCGACCGACAACCTCAAGGCCGTCGCGGAAGCGAAACACGTGCCGGTGGAAGATCTTACCGCCGTCATTCTCGATCGGCCGCGTCACGAGAAGTTGATCGACGAAGTCCGCCGCACGGGATGTCGAATCAAGCTGATCAAAGACGGGGACGTTTCGGCCGCGATCGCCACTTGCAGTCGCGATACGCGCGTCGACATTTTGCTCGGTATCGGTGGTGCACCCGAGGGTGTAATCGCCGCCGCCGCGTTGCGCTGCGTAGGTGGCGAACTCCAAGCCCGTCTCAAGCCGCGCTCGCCCGAAGAAGCGGAGCGAGCGCGCTCGATGGGTGTGCGAGATGTGGACGCGAAGCTGCAAATGAGTGATCTCGCGTCTGGCAATGTGATGTTTGCTGCGACCGGCGTAACGGCGGGAGATTTCCTCAACGGCGTGCGCTTTCGTGCGCAAGGCGCACTCACGCAATCGGTCGTGATGCGCAGCGAAAGCATGACGGTCCGCTACATCGACGCCGAACATAATTCACGCTTCAAAGAGCTCTAATCGACCCATGTTCACCGGGATCGTCGAAACCAAGGGGCGTATCGTCGTGCTGGATTCGATCGGTATGAAGACGCGCGTCGAGGTAGAAGTCGATACGACGCGGATATCGCAGGTCGCGATCGGAGCCAGTGTCGCGATCAACGGTTGCTGTCTGACGGTAGTGGAATGGGATGGGTCAAAGTTTGCGTTCGAAGCGGTCCCCGAAACATTGGAATGTACGACCTTGGGACAGCGGGTATTGGGCGATCTCGTCAATGTTGAACGCGCGATGCCTGCAGCTGGACGCTTTGACGGCCATATCGTGCAAGGGCATATCGATGGGATGGGTAGGGTTGAACGATTTGAGCGCAAAGCGGATGACGTACGGCTAGAAATCAGCTGCGATGCGGAGATCGGCCGATTTCAGGTGCCGAAAGGGTCAATCACCATTGATGGAGTCTCACTGACGGTTGTGGATGTGGGCCCGACCTCGTTTTCGGTCGCATTGGTTCCCCACACGCTCGAGATCACCACATTAGGCCTGTTGGTTCCAGGGGTTGGGGTCAACTTGGAGGTCGACATTCTTGGCAAATATGTGGCTCGATATCTGGAATCGCGCACCTGTTAATTGGGTGAGTTCAACTACATCTGTAATTTTTTTATCTTAATTGAATTGATTACGATTTGTTCGGCGGCTGTAGTAGGATAGAAATGATGATGTTACGGACCGTTAGGTCGGACGGAAGAAATGTGTGTTGTCGTAGACATAAATCGTGGGCTTGCATCTCGGTCAACTGGGGGTGGACCTCGGGACTTTGGTGCGGGGGTATCGGGAGTGGCCTATGAAAGATTTAGTTGAATCGATTGTTAAAGCGCTTGTGGATCGGCCGGAAGCAGTAGAGATCTCGGAGATCAAGGGCAATCACGCACACGTGATTGAACTGAATGTTGCCAAGGAGGACCTGGGGAAGGTCATTGGTAAGGGTGGTGCGCATGCATCAGCCATCCGCACGATCCTAGCCGCCGCAAGCGGGAAGGAGAACAAGCGGTACATCCTCGAGATCATCGAACATTAATCGAGGAATCCTCCGGTACGGTTAGCGAGCGTGCGCTGCGCGCGCTCGGACACGGACGGGAGGACGTTGTACCCGTTTCTGAACGCGCCGCCGACGTCCCGCTTTGGGTGTCGCGCGACGAGTTCTTCGCGTATGCCGATAAGCATCCGGATCCGTTTGATGCGGGTCTACGAGTTTGGTCGGCCGCGGAGCCATGGATCATGGCGGTTCTACAATCGGCACCCAGTGCTGAAACGCTGGTCGATCAGCTCCGTGACTGGGTGGGGCTATTGGACCGGCATTCATCGTTCGAAGTCCATGTGCTCAGCGATCGCACGCGAATTGAATGGACCACCTTGGCTCCAGAGAGTGCGGAGCCTGCCGAATGTCTATTTCGCCGGGGAGCGCTGACATCGCTGTTCAATATGCGATCGAATCAACTGTCCTTCGATGTTCAGCACACGGAATGTCTTGGCAAAGGTGGCGACTGTTGTGCATTCGAGATCGTAGGTTTGCAATCGATTCCTGATGTGACACACGCGACGCTCTTTCGCGAAGCGTATTTACTCGCTGGCAATATGCAAGGACGCGAGCTGATTACACGACGCATGGCTGCTTTTTCCGCGCGTTCCGGACCGTTCCCCGATGTACGTGGGATTCAAGCGGTTCGACGTTTCATGGAAGAGGTCGAAGATCTCATTCTCATCTTCGATCACGACCTGATGGTCTTGGATGCGAACCGTGCAGCGGTTCAACTGTATGGCTTCACACTGCATGAGTTTCGTGGCTTATCCGCGCGTGACCTGATGAGCGAAGAATCGTTTCGAATCGTGCAAAAAACGCTGCCGCTACTGCTGGAGCGGGGCAGTTTGCGCGGCTTACGTATTGAAGGTCGCACGCGAACTGGCTGGGCAACACTAGAAGTGTCCGCACGCGCAGCAGGAAACCGTGAGAGCCTCGTTTGTATTGCACGGGATATCGGCAAGCGTCTTCACCTGGAACAGGAGCTTGAAACGCGAAATAGGTTGTTACGTGAGCAAAACAAACGTATCGCGCAAGCCGGACGTTTGAAATCCGAGTTTTTGGCGAATGTGAGCCACGAACTAACCACTCCGCTTACGTCCATTCGTGGATTCACGAAAATGTTGCGATCCGATATGGGAAGCGAGCTGAACGGGGAAGACTCGCAATTGAGTCTGGAGAAGCGCCTTGAATTCCTGCGCATCGTGCAGGACGAAAGCCTGCGTATGGGTGATTTGATCGAAGGCTTGTTGGAGCTTTCCAAGATCGAATCCGGCACGGTAACCTTGGATCGCGCCCGTGTTTCGCTGAACCGAATCGTTCAGGAATCCATCATGGTGCTGAAACCGCGCCTGGATGAGCACGATTTACAGGTGGATGTGAACTTGGACCCTAACATTCCACAGGCGCTCTTAGATCCGGATCGAATGAAGCAGGTGGTGCTCAATCTTCTGGACAACGCCATCAAATTTACGGAATCCGACCAGCGGATTGAGCTGCGTACCGTGTTCTCCAACGAGATGGCGTTGCTCACCGTACGGAATCCTGCTGGGGATTTGGAGCCCGCTGATCTCGGACGGATATTCGGGCGATTCGTACAGGGCGATGGTTCGTTTCGCCGCAAAAAAGGTGGCGTGGGGCTCGGTTTGAATCTCGTGCGTGCGATCGTTGAGATGCACGGTGGCAACGTTTGGGCAGAGATGCGGGATGCAGAACATGTGGAGTTTGTAGTCGAACTTCCGCTAATGCCTTCGTAACAGCAAACGCCGTGCATTGCGTGTGTGACCAAATCGTCGGCAAACTCGTGTGTTGAAACGGAAGTTGCTGGCGCGTTGCAGCTGGCAGATGTGTCACTGCTTTGACGCTCATGAACAACGAAGGCCCGACCGATAAGTCCTTCTTGGGTAGTACTGTCAAAGGGTGACCAACAAGTGCATATCGACCACGAGTTTTCTGCTGAAGAGCATCATCGGCGTGGCTTGGCTTTACTTGGAAACGATCATGGGCCCGCGGCTTTCGAACATTTGAGCCGGGCTTATCTCGCTGATCCACAAAACGCGAAATACAGATCATCTTATGCGCTCGCATTGGGATTAGTACGGCGCCAATTTCTAGGTGCGATTGAACTCGCGCGGGGTGCATTGCGCCAAGAATTCTACAATCCCGAGCTCTATTCGAACCTCGCACAGATCTATCTCGCGTTCGGATTCAAGGCAGATGCGATACGTTTCCTCCGCCGGGGCCTGATGGTGGATCCGGATCATGAACTGCTGCACCGCAGACTTGCGGACCTCGGAGTTCGGCGCCGTCCGCCCTTACTTTTCCTGCCGCGGAACCATCGGGTCAACCAATGGTTGGGTAGGGTTCGTGCTCGGTTTTCACGGCCGGAACCCATTGATTTAATGAGAGATCCGCAGAGTGCTTGACAAGCCTCCACCGACGGATAACATCCGCTCCGGCACATGCCGGAGGGCCTATGGGAAGCGTAGTCAAGAAGCGCCGCAAGAAGATGCGGAAGCATAAGTACAAGAAACTTCGCGCGCGGAATCGGCACAAGCGAAAGCGCGGAAAGTAGTCTGAATATCCGGGTGAGGGGTTGGGATTCCAACGCACCGATGTTGAACATCGGTGCGTTTTTTTTGCTTTTTTGTTGACACCACATGGATTCAATGCCTACTGTTTTTCTTACCCGGGGGAGTGGAACCGTACGTTTCCTATGAGGAAATTTTCTCATGTAGCGTTAAGTTCGATTTATCGTGACCGATACGCAGAGGGAACCGGGTTCTAACTCGGGTGTTCGAAATGGAAAATCAGCAGAGATGTTGCTTCTGAATCGAACGAGATAAAACATGTATGGGGGTGAGTAAGCATGGCAGCTCGCAAGAAGAAAGCGACTCGAAAGAAGGCAACGCGCCGGAAGTCGACTCGCAAGAAGGCCACGCGAAAGAAGGCTCGCCGTAAGAAGGCGACCCGTAAGAAGGCGACCCGTAAAAAGGCTCGCAAGAAGGCGACCCGTAAAAAGGCTCGCAAGAAGGCGACCCGTAAAAAGGCGCGAAAGAAGGCGACTCGTAAAAAGGGTCGTCGGAAGAAGGCGACCCGTAAAAAGGCGCGCAAGAAGACTCGACGCAAGAAAGCTTCGAGTAAGAAGGCGCCTCGGCGTCGAAAACGCCGGAAGAGCGCTTAACTCTTTCGTCGTAGCTATGGAGCCCCCGTTGCGAAACGCAACGGGGGCCTCTGTATTTGGGACTCTTGATCTCCTGTGGATCGCTCCGAGTCCGATTCCCCACGCTGGAGTTGACCCGAGGGCTGATTCAGCTAGGATCCGCCTACCTTAAGGAGGGGCCAGCATGGCTCGAATCACGATCGAAGATTGCACGGAAAAGGTGGGAAACCGCTTTAGTCTGGTGCTTATGACCACGGTCCGGGCCAAGCAGCTGAAACGCGGCGCCCGACCCTTGGTAAAAGCTGAGGAAAACCGTCCTGTTGTGGTTGCGCTACGCGAGATTGCCGCTGGCTACGTGAAACCGGACCTCGATCCGGACACGGTCTTTGTGGCCCGCCCGGCCGAATAGTCGATGGGTCGCTAGACGATCTGAACGGGTAGGGTGAAGCTGAAGCGCGATCCTCGGCCGACCTGGCTGGAGACCGACATCGCGCCGCCCATGTGTTCGACCAGGGCCCGGGCCAATGCGAGGCCTAATCCGGAGCCGTGATAGCGGCTCTCATGCGCGGGATCGACCTGGAAGAATTCATCGAAGATCTGTGACTGGTCTTCCATCGATACCCCGATTCCGGTATCCGTCACCGTGCCGAGCAGTTGGCCTTCCTCCACCGAGACGTCGATCACGATGCGGCCCTGATGGGTAAATTTCACCGCGTTGTCCAGTAGGTGGAAGATAATCTGGTTGAGCTTCGCCAGGTCCGTACGCACCTTGGGGGTGTTGGATGCGACCTGTTTTTCTACTTCGACATCGGGTTTCAAGCTTTCGCTCACGTTGAAGACGGCTTCGTCGACGACATCGCGCAAGCTGACTTCCTGATTTTCGATTCGGACATCACCCTGCCGAATCTTCCATAGATCGAGCAGATTCTGCAGCGTACGCAATAACGCGTTGCCGTCGGCCATCGCGTCCTTGAGTGCGAGTTTGCTGGGGTCGGAAAGGTTCTCATTGTCATTCGTCATGACGGTGATGATTCGCTCGATGATCCCGCCAAGCGGTGTACGAAAATCGCGCGAGAGTTTTTCAACTAAATCAGATTTGAACTGTTCGACCTGGCTGATCTTTTCTTCCTGTCGAATCAGCTCGATGTCCTGCGCAAAGATCTGCTCGGAGAGCCGGAGCAATTCATCGGAAGGTTCACTGCTGTCTGCCGGGTTTTGGGAAACCGCGTGATGATCGAGTACGAGTGTCAGCTGGCGCATGACGGATTCGGTTTCAGCATTGCGCATCCGCGGCCAGGGGCCGGGACAGCCAACGATGACACAGCCACGAAAGGTGTTGCCCTGGCGGAGAGGGAAGCCAAAGATGCCGCCTGCCGCGCGCGACCAAATGCGAGGCGGGTCTGTTGGGGGGTCCATGCGAATCGGACGGTCGGTGAGATCGACTTGTTTGCGGAACGTTTCGAGGGTTTGGCCAGCGGTTTGGGCATCTTGTGCGCAGCTGAAGCCCGCCCAACCATCCGGCTCTGTGACCGACGAATCCTGCATATAGACCAGCGCGAATCCGTCGAGTGTCGCGGCCAGGTGTCGCGCACCGGCCGAGAGGGCGGTGCCCAGCGATTCTGGCGAAGTATATAGCGCGAGGATTTCCATGGACCTACTTGTTAAAACCTTGTGTCGTCGTCGACCGCGATCGGCTCTTCGCTGTCGCCGCTCATGGTGGCGTCACCTTCCAAGGCCAGCTCGCGTGCGAAATCCTGTGGGTTCGACGCTGCATCGACTGCGGTCTCGAGTTTGATCTTATTCGCTTGATAGAGGTCGAGTAGGTGTTGATCGAAGGTCTGCATATGCAAAACCTCACGTCCCTTCTCGATATGGTCCGGGATCTCCAGCGTGCGGCTGGGATCGCGCATGCACTCCTGAAGAGTTCGTGTCATGCGCAGAATCTCGACCGCGGGTACTCGTCCGGTGCCTTTCTTGTTAGGCATAAGACGTAGCGAGACGATCGCCTTCACATTTTCCGCAAACCGATCACGGACTTGGCCTTCTTCCTCCGCGGGGAAAAAGCCAACGATGCGGCGTAGTGTCGAAAGAACATCGGCGGTGTGGATCGACGAGAAAACCGCATGTCCGGTTTCGGATGCCTTCAGTGAGGTATCAACGGTCTCCGCGTTGCGCATCTCTCCCACCATAATCACATCGGGGTCTTGGCGGAGTGCCGCATGCAGTGCTTCCGGGAAGGAAGGTGTATCCGTGCCGACCTCGCGTTGAGTAATGATGGCCTTTTCATGTTTGAAGATGAACTCAACGGGGTCTTCAATCGTGATGATCTTGCACTTCTGCGCCAGGTTGATCTCTTGCATCATGGTCGCAAGGGTCGTCGACTTTCCCATCCCGGTCGCGCCTGTCACGAGAACCAATCCACGCTGACAGAGTGCGATCTCCTTCAATACAGGCGGGAGATTGAGCGATTCGAATGAACCGATCTCGATCGGGATCACACGGAGTACGATGTTATACGCGCGACGCTCCCGGCAGATGCTTACACGAAAGCGGCCTTCGTTTGGAATCTCGTACGCGAGATCGATTTCAGACTTCGAGCCGAGCTCGTCGAGATCACCGTCTTTCGTCAGGAGACGCGCGATAGCAAGCGTATCTTCGGGTGTGAGCGACTTATAGCGCAGCTCGACCAACTCTCCGTTGAAACGGTAGAGCGGGAGGTATCCGGCTTGAAAATGAATATCCGATGCGCCTTTTTCAAAACCCAGACGCAATAGTCGATGCAGACGCTCGAGATCCATCTAATGTACCCAACTGCGCAGCGTGCGCAGAAAACCCGTTTTCACCTCCTATCCTTCGGTCCCGGAGCCAGCCGGCTTGATGGGCGTATGCGTAGCGGTGACGTATACTTGGCGGCGATGACACGAGTTATTTTCATCCTCTTGGTACTCCTGTCGCCCCTGGCAATGGCGGAACCGGATATCGAGACGCAGCCACCATCGCAGCCCGTCTCGAAGCCTGACCTGAGCCTGGATCGCCTGTTACGACCGTCGACGCCGAGTGTCGTATTGCGGCAGGAGCAGCACGGTGGCAAGGATCGAGAGCAATGGCGGGATGCCTTTGAGAATGCCGCGATTGAGGTTCGTGACTTGGGAAAAAGTATCGCAAATGCGCAAGATCAAATTCGCCAAGCGCAAAGTCATGAATGGGGCTACAGCCCAACCGGCGGCGGTGATGCAACCGATCCCGAGGTGCTGCGCTTGAGAGCGCAGTTGCGCCGTGATCGCCAGAGTCTGGAAGCAGCACAACAACGGCTTCGAGATCTCGATGTCGAAGCATCTCTTGCGGGTGTGCCGACCGAGTGGCGCGAGTATGAAATACCGGAGCCAACGGTCGAAACTCCCTAACTGACCATTTGCGTCACCACCGACGGAATGCGACGCTGCGAAGCGCAGATCGTCGCTTGAAACGGCCAACGCAGCGCTTACACACAGTTTCAGGCTGGCACCACAGTTGCTTTCGTTCATAGCGTGGGGCTCAATCGACTCGAGATGACGCCGATCCGGCGGATTGCGGCTGCGATCTTTGTTGCACTTGTGTTGCTGATCGTATTGCCACCCTTGAGCGTGCGTCCCGAAGGCGTGGAGACTGCGCTGTCGGAATCGCTCGGGTTTCCAGTGCACGTGGACGCTGTTGAATGGTCGCTACACCCGTTGCCCGCGCTTCGCTTGAAACGGGCAGCGCTTAAAATCGACAGCGTAGCCTCGTTCGAATTGAACTCAGAGAACGTCTTCGTACATGGCGGGCTGTCACCGGATGTGGTCGAGTTGGATGGCTTTGAACTCGAGTTGGGCCCGCTTGAACTTCGGGGCGGCTCACTTCGCTTCGAACGAAACGATGCCGGCTTCGAAGCGGAGGGTCGCGCATTGGGGAAGCACGGTGGATTTATCGAACTCACGGGTGGCCTTGGAAGGCCGCCCGAACAGCGTTCTCCGCTACGTTTCTATCTCTCAAAGCTAGGACTACCGGTTTCGAGCGTCGTGCAGCATGGCTCTAGCGAGCGCTTCGGCAATGTCGAGTTGACGGGCATGCTAACCGCAGATGGACTCCCCGATGAGCAACAGGACTGGGTGGTCAGCTTGGATGCGCACGGCGACTCAACCGGGTTGCGCTGGTTGGATGCACATATCAGTGGTGCTTTGCGGCTTGTACAGGGTCAGTTTCTACCCTCGTCTGAGCTCGAGTTCCGTGGCGAGATTCGAGACGTCGAAGGTGGGGAGGCGCAGCGTGTCGTGCACGGAGAATTTCACCTCGTCGCGCAGATCGCCGGTGATCGTCAGGCAGGTCGGATGGTCATCAATGCGGATCTAGACGAGTTGAGAGTTCGTTTAGGGGAGCATTTTGATAAGGCGAGCGGTGTGCCGGGGCAGCTGCGGATCGAGACGTATTGGGAAGCGGGCGGCCCGCCACGATCGCAGGGCACGCTGAAGCTCGGTGCGGTCGAAATCCATTTTGATCATCAGTTCGATGGAAACGCATCCGTGCTCGATTTTGTCAGTGAAACGATTGATCTGCAGATGCTTCAAGCCATGGTGCCGGCGTTGCGCGACACGGGCGCGACTTTATCGGGCGAACTCAAAGCGCTCGGTCGCTGGGATTCTGATTTCGGTTGGAACGCCCTGGCAGAATTGAATCGCTCGTATTTTCTGTCGAGTGGCCCGCCGATCTACATTCCGAAATTACTCGCTCGAATGGAGAATTCGCGGTACTGGGCGGAGGCGCCGGAGCTGACTTGGAGTGGGGAGCCCTTGGCCGTGCAGATCGATGCGGAACATCTATCCGACACGACGGGGCTTCGGGTGGGCATTCACGTAGAGACTGACCGACTAAACCTGAACGATTTGCAGCCCCTCGCACGGTGGTTTGATATCGATCTCGATCCCAACACACCCATTGATACCGAGGAAGCCGCGTACGAGATGATTCGCGTATTGCAGAGTCCGCCGAACTGGCTTGAAGATGTTGAGCTGCGACCGTTGACGATCGCGGTCGGCAACTTGGTCGGACCCGACATCGCGGAAACCAACGCGGTATTCCGCATGGAATTTGCGAATCAGCGCGTTCGTTTTGAGCATCGTCGAGAGCAAGACCCGATCCCCGTGCGCCGTTTGGCGTTGAATCTGAATGGTTGGATCCCGACCATCGAGGAAAGCTTCTAGGCAAGAGCGACGCGATACTTCCCTTCGGCGCGAAACACTGTTCGCACTCCATGTAATGGTATGAGCATGTTCTGCTCGTTTTCATGGGCTTAGCGGATGAGTTGCCTATCCGCTGCATTCGGCATGGATGCTGCAGTTATACCTGGGCATGCAGCCCCTTCATTTCAAATTTCTCGCCGCCACATCGCTGATCTTGCTATTCAGCGCCTGTGCGACTGTGCGACCCGGAGTCGGCTCGCCCGAGCTTGTCGCGTCCGAGAGCGCGCCAGGTCTTACCGAGATCGTGAGTGAGCTGCAGCTGCACCTCCGGGATGATACGTACCGCTTCGATCGCGCGGTCGGTCCGGAAGGAAGAAATATTTTCTCGATGGCGTTATGGCGCCTCGAGCGTATTGAGCAACATCGCGGCAATCTGCCGGCAACGAACATAAGTCTCGTTATTGAGTTTGCCCGTGCCCGAGCCTTGGAACGATCGCGCCGCTATTCCGAAGCCGCTTTGGTATATGGCGTGGTTGGGAATACCGGCAGCGTGCTCGCTGAAGCCGCTGCAGAGTCTCGGCAGGTCATGCTGGTGTTTGCTGACCACGTCGGGACCGAGGTCGTGGATCAAGCAGGTATTGACCTCGAATTTATCGATCGGCGAATTGATGCTTGGCTCGAACTCGCGTGGACGTATCGCGACAGCGTCTACGAACCCTTGGCTCGCGAGGAGTCCGAAGTCTGGGAAATGCTCCGGGTCGAGCATTTCGCGCGCCACGCAGGGGCGGCGGGTGCACTCGAATCCTGCCACCGCCTGGTTCAACGGCATCGTCATTCCAAACTCTATGCACGTCATCTGATTCGGCTCGGTGATCTCTACGCGCAGGCGGCGCGTGAGGAACATCTACGTGGACGCACGCGTGTGGGTACGTTCAATGCGGATCAATACGAGCAGTGGATCGATCGTGCGTTCGCCAGCTTTGAACTCGCGAGCGAGCAACGTAAACCGGCGCTTCGTCAGGAAGCGCGAATAAAAATTGATGCGTTGGTCGCAGTTCACCAGGGAACCCTAGCTCATGCTCACTAGACAGGACGAAGTCGTGCGCGTGGGCGTTTGCCTCGTATTAGTCTCGGCGATCGTCGGATTGATCGTGTTGCTCTTCAGTGGCAATGCGTGTGCGGCGGAGCAAGCGACGCCCCGCAATGCGACCGACGTGCTGATGAAACAAGCTCCGGTATCCGCATCTGAACATTTGATTGAAGCTGAAGAGCTACTTCGGGTGGACCGAACGGAGCGGCGTAACCGGCTCTGGATGGAGGTCGTCGAACAGGGTTGGCGAACGGCTTCGAGTATGTCGCCGAATCGTCTGTATCGAGGTGGGCGCAAGGTCTACAAGCAGATTAGGAATTTCAGAGATCGATCAGGCGCCGAGGACCGTGCACTTGAACTGCTCGAAGCCGAAGTTTTCGCGGGAAGCGAGGATCCACGCTTGAACCAGCTCTACGCGGAGCTACGCCTTCGCGAAGAGGAAGCGATGATCGATCGCTGGTTCGAGGACGTGACAGACGCGATCGCGAATCGGGATTGGAATACGGCACGACGCCGTCTCGACCGAATTATTGAGCTTCGGCCCGATTCAGCCCGAGCCCAGTCGCTGGTCGCAGAACTGGATTCAGTCCGCCTAACAGCAGAATCAAAGCCTGACACCGTACCGAGTGTTTCGCTCAATGTTGAACCGTGGGAGGCGGCGTTACTCAGTGGCCTGCTCTTGGAGCGAAATGATTGGGTGATCGCCCGGGCACCGACGACTTCGCGGGGAACACTCGCCAGCGCCGCTGCGCACTGCCTCGCGGGAGCTCCGAGAGCTGCGCTTTTGAATCTGGATGCCGTTTCGGAAAACCAAGATGGTTCCGGCGAGGTAGCACGCCGACTACTCGAGGATCCTGCAATCAATCCGCGCGCGGCCTTGGAGCGTGAGGAGCGGAAATTCAAATTGCGCCGATCGCTTGGCTGGGTCGGGGGTGAGAATCTGGAGCAGCAGGGCCTGAAACGATCCGGACGTGCGTACAAAGTATGGCAGCGTTCGATGCAACCGTTGAACCTCGCGATGTCGATGCCGGCGCGGATGATCGGTGGCTGGACCCCGGATTCCACACAGCTGCGCGACGCCGCGACACAGTATCTCGAGGTTTTTCCCGACGGTGCTCGTGCTGAAGATGCGCGAGACTATCTCGCGGAGCTACCGGTGATTCCCGAACGCGGATGGGACGACGGATTCTTCGTACTGCCCCGTGCTCAAGTTGCATACGCGCCGGTCGCCGCGCGTCCGATTTGGGTTTCACGTGCAGCGTTAGAAGTCGCGCTTCCGCATCTCGCAGGGACTTGGGCAGCGGAATACGACCATATTCAAGCCGTACTGCTCGATCCAACGGAACTGGGTTACGGCGTTGAGCTGAGTGCTGCCGAAAGTGGAGAGTTGATTTTTCACTTGGCGCAGGGTTTGGAAGATGACCGACTCCGTCCCCACGGCGACAGCGCGAATAGCGCGATGGAACATTTGCGCACCGTCTATCTTGCCGTACTGCAAGGACGTCCGCTGCGCATGCGAATCGAAGACGATTCGCCGGAGATTCGCGCGGCCCTTGCGTACACGTTTGCTACAGGCGAAGCCACCGATTCGCGATCATTTCGCATGAAGCGTGGGAAGGACGACATGAATGTCGCTTGGTCACCGGGGCAGGGCGCCTGTCCCGGCGAGAGCCTCTGCATCGACCATCAACCTGGTTTGTCCGGTAGCTTGTACGCCAGTATCAATCTCTCGGCCAATCTCGTGGTGGGCGCGCGAACTGAAATCGGGGACGCGCGGTTTGGCATCCAGCTCGGACGGAACGGCCCGCAAGCTTCCCTCACGCTTCCGCTCGCCTCTTGGTTGGGTATCGCGCGATGGGTGCCGCTGGAGGCCCATGTGGATCTCGGATTTGATGGCGTATCGATCGGTCCGCGCTTTAAGGCGCCGAAGCAGCCAGGGCTCAATCCGTCGCTAAAGCCGGGTTTCTAAGCCTTCAACAGCGGCTCGAGTGTATCGACAAACCGGTCGACCACTTCAATCCGCGCGTTTTCTCCCATCAATCCAATTCGCCAAACGCGACCCGCGAGTTCTCCGAGTCCCGCGCCGATCTCGATGCCGTGTTCGATGAGCAGGCGGCGGCGTAATTTCGCCTCGTCGGAAACCGGCGGTACCACGGTATTGAGCATCGGGAGACGAAACTCGGGTGCAACCCAGAACTCGAACCCGAGTGCCTCCAGTCGCTTCACTAGGTGTTCATGCGCTAAATGATGGCGCGCAAATCGAGCTTCCAGGCCTTCATTGAGCGCGCGCCTTAACGCTTCATGCAGCGCATAGATCATATTGATGGGCGCCGTGTGATGGTAGACGCGAGCCTCGCCGAAATAGCCAAGGATTAAACTGAGGTCGAGGTACCAGCTCTGAACGGGAACCTTCCGACGCTGTAGTCGCTCGATTGCACGGGGTCCAAACGCGATCGGCGAAAGTCCGGGTGGGCAGCCCAGACATTTTTGTGTGCCTGAGTATGCGGCGTCGACTTGCCACTCATCCAATGCGACGGGCATGCCGCTAAGCGAAGTCACACAATCCAGCACAAGGAGTGCATTCGCCCGCCGGGCAGCGTGCCCGAGCGCGGCAACAGGCTGCGCGACACCCGTGGATGTTTCGGCGTGCACCACGGCCGCGACCTGCGGGCGTTCGCGCTCCAACAACCCGATAAACCGATCTGTATCCAGCGGCTCACCCATCGGGGCTTCACAGCGAATCACTTCACCCCCACAGCGCTCAACGATGGTGGCCATGCGCGTGCCGAAGACGCCGTTGATACCGACCAGCACCCGATCTCCGGGTTCGATCAAATTGATCAAACAGGCTTCCATGCCAGCGCTACCGGTGGCCGAAATCGGTAATGTCAGTGAGTCGTTGGTGCCGAAAACCTCGGCGATCATGGCTTGGACTTGATCGAGGAGTTCGAGGAAATCCGGATCGAGGTGGCCGATCGTGGGCCTGGCCAGCGCCGCCCGGACTTCGGGCGCGACGTTGCTCGGTCCGGGGCCTAGCAGCAGCCGCTCGGATAACAGGGGTTCAGGGATCGGTTCTCGCATAGGGGCGGGGATTATACGAAAGCTTCCTGGCCCCACCTAGCTCCGACGGCTATCTTCGTCAGGACTTGTTGGGGAAAAAACATGTTTCGTCTATTTCTGATTGCCTTGATTGTACTCGCCGCCAGTCTTTGGATTGATCCGGATTGGAACAAAGATACTCGGGCGCTGGTGCTCCGGCTTCGCGAAGGCGATGAAATCTCTCAGGTCTTTCAAGAGCGCGCAGCGAAGCTCGGCCGGCGTATGATTGACGCCGCGACGGAGGCGGGTGTGCCGCCGGTGGCATCGGGCCCAAACGATGACTCGAGGGAAGAGCGGGAAGAGAAAGCCCAGAAAGCGCCACGTGAATCTCGTTCTCAGGTTGTGCCCGACTGGCCGAACGCAGAGTCAGCGGTTCAAGCGTTGCGGGATAGTGAAATCACCAACGAAGAGCGGGGCGCGCTGGATCAGCTGATCAATCAGAAGCTCAGTGAAACGGGGTCGAATGCGCAACCGGGAGGATATTGAGAAAAGCGAAGAGGAGCGCCTTGCCCCTTGGGCATCGCGCTCGCGACTTTCTCTTGGCCGACTCTATCCCGAACCTGAGCATGAGTATCGCACCGCCTACCAGCGCGACCGTGACCGCGTGTTACACGCAACTGCGTTTCGTCGCTTGCAGTACAAGACCCAGGTTTTCATCTATCACGAAGGCGATCATTTTCGAAACCGGCTGACCCATACGCTAGAGGTGGCGCAGGTTGCGCGCACCGTCGCACGTGTGCTCGGATTGAACGAGGACCTTACCGAAGCGATTGTACTCGCACATGATTTGGGTCACCCGCCGTTCGGCCACTTGGGACAAACTGAGATGCACACGCTGCTCGGTGAATTCGGTGGCTTCGAACACAATCGCCAAAGTTTGCGCATCGTCGATTTGCTTGAGCGACCGTCGACGCAGTACGTAGGATTAAACCTGACGATGGAAACACGCTCCGGCATTCTCAAACACGGCTCAGCGTTCCCGCGTTACCCGCATCCCGTACCGTTCCCCGAAATGGGAACGTCACCGAGTGCAGAAGCACAGCTTGCGAATCTCGCTGACGAGATCGCGTACAACAGTCACGATGTTGACGACGGTCTGCGTTCAGGACTGATTGAGCATGAAGCGCTCATGGAAGTTCCGATCTGGCGTGAGGTTTGTACGAAGGTACAACGAGATTGGGGCACGACCGCGACTGATGGCAACGCGTTCCGCCGTCGCGCGGTGGGGCTGCTGATTAATGAACTCAGTTCAGATTTGATCCGCAACGCCGATGAGCGCTTGAGTTCGGCCGGGATCGCTTCTGCGCAGCAAGTTCGAGAATCCAAAGATCATGTGATCGCGTTTAGTTCCGACATGCAGCAGGCTAAGGCTGAGCTCGCCGCTTTTCTCCGGGCGAATCTCTATCTCCATCCCCAAGTGCTGCAGATTGCAACGGAAGCGGGTCGCGTGCTCAGCGACCTCTGGAATCTTTATCGCGACCAGCCCGAGCTCCTGTCCGCAGCTGCACGGGAGGGCTTGGCGGGCGAACCCAACGAGCGGGCACTGGCCGACTATCTCGCCGGAATGACCGATCGGTTTGCGATGGACGAGCATCGCCGCCTCATCGGGACCCCGCCCGCCGATTCGTGATCCAGGCGCTACCGGCGGCCCCCTGAACTCCGGTGTGGCCTCCGGGGGTGCGCTAAGCTCCCCGCCTCTTAGAAGGGGACGGTTTTGAGAAGACGACGACGGACCAGATCAGGGGGTGGCCTGCTAGAGCGCCTCGCGAGTCATCCTGCGCTCGGGATCCGAGATCTTCGCGCTCTGGATGGCTTGCCCAGGCTTCCTGAGGCTGTGGAAATCGGTCAAGCTCGTGGTGACGGGTCGCAAACGCTGCTTTTGGTGGTCGCACGCGAAGATCGTGGCGATCTGGTCGGTTGGGCAAAATTTGCCAGTGTTGCAGGCAGCGCGGCCGATCGAGGTCAGGAGATCTGGCTGGTTGCGCCGCTGATCGGTCGGCGTACGCGGCGTCTTGCAGCAGCCTCGGGGCTGCCGATTCGCTTGATCGCTTTGCCGTCGCTGGCCGAAGCGACCGACGATTTAATTCAGATGGAGTCCGTCTCGGAATCCGGGATGGCGACCGCAACCGGTGGCTTGCTCGATCGCGTGTCCCGCGTTGTTGATGGCGCGGCCACGATGACGGCCGCGGGTGCGCTCCGACCTTCATCGGAGGGTCCGTTGCTGTATTTACGCGGTGTGCCCGTGATACGACTGCGCGAAAGCGGCGAATCAGTCATGGTCTATCTGCTGGCGCCGGAGAAACGCGAGTTTCATATCACAGAGTCCAGTTTCCCGCGCTGGGGCGTAGAACTTCACGAGAAGGTGGTCGAGCTCTCCCAGGATCCGCGCCTTGTGGATGCCGACACGGCTGGACGTGAGCAGGCGGTGGAACGGGTCTCGACACGCATGGGTGTACCCATTACCGCACGCTGGGTGCCCTTGGGTGTGGAATCTGCGGATCCCATTGATTGGGTTGGCATCGACGAGTCACAGCGCCCAGTTGTGGGCATCGTGAGAAAAGCCGTAGAAGCCGATGCCATGGGTCAGCTTTTTACTGCGCTGATCGTTTTGGAAACGGAACGTGCACGTTGGGTGCCAGGATCGATGGGTGCGGCGAAATTAGCGGTAGTCGCAGAACGCGTGGACGAGAAGATCGAAAACTGGCTCAGGGCGGCTGGCGTAGACTTTGAACTTCGCACGGAGCCGTTCGAAGGTCGCGAGTTAGAGGACGATCAACCGCGTCGAGATCGTCCGCGTCGTCGTCCGCGCCGTCGCCGTCGTGGACCCGGCGATGAGTCTCGGAACGGTGCCGCAGCAGACGCGCCAGTTGAAACCGCCGCGGATTTCGCCGATCGGGCCGCACCGGAACAGGATGAACCAGCGGCTGTCGCTGTCGATGTCGATGCGCCGAGCGGCGATGAAAATCAAGAGCCGTCCGATTCACCCGGGAATCATAACCGTCCACGCCCGCGCTCAAGATCCCGTCGCGGCCGTCGTCGCCGACCCGACCGTGAACCGATCGTTGTGGCGGATGAAACTGAGGATGGTTTCACCGTCGTGGGTTCTGACGAGTTCCCTGATTTGGACGAACCCATAGTTGCACAAACCGACGCTGATGAATCCGATGACGCACCCACTGACTCGCGGCTCGAGGCCGAGGTCGAGGCCGCGATCATCGAGGCCCCGGAGGATGATGCACCTGAAGTGATCGATGACGACGGGGTTGAGGACGAGGTAGAGGTAGAGGAGTCAACGCGTCGACGGCGTGCGCGTGCCGCGATCGTGGTACACGCGGATCCCGAGTCGATCCTGGCGGGCCTCGTGCTTGCGCGTGACCGTCGGAGCACGACAAATTTTTGGGTCTACAAGCAAGCGGAATTGATGGATTTCTTCAGAGGCCCCGCGAACGATATTCAAGACAACGTCGATATTTTACTCGTTGGCTATACGCTCCAGCCGGTGCCGCAGGAGATCATTAGTTCCGCGCAACTTTTCCGAGGTCGGTTGCAATGGTACGACTATCACGATTGGCCGCCTGAAGATTTGAGTCGGCTTCGCGAGGCGCTGGGCTCCGACTCCGTGATTCATATGGAGAACGCAGCGGGGCCGTTGGCGACGGTGCTCGAGGTAACGGAACGGCGTAGTCGGTTCACCGACAAACTTGTTGATATGATCGGAAGTCGTTTGGCCGAAAGCGATATGGAGAAGTGGGGCTATCGCGTTGCCGGCTTGGTGAAGCGAATGTCGAACAAGTCGGGCGACTACCGTGTGGAAGTTGGGTCGATTCTCTCCGGCAAACCGACAGAACTACCCGAAGCCGAGTCTGTGTATGAAAACGAGGCGACCTGGCTTGCCCAGAACGCACCCCGCGTGGTGCACTTTGGCGAGTATCAGATGGTCGTCTTGCGAGTGCCGGCGCAGCTCAATGCTGGTGAGGTTGCGCGTCGAAGTCGCCAGCAAACTGGCGCGCGTATTTCATTTGTCTGCCAGGACGATCGCGGTGTCGTGCAGGTCGCAGCAAACGAGGAGAAGCGCACCGTGAACGTGAACGGACTCGTCGAGGAAGTTGGGTCGCAGGTTTCGTGGGCCGATGCGTTGCAAAGCGGTGACCGCGTTGCGCATTTGCGGATTCATGATCTGGCTACCCACCCTGAGCGTGTAGAAGCGGTTGTGGCTGAGATCGTCCGCCATAAATCAATTCTCTATGGATAAGCTGCGGGTCAAAGAGATCTATCGCTCGATTCAAGGAGAATCGACGTGGGCAGGGTGGCCGTGCACGTTCGTAAGAACGGCAGGCTGTGATATTCGCTGCACATACTGTGATGAGACGCATGCGTTTAGCGGCGGCGAACTCATTAGCATCCCTCGGCTTTTGTCGCGTGTGAAGGAAGAGGGCGCGCCGCTGGTTGAGGTCACGGGTGGCGAACCGCTCTTGCAAAAAAATCTTCCGCAGTTTGTCTCACGTCTTCTCGATGATGGTCACACGGTCCTAATTGAGACCGGCGGGCATCACGATATCTCTGTAATCGACTCTCGTGCGCACATCATTCTCGACATCAAGTCTCCGGGTAGTGGAATGCACGCGCATGGCGATCTGGCAAATCTCGACCGGTTGTCCGCGGGCGATGAGTTGAAGCTTGTGCTCTGCGATCGGGCGGATTACGAGTGGGCGCGCGATCTCGTCCGAGAACACCGTTTTGAGGTACGCATTCCCATACACTTCTCGCCCGTCGTTCCTGGTGTGGATCCGCAGGAACTGGCGAGGTGGATTCTCGACGACCGATTGCCTGTTCGCTTAAACCTTCAGCTACATAAATTCATTTGGGGACCGGACGCGAAACAGGTTTAGCTATAAACCTCGAGTCCGCGATTTCGAAACTCCGCCGACTTTTTCTTCAAACCGTCTTCGATCGCGTCTGTTTCCGTGACACCTTGCGATTGTGCGTACTCACGAACTTCCTGTGTGATTTTCATACTGCAGAATTTGGGACCACACATGGAACAGAAATGTGCGGTTTTCGCAGCATCCGCAGGAAGTGTTTCATCGTGGTACGCCTTGGCGGTTTCGGGATCCAGCGACAGATCGAACTGATCTTGCCAACGAAATTCAAAGCGTGCCTTCGACAATAGGTCGTCTCGAAGCTGCGCACCCGGATGACCTTTCGCGAGATCTGCCGCATGGGCGGCGATTTTGTACGCGATGACGCCCTGTTTTACGTCCTCGCGGTCGGGTAGACCAAGATGTTCCTTCGGGGTCACGTAGCAGAGCATGGCTGTACCGAAGCTACCAATCATGGCTGCACCGATCGCCGACGTGATGTGATCGTAGCCTGGCGCGATATCCGTGGTAAGCGGTCCCAATGTATAGAACGGTGCTTCGCTACAGCTTTCGAGTTGCCGCTCCATGTTTTCCTTAATCAGATGCAACGGTACATGTCCCGGACCTTCGATCATCACCTGCACGTCCTGCTCCCAGGCCGTTTTGGTAAGCTCGCCGAGGGTTTGAAGCTCAGCGAACTGCGCCTCATCGTTGGCGTCTGCGATCGATCCGGGTCGCAAACCATCGCCGAGGGAGAACGCCACGTCGTAGGCTTTCATGACCTCGCAGATTTCATTGAAATGGGTGTAGAGAAAGTTTTCGCGATGATGTGCGAGGCACCATTTGGCCATGATCGATCCACCGCGTGAAACAATGCCGGTCACTCGTTTGGCGGTCAAAGGTACGAAGCGCAGCAATACCCCGGCGTGGATCGTGAAATAGTCGACACCCTGTTCCGCCTGCTCGATCAGCGTGTCGATGAAAATCTCAGGTGTCAGTTCTTCGGCGGCACCGCCGACTTTTTCGAGTGCTTGGTAGATCGGCACGGTGCCTATCGCGACGGGTGAGTTACGAATAATCCATTCTCGCGTCGAATGAATGTTGGTACCTGTCGAAAGATCCATCACGGTATCCGCACCCCAGTGGGTCGCCCAAAGCAGCTTCTCGACTTCCTCGTCGATGCTCGAACTGACTGCAGAGTTGCCGATATTGGCGTTGATCTTCACCAGAAAGTTTCTGCCGATCATCATCGGTTCGCTCTCTGGGTGGTTCACGTTGTTTGGAAGGATCGCGCGTCCGCGTGCGATCTCATCGCGTACGTACTCGGGCGTCACATTTTCACGAATCGCAGCGAACTCCATCTCGGGTGTGATCTCACCGCGCCGCGCGTAATGCATCTGAGTAACCACGCGGCCTGAACGCGCGCGAAGCGGCCGACACTCGGAACTTGGGAACTGTTGCGCGGCGTCGCCACGTTTGCCGTCGTCCTCGGGTCGCTTGGGGCGTCCATCGTAGCTTTCGACATCACCGCGCTCGCGAATCCATTTTTCGCGCAGCGGCGGTAAGCCGCGCTGCAGGTCGAGCTTGAGATCGGGGTCGCCGAAAGGGCCCCGCGTGTCGTAAAGCCGAAGCGTTTCGTCATTGGACAGTTTGACTTCGCGCATGGGCACGCGAAGGTCTCCGCCTAGATACACACGCTCGGAGTTCGGAAAAGAGAAGCGCTCGGCCATGTTACCCCCGTCGAATCAGTGTCGGGAGAGTACACGGTTGTTCGAGTGCAAGCGAGCTGCCACGTAGCCCCGGTTCGGCTACAATGCTCGATTCTGGCGGTGTAGCTCAGTCGGTCAGAGCAGGCGGCTCATATCCGCCGCGTCGGGGGTTCGAGTCCCTCCACCGCCACCAACGTAGTGATCGATCGGCGTGAAACCGTGCGCTCCGGCGCGGTTTCCAACCTTTTCTAAATCCTATTCGATACGGGTACTCCGCTCGCTGGGGCCCCCGGGCAGCCCAAGTTCGCGCCGTACCCGTATCGAATAGTGCCCCAGAGCCCAGACTCACTCGGGACCCATGACGAAAGCCCCCAATCCAGCTCATCGCCTCTAACGAACTATCGGTTTCGGGAGACATGGGGTGCAAACGTCGATCTACCTGCTACCCGAAGTTCATCGGCGCCGCTCCAGGCCGTGGCGCGCAACGAGTTCGATATGGGTACGGAGCGAACTTGGGCTGCCCGGGGGCCCCAGCGAGCGGAGTACCCATGTCGAACTCGACAGAAGCTCCAAGTCTTAGGCTTAGCGCCTAGCGGATCTTTCTTAAACAGAAGAACGCGAGGCTGCCTATGGTGACCCAGGAACCGAGCATGAGAATCCAACCACCGAGTTCCATCTACTGACCCTCCGCTGCGGGCTCGCGAAGTGCCGTGCGGACGAGCCATGCGATCCCGATGAAGAGCGCGATCATGAAGATGCGCGCGAATTGAATTCCGGGACTTGCATCACCCAGCCCATCCTTGAACCACTGCCATGAGAACCCGATGAGCACGGCGGCGAGGAAGGCCGGCGTAATGTATTTCAGCATCGGCACGATGAGCGCAGGCACGTGGATCTGTGCGCCATGACGAATCTCTGCAAGCCCACGATCCATGCCAAAGCCCCATGCAAAAATGAGGCATTCGGCGAGACCGAAAACCAACAGCGCGAATGTTCCTGCCCAAAAGTCGAGTTCGCCGAGTACGTCGGCCATAAACAGGGTGGGCAAGGACATGACGAAGAGAGCGATCCCCACCAGAGTGACAGCACGGCGGCGTGTGAGATGAAAACCCTCCTGTACCAATGCGATCATCGGCTGGGTAATCGCGACGGCGGAAGTGAGGCCGGCCAAGAAGAGCAGGAAAAACCAAATCGCACCGAGGGTGCGGCCACCAAACGGCATCTGCTGAAAGATGACCGCCATGGCTTGAAAGCCAAGATTGAAGGTGCTTCCGGCGATCTCCTGCGTCGCGACGATGCCAAAGAATACGACCGAAGCGGTGATGGCGATGGTGCCGCCGAGAACGATTTCAGCGAACTCGTTTAAGCTCACCGTCGAGAGGCCGGTGAGGGCGACATCGTCGTCGGAGTGAAGGTAAGACGTGTAGGTGTGGATGATCCCCCAGCCAACACTCAAGGTGAAGAACACCTGGCCCGCGGCGGCAAGCCAAACCGAGGGATTGCTCAATGCTTCGAGGTTAGGATTCCATACGAATCCAAGTCCGGACAGCACGGTTTGATCGGGTCCGGCACCCGGAGGCGGGTCCAATGTGAGCACGCGGACTACGAGCACGCCTGCTAGCAAGAACAACGATGGCAACGCGATTTTTGCGAGGCGCTCGATGCCTTTGCCGATGCCTCCGGATAACACCCATAGGTTGATACCAAGCGTAATCACGAAGAATACGATCAACGGACTTCGACTCGAAAAGTGTTCGCTCGATTCCCAACCTTGAAACGAACTCAGGAACGTCCCGACTTCGGCGTTGGTTTGGAGGCCTTCGTATGCCCCCGTTAAGGAAAACCACGAAAACGCCAAGCACCAAGATGTAATCGGAATGTAGTAGAGGGCAACGACGAATGGGATAAAGATGCCAAACACACCGATGTACTTGGATGTTGGATGCGGCCAAAGTCGATGCAACATGCCCGCGGTATGTCCGTGGCCGTAACGTCCGCCGTAGCGTCCAATCGCGCATTCGGCCCACATCAGTGGAATGCCGATAATGAGCAGCGAAAGAAAGTACGGGATCATGAACGCGCCACCGCCGTTCGATGCCGCTTGCCCCGGAAACCGGAGAAAATTGCCCAACCCGATGGCGTTTCCAGCCAGCGCGAGTATCAGCCCCGACTTCGTGATCCAACGATCCCGCATAAATTCACCCCCGAATGAATGAGGGTAGGAAAGACTGAAAATTACTCACCTTCGGGGGAGCGGCCGTAGGGCCTCTCCCCCGAAAAAGGTGTGTTAGGCCGTGGCCTGCGGGCTTTGCGCTCCCGATGGTTGCGCGAGCGTCTCTTGACCCGGTAGGTCGGTGGCGGAAATGCGCCACTGCTTGCCGATGCGTACTGCACCGATCTGACCAGATTCGATCAAGCGATACACTGTGCGTGCAGAAATTCGCAGGTAGTTCGCGGCCTCACGTACTGTGACCAAGTTATCCCTCATCCTGATTCCCCTTCCAGTTAATGCTGCGCAAACCCCTCAGGCGAACTTTGATCGCCGGATCGGCCATGCGCGCCTTCCAGTGACGTTTTCGGCCCTTATCTATTTTCCTTGATAGACCATTTCAAGATTGCGACTGATCTCTATAGGATGGGCTTAGCTCGAAGCGGCGCGACCTTGGGCGAATCGCTGGCCCCCGAATTCCGCGATGTCGTAGATGAGGACCTGATATGAGACATTTGACGACCCAGGAGCTTGAAGCCGGACTCGAAGAGATTCGACGGTCGCCGAGAGAGCAGGGCGTACTCGAAATGATCGTGCGACGGCCGGAAACGGATGCCCGCGAAAAGATCGAAAGTGGCGAGTTGAGTGCCGAGGATGGTTTGGTTGGGGACAATTGGAAGGCACGCGGCAGCGGTATGACGTCGGACGGCTCCGCGCATCCGGAGATGCAGCTCAATATTATGAATGCTCGTTCCGCCGCATTGGTCGCGCAGTCGAAAGATGGTTGGCCACTCGCGGGGGATCAGCTCTACATCGATCTCGATCTCAGCGAGGAGAACCTGCCACCGGGCACGCAGCTAGAGCTTGGAGGCGCTCGCGTCGAAGTGACGGCGGAACCGCATCAGGGTTGTAAGAAATTTGTCGAACGCTTTGGGCGTGATGCGATGCGCTTCGTGAACTCGCCGACCGGCAAGAAACTTCATCTCCGCGGCATCAACGCGAAGGTTGTGAAGTCTGGCACGATCTCCGTAGGAGATACGGTTCGCAAGCTTTCGTAGCGGAACTTTTAAAGTGGTGGCCGCAGTACAGGGTTGATGGCGTCCCGAATCTCGTCGCAGCGCGCGTTGGCGCTGTCGCGCCAACCGTCGTCCGCGAGCAGATAGAAGCGATCTTCCTGGATTCCCCGCAAGGCACGCTCGGCCAACACACGAGGTGCAGCACCGTTTTTCATGCCCGTTGAGATGATCTGGTTGACCATTCGCGCCTCGGCGGTGTCGAGGCCGCGCCCAAGTTCCTCGGGCCGATTGCGCGCTGCGTCGTCGATGTGAGTAGAGACGAGCTCCGGACAGAGTGCAGAAACCTTGATCTTTGCGTCACGCGCGGCGAGTTCATGGTGCAGCGCTTCACTGAGCGCAAGCACGGCGTGTTTGGTGGCGTGATAAATTCCGGCAAAGGGCATCACGGTGAGTGCGGCCATCGATGCCGTGTTGAGAATGTGACATTCGGTGTCCTGCTCGAGCATGATCGGCACGAAGGTGCGGATCCCGTGAACAACGCCCCAAACATTAACGCCGAAGAGCCAGTCATAGTCTTCGATCGGCGACTCCCAGAGCGTGCCACCGGCGAAGACTCCAGCGTTGTTGCAAACCAGGTGAACTGCGCCGAACTCAGAAATGGTTTGATCCGCGAGCCTCTGCACGTCTTCCGCGCGGCGCACATCTGTTACCACGGGCAGTACGTCGTAACCCTCGGCGGTGAGTTCACTGGCGGCTTTGGCGAGGGCGGTGGGTTCAACGTCGGCGAGTACCAAGCGCATGCCTTCTTCGGCGAATACGTCAGCGAGCGCGCGCCCGATGCCACTCGCGGCGCCGGTGATCACAGCAATCTTGTCTTGAAAATCTTTCATCCATTACTCCGCGGCAGACGTCATAAGGTTCTTCGCGAAGTCGAGCGTCGACGCGGGACTTGCGAAGAAATGTTGGCTACCGGCATGGATGTCGCGAAAGCAACGCTGCAACGCTCCGGAGCGTAACCCGGTGGTACCGGCGAGCAGGTATGCTTGGCGGACGATATCGGCACCCTCCTGGGTGACAAAGACCGTCGCCTGTCTCAGCTCGACTTGGGCTGCTGGGTCGATCACGCCGGTCTTGTGAATGCCGGCTTCTGCGTTCGCGAATGTTTCGTGGCACCAGCTGCGACCCGCCCGAAATCGAGACTCGAGGATTCCCAAAGATTCCAGAAAACGTTCGCTCTCTTTCATGAAAACGCTTGAGCCCATGCGAACTTTGGACTGTGCGATCTCCATCAGCTCGTCCAACGCGCGCCGCACCACCCCGAACGCGAATCCCGCGTGCCCAGCTGCCGTGAGTGCGATGACGCCGAGCTCGTAGAGTCGGTTACCTCTTCGCACCGTGGGTGCGGCAAAGAGAAACATGGCCTCTTCGGCGACCCAGACGTTGTCGATCGCGTAGTCGTAGCTCGCCGTGCTTTGCAAACCGAGTACGTCCCAATTGCCTTTGAGCGTGACCTGATCTTTGGGTAGTAGGCACATCAAGAACTGCGAGGGCTTATCGCTTCCTTCGGGTTCCTGGGTGAGGATACCGCCGCCCACCCAATCGGCATACGCGATGCCACTCCCGAATTGGTAGTTGCCACTGACGCGATAGCCGTCACCGTCGCGTACCGCGATTCCATTGGGTGCGAACTGGCCCGCAGCGAGCGGAACACCGTTCGCGAAAAGTTTTTCCACGAAGCTGTCTGGCGCGTAGGCGCCGAAGTAGGCCGCGGTGGATGCGCTCGCCATCAGACACCACCCCGCGGAGCCATCGGCGCGTGCGACCTCTTCGAAAACGTCGAGCGTTTCGCCGATCGATAGTTCGGCGCCGCCCACCGCCTTAGGGCACATCGCGCCGAAGAGGTCGGCGTCCTGCAGCGCGCGAATGGTCTCGTTCGGTACCGGCTCGCCTTTCGCCCCAGCGGCGCGTTCATCGATTCTTGAATACAAGCCGCGTGCGGCCTCGAGTAGCGTAGTGGTCAATTCTGTTTCTCCTGGCAAGCCGGTAATGAGGTTGAAGCGAGCAGCCTAAAGCAATTGTAGATACGACATCAACCAGGCTTTGCGGTCGGGTCCCAGTTCGAGATCGCGCGCTTTAAGAATGGCATCGACGGCGTCTTCAAGCGTTTCCCAGCGGCCGTCATGACCGTACGGGGCCGCGTGCTTCAATCCCCGAAGGCTAGGTGGCTGCCACTTCCCGTCGGTGTCGACGTTGAAGTTGAATCGGTGGGTGTAGCTGGGAGCCGCGTGGCATTTTGCGCATCCGGCTTCCACGTAGACTTCAAATCCACGTCGTGCGGTTAGGGTCGCCGGTTCGACCGGTGTACCGTCCGCTTCCACCCGACCGTTGTCGTAGGCGGGAATCGAAAGCACGTACGCTTCGAGCGCGTCGAGGTCGGCCGTCGATACTGTGGCGCTTCCCATGTATTGCCGCAGCATGCTTTCGATTGCGGCGCGGACGGTTTTCGCAGATCCGTCGGCGAGGTAGGGCGCCGACTGCCAAAGTGCACGAAGCGGTCGTGTACGCCGGCCCCGATGTACCAAGCCATCCGCGCTGCCGCCGGGATGACAGGTTGCACAACCGATGTCGCCGTTTGCTGAAGTCTTTGGGTCCAAAAAAATCAAACCGCCACGCTGCACGAGATCGGGATTGAGGATCGGTGCCTGCAACGGTGCAGAGCTGAATACGGAGCACGCGACTGCGCCCGTGATGGCGAGTGCGCAGCTGATTCGAAAGATCACAAGAGTCCTTTCAAGAGGTGTTTTTGGATTTTGCCTGAGGCGGTGCGTGGAAGTTCTGCCACCTCTGTCCAGCCCTTGGGCAGTTTGTACTTCGCCAAACGCGTGGCCGCAAATGCTCGCAAGGGATCGATGTCGAAGCTGCCATCGACGCTCACGATGAAAGCATGGCCGCGTTCTCCCCACTCGTGGTCGGGCACACCAATCACTGCGGCTTCAGCGACGTTTGGATGCGACTCGAGGACGTTTTCGACCTCCGCGGGATAAACGTTTTCGCCGCCACTGATGTAGAGATCTTTCAGCCGTCCGACCAACGTGAGGAATCCCTCCTCATCGAGTACACCGAGGTCACCGGTTCGATGCCAGGTACCATCGCTGGCTGCGAGCGTTGCTTCGGGTTGTCGCCAATAACCCAACATGCGAATCGGTCCCTGCACCTGAACTTCGCCGCTGATACCGACGGCTGCGGCGGAGCTGTCCTCCGAGGCGATCCGAAGCTTGGCATGATGTACCGGGCGTCCAACGGTTCCGGCTTTGCGTATGACGTCTTCCGTGTCTAAGCAACAGAGGATTGAGGTTTCGGTTTGGCCGTAGGCCTGCTTCAATGGCACGCCAGCGTCGTGAAATGCTTGTATGGTCGCGAGGTCGAGTGGCGCACCCGCGCTGAGACCAAAGCGCAATGAAGCGAGTTTGTCGCGATCCATCCCCGCCATGAGCATGCGGCGATACATGACCGGCACCGCACCAAGGATGGTGGCTCGATAGCGCGCCACGGTCTCCTGCAAGCCGATCGGGTCAAATGCATCAACCAAGATCAAAGTCGCGCCGGCGAATATTCCGGGTACAGAGAGAATTTTTAAACCATAGGAATGAAAGAGCGGAACTGCGACCACGATGACGTCGTCAGGTTTGAGGTCGAGGTAGGTCTCCGCGTTCAATGTGTTGTAAAGCGTCTTGCGATGCGGAAGTAATGCACCCTTGGGCCGGCCCTCCGTTCCGCTCGTGTACATCAAGACTTGCGGGTCCTCGCCACCTGATCGGAGTACGGGTTCCTCTGCGGTATCACAAAGAGAATCGAAGAACGCTTGAACGTTTCCGGAGTCGAGAACCAGTTCTGCACCCGCATCCGCGATTTGCAGCGAGAGTTCATGACGCGTAAGACGCGTGTTAAGAGGAACCATAATCGCGCCGAGCTTTGCGCATGCGAAATAGAGCGCCAAGTACAGAGGTTCGCTGGGGAGTGCAAGCGCGACGCGATCGCCCGCGTCAACGCCGCGTGATCCAAGCGCGTCCGCCGCTCGGTTCGCCAAAAGATTCAGCGCCGCATAGCTGATGGACTCGCCCGTTGGGTCCACGATGATGGCGTCATGATCAGGTAGGCGCTGGCTCTGGTCTCGAAGCCAGCTGCCCACGTTGAGTTCGGGACTGCGATCTATTTCCACCATGTTGGTCCGGAGTTTGCCACAATACCCCATGATGAACCTCATCGGTGAGAAGCTCCGCGTTGGGCAAGTACTGGATTCGGACGAGCGTATTGTTGATGCGAACGTGGTGGAATTCTATGTCGATACATTCCGAGATCACCATCCGTTCTACGATCCCCGCGCAAGCACACCGTTTGACGGGCCGATTGCACCGCCGTTGCTCTATCACAGCGAGGTTTACCGACATCTCGAACGCTGGTACCTGAAGAACCTGGTTGGCAATCTTCATGCTCAGCAGGAATGGTTCCTATTTGAGCCTTTGCGCCTGGGGATGCGACTTCGAACGCGTTGTACGTTGATCGACCGCTATCAGAAGCGCGGTCGTGACTATCTGGTCAACGAAGCCGATTTCATGGATGAGAACGGCACGCTGCTGGTCCGCGGTCGCACGCACCAATCCTTTCTACTTGAGGATGCTACGGCTGGAGCGCATGTGGTTGATCGCGCCACAGCGGCCAAGAAAAAACGACGACCCATCGGTGAGGGCGATGGCCCCGAACTCGATCGGCTTGAATTCAAGATCGATGAGTCGACCTGTCGGCGCTTCAGTGGGCCGAGTAAGAACTACCATACCGACCGTGAAGCGGCGCAGAAGTGGGGTTTCCCAGATATCGTGGTGCAGGGCATGCTTTCGACCTGCCTGGTCTCTCAGCTGATGGGACAGCATTTCTCCGAAGGATGGTTTGCAGGCGGTCGAATGAATATGAAATTCGTGAACGTTCTCTGGTGTGGCGAGACGGTTTGCGTGCGTGCGAAACTACAGCGTGAAGTTTCAGAGGGTAGCGATTTGCGCCGCGAGTTTGAAGTCTGGGTCGAAAAAGAAGACGAAGCCCGTACGCCTGTGATTGTAGGAACGGCGAGCGCGTTAGTCTGAATCCATCTCGGTGCGCAGCTTGTCCAGAGCTTCAGTGATTGCGTCAGCCATGGTGCGTGCGGAGTCATAGCGATCGTCGGAATCTTTTTCGCACGCGCGTTTGGTGATGTTGGCGAGAGATTCGGGTAGATCCGGGTTCGACTCCAACAGACATGGGAACTCGCGATGAAGATGTTGATCCACCACGTCTTCACCGCGGAACGGGCGGATGCCAGTTGCCATTTCAAACATCGCGATCCCGAGCGCATAGAGATCTGCGCGCCCGTCGATCTCGCGGCCCAGAATCTGTTCGGGTGCCATGTACTGCGGCGTCCCCTTGGCCTGGGTCGCATCGTCGCCCTCGGTTTCGATCATTTTGCTAATGCCGAAGTCCATGAGTTTGGTCTGGCCACGGTCCGAGATTAAAATATTCGCGGGTTTAACATCTCGGTGAATCACCTGCTGATGATGTGCGTAGGCGAGGGCGTTGCAGACCTCCCGTGCGATCTCGTAGATGCGAACTGGGGGAAGGGGGCGTCTATTTTTGCTGTTGGGGATGCGCATGAGCTGACGCACGGTTCGACCTTGCACGAATTCCATCACGATGCACGGACGGTTATCGATGGATGCTACGTCGTAGATCTGCACAATATTCGGATGGTTCATCGCGGCGGCGGCGCGAGCCTCTTTGCGAAAGAGTTTAAGCGCGCCCTGATGTTTCGCGAGATCGGGGGGTAAGAACTTCAACGCGACAGGTCGTTCAAGTTCGCGATCCTGTGCGAGATGAACCACACCCATACCGCCGCGTCCGATTTCATCGAGCAACTCGTAGCGACCGGTCTGGTCGATCGTATGTCGAAGAGTTCCGCTCCACGCACGTTCTTGGAGGCGCTCAAGTCGTTCGGCGATGCCATCGTGGCCGGCGTCGAATTGATGCACGCGTTCAAGCGTGCGCATCGCGGCAAGATAGTCCTCGCGACGCTCATAGATGTCAGCCAAGAGCGTGAGAATTTCTAGGTCGTCTTTGGACTCCAAGCTCTTGGGTTCAATTTGTTCGAGCTTTGCTTGAGCGCGATCCAGAAGGCCTTTTTCGAGAAAAATTCGCCCTAGGTATAGCGAGGCCATCCGGAACTGGGGACTATCGTTCAAAATGCTTTGCAGGCATTCGATTGCGCGCTCGTAGGCCCCCAGTTCGTAAAAGGCGCGTCCAGCGTCGAGCCATTGTCCGAGTCGTAGCGATATTTCTGCGGCACGAACACGATCCGCCGCTTTTTCGAAGTTGGCTCTGGCTTCCGGTAAGGCACCGCCACGTTCGTAGGCTTCGCCGGCATGGGTCCAGTCTTCAGCCCGCTCATACGCTTGCGCGGCGAGCGCGTTCTCACCGATCTCTTCAAAAAGACCGGCGGCACGTTCCCAATCGGCGGCTGCGGCAAAACTTTCTGCGGCGCGGCGGCGTTCTCCGGCGCGCTCAAAGAGTTCCCCGGCCTTTTTTAAAGTACGGGGGTCGTTGCGGCGCGCATCGAGCAACGCGGCGGCGGCTTCGCGTGCAAGTCCACCGCGTTCGAAAAGTCGTGCCGCGCTTTCTGCGTCGCCGAGCCCGCGTAGAAGATGCGCGGCTTTAGCAAAATCACCGGCGCGCTCGTAGAGCTCCGCAGCTTCACGGTGGTTACCAAGGTTTTGCAGACAGGTCGCGGCATCCGCCCACGCGCCGGCGGATTGATAGTGATGTGCGGCCTCCGCGAGTCGACCCATTTCACGATAGAGACGTGCGGCCTTTTCGGCTTGATTCAAACTCAAATAGCACTCGGCTGCGCGCGCGGTATTGCCGCCGTTCAAATAGAGCGCGAGCGCTTTTTCGAACTCGCCTTCCTCGCGGCGTAAATCCCCAGCGTCTTCGTAGCGGCCGGCTTCGATGAGTGCCTGGACCTGAGATCCGCCGTAGTTTCGGTCGGTCGATCGCTGGCGCCGTCGTGTGCCCGCAGCCACCAGAAGCAGGGCAACCACGATGGCCGTCAGCAGGATCGCCGTATGGGGATCCTGCTCTGGCAGCGCGAAGATCCAATCCGTGAGGCTCGGCATGGGATCCGTGGCGGAATTGTCAGCGATAAGCTGGATCAAGCGATATTCCGATCTCAATCAACCCGCAGGAATGAGGGTTTATCACTACGAATCTTCGGAAGAAACGCACCCGGGGCTTAGCGGCAATTCGGTTGGCGGCCTAAGATCGCACGATGCAGGCGCTTCATCTTCAGGTTTCCGAGTTTCTGCGCGCACAGGGGGTGCGGCGAGACGGTGAGATTCTGCTCGCGGTCTCCGGCGGCGGCGACTCCGTCGCGATGTTGCATGTGATGGCGAGTTTGGGCCAACAGGTCGGTGTGGTACACGTCCATCACGGCCTACGTGGGGATGCCGCCGATCGCGACGCTGCATTCGTGCGCGAACAAGCCCAACGACTCGGCGTTCCGTTCTATCTGGCATTTGTCGATGCCAGTACCCCCGACGGTGATTCGCCCGAGGCGCGTGCTCGGCGCTTGCGCTATGCGGCGCTCGAGGAGTTACGACGCATGCATCGCTATCGCTACATCGCCACCGCTCATACCGTAGATGATCAGGCAGAGACCGTCTTGCTGCGGATGCTTCGCGGAACCGGGCCGCGGGGCCTGGCTGGAATCCAGCCTCGCCTCGAACGGGCGCATTGCCTGCGACCGCTGCTCGAGGTCACGCGCGCCGACATCGACGCCTACCTAGAAGCGTGCCGCGTGGAGTGGGTGGAAGACGAGAGCAATTCGGATCCGCGTTTTACGCGAAATCGACTGCGCCACGAGGTCCTGCCGCTCTTAGAGACCATTCACCCACAGGCGACGCGCCGCCTGGCGGCGCTCGCAAATCATGCGGGTGAACTGAGCGCCTGGATGGCGATCCAGGTCGATGCGTTGCTGGATGCGGCGACGCAGTTTGGGGACGAGGGTGTCTGGCTCGACGGCTCACGCTGGAATCAGGCGCCGGCCGCGCTTCGCCATTGGGCCCTCGGTGAGGTCTTGGATCGTTTGGGCCTGGGCGAACAGGTTTCGCGCGTTCATATCGAGCGCATCTCGGCGTTTCTACTCGAGCGCGAGCGCCCGCGGCTCTCTTTGCCGCGCGACTCGGTGATGGTGCGTCGAGGGCGCCACTATTGGCTCGGGCCGAATCCGGGACCCAGTCAAACCAAGGTCGAATTTCAAACGCGCCGCTTGAGTCTGGTGAAAGAGGAGCGGCGCGACCCTGGCGTCTCCTGACCTCGCTGACGCCAAAACCCTGCCCAATCGCGTCAGCGCCGTCGGCCGTCGTCAAGCGCCTTTCGGCGGCCTCCCATACTTGTTAGGATTCGCAAAGATCTCGAGGGGTTAGAACGTTTGAATCAATTCTATAAAAACATGATGACGTTGGGCATCGGGCTGCTTGTGCTACTCGCCATCGTTACCTTTATGAATCAGAAACCCCCGGAAGATCACACGATTGACTACTGGGAGTTTCGTGAGCACGTCACCCGTGGTGAAGTGGCTGAGGTCGAAATCCAGGGCCAGCGCATTGTCGGTCATCTCAACTCGGGGCAGGAATTCGAAACCACCGGTTCGCCATCTCCCGAAGTCCTAGAACAGCTCCTTGCGGAGAATAAGGTCCGCGTAAAGTGGCAGCCGCCCCCTGATACCAATTGGTGGGGACAGATTCTCATTAGTTGGTTTCCGATTCTATTGATCATCGGGCTTTGGTTCTTGGTGTTTCGCCAGCTGCAGTCCGGCGGCGGCAAGGCGATGAGCTTCGGCAAGTCGCGCGCCCGATTGCTGAACGAAAATCAGACCCGCATCACTTTTCAGGACGTCGCTGGCATCGAAGAAGCCAAAGCGGAACTCGAAGAGATTGTCGCCTTCCTCCGCGACCCCAAAAAGTTCACTCGACTCGGTGGGCGCATTCCCAAGGGGGTGTTGCTGGTCGGACCGCCCGGAACCGGAAAGACTTTGCTCGCGCGTGCGATCGCGGGTGAGGCTGGCGTTCCATTTTTCAGTATTTCGGGTTCGGATTTCGTAGAAATGTTTGTCGGTGTTGGTGCGAGCCGTGTGCGTGACCTCTTCATGCAAGGGAAGAAGAACGCCCCTTGCATCATCTTCATCGATGAGATCGACGCGGTGGGTCGCCATCGCGGTGCAGGTATGGGCGGCGGGCACGATGAACGCGAGCAAACGTTGAACCAGATGCTCGTCGAAATGGATGGCTTCGAATCTAACGAGGGCGTCATCATTATCGCCGCGACCAATCGACCCGACGTGTTGGATCCCGCGATGCTAAGACCCGGTCGCTTCGACCGACATGTCGTGGTGCCCCGACCTGATCTACGTGGGCGAGAAGCGATTCTTCGTGTGCACGCGCGCAAAGTTTTGCTCGCCGATGGTGTGGATCTCGTTTCAATCGCACGGGGTACGCCCGGTTTTTCCGGCGCCGATCTCGAAAATCTCTGTAACGAAGCCGCGTTGCTTGCCGCCCGTCGGGATGCGGACTCGGTCACGTTGAATGATTTCGAGGGTGCCAAAGACAAGATCATGATGGGCACCGAGCGACGCTCGATGATTTTATCTGAGGAAGAACGCCGCGTAATCGCGTTCCATGAATCCGGGCACGCGCTCGTCGCGATGCTGGAGGATGACTCCGACCCCGTGCATAAAGTTTCGATCATTCCGCGCGGGATGGCTCTCGGTGTCACGCAAACGATGCCGACAGAAGATCGAAATATCGTCACGCGGAAACAGCTGATGGCGAGAGTTGTACATGCGATGGGCGGGCGAGCGGCCGAGGACATTGTCTTTGATCAGTTCTCCACCGGCGCGGCGAACGATCTCCAACAGGCGACCAAGACCGTACGTGAAATGATCTGTAGTTACGGTATGAGCGAAGCACTGGGGCCGGTGTCTTGGGCCGACGACTCGAGTCCTGTCTTCCTAGGCCGCGACTTCGGTCACGTGCGCGACCGCAGCGAAGAAAAAGCGCGGCAGATCGATGAGGAGGTCACCGAGATGTTGACGTTCTCCTATGAGCGAGCGAAGACGTTGATTACCGAAAATCGCGCGATCCTCGATTCGATGGCGGAAGCGCTGCTCGAACGCGAAACCATCGGCGACCTAGAGCTGAAGTTGTTGATGGAAGGCGCAGACTTGCCTCCGCTGCCGGCGCCGGAAACAACGCCGGCGGTACAAACTGAAAACGCGGGCGCGGAGGATAAGGCTCCACGCGCACCGCTCGGCAATAAGGGCGTTCCGGATCCGGAGCCCATACCGGGCTGAGGCGATGCAGCGTACGAATCGATCCGTCCAAGTCGTTGGGATTCTCAACGTTACGCCGGATTCTTTCTATGATGGCGGACACTACCCCTGCATTGAGCGCGCGCTTGAACGTGCGATGGTGATGGTCGATGAAGGCGCGGACATCATCGACGTAGGTGGCGAATCGACACGTCCTGGGGCCATTCCAGTCGGCGAGGCCGAGGAGATGGATCGGGTTTTGCCCTTGATCGAAGCACTCACGAAGGCGGTCGATACCCCGGTCTCGATCGATACCCGACGAGCGAATGTCGCGGAGGTAGCACTGCTTCGCGGCGCTTCCTGGGTCAATGCGGTTGCGGGTTTAGAGGATTCAAGGATCGCGGCGGTCTGTGCCGAGCATCGTGCTTCGCTGGTGATCAATCATATGCGCGGCACGCCAGAGACCATGCAGCAGGCGCCACAGTACCGCGACGTCGTTGCTGAAGTCTGCGCCGAACTCAAATCTCAAGCGGGTCTCGCCGAAAAAGCGGGGGTGGAACGTTCTAAAATTTGGCTCGATCCGGGTATCGGCTTTGGCAAAGCATCGCTCCGGCATAACTTGCCCTTGCTGGCTCATCTTAATCGACTTGTCGTGCTGGGTTATCCGGTGCTGGTCGGCGTTTCCCGGAAGCATTTCATTGGCGAGCTCACCGGCGCGAATGTCGAAGATCGCTTGGCGGGTTCAATCGCCGCGGGAGTCGCCGCAGTGATGGCGGGTGCGTCGGCATTGCGGGTGCACGATGTTGCGGCGACACGTGATGCCGTACGCGTGGCCGCAGCGATTCGTGAGGCGCGCGGATGATCGAAGCCATCTACGACTGGCTGCTAACATTTTGGGCACAGCTTTCAGACCGCTACGACGTTGTTTGGGACACACTCGATATTCTTGTGGTTTGGGCACTCGTCTACGGGTTGATGCTTTTGATCAAGGGAACGCGCGCGGCCCAGATGACGTTGGGTCTGCTGATCTTGGTATTGGCGTGGATTCTCTCAGCGCAGTTAGAACTCGCGACCTTGGGTTTCCTGCTCGACAACTTCCTGCAATGGGGAGTGTTGATTGTGATCGTGATTTTTCAGGGTGATATTCGCCGCGCGTTGACGCGGGTGGGGCGCGGCTTCCTCGCACCCGCACCACAGCAGGAAGCGCTGACACTGGAGGAAATCGTCCGCGCCTCGCAATCGTTGGCGCAGCGACGGATTGGTGCGCTGATCCTTCTGGAACGAGATATTGCATTGGAAGAGTTCATGGAACTCGGTACACGGCTCGACGCGCGGCTCACGCGCGACTTGTTGATCGCGATCTTCCTACCGTATTCACCTCTCCACGATGGTGCAGTGATTGTTCGCCAGAATCGAATCGCATCTGCAGGCTGTATTCTGCCGCTCGCACTCCGGAGCAATATTCCAAGCACGCTGGGCACGCGACACCGCGCAGCGCTCGGCGCTTGTGAAGAAAGCGATGCGATTGCCGTGGTGGTTTCCGAAGAATCAGGGAAAGTTTCATTAGTCGCAGGCGATCAAATTACCGAGGGCCTTGACGCATCCGGTCTACGCCAGGGGCTACTGCGCTTAACCGGCATCGTTCGTGACGATGAGGAACGAGCGGTTGAACTGCCCGAAGATACGGTTACGCTGCCGCAGAGGACCCACTGATGTGGTTGTTTCAAAACGCGCTCTACAAGATCGCAGCGCTCGTGGTTGCGTGTGTGCTTTGGGCGGTGACCCAGGGCTTTAGCACCGACGAAACGATGCTCGATGTGCCGATTCGTTTCACAGCGGTTCCAGCAGGCCTCGTCATCGTGGATCAATCGCATGATGCGATCAATGTTCGACTCGAGGGGAGCCGTGCGGCCTTACGGCGCGCGGAGCGCGGCATGGATGCCTATACGGTCTCGCTCGAGAGTGCGAAAGCGGGCGAAGCGCGTTATACGATCGCGCGCGAAGAAGGTTTTGACGTGCCGCGAGGCGCCCGGATTTTAACGCGAGAGCCGCCCTCGATCAGCATTCAGCTCGAGCCTCGAATTTCGAAACGCGTGTCTGTCGTCCCCGATGTGATCGGCGAACCTGCGCCGGGATTTCGTGTGAGCAGTATCAGTGTGATTCCGTCGCAGGTACTGGTGGAAGGCGCACGTCGCAGCGTGCGGCGTATTGAGGATATATCGACACAGAGTTGGGACATTACCGGCATGAAGGCGACCACGACCCAGGAGTTGCCGCTCTCGATCGGTTTTGGCGATGTTTGGCGCTCCGCCGAGGATAAGGTTCCGGTTCGCGTTGAAGTGACAATCGAAAGCGTGCCGGCTGGAAGGAATCAGTAGCAAGATGAGTCAACAGCCGAAACTCTTTGGAACCGATGGAATTCGCGGTCGGGCCAATACGTATCCAATGACCGGTGAAGTAATTTTTGAAGTCGGTCGTGCATTGGCGATGGCGTTTCGTTTACAGCCCGGGGAACAGGAATGTCGCGTGTTGATTGGTAAGGACACGCGACGTTCGGGTTATATGTTGGAAGACGCGCTTGCGTCCGGTCTTTGTTCCATGGGTGTCAATGTGCTTCAGGTCGGACCCATGCCAACACCGGGGCTCGCGTTTTTGACCGCCGATATGCGTTGCGCCGCGGGTGCGATGATTTCTGCCTCGCATAATAGCTTTGAAGACAATGGCGTGAAGTTCTTCTCGCGGGACGGCTTTAAGTTGCCCGATGAGATTGAGCAGAAGATCGAATCGTTGATGCTCTCTGAAGAGCTGAACAGTCATCGTCCCGTGGGTGCTGATATCGGTAGGGCTCAACGTATCGACGACGCCTCGGGTCGCTATATCGTATTTTTGAAAAAGAGCTTTCCCAAGGAGCTTTCATTGGACGGTTTGCGCGTGGTGGTGGACTGCGCGAACGGCGCAGCGTACAAGGTCGCGCCAACGGTGCTTCGCGAATTGGGCGCAGACGTGATTCCTTTGGGCACGTCGCCGAATGGCACCAATATCAATGAGGAGTGCGGCGCGTTGCATCCGGAGCTTATGGCCGCTTCGGTGAAACAGTATCGCGCGGATGCGGGCATTGCACTCGACGGTGACGCCGATCGCTTGATCATGGCGGACGAATCCGGTCAGATCATCGACGGCGATCGTTTGATTGCGCTTTGCGCGCTGGAGCTGAAGGCAGCGGGGCGGCTTGCGAAAAATCAAGTCGTAGCGACGGTCATGAGTAACCTCGGTTTTGAACTTGCGATGAAAAAGGCGGGGATCGGCGTGAAACGCGTAGCGGTCGGCGATCGCTACGTGGTCGAAGCCATGCGACAGGAAGGCTTGAATCTCGGTGGTGAGCAGTCGGGTCATATCGTGTTCTTAGATCACAACACCACGGGAGACGGCATGCTTTCAGCACTTCAGGTTTTGGCGTCGATGCGCCGTACCGGCCGCAAACTCTCCGATCTTGCCGACGTGATGGAATCTCTGCCGCAGGTGACGAAAGCGGTTCGCGTGCGCGAAAAGCCGCCGATTGAGGATCTCGCCGAAGTTCGGTCCGCGATTCAAGAGGTCGAGACCGAGCTCAAAGGCAAAGGCCGAATTCTCGTGCGATATTCTGGCACGGAGCCGGTCATACGCGTGATGCTCGAAGGCGAAGATCAGCAACAGATTGATACACTGGCCGAAGAGGTCTGCGCTGTGATTCGCGGCGTGATTGGGGAGGGGTAGATGGCTCAGCGCCGATTGGTCGTTAATGTTGATCATGTGGCGACGTTGCGGCAAGCGAGACAGATCCGGGAACCGGATCCAGTGGCTGCGGCGACGCTCGCGCTTTTAGCCGGTGCGGACGGGATCGTGGTGCATCTGCGTGAGGATCGTCGACATATTCAAGACCGCGATTTGCGCGTGTTGCGTCAAACTGTACCGCAGCTGCTCTGCATGGAGATGGCGTCGACATCGGAGATGCTGAAGATCGCTCTCGATGTGCGACCGGATTCGGTCACGCTCGTACCCGAACGACGCGCGGAATTGACGACCGAGGGTGGACTCGATGTGATGGCGGAGCTCGGTACGATAGGCGAAATCGTGCGTACCCTTAATGAGTCGAAGATTCGCAGCTGTCTTTTCATCGATCCCAGCATGGATCAAGTGAAAGCGGCACATCGCACCGGCGCAAAGGCGGTGGAGATTCATACCGGACGCTACGCGAACGAAGGCCCAGATCCAGAGTCGGAGTTGAGACGTATTCAGGATGCGGTTCGGCTTTCAAGCAAACTCGAGCTCGGAGTGGGTGTGGGGCATGGCTTGAACTATCGCAACATTGAGCCACTCGCGCTGATGCCGGAGATCGAGGAGTTCTCCATTGGACATGCCATCATCGGGCGAGCGGTGCTCGTTGGAATGGATCGAGCGGTGGGCGAAATGAAAGCGCTCGTCGGCTGATCCGGTGAACGCACACGATCTCGACACGCGCGGCTGGCCGTGTCCCACCGCGGACGAAATGCGGCGGATCGACACAAGCGCGATTCGCGAGCGAGGCATTCCCGGACGCGTGCTGATGGAAACAGCGGGGCGGGCCATCGCCGACGGTTTGCGCCGTCATTATCCAAACGCGCGTCGGCCCTTGGTTGTCGCGGGTCGGGGAAATAACGGCGGCGACGGTTTCGTGATCGCAAGGGTTCTGCGCGATGCCGACGATCGGCTCAAGCCGCGGGTTGTCGTGCTCGGGGAGCTGCCCACGAGTGGTGAAGCCCGTGAAAATTTCGAGTTACTCGTGAGTATGGGGATGGAGGTCACGATCGACCCGGGAGAGAAAGAGCTTCAAGTGTTACTTGAAGGGTCAGATCTCATCGTGGACGCGGTCTTTGGTGTCGGCCTATCGCGTCCTGTTGAGGGCGATATCGCACGGAGCTTTTCGCAGATCGACCGGACAAAGTGTCCCGTGCTCGCTGTGGACCTGCCATCGGGTCAATCCAGTGATACCGGCGCGGTGTTAGGTACCCGGCTGCGCGCAGATCTTGTGGTGACGTTGGGCCTGCCGAAACTCGGTCTCGCGCTCGACCCGCCGAACGCGGAGATTTGGGTTGCGGATATCGGGTTGCCTTGGGACCTGATCGAAGGCAAAGCGATTCGAGCTCATGTTTGGACCGACGCGGTCGCACGCCGTCAGCTCCCGGATCGAATCGATGATGGACATAAGGGCAGCTTCGGTCACGTCTTTGTTGTCGCGGGCTCCGAAGGGAAAACGGGTGCCGCATGTCTTGCAGCCAACGCCGCGATTCGAGGCGGTGCGGGATTAGTCACTGTTGCCGTGCCCCGAAGTCTCAACGCGATCTTCGAAGCAAAACTCACCGAGCCGATGACTTTGCCCGTCGAGGACGACGGGCGTGGATATTTCGTGCAAGGCTCGTTGGAGCAGTTGATTCGCGGCGCGGAGGCGCGGGACGTTGTCGTCTTAGGTCCCGGAATCGGACAGGACCCACAAACCGTGCGCATGCTTCACGATCTTCTCGGTCGTTGGCAGGGCCCGACCGTGGTCGATGCGGATGGCTTGAATGGCTTCGCCGGCCAACCGCGCGCGCTGCGTGCCAATGGCGCGCGGGTACTGACCCCGCATCCGGGCGAGGCTTCGCGCTTACTCAACGTGCCTGTCGTAGAGATTCAACACGATCGTGTGGGGCATGCTCGGCGGCTCGCTGAACTGGCCGATGCGGTGGTGGTATTGAAGGGCAAGGGGACGATTGTCGCGGCTCCGGATGGTCAGGTTTTGATCAATCCCACGGGCGGGCCGGGATTGGCGACCGCCGGCACCGGGGATGTGCTTGCCGGGCTCATCGGCGCGCTGCTTGGCCAGGGACTCGAAGCGTTTGAGGCCGCGGGCCTAAGCGCGTACCTTCACGGCCTCGCGGGCGAACATCGTAATGTCGGTGCGTCGGCGAGTGAGGTCGCGGAGCGGATCCCAGTGGTTTGGGATCAAGTCCGGCGGGCTCAGGAGACCTCCTATGCCCCCGGCTGGTTACGTCGCTTCTACAAGCCCAGATGAAACCCTACGCCTCGGTGAAGCGTTGGGGGCCGTCTTAGCGGGCGGCGACGTGGTCGCGCTCAGCGGCGAATTGGGGGTGGGGAAAACCTGCTTCACACAGGGGATCGCGCGAGGCCTGGGGATCGATCCGCGCGTGCCCGTCACCAGCCCCACGTTCACGCTGATGGGGGAGTACCCGGGACGCTTAGTGCTGAGACACGCTGATTTCTACCGCGTTGAGCGCTATTCCCGGCTGGAAGCGGCGGGTTTCGAGGACGCGCTCGACGAGCATGGGGTGCTCGTGGTGGAATGGGCAGAGCGCTATCCAGATGCGCTTCCAGCTGCGCGTCTCGAGATCGAGATTAAGTTGGAATCCGATCAGGCACGGCGGTTTTACCTGAACGCCCGCGGTTCGCGTGCCGAAGATCTTGCCAGGAGCTTGCTTGAATCATGCCCATAGTCGTGCAGAAATTCGGGGGTACATCGGTCGGCGACATCGACCGAATTCGGCACGTGGCGAAGCGCGTCATTGCTACGAAGCGCGCCGGACATGATGTTGTGGTGGTGGTTTCCGCGATGGCGGGTGTGACGGATCATCTGGTGGGTCTTGCGAATGAAATGTCTGACGCACCACACGCGCGCGAATACGATGTATTGGTTTCTACCGGCGAGCAGCAAACCGTCGCATTGCTCAGCATGGCGCTGCAGGATGCTGGGTTTCCTGCACGGTCCTTTACCGGCGCGCAGGCAGGAATGCGCACGGACCAGGCGCATTCCCGTGCGAGAATCCGTCGGATCGATACGGAAAAGATTCGACTTGCGCTCGCGGACGACCAAGTGGTGGTGGTCGCGGGCTTCCAAGGCAGTGATGACGACGGGAATATTACGACCCTCGGGAGGGGTGGTTCTGACACCAGCGCGGTTGCAATTGCTGCCGCGTTGGATGCCGATGTGTGTGAGATCTATACGGACGTCGAGGGTGTATTCACCAGCGATCCGAACGTGGTGCCCAAGGCGCGTAAACTCGATCGTATTTCCTACGACGAAATGTTGGAGATGGCGAGCCTGGGGACCAAGGTTTTACAGATTCGATCGGTTAAGTTCGGCAAGCGCTACGGCGTACCGATTCATGTACGCAGCACGTTCAGCGAAAAGGAGGGTACTTGGGTGGTACCAGAAACTGAGATGATGGAGAGCCTCGTTGTTTCGAGCGTTACGTATAACCGCAACGAAGCGAAGGTTACAATTCACCTGCTGCCCGATACTCCAGGGGTTGCGGCTCAGGTTTTTGCGCCGATCTCGGAGGCTGGACTGCTGGTCGATGTCATCGTCCAGAATGTGTCGCGGGAAGGGCATAGCGACTTGACCTTCACGGTACCGCGCGAGCAGCTGGCGCAAGTGCTGCCCATCGCCCAAAAGATTGCGGAAGAGCTGGGAGCGGAATCTGTAAGTTCGGATGACGGGATCGCCAAGGTGTCGGTCGTTGGTTTGGGAATGAAGGACCATGCGGGTGTCGCGGGCCGGATGTTCCGTACGCTATCCAACGAAGGCATCAATATCGAAATGATCAATACGTCAGAGATCAAGATCTCGGTCGTGATCCGTGAGAAGTACACGGAGTTGGCCTGCCGTTCGCTGCACGAGGCATTCGGGCTCGGCGATGCGCCGATGGTTGCGGAGGAACACTAAGCTGGCTCCGCGCGTGGCGCTGGGCCGTGCACGCCTCGTCCTATGGCTGTTGTTATGGATGTTGGGCTTGAATGCCGTGCGCATGCCGCACAGCGCTGAAGCGTTTCATCTGGTCGGTAGCGCCGATGGGTGTGAGCTATCCACGACAGCGGACGCCATGCCCTGTGACTGCACACGGGTGTCGGGTGGTCTGCGTCGACTGCTGCGATGGTCGATTCCGCTCAATCTCGCGAGTGCAAACGATCTCGAAGCGTTACCGCGGATCGGGCCGAAACGTGCGGCTGCAATTGTGGCAGATCGTAATGAGCACGGCCCGTTCCCTCGTGTCGCAAGTTTACAGCGTGTTCGTGGTGTAGGCCCGGCGACAGCCGCGCTGCTTCGCGATGCGCTCCACGTTCGTGGCCCCGACCCCTGCGAGTCTGCCCCGCGACGAGTACACTGAGCCGGTCGGAGGGGTGATGCGTTACGAGATTCGACCGCTCACGTTCACAGAGATTGTGGACGTCGCGTTTCGCATGCTACGAAATCATTTCAAAATACTCATCGGGATTCCGTTGATCGTCTATGCACCCGTTGGCCTGATTATGGGGTACGGCATTTCGATGGAACAACCGGTTTGGATCATTCTCGCAGCGCTACCGCTAGCGGCGCTGCAATTCGTGATCTATCTGGCGACCACCTATGCCGCGGCGTCATTGTATTTGGGACATTCGGTAACGATTGCTTCGAGCTATCGCGATGCGTTTCGCATTTTCTTACCGGCGTTTGGTACGACGATTCTGTTCTATCTCGCGTTATTCGCGGCGGGCCTTATGGCGTTCGTGTTAGCACTCATCAACCCGATTATTGGCATTGGCGTGGGAATCGCACTTCTGCTCTTCGTTGTATTGCGTTGGGCGTTGCTCCAACAGGTGATGGCGATCGAGCGTCGTTTTGGTCTGACTTCGTTTCGACGCAGCGAGGTCTTGACCAAAGGTGTGAGAGGGCGTGTGGTGGGACTCTATCTGGTTCTCGCGATCATCACGCTGGTGATCGGTGGCACTTCTACCGCGCTTTCGGTGGTGAACCAAGGGCTTAGCGTAAGTATATCGATGCTGGAGCAGGGAATCGGTATGGCTTATCTGAGCACAATGTTTTGTCTTTTCTACTTCGACCAACGCTGTGTGAAGGAGGATTTCGACATTCACTACATGGCACAGGCGATCGGAACGAACCGCGAGCCCGCGACTCCTACGGAAAACGCGGAGTCCGATGTCTGAGGTCAGTGATTCCGAAGTTCGTGAACTCGCCCGGGAAATCCTCGCCCGCGACGAATACCATGCCGCCGATGGTAAGGTTGAAGCGCCGAATGCATTGGTAGAGATGCTCGACTGGTTTCGGTCGTGGATGGAAGCATTGAATCGATTGTACGAAACCGATCCGCTGCGCTTTTGGCTGATCAATGGTCTCCTCCTATTGGTTTTGGTAGCGCTGATCGCGCATATCGTCTGGTCGGTTTCTCGCGCCTTGAAAGTCGCCGAGCCCGCGAGCGATCCCATGGTGGAATCGACTCAAATAGATTTCCAAGGTCAAGCGGAGGAGCTGGCACATCAGGGCGAGTTTCTTGAAGCCGCTCATCGGCTTTGGTTGGCGTTTCTGGACCGTACCGCGCGTTCGGGGTGGATTCGCTTGCGGCCTGAAGACACGAATCGGCACGTGCGCGCGGAGCTCGCCTTGGCAGGATTCGATGCGGGACTTCGTGATGAGGTATTTCAACTCATAGATGAGACCGAGCGGTCCTGGTTTCGAGACCGCAACCAGGACCCACAGCTCTATGAACGTTGGCAGCGAGTCATCCACGCGTTGGACGCGGCGACGCCATGAATCGCCTCTGGCTGATTTCTGCAGCGATATTGCTCAGCCTGGCATTGGTGATTGGGCTGGTCGCGAGCCCCGAAGACCCGCGTACCCATCGCTCAAGTCTGGGTTACGGTCCTATCGCGTACCGCGCCAGCTTCGAACTCTTGAGTGAACTCGGTCATCCCGTCTCACGGAGTTACAAGCCATTCGCCGCGCGTTCAACCGAGGCTCCGCAGTATCTACCGTGGCCGGATTTTTTGATGGGCCGATCGGCCGATCCTAACGCGGACTTGCATGAGTTCTTGAGCTGGGTCGAAGCGGGGGGCACAGCCGTGATCTTCGGCGACGAACACCTACGTTGGGATATGCTGGGTTGGCCGAAGGGCGATCGCGGTGAGCGGAAGCTCGCGAAGATTACCGGCGACTGGCTCGCGGAAGACCGTGTCCTGCAGCTTCCTTACGTGGAGCGGTTCGCATCGGATCCCCATGCATCGACCGTGCATCTGCGCGCAGACGGCGAGCCGTTCATGCTTGAAACACCGTACGGTGACGGCCGCCTGATCGGTATTGCGGATGGTCGCTTTCTGTTGAACTCGGTGCTCGATGAAGCGGGTGCCAGCACGCTCTTGGTCAATCTGGTCCAGGCGCTCGGGGTACCGGTTTTCGACGAGCGCTCGCATGGATTACGCGAGCGACGCTCATGGGTCGGCTCGCTTGGTGTGCTCCCCCTCGCGCTCATGCTCGTTTCCTTATTGCTGGTGGTGGCCGCGTGGAGCGGAGAGCGAAATCGCTGGCCCGTGCGACGCCTGCAAATCGCTGAGGGCCTGGATCCATCGCTGAGTGTTTTCGTCGCGTCCCTTGGAACGCTCTATGCCCGGAACCAAGACCATGCGGCGATATTTCGCGCGTATCGTTCTGGTTTTTTGCATCGGCTGCGTACACGAGTTTTGCATCGGAGCGAACTCACGGACGCGCGGCTAAGGGATTGGATCGCAGCCGACCAGGCGCTGACGGATGAACAGCGGCGATGGCTAGTGGATGCGGGCGAGCCGCGGGATCGCGGTGAACTCCGCAGCGCCGTTCGGGCGCTGGAAACCTACGCAGAGGGGAAAGCATGACGGATCATACGGCGATGGATGTAGAGGTATGCGCTGAAAAATTCGACGCGCTGGCGACTTGCGTTAGTCGGATCGTGATTGGACAGCCCGACGCGGTACGCCAAAGTTTTATCACGCTGCTCTGCCACGGTCACAGCCTCTACGAGGGGGTGCCTGGAGTCGCGAAAACGTTGTTGGTGCGCACGATCGCTGCACAACTGGGTATTGAGTTTGGGCGCATTCAATTCACGCCGGATTTGATGCCAAGCGATGTGATTGGAACTCCGATCTTTCAGCCCCAGGATGGCGAGTTCCGTTTTCGCCCAGGCCCCATCTTTACAGATTTTCTGCTGGCCGATGAAATCAACCGTGCACCCGCGAAGACGCAGGCCGCTTTGCTCGAAGCGATGCAGGAGGCTACCGCCACAGTGGATGGGCAACGTCATGCCATGACCGAATTCTTTACGGTCTTCGCCACCCAAAACCCTGTCGAACAGGAAGGCACCTACCCGCTACCGGAAGCCGAGCTGGATCGGTTTTTATTTAAGATCGTGATTCCGTACCCCGACGCGGAGGCTGAATCACAGATACTGGCGACGCATCATGCAGGTGAGCCGATTTTGCGCGAAGGCGATGTCGCCATGTCGGGGGCAGATATTCGTGCCGCACGGGCGACCGTGGCCGGTGTCGTGGTTCGCGACGAGATTTTCGCCTACGCGGTCGCGTTGATTCGAGCGACGCGTGATGACGCGTCGATTTCCATCGGTGCGTCGCCACGGGCGGGTCTTGCGATCGTGCGCGCGGCCAAAGCCCTCGCTGTGCTGGAAGGTCGAGATTTCGTATTACCCGAAGACTTGCAAGCGATCGTATTGCCCGCGCTGCGCCATCGAATCGTATTGGAGCCAGGCGCCGTCGTGGATGGGTTGAGCTCCGACGAAGCCCTGCGGCAGATGATTCGTCGCGTGCCGGCGCCGCATTAAATGCGACCCACCCAGAGACTCGCTTCTTTTGCGGCGATTCCACTTTCACTATCGATCGCGGCCCTCGTCTGGCCGGCGCTGATGGGACCCGCGTGGGTCGCGTTGATCGTGGTCTTGGTATTGATGGTCCAGGATCTCTGGAGCAGTCTTCGGGAACCCGCGCTCGAAGTAAGGCGCGTGATTCCGGAACGGGCGAGACGCGGACACCCCTGTGAGTTCGAGTATCACCTGAAGAATCCATCGGATCGACCTTGGGATGTAACCCTTCTCGATGAGCTACCTGCCGATCTCGGGGGTGATCAACGGGTCGGCCCGCTGGTGCTGGCAGCTGGCGCGGTAGAGGTGATCCATCAGCCTCGCACGCCGCGTCGTCGCGGGCTGCGTGAACTCGGGCCGGTCTATGCGAATTGGCGTTCCGTCTACGGACTCTTTCGTCGATCTGCGAGCGATATCGAAACTTCCACGCTCGCTGTGCTGCCGAATCCTGGCTTGAACGACGATCGCGAAGCCTTGCTTGAACGTTCGTTGCTTGAGCGTGCAGGAATACAACCCAGGCGCCCACGTGGCGAAGGCCTGGAGTTCGAATCCATGCGCGAGTACGTGTACGGCGATGACCCACGTCATATCGACTGGCGCGCGAGTGCGCGCAGTGGCGGCTGGATCGTGCGTCAGCACCAGGTGGAGCGAAATCATACCGTGATGGTCGCCGTCGATTCCGGACGCTTGATGTCGCAGAAGATCGATGGCGTCGCGAAACTCGATCATGCGTTGGACGCGACGATCGCACTCGCTCACGCGTCGCGTGGCTGTGGCGATCGAATGGGTCTGCTGGCGTTCGACCGCGAGCTTCGCGCGTTGGTTCGGCCGGAACACCCACGCGCGGCATCGGCGCAGCTGCTGGAAGCCACGTTGGCATTACAACCGACGGCTGTCGAGCCGCGTTATCAGGTTCTACTTGAAACCTTGGGTGATCAGCAGAAGAAGCGCGCGTTGGTGGTGGTGCTGACCGATTTCGTTGAAGGTGCCTCATCGGTCGAGTTGGAGGAATGCCTTTCGGTTCTCGCGCGACGCCATATGGTGTTACTGGTCGCACTCCGGGATCGTATATTTGAACGTTTAGAGCACGCGCGACCGCAGATTCGTGGTCAGGGGATCTACGAAAATCTGGTTTTGCAGGATCTTGCGATGGAGCGCGAGCGCGCATTGCTGCGAATGCGTCGGCTCGGGGTTCAGGTTTTGGATCTGGATCCGGCCCAGATCAGCGTGCCCGTGGTCAATCGCTACCTGGCGATTCGGGAAGCCGAACGGCTGTAGCTCTCTAGGAAGTCCAAGTGAACGCCACCACGTCGGCGCGCCAAGAGAAAGACCATGAGTGTGTAAGCCACGATGGCAAATACCGCCGTCGCGGCAATGCCGAAGCGTGAGGGGGTGGAGAGCGCCGACTCGCGGACGAAACTCTCGATGAGCGCTGCCAGAACGAAGAGCGGAACCGCCGTGATGACCAAGGGCAGCGCTTCAAACGCAGCGAGTGGAAGCGCTTTCGCGATGCCATCGCGACCCGGCATGAGCACCGCTTTGCCGACCACGAGCCCGGCGCTCGAGCAGAGCAGAATCGCGAGCAACTCCGGAATCGCGTGCGGAATCAGCCAGGCCCAGAACAACAGCGCGTGTGTCTTGCCCGCGAAGATGGAAATGAAGCCGCCGAGCATCAAGCCGTTATAGAGAATGAGCACGAATGTGGGCACCGCCGCGAGGATCCCGGTTGCGAATGAGAGCAATCCCACCTTGGTATTGTGGACGAAAAGCTGGGCACCAAAGACCGCGTTATACGCGACACTGCCTTCGTTTCGTGCGAGAAATTCAGCGCGTGCCGCATCGCTGTTGGAGAGTGCTTCCAGTCGATCCGCCGGGTAGTGGGCGACCAGCGCGTCGAGCGCGGTGGGATCGCGGGATGCAACGGTGAAACCCACGGCCGCGCCGATGATCAAGAGGCCGAGCGCGAGCAACTGAATCCGCCACGTATTCGCGAAAGCGTCGGTCAGGGAGAAGCGGCTCCTTGAATGGGTCTTCGAACCCGACTGTGCCGGAACGTAGAGATACGAGTACCCACGCACACAGAGCGCGTTCAAATGTCTGACCCGATCAGGATCTTGCTGCTCGCTGCGCCAGCGCGCGAGACGCGCGGAGTGCAGTCGGTAGAGCCGGGCGAGCTCGCGCAGTTCCAAAAAGGGAAGTGTTTTACCCAGGGATTCGCTGCGTGCGAGCAGGCGCTCGAATTCTTTGAGTTCGTCCGGCATCCTTGATCCTTTGTAGCGAAGGATCGAGTCGCGTGACCACAGAAGAATTGCAGGATCGCTATTCCTTGCTCTCGCCCGAAGGGGTGAACTTGGACTTCCCGCTGTCAGGCCCGGGTCCGCGGATGCTCGCACTGCTGGTCGATCAAGCCATCCTGGCGGTGGTTTCGCTGACGGGGATCATCCTCTTGTTCGTGCTGCTTCCGAGCGTCGGTCTGGACTTAAACAATCGCCTTCAGGAATGGGTGGATAGTGACTTCTCCGAAGCGCTTTCCCTTGGGGCATCTGGCATCGCAATCGGTTTCTGGTGGGTCGGTGATTTCCTGATTCGAACCCTCTACCACGTCGCTTGGGAGGTCTTGGGCTCGGGTAGCACGGCGGGAAAGCGCGCCCTTGGTTTGAGGGTGGTGCAACGCGGCGGACATCCGATCGATTTGAAAAGATCCTTGATTCGCAACTTCATGCGCTGGATCGATTTCTTGCCCAGTTTCTACACCGTCGGTCTGCTCAGCGTCGTGCTCTCGAAGGATTCACAGCGACTCGGCGATTGGGCCGCTGGCACGCTGGTGATTCGACTCGATCGACCGAAGATCGATGCCGATTTCAGTTTGCCCGAAACACTCGAGGCCCTGCCGCTGACGCGGGAACAGCTGGAGGCGCTTGGGGAAGCGGAGCTCGAACTGCTTCGTCGTACACTTCGTCGTGTAGGTTCGCGAACGGCTCTTGAGGCCGAGAATCTGGCCCGAATCGTGCTCGATAGCCTCGCCGCGAAGCTCCAGTTGGAGTTCGACGCCCATGCTGAGCCGCTTCGGCTACTCGAACGGCTGTTCCTGGCTGCAGAGCAGGCGCGTCGCCGTCGCTAATGGCGCTGGCTTGGAGTCGCGAGGCGTAGAGGTTAGCTTAGCGGTCATGGACCGGGTTTATCTCGACTACAACGCCACATCACCGCTGAGGCCAGAGGCCTTTGAGGCGATGACCGGAATGCTGGGGCAAACCTTCGGCAATCCCTCGAGTGTGCATTGGGCGGGGTCCGATGCCCGTGCTGCGCTCGATTCTTCGCGCGCCGAGGTCGCTGCGTTGGCGGGAGTTGAACCCGAATCGATGGTCTTTATGAGTTCCGCAACCGAAGCCAATAACACGGTATTTTCGGCGATCGCGGGTCGGGCGCCCCAGCACGGTGAAGAAATCGTGACCTGTGCGACCGAGCACCCCTCGGTCATAGAAGCCGCGGAGTCGCTGCGAGATCTCGGTGTTCGGGTTCACGTGCTAGCGGTCGACTCCGATGGACGTTTGGATCCCGAGCGCTTCCGCGCTGCGCTCAATGATCGAACCTTGCTGGCATCAGTGATGTCGGCCAATAACGAGACGGGTGTGATTCAGCCGATTGAGACCTTGGCGGGGATCGCCAAAGAACAGGGCGTTTTGTTTCATACCGACGCGGTTCAAAGCTTTGGCAAGCTCGCGTTGGATTTCTCCAGGCTACCGATCGACTACGCGAGTTTCTCAGCGCATAAACTTGGGGGTCCCAAGGGTTGCGGTGCACTCTACGTGCGTCCGGGTCGGCGTTTTACGCCCCTTCTTCGGGGCGGACCGCAGGAGCGTCGTCGACGCGCGGGTACGGAAAACCTTCCGGGCATCGTTGGATTCGGTGCCGCAGCAACGGCGGCGCTACGAGATCTTGAAACTTTCCCCACGAGGATGCGCGTGCTTCGAGACCGGCTCGAGCAGGGCATTCTGGCCAAGGTTCCCAACGCGGAGCGTAACGCGCCGAACGCCGAAACCTTGCCCCATACATTGAACATGCGTTTCGATGGTGCGGATGGCGAAGCGCTTGTCGTCGCGTTGGATATTGAGGAGATCGCGGTGGCGTCTGGAGCCGCCTGTGCATCCGGTTCGACCGAACCCTCGCATGTCTTACTCGCGATGGGTCTGGCACCGAATGCGGCCCGAAGCTCGGTACGCTTCAGTTTAGGATTCGACAGCACCGAAGGCGATGTCGATCGCGTGCTCACGCTGCTACCCGATGTGGTCGCGCGGATACGTCGGGCGGCACCATGAGTGAGCGTTGGTTAATCGCCATGAGCGGCGGTGTGGATTCATCGGTCGCTGCCGCGTTGATGGCGAAACAAAATCCGGACGTCGTGGGTTTGACGATGGATCTCGGGAGCGGTGCGGAGAAGACTTCCTTCAAGCGTTGTTGTGGCGTGCCTGATGCCGAGGATGCACGACAGGTCGCGCGCACGCTCGGCATTCGTCACTACGTGGCCAACTATCGCAAAGAGTTCCGAGAGGCCGTGGTCGACCCGTTCATCGAGGAGTACAAGCAGGGACGCACACCGATCCCCTGCGTGGCGTGTAACCGTGTCATGAAGTTCGACCTGTTGATCCGCCGTGCGGAGGCGCTGGGTGCGGTGGGTGTGTCGACAGGTCACTATGCGAGGATCGCGCAGGCGGCAGACGGTGAACCCGCGCTTTATCGCTCGGTCGATCGAGAAAAAGATCAGACGTATTTTCTTTTCGATCTGCCACGCGCCGTATTGCCCAAACTGTGTTTCCCGCTGGGTGAACTCAAGAAGTCAGAGGTTCGTGCTTTGGCGCGTGAGCTCAAGTTGATTACCGCCGACAAACCCGAAAGCCAGGGGATTTGCTTCATTCCTGACGGGAATCTGCGTGGCGCGTTGGAACGCTTGAGCCCCGATCTGAAACGCAAGGAGGGTCCGATTGTGAACCGCGAGGGTGAAGAACTCGGACTGCACAGCGGTGCGCCGGGCTACACGCTCGGGCAGCGCAAGGGGCTCGGCCTGGGCAACGGGCCGTGGTACATCGTCGAAAACCGCATTGCCGAGAACACGTTGATCGTCGATCGTGCGCCTGCGCTGGGTCGATCGTCCGTGCACGTGCGCGATGCGCGTTGGGTCATGGGCCAGGTGCCCGAGGGGCCCGTGCGCGTGCAGGTGCGTCATCGTATGGAGAGCGTTGCAGCGCGTGTTGAAGTGCTCGAGGGAGACGACGTGCGGATTCATTTTGAGACGCCGGTTTGGGCGCCCGCCGACGGGCAAGCGGCGGTCGTCTATGACGCGGATGATACTCAACTCCTGGGTGGAGGGTGGATCGCTGGATCCCAATGATACGAACGCTGAGCTCGAACGGCGTCTCGGTTACGCGTTTAAGGACAGCGCAAGGCTTGAGCTGGCGCTCACCCATAGCTCGCGTGCGAATGAAGAGAGCGATCCCCAGCATGGCAACGAACGCCTTGAGTTTCTGGGTGACGCGGTTTTGGATCTCGTGGTTTCTGAATATCTGATGGAAGCGCATCCCGATGCCGACGAGGGCTCGCTGTCGCGGGCGCGCGCCGATGCGGTCAACACGCACGCGCTGGCCGCTCGCGCGAAAGCGCTCGGTTTAGGTCAAGCGGCGCGTCTGGGACGCGGGGAAGAAAGATCTGGTGGACGCGATAAGCCCTCGATTCTGGCGAACGTATTCGAGGCCGTCGTGGGTGCGATGTATCTCGATGGCGGGTTGGCGAGCGTGCGTGGGTTCGTGGATCGCGAATTTGCCGAGGACCTCCAAGACCTCGGTCGGTCGATACGTGATGCAAAGACACAGCTTCAAGAGTTGCTGCAAGCACGGGGTGAGGATATCCCGCGGTATCATCTGATGGAGACACGCGGTCCCGATCACGCGCGGGAGTTTGAGATCGAAGTTCGACTCGGTGACACAGTGCTGGGTAGCGGGCAGGGGCGTTCGAAGCGCGCGGCTGAACAGGAAGCGGCACGCGTTGCGCTGGATCAGCTCGACGCATGAGTCAGGCGCATCGATGTGGTGTCGTGGCACTCTTGGGTCGACCCAACGCGGGGAAGTCGACGTTACTCAACGCATTGGTGGGCGAGAAAATCGCGATCGCGACCGCGTTTGCCCAGACGACACGCGGGCGATTGCTGGGTGTGGTTTCGCGAGACAATGCCCAGCTGTTGATTTATGACACGCCCGGCGTGCATCGCGGTCAAGCGCGCTTCAATCTCGCGATGACGGAGACTGCGCTGAGTGTCGCCCACGATGCGGATATTCGACTGATTCTTTTTGATGCGGGCGCAACCTGGGATGAGCCGGAGGCACGCCTCGCGGCGCTGCGAGGGCCGAAGATTCTGCTGCGAACCAAGATCGACGGCGGGCCGGCAACGCCAATTCCTAAAGGTGCGTTTGACGGTCCGGTGATGGAGCTTTCTGCGAAGACCGGTGTCGGCCTGGATGCACTCTTTGCGGCGATCATCGCCGAGCTACCGGAATCGCCGGCGCTCTACGATGCCGATACGCTGACGGACGCACCGCTACGCTTCCTGGCCGCGGAGGGCATTCGTGAGGTGGCGTTCGAGCGTCTCCGCGACGAGGTGCCGTATTCGCTGGCGGTGGAAGTCGAAACCTGGGACGAAAGCGAGTCGGAGCTGCTGATTCACGCCAATCTGCTGCTCGAGCGTGAATCCCAGAAAGGCATCGTTGTAGGTTCGAGAGGGCAGATGCTGAAGGGAATCGGCATGGAAGCCCGAAAACGCCTCTCAGAGCTGGTCCATAAAACCGTACACCTAAAGCTTTGGGTGAAGCTCGACAAGAACTGGACCAAACGCCCCAACCGGGCGAGAGAGCTCGGTTATCTTTGATCCGGCCCGTTTGACGCGTAGCGACACGTTCGGTTAAGGTGGCCGCGATCGGCGTCGCCTCTAAAAGCGCACGCCAGATTCGGAGGGACTCATGAAAGAAGTCGTGATTTGCAGTGCCGTACGAACCCCGATCGGGACATTTCAGGGGGGGCTCAGTGCGCTCTCCGCGTCGGATCTTGGCGCCATCGTGCTGAAGGAAGCCATCAAGCGCGCGGGTGCCGGAACAGATCAGGTCGAACGCGTCTACATGGGGAACGTGCTCTCCGCGGGCATGGGCCAAGCACCTGCGCGACAAGCGGTCATCAAGGCAGGACTGCCCGACTCGGTCGGTGCGATCACGATTAATAAAGTATGTGGTTCCGGCTTGCAGGCCGTCATGTTCGCGCGTCGCGAGATTATGATCGGTGATGTCGACGTCATGGTTGCGGGCGGCATGGAAAGCATGACCAACGCTCCCTACTTGTTGCCGAACGCACGCGCGGGCTATCGCATGGGCAACGGCGAAATCATCGACTCGATGATTCACGACGGATTGTGGGATCCCTACAACAATCACCACATGGGCAAGTGCGGTGACATGGTGGCGGAGAAGTATGGTTTCACGCGTGAGGATCAAGACGCTTTCGCGACGGAATCCTACAAGCGTGCAAACGCCGCGCAGGGTGGGGGTAAATTCAAAGACGAGATCGTGCCGGTTGAAGTACCGCAGCGCCGTGGTGATCCCGTAGTGATCGATGCGGACGAAGACCCGAGCCGCGGTGATCCATCGAAGTTCGCCAAGTTACGTGCCGCGTTCTCAAAGGATGGCACGGTGACGGCCGCTAATGCGTCCTCTCTTAATGATGGTGCGGCAGCGCTGCTGATCACCAGCGCCGAAAAGGCCGACGAGCTCGGTTATAAGAAACTGGCCCGCATTACCGTGGATGCTTCGGCGGCCGTTGAGCCCAAGTGGTTCACCATCGCACCGGTTCAGGCGCTCGCAAAACTCTACGAGCGCAGCGGGACCAAGCCCGGTGATTGGGACCTCTACGAAATTAACGAAGCCTTCTCCGGCGTGACGATGTCAGCCATGAAGGAGCACAGCATCGATCCAGCGACCGTCAACGTGCACGGTGGTGCGGTATCGCTCGGTCATCCGATCGGCTGTTCTGGAGCACGCGTGCTGGTGACGTTGCTACACGCGTTGCGTGATCAGGGGAAGAAGAGCGGTATCGCGACGCTCTGCATCGGTGGCGGCGAAGCGGTGGCGCTCGGTGTGGAGCTGATCTGATGAAAAAAATTGGATTGATCGGCACCGGAACGATGGCAACAGGGATCGCCCAGCAGGCGGCCCAGCGCGAGTACGATGTCGTGGTCCATGGACGTAGTCAGGCATCGATCGATCGTTGCGTGGGTGGTGTTTCCAAAGGTCTTGGCCGCATGGTCAAGAAAGAGAAGATCAGTCAGGCCGACGCCGACGCGATCGTGGGACGGATTACCGGAACACTTGCGCTGGAGGACTTGAAGGATTGCGACATCGTGATCGAGTCTGTGGCTGAGGAGCTGGAGGTCAAGCAACCGCTGCTCGAAAAGCTCGATAGCATCGTCAACGAAGCGGCCATTATTGCGACCAATACGTCGAGCCTCTCGGTGACCAAACTCGCGTCGCTGGTGAGTCGCCCGGAACGCTTCATTGGGATGCACTTTTTCAATCCGGTTCCGATGATGAGTCTGGTCGAGGTGGTTCGTGGGCTGCGAACCTCCGACGAAACTTACGAGGCCACGCGAAAACTCGCTGAGTCGCTCGGCAAAGGTCCGGTGGATGTTCGGGATGCACCGGGCTTTGTGGTAAACCGCGTGCTGTTTCCGATGATCAATGAGGCCGCGTTTGCACTCCAAGAGGGTGTCGCGAGTGCCGAAGACATCGACGAGGCTATGAAGGGCGGTTGTAACCATCCCATGGGCCCGCTGGCGTTGGCGGATCTTGTGGGCCTCGATGTGGTTTGCGCGATTCTACAAAGCCTGCAACGTGAGTACGGCAATCCCCGCTATGCGCCGTGCCTTGAAATCGTGAAGCGCGTTGAAGCGGGTTGGCTTGGACGCAAGTCTGGCCGGGGCTTCTACGAGTACTAGGAAATCTGACTCTGTGGGGGACGATCTGCGGCGCGAAATCGATCGCCTGCGCGAAGGCGGTTCGCCTGCGGCGCATGAGAAAGCGTCTGCGCAGAACAAGCTTTTTGCGCGCAAGCGCCTCGAGTTGCTGCTGGATCCCGGGTCGTTCGTGGAAGATGGTCTTTTCGCGAATTCGCGTGCCGAAGGCTTTCCCGCCGATGGCGTGATTACTGGCACGGGCAGAATCGACAGTCGGCCCGTCTGCGTGATGGCGAACGACTCGACGGTAAAGGCTGGTTCCTGGGGCAAGCGCACGGTCGAAAAGATTCTTCGGATTCAGGATCGCGCCGAGCGCGGTCGTTGCCCGTTGATCTACCTGATCGATTCAGCGGGTGCGCGCATCACCGACCAGGTCGAAATGTTTCCGGGTCGGCGTGGCGCGGGTCGTATCTTTATGAATCAGGTGCGGATGTCAGGCATGGTGCCTCAGGTCTGTTGTCTCTTTGGACCGTCTGCTGCAGGGGGCGCCTACATTCCCGCGTTCTGCGATCTCGTCTTCATGGTCGAGGGCAACGCGAGCATGTACTTGGGTTCGCCGCGGATGGCTGAGATGGTGATCGGCGAAAAGGCGACGCTCGAAGAAACGGGTGGTGCCAAGATGCACTGCAGTGTCAGCGGCTGTGGCGACGTCCTTTGTAAAGACGAAGCGGAAGCGATCGCGGGTGCGAAGCGCTATCTCGGTTATCTCCCGAGCACCGTGGGTGAAATGCTGCCTGAGCATCTACCCGCCGAGCCGGCCGTCGACCCCGAAGGACTCGAAGCGAGTCTTCCGAAGGATGAAAACACGCCGTTTGATATCTTCGAAGTGATCAACCGCTTGATCGATGCGGATTCATTCTTAGAGATCAAAGCGCTATTCGCGCGCGAAATCATCACGGGTTTCGCGCGCATCGACGGCAACCCGGTCGGTATTATCGCCAATCAAAGCAAGTGGAAGGGCGGGGTTCTCTTTGTGGATTCGGCTGATAAAGCGGCGCGCTTCATCTGGCTCTGCGATGCGTTTGGTGTGCCGCTCCTGTACTTGGCCGATGTTCCCGGCTTCATGATCGGCACCAAGGTGGAGCGTCAGGGGATTATCCGTGCCGGTGCAAAAATGATTTATGCGATGTCGGAAGCAACGGTGCCGCGAATTTCCGTGGTGGTTCGCAAGGCCTATGGCGCCGGCCTATACGCAATGTGTGGTCCGGGTTTCGCCCCCGATGCGTGCATCGCATTGCCGAGTGCACGCATCGCGGTGATGGGTCCCGAGGCCGCGGTGAACGCCGTCTACTACAATAGGATTCAGGCGACCCCCGAAGACGAACGGCCTGCGTTGATCGAGAAGCTACGCGAAGAGTACAAAGCCGACGTGGATTTAAAACTGCTCGCGTCCGAACTCGTGATCGACGACATCGTGCCGCATGCCAGACTACGCGACGACCTAGTCGCGCGCTTCGAAGCGATTCGAGATCGCGTCGATGACGCACCCCCGCCAAAAAAGCACGGCGTCTATCCGGTCTAGCTTTCGCTCAAGCGTGTTCGGAGATTTCTTCCAACTCGAGGCTACGCGTCTCTGGAAAAAACGCGACCGCGACTGCCGCGCCTAGAACCGCCATCGAAACCATCAGAATCGCACGTGTGTCGAGACTGTCTCCGACCGAAAAGATCGAGACCAGCGCAAGCCCCAGTGATGCGCCAACGGCTTCGAGTAAGAAGAGCCAGCCCGTGGCTGTGCCGCGATACGACGTTGGAAATAGCTCGGTCGCGAACGCGCGCATGATCATATTCCCCGACATCACGCCGAAGACGATCAATACCCAACCGACAGGCATCAACCAACCCGGCGATGCATAGAACATGGCCGAAAAGACTGGGAAGGTCGCGAGCATGCTGATGCCAACCGCCTTACGTCCGATACGATCGCTGAGTCGACCCATGAAGACGCTGCCCGCCGTGCCGAAGGCGCCGCAGAACACGAACATGGCCGTGTAGCGCCACGGTTCCCATTGATGCACCTCTTGCACGAACTTAGAGATGAAGAGAAACACGCTGGTATGGCTCGCCGCTGAGAGTGAAGCACCGATCGCGAGACCCAGTGTCCGTGCTGGATAACGCAGGATGAGTTGTTTAATCGGGTCAAACCACGCGATAAACGCATCGCCGCTGTCCTTGGTATGTTCTTCGAATCGGCGTGTCTCATAAATCCAGACCTTAAACTTTGGAATCAGCATGATCGGTAGTGCGCCAATTACATAGAGCGCACGCCAACCATACGGTAGGAACTCGATCGCTCCGAAGAACGCGGCACCCAGCGCGTGCCCGAAGGAGGCGATGGCGGCGAGTACGCCGACCGCCCAACCACGATGCGCGGCGGGGAATTCCTCGGTCACGATGACGAACGTCACGGCCGCACCCGTGGCCATGAACGCACGTGCGATCAGTTGGCAGGCAATGAACTGAACTTGGGTCTGACTAAACGCGGTGAGGAATGTCCCGATGCTGAACCCGATGACAGAGATCATGAACATGCGCCGACGTCCCAACGAATCGGCGAGCGGGATCAGAAAGAAACCGAGAACCCCGCCGAAGCGCACGGCACCGGCGAAATACCCGAGGTCCTGATCGGCAATCTGAAGACTGTCGCCAATCTGCTTCAACGCGGCGTTAAAGATCTGAAAGTCGTAGAACTCAAAAAACAGCGCGAGCGCGACCGCGCCGAGCAGGCTCACCAGACGCGGCTCGATCGGCGGCATGCGACCCGTTAAAGCAGCTGGCATCCAGAGCGGGTTTTTCCGCGCTAGGCCGTCCTCAGAAGCCCCATCCTCGCTGTTTTCGGCCACGGCGGCCCACCCTACAGGCTGGCTGGGATGCTGCCAAGCAAGATCCGCGCGCCGAGAAAACGTATAATCATCAGCGGTTTATTGGCCGATAACGCATCAAGAGTCAGTATGAGTCCAGCGACACCACAGCTGAATCCCGAAATCGCGAGCGGTGTACCCGTGCGCGTGGTTACCGCGGCTGCGCTCTTTGACGGGCACGATGCCTCGATCAACATCATTCGCCGATTGTTGCAGTCCTTGGGTGCTGAAGTGATTCACCTCGGGCACGATCGCTCCGTGGGCGATGTGGTGACTGCCGTGATCCAGGAGGATGCCGATGCGGTCGCGATTTCGTCCTACCAGGGCGGGCACATTGAGTACTTCCGCTACCTGATCGACGAACTTCGTGCTGCGGGTATGGGGCACGTTCGTGTTTACGGCGGTGGCGGTGGCGTGATCGCCAAAGATGAAATCGATGCGTTGCACGCTTATGGCGTTACGCGAATCTTCAGTCCCGAAGACGGTCAGAAACTTGGACTCAAAGGGATGGTGGCGCAAATTGTCGACGCGGGAAGCCCGCGTCCACCCATTGATCTGCGCGCAGAGCTGGCACGATTGGCTGTCGATCAGCCGGTTGCGATCGCCCGTCTCATCACCCACTTCGAATGCGGAGTGGATGCGAACGATGCGCTGCATACGGAGGTCTCGAGCACGCGGCAAGCGCCCAACGCACCGGTCGTTGGTTTTACCGGCACGGGCGGCGCGGGAAAGTCGAGCCTCGTCGATGAGCTGGTCCGACGTTTTCGGCGCGAGTTTCCAACACGCTCCGTGGCGGTGCTGAGTGTCGACCCCACGCGACGACGTTCGGGTGGCGCGTTACTCGGGGATCGTATTCGCATGAACGCGGTCGAGCCACCCCAGGTATACGTGCGCTCGCTCGCAACCCGTCAAGCGAACCGAGCGCTTTCGAAAAGTGTTACCGATGCGATTGCCGTACTTCAGGCGACCGGCTTCGATCTAATCATTGTTGAGACCGCGGGCATCGGTCAAAGTGATTCCGAGATCGTCGACCTCGTCGATATTTCAAGTTATGTGATGACGCCCGAGTACGGCGCAGCGTCGCAGCTTGAGAAGATCGACATGTTGGACCTGGCCGACCTGGTGGTGCTGAATAAGTTCGATCGCCGAGGCGGCGAGGATGCGCTGCGAGATATTCGCAAACAATGGCGGCGCAACCATGAAGCTTTCGAGATGGATGAAGCATCGATTCCCGTCTACGCGTCGATCGCGAGTCGTTGGGCGGATCCAGGAACCGACCGGCTCTATCAAGCCTTGATGGCTGCGATTGCGGAGCGCGGTTTCGCCGGCTTTCCGCGCCGCGTGGTTCCCGCGACCACGCCGGCACCCGCCGAACCATTGGTTCCTGCGTCCCGGACCGGCTACCTGCGCGAAATTTCAGACGTGGTCCGCCACTATCATTCACAGACGGACGAGCAAGCGGGTCATGCGCGGGATCTCCAGGCGCTCCGGCGCGCAAACGAACTCATGGATGCGACTTCAGCCGAGTTATCCCGGCGCTGTGCTGAGCTTGAAACTGAGCTCGACGCCGACTTGCGCCAAGCGCTCGAGCAATGGCCCGAGACACGCGCGCGCTACAGCGCGGAATCACAGAGTTACCAGGTACGTGATCGTGAAATCGCGGTAGAAAACTATCAGGAAACGCTCTCCCGACTTCAGGTGCCGCGCGTTGCTTTACCTCAAACCGAAACTTGGGGTGAGTTGACTCAGTTTCTGCGTCGCGAAAATCTGCCCGGGCGGTTTCCGTTTACCGCGGGTGTGTTCCCATTCAAGCGCAGCGGTGAAGAGGGCACGGCGCGAATGTTTGCGGGTGAAGGAACGCCCGAGCGAACCAACGCGCGCTTTCATCTATTGAGCCAAGGTCAACCCGCCGCACGATTGTCGACCGCGTTCGATAGCGTCACGCTCTACGGTCGGGACGCACATGAACGCCCCGATATCTACGGGAAGGTCGGAACTTCCGGTGTATCGGTGTGCACCCTCGAGGATGCAAAGAAACTCTACTCGGGCTTTGATCTGGCCGATCCAAAGACCTCGGTTTCGATGACCATCAACGGTCCCGCGCCGGTGATTCTCGCGTTCTTCCTGAATGCGGCGATTGATCAAGCGGTTGAAAAACACCTGGCCGCGACGGGTCGTCTCGATGAAGTCCGGCAGAAACTCGCGACCGACAACGCACCGCGATACGCAGGCGAATTGCCCCCGGGGCACAGCGGCCTCGGGCTCTCGTTATTGGGTGTGAGCGGCGACCAGGTCGTAGACGCGGAGACCTACGCGTCGATTCGTTCCGAGGTTTTACGCGGCGTTCGCGGCACGGTACAGGCGGATATCCTGAAGGAAGATCAGGCGCAGAACACCTGCATCTTTTCGACGGAGTTCGCGTTACGCATGATGGGTGATATTCAGAGCTATTTCTGCCGCGAGAAAGTGTCGAATTTCTATTCGGTTTCGATCTCGGGCTATCACATCGCCGAAGCGGGCGCGAACCCGATTTCACAGTTGGCTTTCACACTCGCCAACGGATTTACCTATTGCGAATACTACAAAGCCCGCGGCCTCGAAGTGGATGAATTCGCGCCAAACTTCTCGTTCTTCTTCAGTAACGGACTCGATCCGGAGTACACCGTCATCGGTCGGGTCGCGCGCCGCATTTGGGCGATTGCGCTGCGCGAATGCTACGGGGCATCGGAGCGGAGTCAAAAACTCAAATACCATATTCAAACATCAGGCCGTTCGTTGCATGCGCAAGAAATGAATTTCAACGATATCCGCACCACCCTTCAAGCTTTGCTGGCGGTGCAGGATCATTGCAATAGCCTTCACACCAATGCCTTTGACGAAGCGGTCACAACCCCTACAGAGGATTCCGTGCGTCGCGCGTTGGCGATCCAATTGATTATCAATCGCGAGTTTGGATCATTGATGAATGAGAATCCGATTCAGGGTGCGTACTGGACCGATTTTCTCACCGACTTGGTAGAGCAGGAAGTGTTGCGGGAATTTGAACGCATCTCTGATCGGGGTGGCGTGCTCGGTGCAATGGAAACCATGTATCAACGGGGCAAGATTCAGGAAGAGAGCCTTCACTATGAGCAGCTCAAACATTCGGGTGAGTTGCCAGTGGTCGGTGTGAATACGTTTCAGCGCCCCGAACCCGAACCCACGCTATTGTCGCATGACTTGATTCGCGGTACCGATGAAGAGCGGCACGCGCAGCTGCGAAACGTTCAGGCTTTTCGCGAGCGGCATCTCGCTGAATCCGTCGCAGCGCTGCAGAAATTGCAGGAAATCGCGCTTCAGGGCGGAAACGTCTTCGAGGAGTTGATGGAAACGGTCAAAGTCGCGAGCTTAGGGCAGATCGTGGACGCCCTCTTCGAGGTGGGCGGCCAGTACCGCCGCGCTATGTAGGCTCGACATCGTAGCGCGGCCTATTCAGTAGAGAGAGCATTGAGATGAAGAAACACGACCCCCAGGGCAAAGCCAATCTTGCGGAATGGCAAACGCATGCGACCAAGGACCTTCGCGGCAAGGATTTGAATGCACTCGTCTGGGACACCCCGGAGGGCATTCAGATCAAGCCCCTTTACACGGCAGCGGATCTGGAGAAACTCGAGTTTCTCGACACCACGCCGGGGAGCTGGCCATTCGTCCGGGGGCCACGCGCGACAATGTACGCGAATCGTCCCTGGACCATTCGACAGTACGCGGGTTTTTCAACCGCGGAAGAATCGAATGCGTTTTATCGCAAAAATCTTGCCGCCGGCCAGAAAGGTCTTTCGGTCGCATTCGATCTTGCGACCCACCGTGGCTACGACTCAGATCATCCCCGCGTTTCGGGTGACGTAGGCAAGGCGGGTGTCGCGATTGATTCGGTCGAGGATATGAAGATTCTTTTCGACGGCATCCCATTGGAAGAGATGTCGGTATCGATGACGATGAACGGTGCCGTGCTGCCGACCCTCGCGTGTTTTATTGTCGCGGGCGAAGAGCAGGGCGTAGACTTAAAGAAGCTGACCGGCACGATTCAGAACGACATTCTGAAAGAGTTCATGGTGCGCAACACCTACATCTATCCGCCAGCGCCGAGCATGCGCATCGTGGCGGATATTATCGCGTACACGTCGAGAGAGATGCCGCGATTTAATTCGATTTCTATCAGTGGCTACCACATGCAGGAAGCGGGTTCGAATCAGGTTCAGGAGCTCGCGTTTACCATTGCCGATGGCTTGGAGTATGTGCGAGCAGCGCTGTCCAAGGGGCTTGCAATCGATGACTTCGCGCCGCGTTTGAGTTTCTTCTTCGCCATCGGCATGAACTTCTTCATGGAGGTTGCGAAGCTTCGTGCGGCGCGCCTGCTCTGGGCGAAACTCATGCAGCAGTTTAATCCGCAGGATCCGCGCTCGAGTATGTTGCGCACACATTGCCAGACTTCGGGAGCGAGCCTTACGGAACAGGACCCGTATAACAACGTGGTTCGAACGACGGTCGAAGCCATGGCGGCGGTCTTGGGCGGGACACAGTCGTTGCACACCAACGCGCTGGATGAAGCGTTGGCACTGCCGACGCCGTTCTCCGCACGCATCGCGCGCAACACTCAATTGATCTTGGCCGAGGAGGCGGGCCTTCCCAACGTCATCGATCCGTTCGGCGGCAGTTATTTCATCGAACATCTGACCCATAGCCTGGCCGAAGAAGCCATGAAACTGATCGATGAATGCGAAGCGCTTGGTGGCATGACCAAAGCCGTTGAATCGGGCATGCCGAAGCTGCGCATTGAAGAAGCTGCGACGCGCCGTCAAGCGCGGGTTGATCGGGGCGAGCAGACCGTCGTTGGTGTGAACAAATACCAGCCCGATGAAGAGACAGAGATCGACTTGCTGGAGATCGACAATACCAAAGTTCGCGAGGACCAGATTGTGCGACTCAAGCGGCTGCGATCAGAGCGCGATGCAGCCACTTGTCAGGCGGCGTTGGATGCGCTGACGGCTGGGGCAACGGATGACAGCGCAAACCTGCTGGAATTGGCGGTGAACGCGGCTCGGGCGCGCGCGTCGGTGGGCGAGATCTCGTCAGCACTCGAAAAAGTCTACGGGCGCTATCAAGCGGAAGTCCGTAGTGTTTCGGGTGTGTATCGTTCGGCATACGAAGGCGATGAAGGCTTCGAGGAAATCCAACGTGAGATCCGTGCGTTTGCCGAGGCGGACGGGCGGCGACCGCGTATTCTGGTCGCGAAACTCGGCCAAGATGGCCACGATCGTGGTGCCAAAGTCATTGCGACAGCCTTTGCCGACATGGGCTACGACGTCGATGTAGGCGCACTCTTTCAAACGCCCGAAGAAGTCGCGCGGCAAGCGATTGAAAACGATGTGCACGCGGTTGGGATATCGACGCAAGCCGCGGGACATAGGACGCTCGTACCCATGCTGGTCGATGCACTGAAGGCGCAGGGTGGGGAAGATATTGTCGTGATCTGCGGCGGTGTGATTCCAAGCAAAGACTACGATTTCCTATTTGAGAAGGGTGTCTCGAAAATCTTCGGCCCCGGCTCAGCGGTCCCGACGGCCGCTCGCGAAGTGCTTCAAGCGATTCGCGAGCGGCGCGGATGAGTTCGGCAAGGCTCGACGCCCAGGAATATGCCCGGGGCGTCCGCGAGGGGGACCGACGTCTCCTCGCGAAGACCATTACGTTGCTCGAGAGTCAGCGTGCCGAAGACGTTGAGCTCGGACAAGAGGTGCTGGAACTCCTGGCACCCGAGTGTGGTCAGAGCGTACGCGTTGGGATCACGGGACCGCCGGGCGTTGGAAAGAGCACGCTCATTGAAGCCTTTGGCTTTGCTTTGCTCGAGCAAGGACGTCGTGTGGCGGTTCTCACGGTCGACCCCAGTAGCCCCGTGAGTGGCGGCAGTATTCTCGGCGATAAGACGCGAATGATACGGCTCGCCGCCGAACCAAACGCGTACATTCGACCGTCGCCTTCGGGGTTGACACTCGGCGGTGTTGCACATCGAACACGCGAAGCCATGCTGGTCTGTGAAGCGGCCGGTTTCGACGCGGTGATCGTGGAAACCGTGGGCGTGGGCCAGTCGGAAGCCGAGGTCGAGTCGATGGTCGACTTCTTTGCCGTGATGCTGCAGCCGGGCTCGGGCGACGAACTTCAGGGCATCAAGAAAGGTGTTTTGGAACTCGCTGATGTGCTCTTCGTCAACAAGGCCGACGGCGACGGGCTTGCGGCAGCTGAGCGTACCCATGGCGAGTATCGTTCGGCCGCGCATTTGCTGCGTCCCAGCGCCGAGGGTTGGACACTGGCGGTATTGCTCGGTAGTGCCAAGACGGGCGACGGCATTGATGAACTTTGGAAGACAATCACAGCACATCAGAAACTGATGAAGGAAACGGGCGCGTTCGATACGCGCCGTGCACAGCAGGGGCGCGCGTGGTTCCGACGCCTACTCGATGATGGCCTGATGGCCGCGTTTCAAACCGACCCCGCGATCGTCAAACTCCTGAACGAGCTCGAGTCTGATCTGGATCTGCGCAAAACCACGCCGCCGCACGCGGCACGCCGGCTCTTAGATCGGTTTCTTCGACGCTAAGTCGCGTCCTTCCATCTGCCGATAGGCGTGGTGGATTCAATTAGGGACCGGTATGCCTCAACTCAATCTCGAAACTCGCGAGATCACGCTGAAGATCGTCTATTACGGTCCTGCGCTGTCGGGCAAGACCACCAATTTGCAACAGATTCACAAGATGATCGCGCATCGGTCGCGGGGACAGATGGTCGCGCTCGACACCCAAGACGATCGCACCTTGTACTTTGACTTCCTGCCTGTCGAGTTCGGCGTTGAGGGCGAATACAAAATTCGCATCAAGCTCTTCACCGTACCGGGACAGGTGATGCATCGTTCGACACGAAAGATCGTGCTCGCCGGGGCGGATGCGGTCGCATTCGTCGCCGATTCGCAGCGCTCAGCCGCGTCCGCAAACGCGTATTCATACCGCGATCTGAAAACAAATCTTCGGGACAACGGCATCAATATCGACGACCTCGCACAGGTGATTCAGTTCAATAAGCGCGACCTTGAAGATGTGAAGACGCTCGATGAAATTCGCGCGGCTTGGGAAGGTACCGGGGTTCCTACCGTTCCAGCGTCGGCTGTCAGCGGCGAGGGCGTGGTGGAAACCTTCCAGGTCTTGGTCGAGCAGCTTTTCGATCATCTCGATGCGCGCCATGATTTCTCGGCCAAGTTCAACGTCGACAAACAGACGTTCCTCGGGGGCGTACTCGATCTTTTCGAGAAAAAGTCCTGATCCGGCCCCGCTGCGGTCAACGCAGCTAAGTGACTGAAAGTCATAGCATTTCCCAAATTGACACCTCTGTCAGTGGCTGTTACCGTGACCTACCTAGATCGTAGGTAGGGGGCTTCGAGCAACGTCCGGAGACCTCCGGGAGGCCACGATGAACGATGTGCAGCGCCAGTCCACTGGACTGAACCGATCAGCGAAGGATTTGATCACTCGTGTAGAGGAGGTGATCGAGGAGTTTCGCCAAGGCAAGATGATCGTCCTGGTGGATGACGAGGATCGCGAGAACGAGGGCGATCTCTGCATGGCTGCCGAGAAGGTGACGCCCGATGCGATCAACTTCATGGCGAAGTACGGTAGAGGTCTGATTTGCCTCGCCGTTACACCCGAACGTGCCGAGCAACTCGATCTACCGATGATGGTGCCGACCCTCGACAACACCACGCCGTTCGGCACTGCATTTACGGTGTCGATCGAAGCGCGCGAGGGCGTAACCACTGGAATTTCCGCAGCGGATCGCGCACGCACCGTTCAAGTCGCGATCGATCCTACGAGCGGACCCCAGGACCTCTCGCGGCCCGGCCATGTGTTCCCATTGATCGCAAAAGAAGGCGGCGTGCTCCGTCGCACGGGTCAAACCGAAGGGGCGGTGGACCTCGCTCGCCTCGCGGGACTCCATCCCGCGGGCGTGATTTGCGAGATCATGAACGACGACGGCACGATGGCACGCATGCCCGACCTGGTTCCCTTCGCGAAAGAGCACGGCTTGCAGGTTCTGTCGATCGCCGATCTCATCCGCTATCGACTGCAGACGGAAGCCCTGGTGCACCGCTATGCGGAGGCGAGCCTTCCGACCGACGTCGGTGATTTTCGAGGGATCGTGTTCAAGAACGACATCGACCACGTGGATCACGTCGCGCTGGTCTGCGGCGAGATCGATCCCGATGTACCGACGCTCGTGCGTGTGCACAGCGAATGTTTGACGGGAGATACCTTTGGGTCGCTGCGCTGTGATTGTGGCGAGCAGTTGAAAACGGCGCTGCGCATGATCGACGAGGCGGGGAGTGGTGTCCTGCTCTACATGCGGCAAGAGGGTCGTGGCATTGGTCTGGCGAACAAAATTAAAGCCTACGCGCTACAGGAGCACGAGGGTCTCGATACCGTCGAGGCCAACGAGCGTCTCGGCTTTCCGCCGGACGCGCGTGACTTTGGTGTCGGGGCTCAGATTCTGGTGAATCTCGGAGTCGGCAAAATGCGACTACTGACCAATAATCCTGCGAAGCGTGCCGGGCTTGAGGGATACGGCCTCACCTTGGTCGAACGTGTCCAACTCGAAGTCCGTCCCAATGAAAAGAATATCGCCTACCTACAGACGAAGCGGGAGAAGCTGGGTCATTTGCTGAAGTTGATGAGCTAGCCATGTCGTTGGACTACACCATTTTAGGTGTGCTGATGGAACAGCCGACGCACGGCTACTCGATCAAAAAACACCTGCTCGAAACCTTCTCGAAAAAGCTCGGAATCAACGATGGCCAGCTCTATCCCGCGCTCGCAAAGTTGGAGCAGCGTGGCTGGATTATCAAGGAAATCGTTGAGCAGCAGAGAAGCCCGACGAAACATCGATACCGCCTCACTTCGGCCGGTGAATCCGCGTTTCTCGAGTGGCTCAGCGCGGGTGGCCCGCTGGCGACGGACCGGTACGAGTACTTTTGGCGCGAGGAGTTGTTGCAAAAATGTAGTTTCTTCCGCTATCTCCGACCCGAGGATGTCGTCGCCCAATTGCGCGCACGAATTCTTGAGGTGGATCAGAAAATGGATGAACTGCAGAAAGTTTTAGATCGTATGCTCGCGAATCATGAAGATCCCTATCGTCGACATGTCGTGGAGTACGGGATTCGGTTTCAGGAAATGCAGCGTGATTGGTTGCAGGGCCTGGTTCTGGAGCTCGCGAATGCGGAAGCGACCCCGGTAAGCGTCGCCGTGGAGGCATAACGCTATGAAAGGACTGAAGATGTTTGACACCGTCGACGACGTCGAAAAGCGGCTGCTCGATCAGGGGTATATCTGTGGCAAGAATATCGCGACCATCGTTTATCTCGCGTCTAAGCTGAAGAAGCCGGTTCTTGTCGAGGGGCCCGCGGGGGTCGGTAAGACCGAACTCGCCAAAGTGGTTGCACAGGCGTTGAACCAGAAACTGCTTCGCTTGCAGTGCTACGAAGGTCTCGACGAGTCGAAAGCGCTCTATGAGTGGGAATACTCGAAGCAGCTGTTGTACACGCAGATGCTCCGCGATAAGATCGGTGAGGTCATCAAGGGTACGACCACGCTTCGGGATGCGGCCGAAAAAATTGGTGAGCAGGACGATGTGTTCTTCAGCGAAAGATTCGTTGTGCCTCGACCGTTGATGACGGCCATCACCTCGGAGGAGCCGGTTCTATTGTTGATCGATGAAGTCGACAAATCAGACCCGGAATTTGAAGCGTTTCTGCTTGAAGTACTCTCTGATTTCACCGTGAGTATTCCTGAAATCGGCACCATTCACGCCAAGCACATACCGCTCGTGTTTCTGACCTCGAACGATGCGCGCGAAATGACGGACGCGTTGAAACGCCGCTGCTTGCATCTCTACATCGACTTCCCGGAGGAAGCGCAGGAACTCGAAATTCTTCGTATGAAAGTTCCTGGCATCGACGACCGTCTTGCGCAGGATCTCGTTGAACTGATTCAGCGTATCCGTGGTCTCGACCTGAAGAAGGCGCCGTCGATTAGTGAAACTCTGGATTGGGCACGGGCGTTGATGGTGCTGAATGCCGATAAGCTCGATGAAGCGATGGTGAGCGATACGCTGAACATCATCCTGAAACACCAGGGTGATATCGCGAAAGCGCAGACGGAACTGAGCAAGCTTTTGCAGCAAAAGGCTGCCGCCGCAAAGGCTGAACAGCCTCAGCAGGTGGATCCGCCCGTGGAAAAGAAGAGCATTCTTCACTAGAAAGGTCTGCGATGGAACGCAAGATCCTCGAGTTTACGAATCTCTTACGCAAGGCAGGCGTACGCGTTTCCGTCGCTGAGGGAATCGATGCGTTCAACGCCTTGGACGAGCTCTCGCTCGATGAACGCGACGTTTTCAAGGACGCACTCCGCACCACGATGGTGAAGCGTTCGGACGATATCCCGACCTACGATCGACTCTTCGACCTCTTTTGGTCGGGATTCCACGATGCGCTCCGGGAACAGATGGAACAGGCACTTGGCGGCATGGGCGCAGACTTCGACCTGGAAGACCTGCTCGAAAATCTGCGACAGGCGCTCGAAAATATGGATGTCGACCTCTCTGACTTCGCGCAGGCGATGTTGAGCGTTGACATCAATCAACTCGAACAGCTGATTCGTGAAGCCGGCGAAGGTGCTGGCGTGGCGAATATTCAGAACATGCTTCAGATCGGTTTCTTCAGTCGGCGCATCATGGAGCAGTTGGATTTCGAAGGTGCGGGCGGCCAGCTTCGCGAGTTGATGGATCAGCTGCGCGCATCCGGGATGTCCGAGGAAGAACTCGGTGAACTGGGGCAGTTGATGGGCGCGATTCAGGATGCGGTTCGACGTTCCGTGCGTCGCTTCACCGAACTCGAGCTGGATCAACGTAATCACGACTATCTCGAGCGATTTCGTCGCGAAAGTCTGCAGGAAAAAAGCTTCTACAACCTGACTGAAGAAGACGTGCGTAAGATGCGCGAGCTGGTGAACCGCCTCGCGCAGAAGCTGAAGAGCATCGTATCGATGCGTCGTAAGAGGCAGCGCCGCGGTAAGTTCGATCTCAAGCACACGATGCGCCGCAATATGGCTCATGGTGGTATTCCGTTTGAGCTGGTGTTTCGGCAGAAACGCAAGGAAAAACCCAAGCTGATCGTGCTTTGCGATATCTCGAGCTCGGTATCGAATGTGTCGCGCTTCTTCATGCAGTTTGCCTACAGCTTGCAGGATACGTTTACCAAGATTCGCAGCTACGTCTTCGTCGCCGAACTTGGCGAGGTCACCCAGCTTTTTCGCGACAACGATATCTATGAAGCGCTCGACCAGGCGCTAGACGGTGGCGATGTCATCAACCCGTATACGCGGTCCAATTTCGGGATGGCGTTTCATATTTTCTGGCGAGATTTCCTGTCCACCGTGGATAGCCGCACCACGGTCGTGGTGATCGGGGATGCGCGCAACAACTACAACGACGCGAAAGCCTGGTGCGTTCGTGAGATTCAGAAAAAGGCCCGCAACCTCATCTGGATTAATCCTGAGTCCCCAGGAGCATGGGGATTTGGCGACAGTGTGATGGACAAGTATCTTCCGTACTGCGATGTGGCTGAGGAATGCCGCAATTTAAAGCAGCTATCTCGCCTCGTCGATCATCTGATTATTCGTTGATTGCGCGTTTCGCTTGCAAAGCGCGCGCAGGTGTCGTTGACTATGCCCCGTCGGTTTCTCCTTGGTGGGGAATACAGGGCTTAGCGTAGATGTGACTTTACGAAGGGGGATAGGATGAAGAAGTTTCAAAGTCTGCTGGTACTCGGATTGGCCAGTATGTTTCTGACCGGATGCATCGCGGTTTACACACCGGCGATCGGTGTACTCTTTACCGAAGTTTACGGTCCGCTCGATGCGGGAACTCGCGTCGGCGCGAAAGAGGGCGAGGCCTGTGCGCAGTCTGTGCTCGCCTTGGTCGCGACGGGTGATGCGAGCATCAAGGCCGCAGCACGCAACGGCGGCATCACCAAGATCGATTCCGTCGATCACTACTCCCGAAACATCTTGGGTGTGCTCGGCGAGTTCTGCACGATTGTTCGCGGTTCTTAGTCGCGAGGGATCCTCGCTCGGCGATCCTTTAAATGAATCGGCCCCCGACGACTGTCGGGGGCCGATTCCAAAGGGTCGGAGAGAGCGGTGAATGACTTGTGGGGGGTGAGAGGTTGGACATTTCAAATTAGAAATGCCGTCACCACCGCCTCTCCGTAAGAAATCCTATGGTCCAAACCGGCTGCCAATGTGCTCCGCACGACTTAGCCCCTGCTTGGATACTCGGGAGAATACTGTGGTGGCGGGGCTGCTGTCAATTTCTTTCTCCTAAATTCCCTTATTGGTACAATTATGCGGGGATTTTCCGGTATTTACATAGAAACGGCCGTCATCTAGGCTACTAACTCGCACATTCCGATATTTCCAGAATTCGGCCCGGGATGTCGGGGACGGAGGGGCCTGCTAAGCTCCGCTCGATGCGTCGTTTTTTCCTCCGCACCTTCGGCTGCCAAATGAATCAGCACGATGCCGAGAAACTCGGAAATCTCCTGCACCATCAGGGATTCTCACCGAGTTCCTCTGCAGAGGATGCCGATCTGGTGCTGATCCATACCTGTTCCATTCGCGAGAAAGCGGAGCAGAAGCTCTATACCGAGATTGGCATTCTCGCCAAGTTGAAGGCCGGACGACCGGAGCTGGTGCTTGGCGTGGGGGGCTGTGTGGCACAGCAGGAGGGTGCGAAACTCTTGAAGCGGTTCCCTGTCCTGGATTTTGTCTTCGGGCCGCAGAACATCACGCATCTGCCGGCGATGGTTGCGCGCGCGGCCGAGCACCAACGTAGTTTATGGGTGGACTATGACGAGGACCCGCAGCGCCGCTTTGAACTACCCGAGCGGCATCCCGAGTTTGAGTCCGTCACCCCAGGGCGCGCGTTTGTCACCGTTATGGAGGGTTGCGATCTTTTTTGCACCTACTGTGTGGTTCCGAAAACTCGCGGCCGCGAGGTCAGTCGCTCGAGTGGATCGATAGTGGAAGAAGCACAGCGTTGTGCAGATCGAGGTGTGGTTGAAATCACCTTGCTCGGTCAAACCGTAAACGCGTACGGTCGAACTCGACCCGGTCAGGTGGCAGACGAGATTCCATTTGCCGAATTGATTCGACGCATTTCCGAAATCGATGGTATCGAGCGAATTCGTTTTACCAGCCCGCATCCGATCTTTGTGTCGGATGACCTCATTCATGCATACGGTGAGATCCCAGAGCTCTGTCCGCATCTTCATCTTCCTGTGCAAAGTGGTTCGAATCGCGTGCTTGAAGCAATGAATCGGCGCTACACGCGTGAGGATTATCTCGATTTAGTCACACGTCTACGTGCCGTGCGCGGCGATATTGCGCTGACGACGGACTGGATTGTGGGGTTCCCTGGCGAAACGGAGGCCGAATTCGAAGCGACACTTTCGTTGCTTCGCGAAGTGAAATTCGTCGACAGCTTTTCGTTTAAGTACTCCGAGCGTCCGGAGACTCCCGCTCAGCGTCGGGGTCTGATTCCGATGGATCCCGCGGAAGCGGGAAAACGGCTTGAGGCGCTTCAACTGCTACAGCGCGATCTCACACTCGCGGCACATCAAGCACGTGTGGGGAGCAAAGTGACGATTCTGGTTGAGGGGACGAGCCGGCGTGGTGTCGATCAGCAGCGAGGTCGCTGCGAGTACAATCGCGTCGTGAATTTCGTGAGTCCTGCAGCCGTTCAAGCGGGCAGTATTCAGGATGTCGAAATCATAGATGCAACCCCCCATTCGCTGCTTGCGGTAACTGCCTTGACCGCGGCTGCGCCGAGGTCGCTGGAGCTTCCTATTGTCTGATTCGTCTTCAAGTGAAATTGAAATGGTGGTTTCCGGCATCACGGTAGATGCGGAAGGGGATGGCGCCGTGCTCTTGCTCGCGAGCGAGAGCGACCAAAAACTAGTGATTGCGATCGGCTTGTCCGAAGCCACCGCGATCGCCATGGAGTTGGAGAACGTTGAGGTGTCGCGACCCCTCACCCATGACTTGTTGAAGGATTTCGTAACGACATTGGATGGCCGCGTTCAGCGGGTCGAAATCGTTGCGCTACATCACAACACGTATTTTGCGGAGATCGTGTTGACCGATGCGCGTGGGCGCGAAATGCGTGTCGATAGCCGGCCGAGTGATGCGGTTGCGTTGGCGTTGCGCTGTGATGTGTCTATTTGGGTCAAGCCTGAGGTTATGGCGCGCGCGAGTGCGTCCACGGAGTCCTTACCCGACCCCACGGATCTCGAGGCTTCGCGCGAGTGGCTCGAAACGATGGATCCGGAAGACTTCGGCAAGTACAAGATGTAAGGTAGCCGGGGTGCCTTTTGGGGAGAGGTTTGAATCCTAAGCCGCGCATTCTCGCGATCGATAATCAGCTCTACTTCCGAAGTTTCCTTGAGGGAATCTTGGCGGAGGCTGGCTATGCGATCCAAACGGTGGATCGTCGTGCCGCCGCCATCGAGGAGCTGCAGCTGCAGGGTCGTTTCGATGCGTTGATCCTGGATCTTGCGCTGCCCGATACGGATGGCGAAGCGTTGATTCGTGAGCTCCGACAACGCTGGCCCGAGCAACCCGTTATCGTTGTGACCGGGGTTGGGGAAACCCCAGCCGTGGTTTCCGCGATGGCCGCAGGAGCGTTTGACTATTTATTAAAGCCCATCGATCGCGAAGCGCTACTGCGCACGATCGAGCGCGCGGCAGGCGGAAGTGGGGAAGAGACTGCGGCGGACACGTCAACGACGTTGGAGACAGTCTCGAAACCCGCGTCGTCGAGCGATTTGATCGCGAACGAAGTCATCGCGCTTTTTCGTCACGCTGCTGCGCGTGATGTTGCCGAAGCGTGGCTGGGCGAACTGATACGTGCCACGGGATCGACGGAGGGAGTGGCATGGGCGCGAGAAGCGGCCGGACCCAAGCTGCATCGAATGGCGATACAGGGCCCGATCGATCCCAGCGATGAAGTGCTTGAATGGAGCGAGGACGCGAACGCACTGGGGACGAATCTTGCGGCGGGTCGAGCGCTACTCGCACACCTGACGGTTCCGGGGGATGACCCACGTGCGCTCTTTGTGCCCGCGGTGCTTGAAAACCAGCTGCTGGGTGTTGCGCGGTTGGGGGGCTGGGCGGGCGAGCTGAATGCGGAAGCGATTGAGCTTGCGACGCGATGGGGTGCAGCCGCCGCACACGCATTCGCGAGCGCGCATCAGAAGGAAATGCTGGAGCGCAATAGCTTCGTCGATGCTCGTACCGGGCTCGCGACACGAGCGTTCTTGGAACGTGTTGCGCAAACGGAAATTCGAAAAGCTCACCGCTATGGGCGACGTTTGAATTGTATTTGCATCGAGTTTCGCGGCGATGCGGCGATCGAGCGCGACCCGCTGCTCAAGCAGCTGGTGCACGCACTCTCCCGTAGTTTGCGTGACACCGATATTCTTGCGATCGAAGATGCGCGACGATTTTGGATTCTAGTCACCGATACCGATGCACTCGGCGGAATCGTTCTCAAGCGACGCCTGGCCGATAGAGTGCGTGCGGTATTGGAAGCCGAAGCTTCAGAAGCGAGCGCATTGCTCGGTATGGCGAGCTATCCACGGGATGGTGAAACGCTTGCTGACATGCAAGCGTTGGCGCTTCGGCGCGTCGAGGCCGAAGAGAACTCTGTGGTTCATCGTCTGGGAATCAAGACGCAGAGCTCGCTTGCACAAATTGGACGATGCTTACTCAAAGAAGCCGAACTCATGCCCTCAAAGATAGTCGCTGAAGCCGCAGAGTTGATTATTGGGGAATTGAGCTGCCGCCCGCAGGATCGAGGGTTGCTCTTTTTGGCGCCTGGCGTGGAGCGCCCGGTGTTTCTCGGGCCGCTTTCCGTGCTCGGTGATTCCGATGCGTCCACCGATGTTTTTCTGGGTACCGACGGCGATACCATCCCCTCGGGGCCTGCGGTGACCGCGCTCGCGTTACCTCCCGATATACCTGTCGATACCACGTGGATCGTTCGCTTTGGCGAAGCACCGCCGTACGCAATGGTTGCCGGTCCGCCGGCGCCCGATGGAAATCGCATGGTCTACCACTCCAACGATGCGGTCTTGGTCGAGCACATGACGTTTCGTTTGCGCGCCGAAGTCGGTTTCGGGGTGCGGTCATGAGAATTCTGATCGCCGACGCGGATAGTATTCGCGCGAAAGAGCTCGCGGAAGTCTGCATGTCTCGTGGACATCTTGTCGAACGCGCGGCGCATGGCGCCGACGCGCTCGAAGTCGCCTTGCAACGCCTGCCCGATGTGGTCATCGCGCCGATCGATCTTCCTGTGATCGATGCTACACGCCTCGCGGAAATTCTACGCGGTAACCCGCGAACACGCCTGGCCACTTTTGTCTTCTTGATCGAAGATGAGTTGGCTGCGCCGATCTCAATGAATCCCCGTGACGCGACTGTGCTCGCGCCGTGGCATCACGAAGATATCGTCGATCACCTCGAGACGATCTCCGAGCGAAGCGAGCGCTTCGGCGATATGCGCAAGGATACGGAGATCGAAGGCAAACTCGCGCAGGTCTCCGTCGTCGAATTGCTTCAACTCTTTGAAATGAATCGCAAGAGCGGCACGCTACGCCTCACACAGGATAATCGTATCGGGATGATTCCAATTTCGCGCGGGCAGGTGGCAGATGCCTCGGTCCCACTGCAAGACGGAAACTCGGTCGTAGGTGAGAAGGCGCTTTACCGCCTGTTGATGTGGAAACGAGGCCGCTTCGAGTTTCTACCTGGCGAGCCTCGCGAGGCCATGCGCATACGGAAACCGATGCGTGCCTTGTTGCTCGAAGGCATGCGTCAGCGGGATGAGTTTGAAAAGCGCAAATCGGAGTTGCCCAGCGATGACACACGTCTGCGGGTATCGGCAGATCACGGCGACATCCCCATCGACGCGCATCCGCTGACCCGCGAAGTGATCGATGCGGTCGTCGCGTTCCGGCGTGTCGGCGATATCGTCGACCATTGCAGCTATCCGGACTACCAAGTGCTTCGGGTGCTCGCGAACTTGCTTGCGCGTGGTGGCCTCAACGTAGAAATGCAGCCTTCGCTCGGTGATTCCTCCAGTGCTACGCCACACGTCGGGCTGTTTAGCCCAGCTCAAGTCCGTCGCTTGCGGGAATGGGTCGCGGGGCAACGGCCGCGACCGAGTTCCATCGTTAAAGTGATGGTCATCGGTCCCGACCTGAGTGTGTTTCCAATCTTCTTTGAGGCACTCCGTGAATGCACCGATTTCATGGCAGACGCGCGCGCCGCCCGGGATCCCACGCGTCTGCAAGGTCTCACTTGTCTGGGCCATTTCTCTCTGGGGGATGCCCTCAGTCTGCGCGTAATCGGTGTGCCGGCGGATCCTCGTTATGCGCCGCTTTGGTCACTCGCGAGCCATGGCATTCTAGGTGCGGTTGCGCTGCATCATCCACCGATTCAACAGGGCCTGGACGCAACGCGTCTGCTGCTGGAACAGCTGCGCGGGGATGGCAGGCCAGCGGTGGTCCATTTGCTGGAAGCGGGTGAAAAGCGCGTGGAACCCAACGCTGAGGAGCGCAGCTGCCTCGCCGAACTCGGGGGTCCCGCATTCGTTTTGCCAGCTGCTCCCAGCGACCAGCGCCTCGAAGTGCTGAGGCAGGCCTTCTCGGCACTCGTACCCTAGAAGATAGACCGTCGATCCCTCTCCGTGGCGCTGCGAGGCCCGCAGACCTGCTGATGGGTTCTGGGCTTGATGTTGCGGGCGGCCAAATGGCAATAAATGTAATTTGCATTTGCCCCCCCCATGACATGGCGCCGGGCGCGGTTTAAGTTTAGCCACACGGGATAGGTGGTGGACCAGTTG
>JAJDAK010000053.1 GCA_029261895.1 Deltaproteobacteria bacterium
GGTCCCGGTGATGGTAGCGGTGGTATCCGAGTTATCCCAGACCATGCCGAAGCCGGTTGGAATCCGGATACGGATATCGTTTGTGGCAGTGATGGTCGCGACCGCACCGTCGGTTACGGTGGCGGCCGAGATGGCGGTCGCGGGATCGCCCACCGCGAATGCCTGGTTGGCGGCCGAAGCCAATGTGGGTGCACCGGTCGCAATCGTTGCACTGTCTTCGTCATTGGTCGCGTTGGCGGCATTGCCGGAAATGACCAATTCGAGATTATCTGCGGCTTCGGCCACGGTGAATGCGGTGAAGTTCAGGCCGGAGATGATGACCGTTTCGCCCACCGCAAGGTCGGTGGTGACATTGACCCAGAGCACGGAGTCGGAGCTTTCGTAGCTGACGGTCGTACTAACTTTGGTCGATGCGGTACCGGTAATGACCGCGGTGGTATCGGAGTTATCCCACGTCATGCTAAACCCGCTCGGTATGCGGATACGAATGTCGTTGCTCGCGGTGATGGCAGCAGAAGTGGCGTCATCGGTCACGGTGATCGCTGAGATCGCGGTGGCACCATCATTTAGGGCGAAGACCTGATTCGCGGCCGATGCCATCGTGGGTGAGCCAATCGCGATGGTTGAACTGTCTTCGTCGTTTGTTGTGTCGGTTCCGTCACCGGTGACGACGAGTTCGAGATTATCCGCGGCTTCGGCCGTGGAGAACGTTGTGAAATTGAGTCCTGAGATGATAATCGTCTCACCCACTGCAAGGTCGTTGGTGACGTTGATCCAAAGGACCGAGTCGGAGCTCTCGTAACTGACCGTGGTCGCGACTTTTGTGGATGCGGTGCCCGCGATGGTGGCGGTGGTATCCGAGTTATCCCACACCATACCGAAGCCACTCGGGATGCGGATGCGGATATCATTTGACGCGGTAATGGCAGCCGCAGTTCCGTCTTCGGTGACGGTGATAACGCTGATGGCCGTCGCGCTGCTCCCGAGAGCGAAGACTTGATTTGCCGCTGACGCCATCGTGGGTGCACCGATCGTGATCGTGCCGCTGTCTTCGTCGTTGGTTGCATTGCTAGCGCTGCCCGAAACCACAAGCTCGAGGTTGTCCGCGGCCTCCGCGGTCGAGAAGGTCTTGAAGTTTAGTCCAGAGATAATGACGGTTTCGCCCGCAGCCAGGTCTGTGGTGACGTTGACCCAAAGGACCGAGTCGGAGCTCTCGTAGCTTACAGTCGTGGCCACCTTCGTCGACGCGGTACCTGTGATGGTCGCGGTGGTATCCGAGTTGTCCCAAGTCATTCCGAAACCACTTGGAATCCGAATGCGGATGTCGCCGGTTGCCGTGATGCCCGCTGCGGTACCGCTTTCCGTCACGGTGACGGCGCTGATGGCGGTAATGGGATCTCCAATGGCAAACAATTGGTTCGCCGCTGAGGCTATTGTAGGTGCACCGATGGTGACTGTGGCGCTATCTTCGTCGTTGGCGGCGTTGGTTCCGTCACCGGAGACGACCAGTTCTAGATTATCTGCGGCTTCAACGGTGGTGAACGCCGTGAAGTTCAGCCCTGAGATGATGACCGTTTCACCCGCGGCAAGGTCGCTGGTTACATTGACCCAGAGCACGGAGTCGGAACTCTCGTAGCTTACGGTGGTGGCTACTTTGGTCGATGCGGTACCGGTGATGGTCGCGGTGGTATCCGAGTTATCCCAGGTCATGCCGAAGCCGGTTGGAATACGTATGCGAATATCCTTGGCCGCAGTGATCGAGGCAGCGGTTGCGCTCTCGGTCGCGGTGATGGCTTGGATCGCGGTGATGCCATCGCCCAGGTTGAAGAGCTGGTTTGCTGCCGACGCGATGGTTGGAGACCCAATCGTAATTGTAGCGCTGTCATCGTCTGCGGTGATTCCGCTGGCACCGGTGACCACCAGTTCGAGATTGTCGGCGGCTTCCACCGTTGTGAACGCCGTGAAGTTCAACCCAGAAATCGTAATCGTTTCACCCGCAGCTAAGTCGCTTGTTACATCGATCCAAAGCACTTGGTCGGAGCTTTCATAGCTCACGGTGGTCAAGACCTTGCTGGAAGCGGTGCCTCCAATGGTCGCGGCGGTGTCGGATGTGTCCCAGGTCATGCCGAAACTGCTTGGGATGCGGACGCGAAGGTCGCTAGCCGCGGTGATGGTCGGTGCGGTCGCGTCATCGGTGATGGTGATGGTCTCGATCGCATCAATGGGGTCGTTGACGCTGAAGAGCTGGTTGGCCGCGGATGCCAACGTCGGTTGGCCAATCGTAATCGTATTGGTGTCTTCGTCAACCGTGTCACCGCTTGCGGATCCATCGATGACGAGCTCGAGTTTATCCGCTGCTTCTGAGTTCAGAAAGTTATTGAAGTTCAGGTCTGCGATGATGAGTGTCTCTCCGGCAGCAAAGTCACTCGTCACGTTCAGGTACAGAACCTGGTCGGAACTCTCGTAACTCAAGGTCGTGCTGACCTTGCTGGATGCGGTTCCCGTGATCGTGGCAGCCGTATCTGAAGTATCCCAAGTCATTGCGAAGCTACTCGGGATGCGCACGCGGATATCATTTCCGGCAGTGATGACTCCAGCGGTTGCGTCATCTGTAACGGTAATGCTTTCGATCGCGGTTGTGGATCCGCCGACGATGAAGAGCTGATTCGCGTTCGATACGATCGTGGGCGCTCCGATCGATATCGTACTGGAGTCCTCATCGTTCGTGTCGTCGTTTGCGCCGCCCGTGAGCACGAGCTCGAGATTGTCGGCTGCGGAAGACGCACTGAAGCTGGTAAATTTCAGATCGGAAATGATCAGTGTCTGACCCGCGGCGAAGTCGTCCGTCATATCCACGACAAGAACTTTGCCGGAGTCCTCATAGGTGACGGCCGCATTGGTTTTGGATGAAGCCGTTCCTGCAAATGTGGGCGCTGTATCCGTCGTATCCCAGACCATGTTGAAAGCGGATGGAATGCGAACTCGTAGATCGGTTGCTGCGGCGATGCTCGGACTGGTGGCGTCGTCTGTTACCGTAATTGCCGAGATTGCGGTTGCGCTCGCCCCTACACCGAATGCCTGGTTTGCTGCGGAGACGATCGTGGGTGCTCCGATGCGTATGTCGTTGCCAGCTTCGTCCGCAGTCGTGCCCGTGGCTCCACCGATCACGAGCTCGAGCGCATCTGCGGCAGACGCGGCGGTAAAGCTGGCGAACGCAAGATCGGCGATGGTGAGTACGTCGCTGTTCGCGAAAGTCGCCGTCACATCCACGTAAAGGGTCTTTCCCGAGCCTTCATACGAGATCGTCGAACTCACTTTATCGGAGGCCGCACCGCCGAAGGTCGCCGAGATGTCGGAGGTATCCCAGAGCATGTTGAGGCTGGCGGGAATAGTGATGCGGATATCGTTGGTCGAGTCGATGAGTGCTGTAGACGCATCGGTGATCGTGAGCGTCTGAATCGCCTGCGCGACCTGGCCCACGTAGTACGTGGCTGCCGCCGCCATGTCCAACGTGGGCGCGAGGATGGTGACCGTGTTGGATGCTTCCTGCGAGACGTTCGTTCCCGATCCCGCAACGATGAGCTCTAGTTTATCCGCCGCGGATGCGGCGCTGAAATTGATGAAGCCGAGATCGGTGATCGTGAGGATGTCCACGGTTGCGAAGTCTGTTGTGACATCAATCCACAGCGTCTGGCCTGAATCCTCGTAGCTGATCGTCCCGGAAACCTTATCGCTTGCTGAACTGCCGAAAGATGCTGTGGTATCCGACGTATCCCAAATCATATTGAAGCCGGACGGGATGCGAATGCGGATATTGTCCGCGGTACTCACCGCACCTGCGGTCGTGAAGTCGTTGATGACGTTTATGATCGGGATGTCAGTTCTTGGATCACCCACTGCAAACACATCCGCTGTTGCGTACGTCAGCGCTGCACTCGATACGGCGATCGTCTTATCGTCCTCAGCGGCGGTATCCGCAGTTGAGCCGCCAATAAGCAGTTCCAGGTTATCGGCGGCTTCGCCGGTGTTGATTCCGTCGAAGCTCAGGTCAGAGATGATGATCGTTTCGCCAGCCGCGAAATCCGATGTAACGTCAATGTACAGTGTTTGATCGGAGTTCTCGTAGCTTACCGTTGTTGAAACTTTACCGGACGCGGTTCCCAGGATGGTTGCGGTCGTGTCCGTGGTATCCCAGGTCATGCTAAAGGTGCTTGGAATTCTGATTCGAATGTCACCCGTGGAAGTATCCGCTGTAATGGTCGCGGTGCTCGCGTCGGTGACTGTGATCGCACCAATGGCCTGCGCGACATCGCCGTCCTGGTACACGATACTTGCGGCCGAAGAGATCGCTGGGCGAACGATCGTAATCGTGCTTCCATCCTCATCGATAATATTCGTACCGCCGTCTACACTCATCTCCAAATTGTCCGCGCTGTTGGGATCGGTGAATGAGGTGAAACTCAGATCGCTCACCTGAACTTGATTGTCCGCGGCGAAATCGACCGTAACATCGATGACGAGGGTGCGGCCGCTGTCGGCATAGCTCACGGTGGATGAGACTTTCGTGGAAGCCGTGCCCGCAAGCGTCGCGGTCGTATCCGAGGTATCCCAGAGCATATTGAAGCCACTTGGGATCGAGACACGAACGTCATTGGCTGCGGTGATGTATAGGTCGGAAGGTCCGTCCGTGATAACCAAACCGGCGGCCGCGGTGGCGGTATCGCCCACTGTGTAGGTGTTGGAGGTTGCGGATAAGAGCGTTGGTTCGCCACCCCCATCAGTGGTTTTGCGGATCGCTCCGCCGGCGCCGACCGCGTAGCAGGTCTTGTCATCGGTGCAGAAGATGTCGTTGAACGCTGAGGCGCCGATGCCTGTGTGCGCGCTCCAGCTGGTTTCGCCTTCACGCTTCTTATAGATGTTCGGAGTGTCGCCCGCGATATAGCCTACGCCGCTTGTGGGAAAACTAATGCCGCCGATTATGAACGCGCCGAGGTCAACGTCTTCGGTCCAGGTCACGCCCGCGTTCGCGGTTTTCCAGATCTTTGCTGAACCACCCGCGGCCCAGCAGGTGCTGGCGTCGGTACAGACCAAGCTGAACATATTGGTGGCGCCCGGCTTGGTCGTCTCCCCGGTCCATGTTGAACCGCCGTTGGTGGTGAAGACAGAATTTCCAGAACCACCGATCGCGTAACCACTCGAATCATCCAGAAACCAAATGCCATGCCAGTCGACCGTGCCTTGGTCGGTGCTCATGGTCCAGGTACCGCCGCTGCGGTCCCAGATTTCGCCACCGTTCAACCCGGCCCAGCAGGTACTCGCCGTGGGGCAATGGATGTCGTTGACTTCGAGCGTGCCGCCGATGTCTTCATCGGTCCAGTTCGAACCGCCGTCTGTGGTCCGCCAAATCGCACCGTTATCACCCACGACATAGCCCGTGGAATTATCGACAAACCAAACGCCGAGCAGGTTGTCGACTGTGTTTGGATCTACACTGGACCACGCGGTTCCGCCGTTGCTGGTCTTCAGAACGGTGCCGAGAGCACCGGCCGCGAAACAAGTGGTAGAGTTTACGGGGCAGTGAATGGCGTTGAGGTTATCGGTGTCGGCGTTGGTTTGTGCCTGCCAGCCGCTAGCGTTTGCAGAGGAAGCGGCGAGCAAGAGATAAAGCAGAGCAATCCAAACGTACGGGCGTACGTTCGTTATTCGTGACACGAGCGTTGAGTTTAAATTCACCACCGAGTACAAACAACTTTCTGTTGGCCCTCGGATTGCGGGGTCGACGGCGAGCAAATGCGGTCGAGACGCAGGATTCCGGGGGGTACCTCTGCTAAGACTCTTAACGGGTCGTTTTTCGGGTCTCTTTACCTACGCTGAGGTTTTACAGGAGGGTTAGACCCGCCAGTTGCTAGTCGGTGATGTGGTTATTTATGACTGAATCAGAACTGCGTACTAAGGAGTGATTCTTGCCGGCTTGCGATAGGGTTCACGCCAGAACAGCGCGAAGGCGATGACGATCAGCGCTGCCCCCTGCGCCGGCCGTTGACCGACGTGGACGAAGAGTGTGTTTGCTTGAAGCAGACGAACTTTATTGGACATGAGCGCGCCGTGCTTGAAGGGTTCGATCCAGTCGACGGTGCGCCCGAGCGGATCCACGACCGCGGTAAGTCCGTTGTTGGTTGCGCGCAATAGATAGCGACGTGTTTCGATCGCACGCCACGCGGCCATCAAATGGTGTTGTCTCGACGCTGCCGAACGCATGAACCAATTGTCATTGGAGAGTGCGAGGATTAAGTCTCCGCCATGTTTACGGATCATGCTCGCGTATACATCGGGCCATAGATCTTCGTAACAGATGCCGGCTACAATTTTTACCGAGCGGCCGTCGGCGAGTTTCAGCTCGAGAGGTTTTTCATCGGGTCCGCTGAGAAGCCGGTAGTTCCGACCAAACAGTGTTGGTAGCGACGGAAAGACATCGCCCATGGGAAATTTTTCGGAGAACGGAAATAACACCTGTTTTCGATACGGTCCCTCGAGTTCACCGGACGCGTGCATGAGATAGGCACTGTTGTAAAATCGATCTCCACCGGCTTCGGATCGTGGTACACGCGTTTGACCCCCAAAGATAATCGGTACCCTGAGCCCTGGGATGGGATCCTTGGTTCCGCCGCGTTCGATATAACGTTCTCCGTCGAGGTAGTCGAAGCCAACGCTTGACTCGGGCCAGATTAGTAGGTCCGGCTGAGTGCGATGAACGACGTCTCTCGAAAAAACGCGATACTTTTCAACATTGACGCGAATACGGTGATCGATGAAATCGCGAATCGGATCGAGGTTGCCCTGGACCATTGCAATGCGTAGCGGTTCGGCGCTCACGATCGCCTGTTGGAGTTGATGCTCGCGAATTCCGGCGTAGATCAAGATCAGTGCGGCTAGGCTGCCCGCGATCGATACACTGAGCCTCAGCGACGGTAGATACGCGGGTGGGTTGGTTCTCCAATGATAGGCAACGGCGACGGTCATCGAACTGAGCCAGAGCAAGATCCAACCGGTGAACTGCGTGCCGAATAGGTCTGCGGTTTGTGCGAGTGGTGTCCCGATGATCGGGTTTGCCAATAGCCAGGGAAACATTCGCGGAAAGAAGAGTTCTAGTACGAACCACGCAGAGGGAAGAGACAGCAAAAGGTTTCTAAATATGCCGCGATGCAGCCGAAGGTAGAGCCAATTCATTGCGACGAATTGGAGGCTCATAAGCCCGACATAGAGCAGAACGATCAACATACATACCGGAGATGAATAACCAGAAAATTTTTCTACGACCATTGGGAACCAGTACGCGTTGGTGACATTGACTCCAACGCCGAAGACGAATGGTCCCCAATAGCCGGGTCGGTTTTCACGGATGTAGATGGTGGCTAAGACCAAAGCGGCGGTGATGGTGAGTACCGCGCTCAACGCGTTCCATGGTGCGACGTACGCACAACCGAGACTTGTTCCCGCGAGTGCCCAAGGCGACAGTGAGAGACACCGCTGCCAGATAGGATGACCGAACTTCATGCATTCCGAATCGGCAAATCGAGTCGGAAACCCAACGACTTAGGCGACTTGGATGCGATCCACTGCGTCGGGGCCGCGTAGCCGAATCCAAAATAGGAGCAGCGCGGCGATGACGGCAAGGCCAAACGACATCCCCCACCAGATTCCGCTCAATCCGTAGCCACGATTGAAGGCGAGGTAACCGCCAATGGGTAACGCGAGTACGTAGTAGCCGACGAGATTGAACATTGCCGCTACGCGGGGCCGTCCCATGCCGCGTAGCACGCCGCCGCCTACGACTTGTACGCCGTCGAAAATCTGAAAACTGGCCGCAATAGGGAGGATGAGGCTGGCAGCCTGGATGACCGCGATGTCTGGGCTATACCAGCCTGGTATCTGATGTCGAAGTAATATGAAAACTGACGCTGAGACCAACATGAGTACTGCGCCGAGGCTGATTGCGATCCAAGCGGACTGCCGCGCGCCGGCGCGATCGCCGCTGCCGATAAGTTGTCCCACGCGTACCGCGGAACCGATGGACACACCAAGTGGGATCATGAATGAGAGCGACGCCATATTGAGTACGATGTTGTGGCTCGCGAGATGCATGACACCGAGTCGTCCCGCCATCAATGTGCTCGCCGCGAATGCAAACACTTCGAGCCCGTATTGAATCCCGGTCGGAAATCCCAGAGCGAAAACCTGGAACAAACCTTTGGCAGAAAAGCTGTGCCGACCCCACGGGAGCCACGCATCTTGATGGAGCCGAAGAAGCACTACCCAGCCCGCGAGCCCAAACAACAGTACCGATCGCGTAAGCGCGGACGCAACGCCCGCGCCAAAGAGGCCAAGTGCCGGAAAGCCCCAATGACCAAAGATGAGCGCCCAGTTGAATACCACGTTCAGTACGTTGGCGATGACCATCACCCACATCGCAGGATAGACGATGCCTCGCCCTTGTAAGTAGTGACGTATCGCTATGAAAACGAGGAAGCATGGGATGCTTGGGATTTGAACCAGTACGTAACGATGGGCGAGTTCTGCGGTAACAGCGTCCTGGCCCGACCAAAGTAATAGCGATCGCGTGAGTAGCCACGAACCCGCAACGGGGATGGCAACCATGACTGCGATCACGATACCTCGTTGTAACGCGATGCCGACCTGCCGGTGATCGCCTGCGCCATGGGATTGGCTCACGATAGGGTCCATGCCGAGCACGATCCCCATGCCGAACATCAGCGTGACCCCGGTCCAGACGTTTCCGAGTCCGGCAGCGGCGAGCGACTCTACACTCACGCGGCCTACCATCAGCGTGTCCACAACACCAAGAAGCATGCTGCCGAATTGGGTGGCTACGACCGGTGCGGCGAGTTTGCAAAGAATGCGTAGCTCTTGTTGGAACGAAGTCATCGCGGCGCAGAATACTAACCGTTCTCAAACTGCTATGCTCCGGATGCACCGCTTAGGAGGATCGACCGTGGTACGCAATTGGATTCCTGTTTTAGCTTTGTTGGTATGGGGTTGTTCCGATGCCCCGGAATCTGAACCCGTGGATATGGCGGAAAAATCGGCTGTCGAGCCGCGGCACGGCGGTCAAATGGCGGAACCCCCCACGCTCGCCAAGAACGAGTTTCCTCCGGATTTCCCTGCACATCCGAGCGCTGAAATTTCAGAGTTCGCGTACGAAATGGGTGAAGGGGTTACGTTGAAAGCTACGGTCAAGATTGATGAAGCTGCTGAGCAGGTGAGTCGCTTCTATCGGTATGAAATGGAGTCGCAAGGTTGGAAGCTCAATGCAAGCGAAAAAATCCCCGGCCTTGACCTCCTGAGTTTTACCAAGCCGGGCCGTGCGACCAGTTTGACGATCGAGCCTGTGGACGGTGTGACTCAGGTCGAAGTGGAGATGTTCTGGTAGGAAGCTAGCTGCGTCGATTTTCGCGGTAGCGCGAATACGCGACCATGCGCGCGAGCGCGCGGACCGCTCGATGCCCTGATGGATACGCGATGCGTCCCGATTCTTTCACGCCCAGTGGTCCGGTGTTTCCGTAATCGCGGTCGGTGTGGAGCAGGTCGCTTGCAATCAGAATGGGTTTACGGTGCTGAGCACTGGCTTCGGCAGCGGCAAGCGCGTAGCGTCGATCCTGCCGCTGGTGAAACTCGGCGATTCGGTCGAGCCCGTAATCAGGATGAAATGGACCTGATTCGAACGCGTTCCCCTGTGCGGCCTGGATGCCAATTCCGAGATAGATGATCGCGTCGACGTTGGGATGGCGCGCCATCAGATCCAAGACTTCGGGGATCGTATCCCGTGTTTCGCCACCGGCAAGATCGATGGGGTTACTGCGGCTCCATCGCGACGGAACCATGCGATCGATCTGATCGCACAAATCCTCCGGTATGGGGATTAGATTCAAGCCGGCGCGATGACAAGCATCGGCAGTGAGAACACCCCAACCACCCGCGACGGTAAACACCAGGGTTCGCGGGCCTCTCGGCAGCGGCTGTCGCGCAAAGGTAGCCGCAATTTCATACGCTTCTTCCACGGTTTCCACGCGGGTGATCCCCGCTTGTCGGCAGGCACCGGCGAAGATACGTTCGTTCGAAGCCAATGCACCCGTGTGGCTTGACGCTGCGCGTTTCCCTAGCTCGGTAGCGCCGCCCCGAACAACAACCAGGGGTTTTTCCGCCGTGTGAGCGCGTGCGACTTCAAGGAATCTTCGTCCGTCTTCGACGCCTTCCATGTATGCCAAACTGACGGTGGTATCGGGGTCGGCGGCATAGTATTCAAGATAGTCGGCGAGTTCGAGCTGTGCGGAGTTACCACACGAAACACCCTTACTGAAACCGACGCCGCTCAATACGCCGTAGTTCATGAAGCTGGCACCGATGTTTCCGCTCTGACTTGCCATCGAGATGGGCCCGGGAGGGGGATACGGTGGTGCGATTTGTGCGCACATAGAAACCGCGGTTGAAACGAGTCCTTGACCGTTGGGGCCCGCGAGAACAATTCCGAGTTCATTCGCAAGCTCGACCAACCGGCCTTCACTGGCCTTGCCTGCTTCGTCGGCCTCGCCATAACCCGCTGAGGCGACGAAGGCTGCACGAACCCCACGCTTCGCACAGTCACGGAGAAGTTCTTCATTGAGTTTGGAAGGCGTACAAATGAAGGCGAGGTCCGCACGTCCTTCAGGTACCTCAGAGATCGTCTTATAGGTCGCGTGGCCAAGAATTTCTGCACCGTCGCGATTGATTGGAAAAAGTTCTCCTTGGTAGCCAAAGCGCAACAGGTTGTGAAACGTAACGGCCCCGAACTTTCCTGGATGCGAAGACACACCGGTAAGGATGATGCCGCGCGGATAAAACAGCGGATGAAATCGGTCGACGATACCACTCATCCTACTGCGTCCTCGAGCTCAACCAACGCATCGACAACAACGGGGTGACCGTCGCAAAGTATCAACGGATTGATATCGATGGAACGTATGTCGGGGCGCTCGACTCCGATCTGGCCGAGGGTTTCAAGTATTTGCACCAGTTCTTTGCGATCGACGGCAGGTTCGCCTCGGAAGGGCCCGAGCAACTGAGAATGTGCCAATGCAGCAATGAGGTCTTCAGCATCCAGAGGCTGAAGGGGTGCCACAGCAAATACAGCGTCGTTGAGCGCTTCGGTAAAAATGCCACCAAGACCGAGCATCACGCAGGGGCCGAACTGGGGATCGCGTAGCATTCCTGCGATCAGTTCTCGGCGGCCAGTCACCATGGGTGCGACCAGAATTCCGGCGTCGCCATCGTCTGCGATACGCTCGGCCAAGAGCGCAGTTGCAGCTGCCACGACGTCGGCCTCTTTTTGTAGACCCAATCGAACGAGCCCGCGTTCGGTCTTGTGTGCAATGCCGCGACCGCAAAGTTTTAACGCGACAGGGCAATCGAGCGCACGCGCTGCGGCCGCCGCCTCGTCTGGGGTGTTGACCAAGCGCTCGTCGGGTATCGATATGCCCGCCTGACCCAGCAGAAGCTTGGATTCATATTCAGAGAGAGTTTGGGCCATCGCAGAGCAGCATAGGCGGGACGTGGCGTGATGCCAAGGGCAATCAGCGCAGCCGTTCGGTCGTTTTTGCTAGTCGCTGAGCCAAGGTTGCATTGATGTTGCGGAAGACTTGCGCTGCGATCCTCGGATAGCGGCGTAATAGCCGTTGCATGTTCTTCTGTGTCAAACGCAAAAGTCTAGCGTCTTCAACGACCTCGACATCGGCACTGCGTGTCTTATAAAAGAAGCCGACTTCGCCGATCACATCGCCGCGCCCGCAGGTATTGAGCGGAATTTTACCTTCTTCGCCCTCGATCGATACCTGCAGTGTCCCATCTACGACCACGTACATTTCCCGTCCACGTTCCTGCGCACGAATCAACATTTGCCCTGCCGGAATTCGCCGTACACTTGCCATCAACGCGACGATACGAGCTTGGGCCTGAGAAAGGCCATGGAAGGCGGGAATCGATACATGCGGCGCCTGGCCCAAGTCGAGTGTGAGCGTGTCCCAAAGTGTGACGACGCGTAGGCCTGCGCATAACGCGGGAGTCAACGTGAAGTCCACAAGCCAGGCGAATCCAAGAGTAAATGCACCGAGCAAGCCCAGCTCGGCCTGACCTTTGAGATCGCTCGTCGTAAGTACCAGGAAGCCGAGACAGATCGCGAGCGATGTGAAAGTAACGGGTCGACCGACCGCGCGAAGGGCTGCGATGGTTCCGCGTCGTTCGTCGGCGTAACGTTTCGCATCGTGATTGAAGCGCGCGAAGTAGTGGATGGTGTCGTCGATCGCGATGCCAAGCGCCATCGGCGCGATTAAGCTCGTGCCGGGGCTCAGTTTGATTCCGCTGAGTCCGAGGATGCCGAAATACGCAAGAATAGGTAGGACATTGGGAATGAGTGCGATGAAACCGGTGCGGAACGAAAGAAACATCACGACCAGAATCACGTAAATCAGTACAATAGCACCGCCCATGCTGACGACCTGGCCGCGGACGATTTCGTCGAGCATACGGTTAATTAAGACGGGGTTTCCAGTCACCGTGGCGTCGAGGTGTTTCCGTAGCCGGGTCAACTCAAGTTCTATGCGCTCGGTTAGCATCCGCACGAGTTGTGAGTCGATCACCTTAGTCCGCGCGACAATATTGGCGATTTGATACTGCGAATCGACGTAGCGATCCAGCTCATCACTCGCGCCGAAAAACAGCATCTGTCCAACCATTCGCTTGGTTTCTGGCAGCACGAAAAATTCGGGGTCGTTCCGGTTGAACGATCTATGAATTAGTTTTACGTAGTCGACGATCGACGTCGTGCCACCGATTTCCGGCTGAATGTTGAGCCAGGTTTGTAGGTTCTCGATGGCCTGTAGGTAGACGGGCTCTTTGAATGCCTCCGGATAGTCGGTCTGGACCACAATATTGATGGTGTTTGCACCTTGCAGGTGCTCATTGATCTGCTCGAAATGGATGCGTACCGGCGAGTCCTCAGGAAAGGTGCGGATGTGATCGGAACCGATTTCAATCTGTGTCGATAGCCCAATCGACAGCGCGCCGACGATCGCGGCGACGATCATAATGGCGTATCGATTTTTCAAATCGAATTGAGCAAACCACGTTGAGAAGCGGGCGAACCTCGCGCCTCGATTCTCAGCTCGGGTGGTTACAGCTCGCGGTTTTGTAATTTCGAGCAACGCGGGAGTAATGGTCAACGCAGCGATGACACAGAAGAACACCCCCAGAAGTGAAAAGAAGCCGAACTCACGAATGGCCGTGAGTGGTGAAAGTGCAAGGGATAGAAATCCGGCCGCGGTCGTGAGCCCCGTTAACATGACGGGCAGCCATACTTTTCTAAGCGCCCGAACGGTTGCACCCGCGGGATCCCTGCCGCCGCGCAATGCGTCGTCGAATTCCGATACAACATGAACCGCGTACGAAAGGCCGAGAATCATCAACAAAGGGGGCACGAGCACGGTGACGAGATTGAGCGATTTGCCCAGCCAGGCCGTAATCCCGAGGGTCCAGAGTAGGGCAAGGCTCACCGCTAGAATCGGTAGGAACACACCGCGTAGGGTTCGAAACGAAAGGGCGAGCACGAGTGCACCCAGCAATGCGATCAATGGCAGGCTTTGACCCAGCTCCGATAGGATGGTTCGTGTCTGCGCAGCCTTAATCCGCGGTGTACCGGTAAGCCAAGCTTCGGCGGTGCCTTTCTCTTCCTCGAGGATTTTCAGAATCTGTCCATCGATGCCTTTACGAATGAAATCGCGATCGGTGATTCGCATGAAGTGGACCACCAATGCGGTGGTTTTCCCGTCTTTTGAGACCAGGTTCCCGGCATAGATCGGATTGTCCATAACGGCTTTTTGAATCGACTCGATCTGGTTGGGGTCGGTCGGGACAGCCTCGAAAAACGGTTCGACCTCGATGTCGAGCCCCACACCCCGAATATTGATCGCATTCGACAGCGAGACGACATGGTGAACGCTATCGATTTCATCGATTCGAGAGGTGATGCGCTGGACTCGGCGCAAACCTTCGGTGGAAAAGAGGTCATCGGACCGCAAGGCCACTACCAGGGTCTCATCGCTACCGAAGAGTTTGCGCACAAAGTCGTAAAACTGTCGCGCCTCGTTGTCCTCCGGTAGGAGCCGGTTTGGCGAGGGGTCGACATCGATCTTGAACTCGCCCGTCTCTAGATCGAAGACTTGCTCCAGAGACCATGCGGAGAAGAGGAGGGCGACCATCAGCAGCCACCAGCGCCGGCGGCGTATGAATTCGAACGTGCCTTCGATCAAGAGCGACTTCCCCTTTGGACCGTTACGCTATCGGGGCAGATTGGCAGGTCAGTAAGCTGATGTCGAGACGAAGCCGGATCCTAAGCCCAGACATACGCGGTCATGAGCGGACCCGTGCGTATTTTTTCATGGCGTTACTCGCAACGATCAATTGGGCGCAAACGCTGGGTTTGGTTGGCACGGAGACCCTATTCCTGGTGGACCTTGGCGTGGGCTGGTTACCCGCGGCGTTCATATTGGCATCTGTGACCACTGTATTGGGGTCGATCCCATACGCGATCGGGGTGGGGCGTACCCGCAACGATATCTATTTCGTTCGAATTCTGCTTTTGAGTACCGTTTTGCTCATTGCGGCGGGGTGGGTGGGTAGGTTCTCACACCATGCGTCGTTGATTTCGTACTTCTGCATCTACTATCTGACGAGTTCGGTTCTCGTGAATCACTTTTGGACATTTGCCGGCGACTATTTCGATAGTCAATCCTCGAAGCGACTCTTTCCACTTTTCACCGTAGGTAACAGTATTGGCGGTGCGATCGGTGCAGCTTCGGCCGTGCTTCTGGTCTCGCAGAATCAAACTGCAGATCTACTCCTTGTGTGGAGCGGCGGGCTTGTGCTTGCCGCACTTCTGGTACGAATTGGGAAACGTCGACTTAGGCGCTGGGGCCCACTCGAACTTGAAGAAGCCGACGAGACCTCAATGGAAGGCATTCGTGGTGCTCGTCGCTACATTGGGCATTCGCCACTCGGTCGTTGGATGGTTTTATCAGCGATCGGCATGGTGCTATCTTTGTTCGTGGCACAGTACATGTACTCAGACATTTTCGTTCAACGGTTTATCAATACCCGCGACCTCGCACTGTTCTTGAGCTTCTATCTATTGGTCACGAACGGGTTGGAAGTTGTGTTAGAGCTCCTCGTAACGCCGCGTTTGATTCAGCGCTTTGGCGTGGCGCGCGCCAATTGGTTTCATCCGGTCCTCACGATATTCTCGTTTGTCGGTTTGATTTTCGGTCAAGGTGTAACGCCTGCCGCATTCGCACGTGCGAATCGAGAACTGGCTGAGAATGCCGTCGCCGCACCGATTCGAACCTTGATTTACAATGCGGTGCCGTTTCGGCTCCGGGGCCAGGCGCGTGCGTTTGTGGAAGGCATTGTGGTTTACGGAGGGATGGCGGCGGCGGGACTGCTGCTCATGGTCTTGGGGGGGCAGATCGATCCGAGGCTGCTCGCGATAACCGGCTTGGTTCTCGCCTTGCTATATCTTGGTGCGAATCTCCGCGTAAGCTCCGCGTACGCGGCTGGGTTGGAGGATGAACTTCGCTCAGGGCGTATTGATCTAAGCGCAATATCGAGCACCTTGGGTCAGCTTGAAGCGGGCCGCCTGTCAGCGCTCTGGTCGGGGTTGCTCGAGTTGCCCCGTGCACTCTCACCGTCCGAGCTGAAGTTGCCCCGGCTGCTGATCGAGCGCGGCATCGTCGAGCCAGTCGAGCGGGGATTGATTCATTCAAATCCGCGGATTCGCCGTGCTTGCTTGGACGCGTTTGGTGAGCATCCAGGTGATTTGATGGATCATCGATTGGACGTTGCGCTTGAGGACAGTGATGCCACGGTTCGTTTGACCGCGTTACAACAACAGGGTTCATCTCTTGCGCTTGAGAGATTGCGTGTGCTGTTGAATGATGAGGACTTCAGCGTGCGCGCCTCTGCGGCGGCGTTGATGGGTGATGAAGGAACGAGTGTTTTGCACGAGATGGCGCTTTCGGCTGACCGCGCTGCGGCAAGGGCTGCGTTACCGAAGCTTGGCCCCGCCTCGATTGGCGCGTTGGAAACTCTTGCCGGAGTGGATGATCCTGAACTTCGCGCGCTTGCACTTCGTCAGCTGGCTGAACTTCCAGCCGAGATGTCGCTGTCTGTTGAACGCGTAGCAGAGGATCTCGGTCATGCGGATTCTAGGGTTCGATTGGCTGCACTTCGCGTGATCGCGAGATCGAACGATCCTCAGGACTTGCCTCGCATCGCACAGTGCCTGGAAGATCGCTCGGCTGAGGTGCGTGATTTCGCGAGCCTGTTCATTGCTGGATTCGGCGTAAGCGGTACGCAAGTGGTGTTGCCTCAGCTCAGTTCCCCGTACATGGTCGCGGTCGAATCCGCACTCAAAACGCTGGCACGAATCGATGAATCCAGCGCGCGAGAACTCATTGCGGACTTCGCACGTGAATTGGTGGGTCAAGCGTGGTCATCCCTATGGGCTCTGCGCATCCTATCTTCTAATGAACCCGCAAGGACACGGTACCTTCGTGCTGCGCACGAAAACTCAATTAGACGCTCATTGAGATTGGTGTTTTCGGCGCTGAGTGAGTTGGAGGATGCGCGTTTGATGCAAACGGTTGAAAAGGTTTTACGTTTCTCAGCTGCACGTGCCCGTGGCGACGCGCTCGAAGTATTATCGAATCTCGGAGATCGCGAAACCGCACGGTTGTTGGTTCTGCTGCTTGAGCCCGGTGCGATCGACGAGAAGCGACCCTACGTTGAAGATGCGATCGAGATCCCGATGAGCCATGATGCCGTCGTCAAACAGGCGGCGGTATCCAAAGATCCTTGGATACGAAAAGCCAGTTTAGCCACAACAGACAATGATCAAAGGAATTCGGAAATGGAACGTTTGCTATACCTGCGTCAGGTTCCGTTGTTTGGTCAACTAACACTCGATCAACTTGCGACGATTGATGAGGTATTAGTTGAGGAGACCTACATCGCCGATGAAGTTATTTGCCGAGAGGGAGAACTCGGTAGCGATCTATATATCCTCTTCGAAGGGGAGGTTGAGATCGTGAAAAATTTTGGATCACCCCGGCCGGTTCGTCTGCATCGGCAAGTCGCAGTAACGTGTTTCGGAGAAATGGCGATCCTCGCCGATGAACCTCGGAGTGCCACAGTAGTTGCAACGTCGGATTGCCGCCTTCTTAGTCTCAGTGGCGCACGTCTTAAAGAGCTCATCATGCAAACGCCAGAAATTTCATTCGACTTCTTCCGCGTGCTTACCGACCGACTTCGCCTCGCAGATACACGGATGGAACGGATGGTTGCAAATTCTTCATGAACTCAAATCAGCATCGAAGAGCACGCATCCGTGCTGGCTTACTCGGCTTGATCGCCTTGCTCTACGTCGTATCGATTCCGTGGTACCGCGAGTTAGGTAAGGACCCTGAGATTTGGCTGGGCCTACCCGATTGGGTAGCGGTCGCGCTCGGGTGTTATGCCGCGGCGGCCGTGTTAAATGCGATCGCATGGTTCCTGACGGAGGAATCAGATGGCGAGGGTCAAGTCGGCGAATGAGTTTCCCTGAATACAGCGTGGTTGCGCTCGTGCTGTATCTGATTGCTCTCATCGGAGTCGCTGAGTTCGCCCGGCGTTCGCGCGCATCATCGCTCCCCGTGGATCATTTCCTGGCAAATCGTGAACTGGGGCTGTTTGTTTTATTTCTCACATTGTATTCCACTGCATACAGCGGAAATTCATTGCTCGGCTACCCCGGTGAAGCTTACCGACGAGGCTATGTATGGATCATGGCGACCGGTTTCATGCTCGCTATCGTGGTTGTGTTTCACGCTATCGTGCCAGTACTCAGGCCGATCGCAGTGCGCTACCACTTCATTACACCGGGTGACTGGATTCGGTACCGCTTTGGAGGAGAGCGCGGTAGTACAGCACTGCGTCGCGCTGTTGCGGTTTTGATGCTGATCGCGTTGGCCAATTTCCTGCTCGCGCAGCTCATTGCGATGGGGCATATCACGGAGTCGATCACCGGCGGGATTGTGCCGTATTGGGTGGGCGTTGTTGGTCTGGCTTTGATCATACTTGTCTACGAGGTGCTCGGCGGTATGCGAGCCGTGGCGTGGACCGATGCTGTTCAGGGTATCGTGATGCTTTTCGGCCTCGGTATTTTGCTGTACTGGCTCATGCAAACGGGTGGAGGGCTCGAAGCCATTACGCTCCGTGTCGCTGAAATTCGGCCCGCAGCGGTCCGTGTTCCTGGAGCTGTGGAACAAGCCAAGTGGTTCAGTTCGATCATACTGCTTGGGCTGGCGAGCGTGATCTACCCACAGGCGATTCAGCGTATCTATGCGGCGAAAAGTTGGTCGGCACTTCGCGGTTCGATGATGTTGATGAGCTTCATGCCGCTTGCCACGACTGCGGTCGTAACGCTGATCGGTATTGCTGCGATCGTACACTTTGAATCACTCGGTTCCGTTGAAGCGGATACCGTGATGCCGCGGCTATTGGAGATCTGGGCAGGCGAGGGCGGCTGGCAGATATTTGCTGCGACGTTGGTTTTCATTGGTGCGCTTGCAGCGATCATGTCGACCGCCGACTCGGTGCTGCTTTCACTGAGTTCGCTTTTTTCTGGTGATCTATTGAATCGGTCGCAGGATGATCCAGCGACAACGAAAATTGGAAAGGCTGTAGGGATTGTTGTGATGGTCGCAATGGCAGCGACCGCATTGTCACCGCGATTTACGCTTTGGAGACTGATCGAACTAAAGATGGAATTGCTTATTCAATGCGTACCCGCGTTTCTGATCGCAATGCATTGGAAGAATCTTCGTTCGGCGCCGGTATTTTGGGGTCTTGTGGTTGGTACGCTTATCTCAGTGACATCAGTGGTGTTCGGCTTTAAACGATTAGCCGGGTTTCACGTGGGTGTGATCGGACTCTTGGTCAACGCGTTGATCGCATGGACAGGGTCACTCGTTCTAGTTCAGCGATCGCGTTAGGCGGCGTTAGGCTCCACTACGTGTCGAACGGGCAACTCAGGATCGTCAAGAATCATCTGATGGGCCCGTCGGTTTTTGACGTTCACCACAACGGGCGCTCGCAGGTTTGCGGTAAGCTCCGATTCCTGCGCATTTAGGATCACGAAGACCGCGACGTCACCTGGCCCATTGTTAGACTCCCAGCCGATCAGGCTGAGGATAGACTTCGGGACGTCAATCTCATAGGACGGCATGATTTGTTCCGGTTCGATCACCAAGAATGCGATCTCTGGGCGATCGGCACACTGAAGCCACTTCAGTGGTGTGTCTATATCATGCTCCATCACAACGAACTTGGTACATTCCGGAAATCCGGGTAATCCGCGTTCAAAGTGCACAACATCATCATCTGGCACTTCGACTACACCGAAGCGCGGCGACTCGAACTTCATTTGCCCCTCCCCTTTGAGCGTTTCCACAACGCTGCAGCGTCGAATTCCTTGGCCGTCTTTGCGGCTTCCTTATTTTCTTGTTGAACCTGCTCGTAAATTTCTTCTCGATGCACTGGAATCTGTCGGGGTGCGTCGATTGCGAAACGAACTTGTCCGCGCTGGATATCTAATACACGAACGGAGATCTCATCGCCGATCCGAATCGATTCACCGACTCGTCGCGTGAGAACAAGCATCGTCTAGCCGAGGAAGTTGATCAGGCTCGGTTGAATAACCCGAGCTGTGACCGCCAATGAGGCTTGAAACGCCTGTTCACGATTTGCGAGATCTGTCGCGGCTTGAATGAAATCTAGGTCTTCAATGGTCGAGAGTTCCGTTTGCAGCGAGATATCGATTGAACTGAGTTGACCTTGAGCGAGAGAAAGCCGATTTAGGCGCGCGCCCAGTTCGCCGCGAGTCGCCAATACCTGATCGAGAGCTGCATCGATATTTCCCACGACGTCAGCCGGGCGGCCCTGGCCTGCAGGGTCGAGCAATCGATTTCGGAGGTCCCGGATTACCGCGAAAATATCTACGTTGCTGCCGTCAGGCGTATCGTCGCCATCGGTGCTTCCCAAAAAGACCTCGCGACCGGTTACGTTTGCCTGCACTGTCGACGTAGCTCCGATCTGAACCGTAATCGCGCCGTTATCTCCGCCGTAGGTTCCGGCCGGCGCGGTTGTGTTGACGGTTCCGTCAACAAAGGCCCCGGTCTTCGTGAAAGCTACGGTATCCGTATTAAAGCCGGCGAAAAGGTAGCGGCCATTGACTTCGGTATTCGAAAGCGCCAGCACCTGATCGAAGAGTTGCTCGACTTCCGGTTGAATTTTGTCGAATTCACCGGTTTCGATATCTGCCGATATCGCAAGTTCGCGCAACCGCGTCAACGTGCTGGTGAGACCGCCAAGCGCGGTTTCCACCGGCTCAATGGTTGAACGCGCAGACTCGATATTACGCTGGTATTGATTTAGCTGACTCAAGCCTTTCCGTAGTCCAACAATTTGTGCGGCACTACCGGGATCGTCTCCGGCTGTATTGACACGCTTTCCTGACGACAGCTGTGTTTGGAGTTGATTGAGTTCGTACCGCTGCAAACGCGTGCTGCGAACAGCGGCCGAGAACATACTTGCGTCAGATACACGAAATGCCATAAGAAACCTCTAAATCGAGAGCAGCCTCTCCAACAAGCCGTCAGCAATTTGAATCACGCGCGCGGAAGCTTGGTACGCGCGCTCATACGCGATGAGTTGAGTGACCTCCTCATCAATCGAAACGCCGGAAACCGATTCCCGAAGCTCTGTGAGCTGGGAAACCGTAAGATCACCCTGTGCGACCTGACGTGTCGCGCCCTGAACCGCTGAGCCCAATCTGCCTGCGAGAGAGCTCAAGACGGATCCGAGTGTATGGGTCGGATTCGTCGACGGCACCGCGGCACCGATCGCGTCACCGGTTAGATACACACCCGTTCGTGAATTTTCGAGAGCCGCAAGTGCGACCGCATTCGCGTTATCGCCGGGATTTGCGCCGGCACCACCCACCGAAGTCAGGCCTGCGGCAACATGCTGCGGGTCGGTTTGGATCGTGGCGTATACGTCAATGACTGCCGCGGCTCCCGCTACCGCGGCGAAATCCGGGCCGCCACCGAGATCGGTTTGAGTGGGGTCGACAAAGAAAATGCGCTGAGTGTTATCGTTCAGCCCGTAGCCGTTGTCATGGACGTCGTTGAAGCGTCGCGCCAAGTTGTAGGCGAACTCATCAAGTTCCTGCCGATAGTCCACGATCTGGGTGTCGCGTAGATCGAGTGTGGCGCCCATCTCACCACTGGTGATCCGAGAAGTAATCGGACCATTCAGTGACCCGTCGAGACTCTGAAAGATATGAGAGAACGATGGGTCGCTAAGGGTCGACGATTGGGTCGTGTCTGCCGATAGACTTCCTGCGGTAATACCATCGACCAAGAGGAACCCGCCACCGACGAATATGCTGACTTGACCGTCAGAGCGTTCAAAACTCGTGAAGTCGACTTTTTTTCCGAGCTCAATCATGCGTGCTTGACGTGTGTCACGAAGGGAGCTCGCTACGGTATTGCCACCGACTTCCTTTTTGAAGATGTCTCGGTTTAGCTCAGCGATCTCGATCGCGATGCCGTTAATATCAGTGACCTGTTGAGATATCGCTGCGTTCTGACCGATCTGGAGTTGGTGTAAGCGGTTGTCCATGTCGCGGATTTGGTCCGCGATCGCGGTTCCCGTTTGCACGACTTGTTCGCGCAATACTGCATTACTTGCATCACCACTCGAGAGGTCGTTGACAGCGCTGAAAAAATTCGACAGCGCAGTGCTTAGACCGGAGCCGCCAAGCTCATCAAAAACGCTTTCGAGGCGTCGTAAACCAGCTTCGAGGGTGGTGTCATAAGCAAGGCCCTGATGCTCTTGTAAAATCTGTGCATCAAGCACGGCATCGGCGACACGCTCAACCTGACCGACCGTGGAACCACCACCTTGAGGGGTGCCGCCGGGCAGGAACGATGGGCTGACGGCTTCGAAAATCGCGCGCTGTCGGGTGTAACCTGGCGTATTAACGTTCGCGATATTATTTGAGGCGACCTGAATCGCGCGCGATTGGGCCAGGAGTCCAAGCTTGGCTGTATTCAGCGTTGAGGAGATCGACATACTACGCCTCCCGCTGTATCGAGACGGCGTCGTTGGAGCTCGCTGCTTCAACCTGGCCGTCTGCACCGTAGGTCTGCGCATCTGGGGTGCGGAGTGATTGAATCAGAGAGAGTAGGCCCCGGATTCCGAGAATGGATTGTTCGAGAAAACCACGGCTGATGGCTACCAGCTCACTCAAGCTTCCGATCACCGCGCGCAACTTCTCGGCCGACGATTCAAGGGCAGTTCCATCAGCGCCGAGTTGCGGACAGATCTTTGAGATCCGTAACTCCTCGGCGGGTATCCCCAGCGCGTTGCCTAGTTGAAGCGTCAACCGCATGCGCTGTTCTTCTAGTGATTGAAAGCGAATGATGAGTTCTTCTTTCACAAGGTTCGATGCTTCGAGCGCAACGATTTCCTGATGAATGATGAGCTTGTGATCCGTTTGCAGTTGCTCAAGCAAATTGCACGCAAGACGCGTCTCGCCATCGAGCACGGCGATCAACTCTTCTACAACCGCTTTCATGGCTGGTCCTTTAACTGACTCAACATCTGCTTGGCGAGTCCGAATGTGCCAGCTTCTGCTGCTTTTTTGGAGAGCGCATCGTAGATCAGCGACTGATACCCTTCGTACTTACTATCGTCAAATAGGCCGCTGGACTGCACTGTCTTCTGCATCTCTGAAAGCAGGCTATTGAGCATATAGGCCTCGAACTCCTGGGCCGCTTCGGCGAGCTCCGTCTCGGATTTGGACGGTTTGTCCACATCGAGCTTATGCTGCGCAAAAAGCGCGTTGTGCGTCGTGTTTAGTTCGAATTCCAAGGGTCAGTCTCCCCGCGGCCTTATCGGCAATGTCCACTGCTGTCTTGAGTTGTCACTAGATGATCTTTAACTCCGCTTGTAACGCGCCCGCCGCTTTGACGGCTTGAAGGATCGCGATCAGATCTCGCGGACTCGCGCCAACACGATTGAGCGAACGTACGAGCTCCCCAATCGTGACTCCCTGAACGACGACGAGATTCGATCCTTGTTCCTGCACTACGATTTCATCGTTGTCGAACGTCACGGTCGAACCTGTTTCGGAGAATGGTTGTGGTTGTGACACGTCGGTCCGAACAGATACACGAACACTCAGGTTGCCATGGGAGATAGCAACGGCGGAAACCAGTACACCTGCCCCCATCACGACTGTTCCGGTGCGTTCGTTGAGCACAACGGCTGCGGTTCGGTCCGGTTCGACTTGAACGTCCTCAACTCGGGCGAGAAAAGGCACAGGATTACCCCGGTAGCTTTCGGGAATTTCGACGTCGATGGTGCCTGAGTCGGTCGCTTGCGCTAATTTATCGCCAAGCTTTTTATTGATTTCAATGGCGACTCGTGCTGCGGTTGTAAAATCCTTCTCTCGCAAGATCAGACGTACATACTGTTGATCCGCGATAGGGAGTGGAACTTCGTTTTCAACCAATGCGCCAGACGGGATGCGTCCTACCGTTGGGTGATTTTGCTGCACCAGGTCTCCCTGACCGCTAGCGGCAGAGAAGCCTCCGATCGAAACCGCGCCTTGCGCGAGGGCATACACTTCACCGTCAACACCGAGCAGTGGAGTAGCGAGTAGTGTTCCGCCTTGAAGATTGGCCGCGTCTCCAATCGAGCTTACCAGGACGTCCAGTGGTTCACCCATGCGGGCAAACGGTGGTAGATCGGCTGTTACCATTACCGCTGCCACGTTGGTTACGCTCAGCGCTTTGGGGTCAACGACGATTCCAAGCTTTCCGAGCAGGCCTGCAAGAGATTGATTCGCGAATAGGCTTGCGGAGCTATCACCCGTCGCTTGTAGACCTACAATGATTCCGTAGCCCACGAGCGGGTTGCTTCGGACGCCCTGAAAACCAGCGAGGTCCTTAATTCTGGCGGCCTCGACTGTAGCCGCAGTCCCAACGAGCAGGGCGAGTATGAAAGCGAGAATTCGCATCAGAACGGTAGTACCTTGCCGAAGAAGCGCGCCAGCCACGGTTCCCGGGTTTTTTCCGACATGGATCCGCGACCGCCGTACTGAATGTCAGCACTTGCGATCAATGCGGAAGGGACGCTGTTGTCCAGTCGCACATCTTCGGGTCGAACGTAGCCGCTGAGTTCAATAATTTGTTTCTCGTGATTGATTGTGAGGTGCCGCTCACCACGAATTTCGAGCAATCCGGAGGGCGTCACGCCCGTGACCATGCACGCCACGGTCGTTGCGAAGGTCGATGCCCGTTCGACTTTTCCCTCACCTGAGAATGCTGAGGTCGCGTCTGTATCAAGGATCTCGATATTACCAGAAGGGTTGTTGTTCGTTTTCTGGTTCGAGAATCCGAGGAACCCGAGAATGTTTCGAATCGGACGCGAGATGATCGTTTGCAGGGCAGTGGCGCTCTCGATATTTACATCGTAAGACGTGGCACGGTCGAGCTCGGTTTTCGCGTCTGCGTCGGCAGTCGCTGTTTCACTAATCAACACAGTAACGATGTCGCCAACGCGTTTCGCACGATTTTCGAAAGCCAAAAAGCGACGCGATGAATCGCCCCGCCAGAGCGAACCCGACGAAGGCGTATAGGCTTCGGGTTCGGGTGGAGGGGGGGGTAGCAGGGGCTCATCTTGCGGCAACCATCCCGGCGCGCCCATATCAACGCATCCGAGTCCAAGAATCGCAAGAAACATCACCCCGCGTTTCATTGGTCGCTTCCCACGGCTGGGAGTGACAACATCGCTCGGCCTTCTCCGGTGACTTCAACCTGAAAGCGTCGACGTGAGACCGGGTTTTCGGCTTGGATCATCTGGCCGAAAGAACCGTTTTCAAGCGCCTTTGCCTCGATCCGAATTTCGAGGCCCCCGGTTTGCGCATCGACCAGCATGATGTCGCCACGCTTTACGAGATTCTGTATGACGAGATGGCGTCGTAGAACCACCCTGCCTTCGGAGAGGGGTTCAGCGAGACGCTCGCCGGCGACATCTGGAAGATCGGTTAGGAACTGACGCGGTAAACCTCGGAGACTTCGCTTTTCGAGTTGCGTCGATTCGCTGGTTAGAATGGCGCCGCGCCGAAGAGGCTTTGATGCCACGAGGACCGGAAGTTCGACATCGATCTCAACCGAAGCGGTACGTTGAACGCGAAACGTTTTCGAGCTCTCGGGGTCCACGTATTCTAACTGCGCGTTTACGCGCCCAAGAAAATCTTCGCCAGGGCTGAAGTGTACATTTAGACGATCCGAACCCACGGGAACCGCGAGTATTTTCGGAACATTCCAATTCGATAAGGTTGTTGCTTCTTCCGGCCAAGTCATGCGATGGCGAATCGCTTTTTCCAGCTTTTCTCGGAGCTCCTTGCCGGAGATCTCGTTCGCCGCGGTTCGTACGCTGACTTCCTTGGGGATATCGATGAACAGGTGGGGCGCGACCGCCAGAATCTGCTTTGAGATCCCTTCACCGGAAAACTTGCGAACGCCGCCGGGTTCTGCGGAACGTCCCAACGAGATGTTTCCGATACGCCTGACGTAACGCTCCTCAACACCGTCAGTAACCACCATGGCGCCGAGTGTGATTTCGGGACCATCAACGGTAACGTCGCTTTCGATTTTCACCAGAGACCGCGCATCCGCGGTGATGGTGAAGAATAGGGCGCTAGTGATCGCCAGCAGAAACTTCATGATTACCTCTGCGTAATGAAGCGCATGATGTCGTCGACGCTTGAAATTACACGCGTATTGGCTTCGAATGCGCGTTGAGCCAGAATGAGCTCGACCAGCTCTTCTGCGACATTGACGTTCGACTCTTCAAGTGCGCCTTGTGAAATGGTTCCAAATGCTGTCTGGCCGGGAACACCTGTTGAGGGTGCGCCCGACGACTCAGTCTCTGTAAATAGATTGTGCCCTATGGCTTCAAGCCCCGCGGAGTTCGCGAACCGTGCGAGTTGGAATTGTCCGACCTGCGTCGGTGTTGAGGAACCAGGCTGCACAACGTTTACAAGCCCGTCCTGGGAAATCGTGATTGTGAGTGAAGTACTTGGAATCGTAATCGGTGGATTCAGCAGTAGTCCGCCCGAAGTCACAAGATTGCCGTTGGTGTTGATCTTGAAGGATCCATTCCGCGTATAGGCGGGGTCTCCGTTGAGTCGTGTGATTTCAAAGAAACCATCGCCTTCAACTGCGATATCCAGGGGCTGATCGGTTTGTCGCAATGCGCCTGCAGTATGAATGTGCTCCGTACCTACGACGCGTGTACCGCGCCCAAACTGAAGTCCGGTTGGGCTGTCATTCTCTCCTACGGGCGAACGCACTGTTTCATAGAGGAGATCCTCAAATTGGGGTCGCATCCTCTTGAAACCATTTGTCCCAAGGTTGGCGAGGTTGTTTGCGATTACGTCGATCCGCACCTGCTGTGCAGTTGTCCCCGTTACCGCTGTAAACATCGCTGATCCGCCCATCATCTACTCCTTTCAAGAACCTGAACTACTACTGCTGCGCGTCAATGAGGCTACCGGTTAGCTCGTCATTTATTCGAAGTGACCGCATCGACGCTTCAATAGAGCGCGTCGCGCTGATCAACTGAACCATTTCCGCCGCTATATTGACGTTGGAAGCTTCAACAAATCCCGAGTTGATGGAGGGGTTATCGACATCCTCGATGCCAGCATCGGGACTTGCGGCTATCACGCTTTCGCCGATCTTCGTGAGTTGGCTTGGGTCGGTGAAGGTTACAACCTTGAGTTTACCCACCGCTCCCTGTTCGGTAACGAAGGTTCCATCGTTTGTTAAATGTACAGGCTGGTCAGTCGGCACGCTCAAAGCACCGCCGTCACCCTTTACCTGAAGCCCGTTGGGCAGAACTACGCGACCATCTGCAGCAATCTGAAAATCACCGCGTCGGGTGTAGACTTCGGAACCATCGTCTGCTTCAACGACAAAGAAGCCCTCGCCGCTGATCGCTCCGTGAATAGGATTTTCTGTTGACTTATGTGACCCGGGGGTGAGATCGACTTTCCCGGTGCTTGATCGCGCGTAAGAGGATGCAGCGCCGAGAATCGTGTCGAATACGGTTTGGTCGCGGCGATAACCCGTTGTAGATGCATTCGCCACGTTGTTCGAAATTGCATCGAGTTCGGCTTGGTTCGCAGCTACACCGGTATACGATATATAGAGTCCATCAGGCATTGGCATTCAGGATTGCAAAGATGGTGCCGACAGGTCTGGCGCCGAATGTCTGTTAGTGGAGCGTTCGTCTTCGGGTTTCGATAGGTAGAATCTGCAGGGTAGGAAGAATGATTCCGCTCACGGTTACATCAATGCGATGTTCATCATCATCGGAAGGGCCATGGGTATTGCGGTTCTGCGTTGAGGAAGCGGGTCGTGTGTTGGAGCTTGAGTCGGAGTCAGGGCTGGATTCGTCGTTGTCGTCTGGGTCGTCGTCGATTTTTGGGAAGGGACGCTGTTTCTTAGAGCCTTGATTTCGGTCTTGAATTTTGCCAATGACACCTCCCACGCGACCGATTTCTGCGGCTTCGATGGTTGTCATCCAAATACCTCCCGCTCTTTGTCGTAGGTTTCAGAAAAACGAGCTATGAGATCGTCGAGGTCGTGGTCCTTGATGCCAAGAATTTCAGCGCCTTCACAGTCGAGTGGATTGATGTCCGGATTCGGGGTACGTCGACCCAGGCCTTCACGGATGCAGAGCAGGTCTGCGAACTGGAATACTGCCGCAAGCGGCTTGCCTTCGGTTGCCTCATCAATGTCATTGGGGTTGTGATGGGCCCCCACGGCCGCAGAAAGGCGGTCGGGAAGCTGCCATTTTCTTAGCACGAGTTCTCCGACCTCCGTGTGATCGAAACCGAACACGTCCTGTTCAGCTTCAACACTCTCCTTTTCACCCGCATATACAACACGCATGACTTCTTGATATTGAGGCTCTGCCTGCGAATGCATCACCAATTTCCCCATGTCGTGAACGAGCCCGCCTACAAACGCCTGGTCCTTGGGGATTCCCGAAATATTCTCTGTAACCACACTACATGCAACGCCGCACGCAATCGCGTGTTCCCAGAGCAAACGTTCTGCGAGTCCAAAACGGGAAAATACGTCCTTCATCGCGGCCGCCACAACGACAGAACGAAGTGTGGAAAAGCCGAGTAGGACGATACCTTGTTGAATGGTCTCGATCTTTCGTGGCATCGAATAGAAAGAGGAGTTTGCGATTTTCAGGACACGTATCGCCAGTGAGGCATCGCGTGCAATGAGTTGAGCCAAGCTGGGCAGGTCGCTATCCGGATCCTCGGCTTTGCGCATGACTTCGGCTGCAACCGGTGGCATGACCGGGATTTCGTTTGCATTGTCGACGAAATCCTGCGCGCTACCCATGATCGATGGCCCTATCCATGGAGTACCCGTCGAAGGATTCCAGGTATGTCCATAGTTTCCAGATGTTCTGGCACGGCTTGGCCTGTGGTGACGCACGCAATCGGTCGACCCGAACGAACGATGCAGTTGTAAAGCTCGCCGTATATTCTTGTTTCATCCAGCTTGGTCAGGATGAGTCGAGAGCAGGGGAGAACCGAATATGCTTCGAGGATCTCCTGCGAATCCGCTGCGCGGCTTGTCGCGGAAAGAACCAACATGACTTCGGCGTCATCGAGTAGGTCGATATTCCCGCGTAGTGAGCGGAAAGCTGTGGTATCTCGATGACTACGGCCGGGCGTATCGATGAAAACCTTCTCTTTGTTCTCCGCCTGCAATACGGTTCTTCGAAGGTCCTCGGGGCTAATCGCAACCTTGACCTGCACCGACATGCTCTCACCAAAACGCATGGCTTGTTCCACCGCGGCAACGCGATGAACATCGGTTGTAATAATGAGTACGCTATCTGGCGCCGACCGAGCGGCTCGCGCTGCAAGTTTTGCGATCGTCGTTGTTTTGCCCACGCCAGTTGGCCCAACAAAAACCTGAATCCGGCTGGGGGCGGAACCACGTTGGGCGCGCGCGATATCGGCACGCATTTCTGCGGCCAGATTCAGTTTAAGTCGTTCTAGATCGCCGAGTGCACCGGAATCGATCCGTGCCACCACGCGTTGTACCAAGGACCGCGATAGCGCTTCGTCGATTCCGCGACCCATGAGGAAATAGAATAGTCTCTGCGCAGCAGCACCCTGAGGATCTGCCTGAATGTTTCCCGATCCCACGAACGAGGCGAGCATAGTTCGAATTTGTGCGACGTCTGCACGAAGGTCGGTCTGTTGCGATTCTTCTTCAGGCGTATGCCCTGAAAGGCCTTCTTTGAGCGTTCGAATCTCATCGAGTACAGGTTCGACGGCCTGTTTTATGGTCCAAATGTCATGGTACGCACCGGTGCCACGGCCTCGACCGCTGGGTAGGTCCGGCGCGCGCACGGTCCGAACGTTGACAGGATCTTCCTTCTCGCCTTCTTCCACTGCAGCGGTGACTTCGAGTACGGTACGACCGAGCATGCCAAAGAGCTTGCCGTCCTTTTTGATCGGGCGACTAGACACGATGACAGCACGCGGCCCCATCTCATCCTTTACCAGGTTGAGTGCCTGTTTCATGTCTACTGCTTCGAAGGTTTTGACCCGCATACTATCTATCCGTTCGTCTTTTTATCCAAATTGAACCGCGCCGATCGATTCGATCTCCAACTCCGGCGTGAGATCGTTTGCCGATACTACAGCGCATCTAGGTAGGAAACGTTCCGTCATTCGACGAATATGTGCTCGGCTTCCAGGGGTGCACAGAATCGTCGGATCTGGATGTATGATACTTACCTCGTCCACTTTCTTTTGTATGGCTCCCACAATTTGTGAAATCGTTCCAGCATCGAGATTCAAAAGAGTACCGTGGTCTGTTCGTTGAATCGACTCCGCTATCCTTTGTTCGATGTCATGCGCGATCACCAAAACACTTAACTTGCCATCTGTTGCCAAATCCGCCGAGATTTGAGGAGCAAGCCTTTCACGGACGAGTTCGGTCAAAAGTTCGGGGTCTTTAGTTTTGGTTGCGTAGTCGCCCAGAGCTTCCAGAATTGATGGCAGATCTCTAACGGGAACCGACTCGCGTAAGAGCGCTTGCATGACCTTCTGAACGCCTCCCACGGGAAGGGGATCGGGCACCACTTCGCTTACGAGTTTTGGATACTGTCCAGACAGGGAATCGAGCATTTCTTGGATCTGTTGGCGTCCTAAGAGGTCCGATGCTCGGCGTCGAATTACTTCGGTTAGGTGAGTGACGACGACGGAGGCGGGATCGACCACGGTGTACCCGAGGCTCTGGGCCTGGTCGCGGACGTCGACCTTAATCCAAAACGCCGACAACCCAAATGTGGGGTCGCGGGTTTCGGTTCCAGCAAGCGCTGGCCCGCCTCCAGGTGGTGCAATCGCGAGTAAGTGATCAGAGAGGATGGTCCCTTTACCCATCTCTACCCCGCGAACCAAGATTGAATAGTCCTCGGAGCCGAGCCTGAGGTTGTCACGGATGTGCACCAATGGTACGGGGAAGCCCATATTGACGGTGAAGTCCCGTCTTAGTGTACGCACGCGATCGAGCAACTCGCCGCCCTTGTTGGGGTCAACGAGATCAATCAAGCCATAGCCAATCTGGAGCTCCAAAGGGTCCGGCGGTCGCAGCAGGTCCATCGGTTGTTCTGGTGGGAGCTCTTTCGGATCTGGTGGTTCTTCTTCCTTCTTGGTTTGTTCCTCTTCTTGCACGCTAAGTTGATATGCGCCGAGCCCAAGGCCCGCGGAGAGTAGACCGAATGCGATCGTGGGAAGACCGGGGACGATCGCGAGCATTCCCAGTACCCCCGAACCCAGCGCGAGCGGGATGGGTCGGCGCCATATCTGCGTTCGAAGCTGTGTTCCGAGATCGGTTTTTGCACCAGCACGGGTCACGATCACACCAGCACCGACAGAAATCAACAACGATGGAACCGCTGAGACCAAGCCATCCCCAACGGTTAGAAGTATGTAGGTGCTGGCCGCTTCACCGAAGCTCATGTCTTGCTGCAAGGTTCCAATTGCAAGGCCGCCCAGAATGTTTACGCCCGTGATGATAAGACCAGCGACGGTGTCACCACGGACGAACTTACTCGCACCATCCATTGCACCGTAGAAATCCGCTTCTTCTTGAATTCCCATGCGGCGCGAAATGGCTTCCACTTCCGTTATATTTCCGGCGTTTAGGTCCGCGTCGATCGCCATCTGTTTACCGGGCATTGCGTCCAAGGTGAAGCGCGCGGCCACTTCAGCGATGCGACCAGAACCCTTGGTGATGACCATAAAGTTGATCGTTACGAAGAGAATAAAGATCACGATACCGACGACGAAATTACCACCGACAACAACTTGGCCGAACGCTTCAATCACGCCACCAGCTGCACCGGTGCCTTGATCGCCCTCGAGAAGGATGAGTCGGGTCGACGCAATGTTCAAAGAGAGCCGAAAAAGAGTCGTGAGCAGCAGAATCGTCGGAAATGCGGATAGTTCCAATGGCGATCGTACGTACAGTGCAACGAATAGCACGAGTAGGGCGACACCAAGGTTAATCGTCAGCCCGATATCGAGTACGAACGGCGGAAGTGAAACGAGCAGGATGCCAAGAATTCCGACAATGGCGAAGCCGACACCCAGTTGGTCGGCGAGCGTTGATTCGGTCGTTGGATCTTTAGCTTTCGTTACCATGCGTTAGCCTTCGAGCGATCGAGTTTGTACACGTACGCAAGAATTTCTGCGACCGCCTGATAGAGTTTCTCCGGGATCTGCTGGCCGACTTTTACAGTCCGGTAGAGGGAGCGTGCGACGGGTTTGTTTTCTACGATTGGAATACCATTTTCTCGCGCGATCTCACGGATGCGCATCGCGAGATGGCCACCGCCCTTCGCAATAACCGTGGGGGCGGACATATCCGATCGAGCGTATTGGATTGCGACGGAGATATGTTCCGGATTTGTGACTACGACATCCGCATCGGGTACGGCTTCCATCATTCGTGTGCGCCCGCGCTCCATCTGCAACGATCGCAGTCGACTTCGTACTGCCGGATCACCCTCGGACTGACGGTGCTCTTCTTTGACCTCCTGCTTGCTCATTTTTAGAGACTTTTCAGTCGAATAGTTCTGCCACGCATAGTCGCCAAGAGCGATGAACAGAAGCATGAGCGCGCCATACAGATAGGCTTCGATGATCACGGAGAATATGAACTTTAGAATCAGCAGAAGTGGCAGATCGGACAAACCCTGATATTGATCGATGTGTCTCGACGCCACGATCATTAGCACCACGCCGATAGTGGCGATCTTCATAGCTGCTTTGCCTAAATTGATAGGTCCATCTTTCTTGAAAACTCGCGAAAACCCTTTGATGGGGTTGAGCTTCTCGAATTTCGGCTTGAGTCGATCGGTTGCGATGTTGCCCTTTGTCTGGATTAGGCCCATGAGAACGCCACCAACGACAACTGCGGTAAAAACCGGAAACGCAACGACTGTTGCAGCACCGAATGCGCTTCGCAGCATGCGAGTGGCTTCAAATACATCGAGATGATCTGGTGGAATCCAGACGTTCCGAAACGTTGACATGCCTTCCAGGATGACGGGAGAACCGAGCGTGGTAAGCGCCAATGTGACGGATACGAGGTTCGCGAAAGTAAAGAGCTCTTGGCTAATCGCGATCTGACCCTTTTTAAGCGCTTCGCCGCGCTTTTTAGCGGTAGGTTCCTCTTCCCTTTCTGTATCGTCGTTCGCCATGTCTACCTCGCAACCATGAGAACGATCTGTTCTTCAAGCGCACCGAACATCTTCAAGAACTGGTTCATTGCGCCCGGTAACGCGAAGCCGACTGCAGTGAGGCCGCTGAATACGGTGATGGGCAAACCGATATTGAAGATCGATAGTTGAGGAATGACTCGGTTCAAGAACCCAATCAAACTATTGATCAGCAACATCACGCCAGTCACGGGTCCGGCGACACGCGCGGCCATTTCGAAAATGGTGCCGCCGGCCGAGAACAACAACTCAGCCATTACGCCCGTTTGCATGACGCCCCCGACGGGAAAAGTGTTGTAGCTCGCGGCGACGGCTTGAATGAGCAGATGGTGACCGTCCATCACGAGGAACGCGGTCGTGACCATGCCTCCGTAGACCGTACCGATGATCGGAGACGAAGTCTGATCGGTTGGATCGATGGTTCGGGCCATCGCAAATCCCATTTGAAAAGCGATCAGGGATCCCGCCCCCTGAAAAGCGTTAACGATGAGCATCGCCATGAGTCCAAAGAAGTATCCGACTGCAACTTCTCCAATCATCGCAACGATCACATCGTAGCCGTCGCTCGGCATCAGCGTCGTATCGACGGTGGGGAGGATCGCCAACGATAGCGCCGCCATTATGACGATCTTAAAGCGTCGAGGCACGTCGTCGCGCGAGAGCACGGGGGCTCCCATGAATAGCCCGGTGACTCGGGCTAGTACGAGCATGAAAAGAATTAGCACTACTGACTCCTAACGCGCTAGGACCAATCCAGGAGCATGAGTGAGAATCAGCGTCAGAAAGTTCATCAACGTTTGCAGTGACCACGGCAGCGTCGCGCCAACAACGAAAGCGATACCAAGAATTTTTGGAACAAACGTTAGTGTTTGCTCCTGTAAGCTGGTGACTGTTTGTAGTAGGGAAACCGCTAGACCGATAATCATCGCGGTTCCAAGGATCGGAGCTGCGACCAGCGCAGCCGTTCGGAGCGCCTCTCGATAGATTTCGATCACAAGTTCAATACTCATACGATTCCCCTTACGAGTGCACCGACGACGAGGTTCCAACCGTCAACCAAGACAAAGATCATTAGCTTGATCGGTAAAGCGATCATCATTGGCGGTACGACGATCATGCCCATTGAAAGCAGCGTCGACGCAACGACCATGTCGATTACGAGGAATGGAATGAAGAGCATGAAGCCGATCAGAAACGAAGTTCGAAGCTCGCTCAACATGTACGCCGGCACCAGCACGTTCAGATCCAGTTCCTCGGGGCCTTCAACCTCCGGTGCTCGTGAGATCTCCTGGAAGAGCATTAGGTCCTCATTCCGAGTTTGACGCAGCATATAGTGACGAAACGGAACAACTGTGTTGTCAAACGCAGCTTCGTCCTCGATCTCTCCACGCAAGAACGGTCCAACTCCCGTCGAATAGGCGTTTTCAAACGTTGGCTGCATCACGAACATAGTGAGGAAGATGGAGAGAGCCATCAGAACCTGAGTCGGTGGTACGTTCTGTACGCCGAGAGCCTGTCGTAACAACGTCAGGACAATCACGACGCGAACAAAACAGGTCACCATCATGACGAGCGCGGGTGCGAGGGACAACAAGGTCATTAGAATCGCGAGCCGGAACGCAGGTGTGAGCTTGCTCGGGTCCTGCGTGAGTTGCTCGAGATCTGCAAGCGCCTCGCCGACGATTCCCGGATCCTGCGCGTGGGCAACCCCAGCGATGAGCGGAATCAGTGCGATAGGCACGAATAGGAGGATCCGTCTAACCATCAAGTCCTTCGAATCTGCCAATCATCTTGACCAGCTCTTCTTTGGTTTCTTCGGGATCGATCTGTTGATGCAGCTGCGTGCCGAAATCCAGTTCGTCTGTCAGGTCTGCGAGCGTTGTAATGGCCTCGGACCCCATGCCAACCAATAGGCGCCGGCCTGAAACTTCGAGCAACGCGACCTGGTGGCGCGCTCCGATCCCACGGGTGGCGAGGATGTCGATTTTTGCGCCCACGCCGCCCGTCGCTAAGCTTCGCTTGCGGCTCCAATACGTGAGACCCCAGCCGACCATCGTCACACCGACGATGGCGAGTGCGATTCGAACCAAGGGCAAGACGGTCGGCGTTGGAAATGCTGCGACATCTGGCGTAGTCGTCGGCTCTTCTACAGTGGGTGTTAAAATGTCTGCGAATGCACCGAATGGTGCAAGGAGTAGGATCGACAGTAGCGCGATACTTACGAGATGCCTCACTTGAGTGCCTCCAATCGTTCCGTGGGTCCGTTGATCGAGACCACACGAACCGCGTAGTGATCGTTGGCGACAACAACTTCGCCTTTTGCGACCGGGCTGCCGTTTACAAGGATGTCGACGGGCTCACCGGCCAGCCGATCGAGCTCAACCACTGCGCCCTGGCCAACTTCGAGTAAATCTTGGATCTTCATTTTTGTGCGGCCCAGTTCGATACTGACGCGTAGAGGGACATCCAGCAGAAGATCAAAATTCTCCTCGTTACTTGCTGCGTTCTGTTCGTCTGACATGGTTCCCTCCTAGACCGGCGTGGATTGGCCTAATGCGGCTTCGAGTACACGACGTTCCACCCAGCCTCGTGCAACGATAGAATCCAGCAGCGGCCGGCGATTAATTTTTTCATCAACCTGCGCAACACTTAGCTGTTCGTGGGTGATAAGTCCCTTGCGTACGAGTGTTTGACCTGCGGTGCGATCAACGAGCTGGCGTTCAATTTCACGCCGATCCGTTATGCGTACTGCGTATTGGTTTCGGCTTCTCCCAATGCGGCCATGGAAAACCTGCTGGTTTTCCACTTTGACCTCAATGGGTTCTTCGATGCGTTTCTCGAGTTGAATCACATCTCCCTCGGCGAGGGTCCGGACTGTGGATGCTGAAATATTGGCCTGGCCTAGGTCCGCCGACATGCCCGCATAGATATCAGACATATTGCGCTCAAGATTGACTCGCCAGTTAGGATCGATTTCATCTCCTGCGCGCGCAGACGTCGCTTCGAGGAGCGGCTCGAGCTGAGTGTATGGCATCACGAAGTTGAATGGAGAGGCGGGTAGAACATCCCCGGAAACGCGCAGCGTTCCGATGTGACACACTTCTTCATCGTCGATCGTGGATAACGATTGGTTGCTACGTTCGCTTCTTATGTGTTCGCAACGCAGCGGGAACCATGGCTTCCATGCGTTTTCATAGTCCCGAAGAATGTCGCCGTAGAATTTGTACAACAAGCTAACTTCGATGTCCGATATCTCACGGGATTCCGGAAGCTCGCCGATTCCTAGCCCGCCCATCAGCGCATCAACAATGGAATATAGGACTTGTGGGCCGAGAATCAGTAGCCCGTATCCACGCAATGGATCGAGGCGCATCACTTCAAAGAGGCAGGTTTGACCTTCGAATTGCCTCTTAAAGTCACCGAACTTTTGCAGTTCAACGCTAACGTTTTCGGTACGCACCGGCGAACGCAGGCTCTTGGTTAGAGTGATTTGAAGTGAAGGCCCCAAGCGCTCGAACACGTGGTCCAAGACCGGAAGTCGCCGACGGATGATCCGGTCCTGGCTCCATGTGGCGTCGCTGAGATCGAGCGTTTGGACTTTAGTCAGATGCGCAAGCGAATCCTCACGCATCGGAATTTGACCATCCGCGAGCGCGCGTATAAGCGTGTCGATCTGATTCTGGTCTAGAGTACTCGAGACCTGTTCTTCACCTTCACTCATTGAACAACGAACTCCGTGAAGAAAACTCTGCGCGCCTTGCCTTTGACGAGCAGTGAATTGATTCGGTGGAGCATCTCCTGGCGTAGAAAGTTTTTCCCTTCCATCGAACGAACTTCTTCGAACGACTTGCTTCCGAGCAGGCCGATCACGAGATCTCGAACCTGAGGTAGGCGCGAATCAAGCTCTTTCGCTACCTCTGGCGTGCGCAACTCGAGCTCAGCTTTGATTTTTAGATAGCGGTCGCGACCGTTGTCATTGATATTGACAATGAACGACTGCAGTCCATAGATCGTGCCGAGCGCGGCATCCGCATCCTCGTGCAGTTCATCCTCAGGAGCGGCGCGCTTGACCGCCTCTTCTTCGGCGACTTCTTCAGCGGCATGTTCCCCAGCTTCTTCGCCTTCTTCAGCTGGTTCTGCGGCATGCTTGCCAAGAACGATGAAACCCACACCGACCCCGGCGCCGCCCGAGAGCAGCGCGGCGAGGGCCACGATGATGATCATCTTGGTGGTGCCACCGCCTTTGTTGCCGCCACCTTCTTCTTCTTCCGCTGCTGGCGCTTCTTCATCTGCCATTATTAGGTCCTTCCATGGAAAAAATTCACGTTACTGACCGAGGACGACGAGGTTTGCGAGAAGTTCGTTCGTGGTACTAATGGTTCGCGTATTCGCTTGAAAGTTACGCTGTGCCAAAATCAGTCGAACGAATTCCTCGGCCAAGTCGGTATTCGATTGCTCCAAAAAGCCTGCCCGTAATGCGCCAAAACTGGATTGGTTTGGGGAACCGACAATCGGGTTGCCCGAATCATTGGATTCCAGCCAGTTGTTCTTACCCACGCGGGCAAGACCGTTGATGTTGGCGAAGGTCGCGAGTGCGAGCTGTGCCAATCGCTGCGTTTGACCGTTGGAAAAACTTCCGGTCACGAAACCGTTCTCATCGATGTCGATCGATGAAAGCGAGCCCGCCGAGAAGCCATCTTGGTTCAGGAAGCGAACGAAGTTGTTTCCGCCGGCTGAACCCGAACCACCAAACTGAGTGGTTTGATCGGTGCCAGCAGGCGGCGTACCAAAGTCAAATACGAGCGATTGACTCAAGGTAGCCCCACCGAGCCAGTCCCAGCCACCCGCGTTTCCTGGTGTGGCCTCGTTCTGATTCGTGGTTCCATCGCCATCGGAATCATAGGGTACGGTGAGTGCGGTGGTGCCTTCGGTCAGTAGTGCACCATCGGTGGTAAAGGTCAACGTTCCACTTTGTACTGGAAAAAATTGCGTGGCCGGTGTCGAAGCGAACGTGGCGAAATTTCCGCCCATGTTCGCGAAATCGAGCTCCGATCGGTTTACGCCCGCGAGATAGAACCAGGAATTGGACGCCGCAGAGTTCTTCTTGAAGTAGATCAATACGTTTCGCGGGTTTCCAAGCGAGTCGAAAACACGAATACCGGTCTGGAAGTTCGACGACGTCACCGGATCCGTGTGATTGAACTGAAGCGCGGTTCCGCTGCTCGAGTCGTTCGGGTCCAAGTTGACGTTGACGTCGACCTCCGTAGTGGCGGAAGGGCTCGAAGACACCGTCGACAGGTTGATATTGCCCAATGCACCGTTTGGCAGACCGCCGGGTGTAATACCGAAACCTTGGACATTCTGATCCTGTGCGTTGACCAGGTTCTGTGAGGAATCAAGGCGGAAGATGCCAGACCGGGTGTAGAACACGCCTTGGGTGTCTTGCACGATGAAGAACCCACCGCCGTCCACCGCAACGTCGGTGGTGACACCCGTATTTTCCAACGAACCTTGGGTAAAGTTCTGATTGATTCCCGACAGACGCGAACCGGAACCAATAGTACCGCCGCCACCGCTGCCTAAGTTGCCCGACAGAACATCGACAAACTCTGCACGTGACGATTTGAACCCGACCGTATTCGAGTTCGCAATATTATCACTGATCACCGAAATCGCTGAGCCGTTTGAATCGATACCTGCAACACCTGAAAATAAACTAGACTGAAGTCCCATTTCAATATCTCCTTTTACCGAATCCGAATAACATCAAGAGGATCTACATCTGTACCATCAACAGAAATAAGAGCGCGTCCATCCACGAGATGAACGCCTGTAACATTAGCCGTGGTTCTCAGCACGGGATCAAAGCGATCTTCCGCGCTTGCCGCCGCGACCACATCAAACTGATACTGCACGCCGAATTGTGGCGGGAAGGGCAATGTGCCTCCAGGGACGAGGTTGCCCTCGCCGTCGGTACGCAGTTCGCTAAAGGCGAGTGCTTGCACCGAACCGTCAGGCAAGCGCAACTGGGGCTGCCCGTCGACAAACGACAGTTCGTAGGTTCCAGGCGGCAGCGTCAAAATCCGACCGTCTTCGCTGATCGGCAAATTCACGAAACCGACGTCTCCTCCGAGCGTATCCTCAGCGGTGATGACCAACGACTGAATGGGCTGGTCAATTTCAATGACGAGCGACTGGTCGGTGCCCGCGCCGCCCACGTTGAGGAAGTTACCATCGAGCTCAACAGTACGGCCGATCATGGCGACCGGATCGAGCTCAGATCCACCGATCTTCTCAGAAATATTTTCAAGCTCCTGCTTGATGCGAATGGATTGCTCAAGCTGGCTGAACTGAGCGAGTTGCGCGCTCATTTCCGCGGGGTCTTGTGGGTTTAGCGGATCTTGGTTTTCCAACTGAGTGAGGAAAATTTTCAAGAACGCATCTTGGTCGAGCGACGATTGTCGAAGGTCTTCCTGCGACGCGTCGAAAGCCGGTTGATCAACAAGCAATGAATCTATGATTGGGTCCACTTCATTCTCCTATCAGCATCTGTATTAGACGCGAACGTCTACTGCTCCGAGTGTGTGCATACCGAGATAACGAGGGGTTAAAAGGTGTGAAAGATCAGCGATCGAATCGCCACCAGAGCCTTGGCGACTGGAGTTATTGCCCAATCCGAGCTGCTGATCGATGAGTCGCTCGCGCGCCGTCGAGTCCGCATGATCACCGGAATCACGGATATCGACGTCGATGCGGTCGACGTGGAGGCCCTGTTCCGTGAGCGCTTGACGAAGTTCGTTGATATGGCGCCCGAGTAGATCCGCCACCGGTGCCTTATCGGCCAGAATACTTAGCTGAACCGAGCTATCTGTCACGGTGACGCGTAGGTTGAGTTCACCAAGTTGAGGCGGATCGATTTGAATTCGCGCTTGGCCTCCGCCGTTCTGAACGAGCAAATTGGTTTGTCGAAGTAGCGCAGCTTCGTTCTGTACTGGAAGCTCGGGTAGGGCGCGCGTGGGTCCGCTCACGTCGAACTGCTGCGAGGGCAGGTTTGTGGGGTTGATCGCAGCAAGCTCTGAGCGTGGAATCGCTTGATCATGTCGTTCTGCACGTGAACCGTCTGCTGTCTCGAGCGTTTGTCGGAGCAACTGTTCTAACTGAGCATCGCTGCCTTCTTTGGAGAGATCGGAGTTGCCAAGGTCGAAACCAGAACTCGTATTTGCCGCTGCGATGCGATCGGACTGTACGCTTTGGCTTGCTTGAGTCTCACGGAGCAGTCGGTCGAGGTTGGTTGAACGTTCAAGTTCGATCCGGGCCGGCTCCGCTACGTGTTCGATTTGCGCGCGTGGATCGGACTGAAGCAGGTTTGAGGTCATCTGATCGACAAGGCGATCTACGACGCGCGTTTGTACGTTCTGTGCAAGGTCCGTTGAAGGAGGGGCCTTGATGGCTTGGTAGCCGGGGCGATTCAGAAAGCGCGCGAGTTCAAATTCAGCGAAGGTTTGCGCCACCTCCTGGCCGGGGAGGTTTTCGGATTCTGCTTCCCGTTCCTCATCGGGTTCGATTTCCGGGGCTTCCACATCGAGCGCTGAGAGCAGCTCGTCGATATTGATATTCTGGGTGTTGAGCTCAGGGTTGCCGCGGGCGAGACGCTGCTCCGCGTTCACCGCCTGCTGTGCGGTTAGGAAAACCTGCTCGAACGGTGCCGCTTGTGCTTCACCTTGGACCTGTCCCTCCGCACCCGGTGAAACGGGCGCAGCGCCAGTATTCGCGCCGACATCTGTCGGCACCGGCGGCAGGCTTTGTATTGGAGCAGCTTCGTTCATCTATTTATTCGACGCCATCAATCGAGAGATCTGAACCGCGCGGTCCGGATCCATCACGTTAAGAATTTTCCCTGCTTCACGGCTTTTCATGGAGCCAATAACATCCGCCGCCAAACCGATGGGCAATTTTTCCAGCAGCTGCGCCGCAGCTTTCGGCTTCATGGACTGATAAAAGGCGATCAGTGTGTCCACGTCTGCCTTGTGTTTTGTCTCTGCGGGCTCGATATCCACCGCCGCCTGTTTTTTCAGCTCCTTGAGTTCCTCGATCTTCTTTCTCAGGTCGTCCTCGAGCAAACGCAGCGCAGCCTCGCGTGACTCCAGCTCCATCGCCCGTTCTGAAAATGGTGCGTCCGCTACTGATTCCTCGTCCTGTGCAATGACGAAGAAGGGAACGATCAGTACCCAACCCGCGAGCATCATCCATGCGCGCATTAGACGATCTCCCCATTTGTTCGTACGCGAGCCATCTCATCGAGACGCATTTGATCGCGGCGAATCTTTGTGAAGCGCTCGCGCTCTGCGCGTCGCTTCTCGACATTGCGCAGCGCTCGAACTTTTAGTTTCGTCTCGGCCACCAAGCTGCGTACTTCTTCCTCTCTGGCACGCTCTTCGACGAGCTGCGTTTCACGGCGGGTGATATCTCGAGTCAAGAGTGCGATGTGCTGATGATTTGTGAGGAGCGCATCGCGAGATACCGGCTTGCCCGCTGGAATGGTGAAGCTTGAGTATGTTTTCCCGACTTGTGATTGTAGCTGTACAACCTCGCGCTCAGTGTTCGTTACGGCGCCGCGGATTTTTCCGAGGGCCTGCAGGGCACGTCGCTCGTCGAGTTCAGCGAGGCGAATCAACGTAGGGATCGCAGATCGGCGTTTCACAGCGGATTCTCCCCGGTCAATTGATGTAACAATCCAAGCGTTGTCTCGAGCGAATGAATTTCTGATGTGCTCTGGGTCAGAAAATTTTCAATCTGCTCGCGCTTGAGAATCGCTTCGTCAACATCAGCGTTGCTGCCTTGCGCATATGCACCGACCTGGATTAGATCTTCTGCGTCGCGATATGCTGCGAGTAGGCGTCTCAGCTTCATCGCTGCGCTGCGATGTGCTTCGGATGTTACGTGCACCATTGCTCGACTTGCACTCGCGAGGACATCAATGGCGGGGAAGTGTCCGCGTTCCGCAAGATCGCGCGATAGAATGATGTGCCCGTCTAAGATGGCTCGTAGCGCATCCGCAATCGGATCATCCATATCCCCGCCCTCGACCAAGATCGAGTACAGGCCGGTGATGCTGCCTCTAACCGTGCGGCCCGCGCGTTCAATTAACATGGGCAACTCTGCGAAGACACTTGGGGTGTAGCCCTTTGTTGTGGGTGGCTCGCCGCGTGCAAGCCCAATCTCCCGGCCCGCCAACGCGAATCGTGTGAGCGAGTCCATCATCAGCAATACGTCGTTGCCTTCATCCCGGAAGTACTCTGCGATCGAGGTTGCGACATAAGCGCCGCGACGTCGCATGAGCGGCGAAGCATCAGATGGAACGGCGACAACGACTGTTGTTGAGCGAGCCTCACCGAGTTCGCGCTCGACAAACTCTCGAACTTCACGGCCGCGTTCACCGATCAATGCAACGACGCGAACGTCGGCATTCGTGCCGCGAACCATCATTCCCATCAGCGTGCTTTTTCCAACGCCTGCGCTTGCGAAAAGACCGACGCGCTGGCCACGTGCGAACGTGGCGCTTGCATCAATCGCACGTACCCCAACGTCGAGCGGATCCGATAGCACGGGTCGCTCAAGCGGTGAGGTTGGTTCACGATAGAGTGGAACCTCTGTGCCACGGGGTAGGGCGCTACCACCATCGATTGCCTCTCCCATCCCGTCAATCACTCGACCTAAGAGGAAGTCGCTCACGGAAACGGTGGCGTGTTCAAGCTTGGGCCATACACGGCATCCGGCGGATACGCCGCGCGTACTGCGGAGAGGCATTAGCTGGACCGAAGTACCGCGGAAGCCAACCACTTCAGCCGGAATGAAACCACCGGAAGTCTCGATTTCTGCCATACCGCCGACTGGAAGCTGAAGTCCGTCGGCTTCGGCAAGAATCCCTTTGATCGAGGTCAGAAATCCGCCTTGAACGGGCCTACCCTTGAACTGCGAGGTGTTGATCGCGAGGCCAGTGCTCATGATGCGACCTCCGCCTCGGGAACGACGCTGAAACTGTTGACGTCGAGTGCCTCAAGCAAGCGGTCTGCTCGCCCGTCGTAGCATCGCGTTGGTGTTTGTAACACCACTGCACCCGAATGAATGCCTGTATCGGATTGAAGCCGGAGATCGCCCTCAGCCAATTCGGATTCGAGCTCAGCCATATGGGTTCGGATCAATTCGAGGTCGGCCGGATTCACGTGAAGCGTGAGCGGGCCATCATCTTTGGCTTCATCGATGCAAGATTTTGCCAAGCGCACCACGATGTCGTTGGTTTGCTGCAACTCGCCGTGAACGATGCGCTGGGCGATTTCGATTGCTGCGCGGGTTAGCTCAGTTTCGGCTTCGTCGAAGCGAGTTTTGCGAACCTGGGCAAGGGAGATGGTGAGTGCCTGCAACTCGTTAATGGCGGGTTGTAGCTCTTTTAGTGCAGCGTCACGTCCCCGTTGCTCGCCTTCTACTAGGCCATTGCGGTACGCTTCGTCCGGAGTCGGCTCCGCGGAATGCTGACTTTCCACTGCCGTGAAATCCGAACCGTCTACGAAATCCGGTTCCGGTACCGCTGGCAGGTTGCCGTGAAGGTCGAAGAGTGAGTACGGCCGCGGATCAGACGAGCTCATCGTCACCCCTTCCTTCGGCCTGGATCTCACCGCGGTCCATCATTTCGCGAGCGGTGTTTGCGATCTGCTGTTGGGCGCCTTCGACTTCTGATAGCCGGACCGGGCCCATGGTTTCGAGGTCTTCGCGCAATTGCCCAGCAACACGCTGCGATACATTCGAAAGGATCTTTTGAAGCATGGCATCTTCAGCGCCCTTGAGCGCGAGCACCAAGCTTTGGTTCTCAATGTTGCGAAGCACCATTTGAATGCCGCGATCATCGATGCTAGCGAGGTCTTCGAACGTGAACATCCGCTCGCGAATCAAGTCAGCAACTTCGGGGTCGCGCTCTCCCACAGCTTCGAGCAGGGCACCTTCGCTCGCACGATCCATATTCATAAAGAGTTGAACCGTAACGTCCACACCTTCCATCTCTTGCGCTGCTGCCGCACCCTCGAAGCCGGACAGTTCTCGTTCGAGCGCGCGATTCAACTCCGCAAGCATGTCTTCGGAGATCTTCTCCATGCGTGCAATGCGCATCACGACGTCTACGCGCAGTTCTTCGGGTAGCGCGAGCAATACTTCTGCGCCTTGTTCCGGTGGGAGTTGAGAGATCACGAGCGCGCAGGTTTGCGGATACTCACGACTCAAAATACGACCGACAACACGCGGTTCGATTTCAGCGAGGGTGTCGGAAATTTTTCCGATGTCGACATCGGTACGACCGAAGATATTTTCAAGACGGTCGTCTTGGACTGCCTCACGAACCATTGAATCGATTCGTCGACCCGATAGACCTTGAGCCGATGGCGTGCCCCCGAAGAGCCGCGCTTTGAAATCGAGTGCGACTTCACGCACCATGTCTTCTTCTGGGTCGCCAAGATCTGCGTCGGCACGGTTGATACGAGCAATGTCGCGATCGCCGAGATTCTTGAGAATCTCGACAGCGATGTCTTCGTCCAGAAGGCGTAACAGGATCGCAACCTTGTGCGGTCCCGTCAGTCGGCGTTTGCGTCCGCGTGCTACTCGCGCAGCCATTGCTTCATCGCTGCCGCCACATCCTTAGCCTGATCCTTGCTGATCGGAATCGCTAACTCTGCGGCTTTAATCTCAAGTTCTTTTTGTTCCATGGTCTTCTCAACGTAGGGCACACCATCTGGAGCTACGGCTCCAGCTCGAACCGGTCCACCGCCGATGGCGACGACTTGAGCGGTTGAGAGTTGCCCAAGGATGGGGCGAATCACCAATAGGCCCAACAACAGCACGCCGACAAGAACGGCGAATACCCGAATGATGGTGGGGATGAGGTCAATGATTTCTGGGCGTTGCAGGAAGGAAATTTCTTCCAGCGGCATGTCGTCCAAAGGGGATCGAAATTGAAGATTTTGAACTTCTATGATGTCACCGCGCTCGTCACTGAACCCAACAGCGCGTTTTACGATATCGGTGATCTTTCCGAGTTCCTCTTCTGAACGTGGAGCGTATGTAGGTATTTCACCCGGAATCGCACCCTCCGGTAGGGTGTAGGTTCCATCAACGAGGACGGCGATGGAGAGATTCTGAATCTCTCCCATCGGGATCACCGTTGTACTCGCGCTGCGGCTGACCTCGAAGTTAATGGTTTCGCGCGTCACGTTTTCAGTGCTGGCGTCCCCACTTGCAGAATCTGCGCCGCGACCACCCGGTACGTTTGAGGGCGTACCCGGAATACCACCGAATTGTGATGAAGGTTCTGACCTAGTTTCCTCGGTACGCTGCTCACTTACAACCGCGGCTTCATCAGGATTGACTCGTTCTTTCTTTTCTTCAAATCGATTGCGAGTGATTTCGGCAGTGACGGTTACAACGGAACGACCAGCGCCAACCGCTGCATCGAGTAGCGACTGCGTGCGATTCGCCAATTTGCGTTCAATCGCACGCTGGACGTCAAGCACTTCGGCGGCGAGAATGTCGCCTTCGTCTGATCCCGGTCGCGCAAGTAAGCGACCGCTGGAATCTACGATGGTCACCTGGCCCGATTCCAAGCCTTCGACCGATCCAGCCATGAGTTGGGTGATGCCGCTTGTCTCGCTTGGGGATAAAGTTCGACCCGGAAGTAATGAAACAACCACTGCGGCCCGCGGTTTCTGGCGATCACGCTGAAATACGGTCTTTTCTGGAATCGTGATGTGCACCCGAGCGGATTGAACCGGACCGAGTCGCGAGATGGTTCGTACCAGTTCGCCTTCGAGTGCGCGCCTGAATGTGATGCGCTGTTGAAAGGGCGTCATGCCGAGCTCGGTTTCGTTGAAAATCTCGAATCCTACGGGTCCGGCAGCGGGCAAACCTTTGGCCGCCAGTTCGAGTCGCATGTCATAGACGCGTTCAACCGGCACGTGAATGGCAGTTCCTGCGTGTGAAAGTTTGAATGGGATCTGCTGAGTTGAAAGCTCATCAACAATCGTAGCCGCATCTTCGGGCGCGAGGTTGGCGTACAACGTGGCGTATTCCGGTTCGTAACCGAAGCGCATAATGAGCGAGAAAACACCGCCCGTGATGAGCACGGTCGATAGGAACGCTACACGTTGCGCACCGGTAAGGCCGTTCCAGAACGCGCCAAGCTGAGCGAAGAGTTGGGCTAGACCTGACATGCTATCTACCAGACTCCAATAAGCGGTTTACGGTTTCGACAACGCGATTTCGCATTTCCATCAGCAGTCGAAAGGAGCCTTGCGCGTTGTTGATGGAAACCATGGCTTCGTGAATCGAACCTTTTCCCTCTACCGCGAGATCGGTCATCGTTTTTGCGGCTTTGACCTGATCTGAGTTCACGTCCTTCATCCACGACGTCATTGCCGCGGCGAAACTCTCTCCACCGGTCTGGGACTTTGTCCCAGTCTGGATGTCCGATCCGGATTCACCGACGACTGTTATCATTAGCTAGTCTGCCCAATTCGAATCGCGCGCTGAGCCATCTCACGACTGACTTGAATCGCATTGAGATTCGCCTCGTAGGCTCGTTGTGCGCTCATTAGATTTACGAGTTCTTCTCCGACGTCGACGTTCGGCATCAGAACCATGCCTTCCCCGTTGGCGTCAGGGTGCGATGGGTTGAAAACCTGACGTGGCGCGCTTTGGTCCGTAACGATGCGCCGAACCTCGACTTTGCGTACCTCTCGGTCGAGATCGGATCCGAAGGTTGGGCCGAACGATACGGAGGAAAAAACCGGATCCTGCCGTTTGTAGGGACCACCTTCAGGCGTTCGCGTCGAGTTCGCGTTAGCGAGGTTTGCGCTTGCTAGATCAACCCGCGTACGCTCTGCGAGCAACGCCGATGATGCAATCTCTAATGTGTTGAAAAAACTCAATTGAGATCCCTAGCCATAGGATTGAGTGCGCCCCAGCGGTCGTTCAACTCCATAAGTGCTGAGTAGACCATCCGGTTCTCAGACATTTTCATGAACTCTTTCTCAAGCGATACGTTGTTCCCATCCAATCGCGCCGCATCTTTAGAGAAAACGGCGCGGCTGCTCAGAGGTGTCGATGAATGATCCATCGTCATGTGTTTTGGGTGGGTCGTTTTTGCCGCGAGAGGCTTCATGCCATCGAGTCGTTCGCTCAGTACAAGATCGAAAGACTTGTACCCAGGCGTCGTTGCGTTGGCGATGTTGGACACCATCGCATCATGGCGCTGGTCCCTGAATCCAAGGACGTGCTCCAAGAGCGTTGCAGTCGGGTTATTGATCAGTCCCATTTTTAGATACACCTATCTCGCATTAATCCAACGTTTGTAGGAGCAAGCCACGTGCCAGTAATCAAACGTGCTTGCGTCAATCGTTGACGTGTCTTGTCTTTAGTGGCGGTTATCATGGTAGATACTTTCTTCCCACGGATTAGCGCGTAGGCGAGGTTTGCCTACTCGAGCCACGCTCGACGTGTGCGCGCGGACCGCCCAAGCGGGGCAGTGTTTCGGGATCGTTAATCTCGTAATCGTGAATTTTGTTGCGCAGCGTGCGAAGACTGATACCAAGCTCTCGCGCGGCTTGGGTTCGATTGCCCTCACGACGCTTCAGTACCTCAACGATGAGCCAACGCTCCATGTCCTTGATCGTGCCCACCGGCGGCAACGCTGCAGTTTGACTGTTGGATATTGACAGCGATGTCGTGGTCAGGCCCAGGTGTTCGGGCATCACAACTCTTCCAGACATCGTGATTGCGATGCGGGCCATCAGGTTTTCTAGCTCTCGCGCATTTCCAGGCCAGTCATAGTCCGTCAGCGTTTGCATGGCTTCGTCGGAGACAAGTGGTGGGAGTCGATTGGAATCCAAATCGCGATTTAGAAAGTGCTCGACCAGGGTACGCACATCTCCACGTCGCTCGCGCAGTGGATTGAGGCGCATGGGTAGTACATTCAGGCGATAGAATAGGTCTTCGCGGAATCGACCTGAATTGACTTCGTTCATCAGGTGGCGATTTGTCGTCGCTACCAAGCGGAAATCCACGTTGATCGGCCGCCGCGCGCCGATACGCTGTACCTGTTTCTCTTGGAGAACACGCAGGAGCTTGGCTTGAAGCGAGAGTTCGAGTTCGCCGATTTCGTCGAGAAGGATCGTAGATCCGTGGGCAAGTTCGAATTTTCCTTGCACACGAGAGAACGCGCCGGTAAATGCGCCGCGCTCATGTCCGAACATTTCACTTTCCATCAATCCAGGTGGCAGGGCCGCACAATTGATGGAGATCAATTCTCGATTTCGACGCGGGGATGCTCGATGAACAAGTTGCGCCAGTAGTTCCTTGCCGGTTCCACTTTCGCCCTCGATCAGTACAGTGGCATCGCTCGCGGCGATAGAACGCGCGAGTGCCAGTGTGGCACGCGTATCATCGTCTTCTGTGATGAAGAGTCCATTATCGACGGGTCCACCAAGTTTCACACTCGATGCGTCTAGCAGGCGATCAACCGCACTAATTAGTGTTTCGTACTCGAAGGGTGCGGCGATATAGTCTGTCGCTCCAGCACGTAATGTCTCGACGGCAGCGCTAACGCTGCGGTCTCGTGCGACCATAAGAACTGGGAGGCTGCGCGATCGTGCAGCTGCGAGTAGGTCTCGTGCCTCGGTTTCAACCGTGATAGATTCGATAACAAGCGCGGTGATATGGCCGTCGACAATCTCGCGTAGCGCATACTCCGGCGTACCGAGAGTCGCGGTTGGATGCCCGCAGCGTTCGAGAGCTGCCATCACCAATCCCTGCTGCGCTAAATCTAGGACTCCGATCATTGTTCTGTAGCCTGTGCGGGGGCGGGCTTGGGTGTGGGTTTGCCTTCAGGGTTCTTGAGTTTGTTGACGCGTCTTTCGAGTCGATCGACTTCTCTCATTGCTGTCGCGGCTTCAGAGAAGATGTCATCCCCTGTGGGTGCGACGCCGACGCCGAGGCGGTAGCCGATGTAGCCGTATGCGGGCTTCCACCAGTCGTCGATGTATCTTCGATCCTGTTTGAGCAGCGATGCTAAACGTTTGGTGTCGTTGGCAGTGGCTGCCCCTTGAGCGAGTGCAATAATGCCCATCTTGCGAAAACTGTTTTGAGCATCGCTTTCGGAATCCATCAGCGCGAGTCCCCGTGAGACACGTTGCATTCCTAGTTTGATTTTTCCGGATTTTATCTGCAGTTCGCCAAGCCGAATCAGTGAAGGTGCAGCTATGTCGCGTTGTGCGAATGATTGAAGCGCGCGCTCATACGCGCGTGTTGCTCGAAGAACTCGTCCGATGCGCACCATGAGTTCGGCGGCCACCGTCGTGATGGCCATCGAAAAGGCGCCGACTTCGCCGTTGTCGGCGATGTCGATCAAATTGTCTGCCGTGGTCAGGTCTTCGCTTCTAATATTGCGGCACTGTATCGCACGCCAAATGCCCGCGCCCCGACGGATCGGTCGAACGTCGCGGTCGCCGAGCGCGTTGCCCCATTGGATGCACGCTTCCCGCATTCCCGCCTTAGAAAAACCGTCGATGGCGAGCAAAATCCCATTCTCATCCAGACTGTGTGGACGTAGATAGCGTTGAGTTTCACTCAAAACCATTTCATCGAGTGGTACGACTCCCAAATATATGTCGCGCAAGATCACTTCGAGTCGGCTGCCCAGGTCGTCGTGGACCAGTTCGCGCACCGGACCGTCTGGCATCAAAGCCATTAAGTTTCCTAGACGTTGTCGAATCACTTCGGGGCCCAGGATGTCTCGATGGATGGCAACGCGATACGCGAGCAGGCCGCTCACAGGATCCGAGGGCGTTCTCGTCGCGAGCGTAAGAATACTGCGAGGGAGAGGCCCCCGTTGGTTATCTCCCCCCAGTCGATCCGCTTCCAGCATCTGAACGGTCGCCAGTGCACTTTCGTGTAGGTCCGACGTCATATCAATCACTTTGGCAGCCACGATTGCAGCTTCGGGATAGGATTGTTTGGCGCGTAGAGAATGGGAAACCAATAAGCCCGCGATTGCAGAGTATTCTTGCGGGGGATCCTGCTTGAAAATCGGTTTGAGGTATGAATCGGCTTCCTCTGATTCGCCGATGGCCAAAAGTGATGTCGCAATGCGAAGTGCAACGAGCGGGTAGGTGGTGACAGGCCCTGATTTTAGGTCCAGCAGTTTGTAATAGGCTTCCACCGCTTCAGTAAAGCGGTGAAGTCGAAAATATGTATCTCCGGTGCGTCGGTAGTACCAGACCGACAACTCGCCTGAAAACTGATTGGGATCGAGTGATTCGAGTGTCTCCAGTGTCTTTGCGTTGTCTTTATCGTGATAGGTAGATTCGGCGTACGAAATCAGTGCGAAGTCTCGATAGGGTTGCGCGAGATCCGCACGAAGCGCTTTTTCGAAATTGATTCGGGCCTCGTCAAAGAAACGTAGTCCGAGGTAGATCTGTCCTATCCGAAGTCTGGCGTGATCGGCGTGCGCCCCCTTGCGATCGTGCCGCAACGCTGCCTCGTATTCCGAGATAACAGTCAGGCGGTCCGATGGGTGGCCGTCGCGTTCGGCTTGATCCAGGAGTTGAGTGCGTAAGTAGAGCGCGTCCGAATCGCCTTGGACTTCCTCACTTTCGAGATACGCGATGGCCTCATCGTGTTGGCCTTTCGTGATGAGATGGCCGGCGCCTCGAAGAACTTTGGCGCCCATGTCGCGCGTGGCCAAGCTGGGTAACGTATCCGTCGGTAGCAGCACCGATTCCTTTTCTGATCCGATCCGGTCTGCCACCATTTCATCCAGTACGCGAAGGACGTTGTCGTGATCGAATGGCACGATCGCCCGGGCGGCTTCATCGAGCTGTTCCCGAACCAGGCCGTCTTCAATCCAGTCTTCGAAACGCTCCTGCCAAGCGAGAGAATCGACGAGCATCAGGTCTCCCTTCTCAGCGGCGACCGCTAGAGTCGAAAAACACAGTCCCAGCCCGAGGGCTGTGGCGCTCCAACCTCGGAAGCGCGTCAATCGGACCGATGCTTCCGATGGGCAGCATATGATTCGGAGTGCAGATTGAACTCGGCAGAACATCCTCACCCACCAGTGCAATGCGCGTGCCCGCGCGTGTCGGCTGACATCGTTGGACATCAATCGACGCTGGAAGGGGTAAAGAGGCACCGGCTCAGCTTGCCCGGCGGCACTTCTTGCCGACGGAATCTCGACGTGGGAGTCAAATAGCTGTCAGCAGCCTGACTTTCTGGGACCGATGCTCCGCCGCGCCTCGGAATGGATGACCCGCTCATAGAGACACCTGGCTCGCCGATTGCCCCACGGTTCAGTTAGACTGCCGGCACTATGATTATCGTGATGAAAGACGGGGTCGTTCCCGGTACCCCCGAAGTTGACCAAGTGGTTCAGGCGGCCGCGCGCTATCCGGACGTGTCCACGGAGGTTCGCGTGATTGAAGGCGCGACGCGTTCTCTGACTGAGATCTATCTGCTGGGGTCGACGAGTGTGATTCCGCAGGCTCCGTTCGAGGAATTTCCATCGGTCGAACGCGTGATTCGGATCCGCGAGCGTTATCGGTCCATTGGGCGCCACGAAGGACAGGTGGAGGCGCTTGGCTTCGAGTATCGCGGCGTTGAATTCAGTCAGGATGCCTTTCATATTTTCCCGGGTCTCTGCGCTGTGGATTCTCCCAAGAACGTCGAGGCGATGTTTCGCGCGCTGAAGGATTTCGGAATCGTGACCACGCGCGCGGGAGCCTATAAGCCGCGAACGAGCCCGTATGATTTCCAGGGCCACGGTCCTGATTGCCTCTCGTACCTTTTCGAGCTGGCGGGTAAGTACGAGCAGAAGGTTATCGCCATGGAGGTGACACACGAATCTCACGTTGAGGAGATCGCGGAAGCCCTCGAACAAGCTGGCGATCCGACGGGCGTGATCATTCAAATCGGTACACGCAATGCGCAGAACTTCGAGTTGCTTAAGATAGTAGGGCAACAGGATCAGTTCCCCGTGCTTTTCAAGCGCGGTATGGGGATTACGCTGGAGGAATCGCTCAACGCCTGTGAGTATGTGGCTTCAGGCGGGAATCAACGCATCATCTTCTGCCTGCGCGGAATGAAGACGAACCTCGGAGATCCACATCGTAACTTTGTCGACTTTGGGCATGTTCCGGTTGTGAAGCGACTGACGCGTTTACCCGTAGCGATTGACCCGTCGCATTCTGTGGGCAAGAAAGTCATCGCCAGCGACGGACTTCTCGATATTCACCACGTGACCGCACAGGGAATCATTGCGGGTGCCAATATGGTGCTTGTCGATTTTCATCCGAACCCGGAGGAGGCGCTATGCGATGGACCGCAAGCGCTGTTGATCGAGGAATTAGAGCATTTTGTACGCGACGTCGAACTGGTGCGCGGCACATACCTGGAGCGACTCAAGCTTCGTAAAGAACTCGGATCGTAAGCAAAGGAGAACGAGATGGCGGAGAACGCCGAAAAAGCACTCACGATTTTCCAGAAATACATCGGGCAAGAGGATGGCCCGGGCGAATGGCATACGGTGGATCAGAAGGAGATCAATCTCTTTGCGGACGCGACCCACGACCATCAGTTCATTCACATTGATCCCAAGAAAGCTGCGGAGCTTTCACCCTATAAAGTGACGATCGCGCATGGTTTTTTGACGTTATCGCTTCTACCGCATCTCACCGGTAAGATTCCACCGGCGGATCCGGAGGCCTACCAGGGCCTTGTGATGGGTGTGAACTACGGTTTGGAAAAGGTGCGCTTTCCGAATCCGGTGAAAGTGGACTCTCGTGTTCGTGCTCGCCGTACGTTGACGTCGATTGAACTCAAGAACCCAAAGACGTTGCAACGCGTCGAAACCATTACCATTGAAATCGATGGCGAAGCCAAGCCTGGATGCGTAGCTGAGTTCGTGACTCGGCTCGTCTACGCTTAGATCGCCGGCTACATTCGGAGTGCTGTGTTTCGGAGCGGTTCGCGTTTAGGTAAATATCGGCTCGAGAAAAAACTCGGGCGGGGTGCGTTTTCCGAAGTTTGGAAAGCGCGTGACACGGTGGAGGGTCGACGCATCGCGTTGAAGATCGTCCCCCCAGCCACGGCGGAGGCCTACGGTCGCGAAGATGTCGAGAGAGAGGCGCAGATCGTAGTGCGTCTTTCGCACCCCAATATCGTCGCCGTGCGCAACGCCGATTGGATCGACGGCTATTTCGTGATGTCCACCGAGTTGGCGAAGACAAATCTTGCAGACTACCGGGGCGTTCGGCGTTCGCCCGCCGTTGCATTGAGAGTGATCCGTGATGTTGCTGCGGGACTCGCATATGCTCATCGCTTAGGCTTGCTTCACCGCGACGTTAAACCCGAAAATATTCTGATCTTCGATGACGGTCGTGCGGCACTGAGCGATTTCGGTCTCTCGCGTTTTGCCTCGGGCATGAGCCAAACTTTCACCGAAGTTGGAACGTTGGGCTACATGGCGCCCGAACAAGCTTATGCTAAACCGGCTTTCGCATCGGATGTGTTTTCGTTCGGTCTGATCGCTTATGAAACGATTACCGGGAGGCGCCCAAGCTGGCCATTCGATTGGCCGCCGGAGCGGATTGATACGTTCAATAGGAATGTGCCCGCGCCTGTACGACCGGTATTGCGGAAGGCGGCGGAAATCAAGCAGAACAGGCGCTACGTCGATGGTGTGGCGCTGCACCGCGCACTCGAGCGGGCTTTCAACAAGGCAAAACCCAAGAAATCAACGGACGCTGCGCGCAAGTTACGCCGCAAGAAGACAAACCAGTCGCCGCTCGTCGTCCAGGCCGAACTCTTCCGGCGGCGACATGGCGCTCGTCTCGAAATGAAATATCGCTGCCATCGCTGTGATGGCCCGATCGCCGAGTCTATGGTCGCCTGTCCCTGGTGCGGTACGAAGGAGAATTCATTCCGAGAGGTCACCGCATATCCTGTGGTTTGCCCGGATTGTGAGCGTGGGGTAAGGGCTGAATGGACGGCTTGTCCGTGGTGCTACGGCGGTCGGTTTGAAGGCAACGGGCGCAAACCCCGGCCCGATCCGAAGGCCACGCGCGATTGCAGCCGTCCCGGTTGCGACGGCGAATTGCGACCTTTCATGCGCTATTGCCCGAGCTGCAAGCAGAAAACGCGGCGCATCTGGACCGATACCGAACTGCCCGATCGATGCCCGCGCTGCCGCTGGTCGGTATCGCGAACGTTTTGGCATTTCTGTCCTTGGTGCGCACGCCGTGAACCCAAGGCGGGCGGTTTCGTTCGCAGTAAATCCTGATCGGGTACACTACGGTCGCTACCCCCGAGTCGGGGCTCAGAGGAGTCAGACGATGGCCCAAGATGGAGACGCTGTGGGTTTGAATCGCCGCAGCAGAAGTGTGACCGCTGGCGACCAACGGGCGCCCAATCGAGCGATGCTGCGTGCGGTCGGATTTACGGATCAAGACTTCAGTAAACCGATTGTCGCGGTCGCGAATGGGCAAAGTGACATCACCCCCTGCAACGCGGGTTTGGGTGAGCTGAGTCTTGCGGCTGCAAAGTCGATTCGGGCGGCTGGTGCGATGCCGCAGACGTTCGGCACGATCACGATCAGCGACGGCATCTCGATGGGGACCGAGGGCATGAAGTGCTCGTTGGTCAGCCGCGAGGTCATTGCAGATTCGATCGAAACCGTTTGTCGTGGTCAGAGTCACGATGGTCTGATTGCGGTCGGTGGCTGCGATAAGAACATGCCGGGTGCGATGATTGCGATCGCACGTCTCAATATCCCTGCAATTTTTGTCTATGGTGGAACGATCAAACCGGGGCGGCATGACGGCAACGATCTGACAATCGTGAGTGTCTTCGAAGCGGTGGGCGAGTACGGCTCAGGACGGATTTCGCGCGACGACTTTCTTGAGGTGGAGCGCAAAGCCTGTCCCGGAAAAGGCTCCTGCGGCGGTATGTACACCGCGAACACGATGAGTAGCGCGATCGAGGCGATGGGCATGAGTTTGCCGTATTCCTCGACGATGGCTGCGGAGGATCAGGAAAAAGCCGATAGCGCGATGCAAAGTGGCGAAACTTTGGTTGAGCTTGTTCGTAACGACCTCAAGCCCCGCGATATCATGACCAAGAAGGCATTCGAGAACGCGATCTCGATCGTGATGGCGACCGGTGGTTCGACGAACGCGGTTTTGCATTTGCTTGCGATCGCGCATGCGACGGGCGTCGCTCTCGAGTTGGATGACTTTGAAAGTATTCGCGCTCGCGTGCCGCATCTCTGCGATCTCAAACCGTCGGGGCGATACGTCGCGACGGATCTCCATCAGGTGGGAGGTATCCCGCTGTTGATGAAGATGCTCCTGGATGCGGGGGTACTTCACGGGGATTGCATGACGGTAACGGGAAAGACGATCAGCGAGAATCTGAAAGACGTATCGGGTACACCGCCGGCCGGCCAGGATGTGGTTCGGTCATGGGACAAACCGCTGTATCCGCAAGGACATCTAGCGATTTTGCGCGGCAACCTCGCGCCCGAGGGGTGTGTGGCAAAGGTGAGCGGTTTGAAGTCGATTCGTATCACTGGACCGGCACGTGTCTTCGATTCCGAAGAAGCCAGCATGGACGCGATCATGGGCGACCGAATTCGTGAGGGCGACGTATTGGTAATTCGTTACGAAGGTCCCAAGGGGGGGCCGGGCATGCGGGAAATGTTATCTCCCACCAGTGCGATTATCGGCAAGGGCCTTGGCGACAGTGTTGGCTTGATCACCGACGGGCGATTTTCAGGTGGGACCTACGGTCTAGTGGTCGGGCATATCGCGCCCGAGGCGCAGGTCGGTGGGGCGATCGCATTGGTTGAAGAGGGTGATTCAATCACGATTGATGCGGAGTCGGGACAGGTCGAGCTTCATATCGACGATGCTGAGCTCGAGCGACGCCGCGCTGCTTGGAGTCCTCCCGAATCCAAATATCCAACAGGCGTACTCGCGAAATACGCAAAGCTTGTGGGTAGCGCGTCGCAGGGCGCGGTGACGGACTAGTCCGAATGCGTTGGGTCGGGGTCGCAGCGCTGCTCGGAGCGGCAGCCATATTTCTGGGCGCCTATGGTTCGCACGGTCTTAGCGGGCGTGTTCCCGAAGCACTGCTTTTCGCCTGGCGTACAGGAGTGCACTATCACTTGCTCCACACCGTGGTTCTGTTGGCGTTGGGCTTGTACCAATCCGCAGCACGTCGTTCAGTCACGTTGCAAGCAGCACTTTTCTGCCTCGGTATATTGCTGTTTTCCTTTTCGATCTACGGTTTGGTTCTGACCGACAACCCTGACTTTAGCCGCGTGACGCCGTACGGCGGATTCACGTTCGTGGGTGCCTGGCTTTCTCTGATCCTTTTAGCCCGCCGTGCTACAGGAGATCGCCCTCGAGATGCATCCACACACGATGGGTCTCGTTGAGATCGACCTTGTCGATCGCTGATTTCTTTCCAAACCACATGGTTGCGCGATCGCCTGAGTTATAACGCGGCCAGGTGCCGATCTCACGATGGCTGGGATCACCGGTACTTGCAAACGCGAGCCAAGCGTCTTGCATGCGTTTGGCCAGTGAGGTTGATTCTGGGCTCTTCCCAACAACCGCGCGTAGCGCATGATCTTCGAGCGTGCCGAAGACAAACGGAATTTCCATGCCGTGAAATGCGCTGGGTGCTGTGCTAAGCGAGTCGCGTAGACCGTCAAAGGTATAGTGGTAGGTGGCTGCATCGCTTCGACTATGGAGGTCTGCGACTTTGAGTGCCGGGAAACGGAAGCGTCGATCGGTTTGAACCATTGACCAGATTTCTGCTGCGCTCGATTGCGGGAGCAGACGCTGATACGCGTCGACGAGGCGTCGACTTCCGAGTTGCCCCAGCTCGCCCCGCGGTCCTACTAAACGTGCAACCCGATTTAAAACGCCATGGTTGGGTAGTGCGGGAAGCTCTGGATCCAAGAGTGCATCCAGGCGCATTTCCTCCGTATTACTCCCGAGCAGCAGAGGTGTTTGCAATGCACCCGGTTCAGGGGACGGTTTGAATGGAGAACGGGGTAGCCACCGACCATCGACCACGGGTTGAAAAGCGCCTTCCCATGACCGATGTCGCAACTCGCAGCCTCGTTGTGCACGAAGCAGGGCCTCGGTACTCGCGTCTTGAATCGGAACGTTTCCAATTTCACTTCCGAGTTCGGATAGGAAGACTTCCGCGGTTTCGGCCGCGTGTTCCTTGGGGTGATAGATATAGGATCCACTTTGCGCGATTACACGGTGAAATAGCCCGCGGGCTTCCGGCGCGTTCATTAACGCGACTGCACTCGTCGCGCCAGCGTCGCTACCTAAAACCGTAACGCGTGAGGGATCACCCCCGAACGCATCGATTTCATCTCGCACCCAGCGCAATGCTGCGACCTGATCTTGAAGACCCAAGTTGGCAGGTGCGAGCTCGGGTAGGTAAAGAAAGCCCAGCGCACCCAGTCGATATTGAATCGTGACCACGACAGCGTCGCCGCGTTGAGCCAAGCGCCGGCCACAGGTATCCGGCGCCGCCGCGCTGCCAGAAACAAATTCGCCGCCATGAATCCAAACCAGGACGGGTCGCGGAATGCCGTCGAATGCGGGAGTCCATACGTTCAGGTAGAGACAGTCCTCGTCCTGTCGCTGATGGGATTCGGTAAAAAAACGCGTCGCGTGGGGTGGATTTTGTGGCGCGCTTGGTGCGAATGGCCGTCCATCACGAATCCCGACCCATGCTTCGGGTGGTTCCGGCGAGCGAAAGCGTTGACCGCCGGTCGGGGGTGCAGCGTAAGGGATGCCGCGGAAGGCGTGGACCCCGCGATCCACGGTTCCTGCAATCCTGCCATAACGTGTGTTGACCGTCTTCGTCAGGGTCGACACCCCCAGAAATCAGCCTAGCATGGGCATTGCTTTTCGTGTGATCGAATCCGCCACTTACAGTGACACTTGAGCCCGGCTCGAATCAGCACGATATACTCCATATGAACCTTCGAGGGCGCCCGGCATGAATGACATTCAGGGTCTGACTTTATTGATCGCGCTACCGGCGCTCAATGAAGAAGCGACTGTGGGGAAAGTCATTCGGGGTATCCCGCATTCCATTCCGGGGATTCGTCGAATCGACGTCGTTGTCGTGGATGACGGTAGCTGCGATGGAACCGCGAAAGAAGCCGCGGCTGCTGGCGCGCATGTGATTCAGCATCAAACACAACGCGGTGTCGGAACCGCATTTCACTCGGCATTGTCCTATGGCGTTGAGCAAGGTGTAGACATTATCGCCACGCTGGACTCGGATGGTCAGTTTAATCCCGCCGACATACCGGCGCTGATCGCTCCGGTCATCGCCGGTGAAGCAGACTTTGCTACGGCTTCCCGCTTCAAGGACCCAGCTCTTATTCCGGTGATGCCGTGGATCAAGCGTTGGGGCAACAGGATGATGAGCCGCTTGATCTCACGCTTGGCTGGGCAGCGTCTCTATGACGTTTCTTGTGGCATGCGGGCATATAGTCGTCGCGCCTCGATGCAGCTCAACCTCTTGGGTCGGTTTACATACACGCAGGAAGTGATCCTGAATCTATGCTTCAAACAGATGCGCATTGCCGAAATACCGCTACCCATAAGGGGAGAGCGAGAGTTCGGGAAGTCGCGCGTTGCGGGAAATATTCTGCGCTACGCGGCTCAAAGCGCGCAGATTATTTTCCGTTGTTATCGTGACTACCATCCGCTCCGGTTTTTTGGCGGCCTCGCCATCATGCTCGCGCTTCCCGCATTGGGGCTGGGCGGCTTCTTGCTTGGCCACTATTTCTGGACGGGTAATTTCAGCCCCTATAAGTGGACGGGATTTGCCTCGCTGGGACTCATTCTGCTGTCGCTCGTGATGGTTCACATGGGCTTGATCGGTGATATGTTGAACCGTCATCGAGTGTATCTCGAAGAGTTGCTCTATCGCGAGCGAACCCGTGGCTCTAACCAAGCGGACTAGCGTTCTCTCCCAACGACTTTAAATACCTTTAAGTCGCCGATGAAGAGTTGGAACGATCCATAGAAATAACGATGGATCAGGAATTCTGGTGTGAAGTGGAAAAGGTTGAACTCGTCATCGAGTACAAGATTGTCGTCCTTGCCAGCGAGAATGTTTCGGTACGCTCTTACGTATTCGGGTTTGGTCTTGATGAGCCATTCCGGCTTCCAGGCGATGGGTCCATTGAGTTCATTTGGAAACGATGTGTCATACCAGTTCTCGCTTAGGACCACGTAGCCCGCAGTTTGTAACAGGCCTTCCCCGTGCTTTAAGTATACGTCTAGATTGAACAGGCCCGTCTTTCCTACCCATGCGGGCGGGACCGTGTAAAAGGTGACCAATGTTCGTGGGTCCAAACGCTCTTGGTACCAAGGCCGTAGTTCACGTCGTGGATCGAAGCGGTAGTTGTATTCCGAATCAATGCCGAGCAGCGCGGGCCAAATCAGAAAGAGCGCCAGATATCCACGGTTCAAGCTCCATTTCGATTTCCCAAACCCAATCGCAGCGAGGAGCGCAACCAACGGAAAGAATGGCAAGTAGTACCGGTAGTAGGTGACGGGTGCGAGCAGCAGCATGTACAGCGCGTAGGCGAATATCGAGCCGAAAATGAGCCAATCTTGGCGCCTTACTTTATCGGCGATGACTTGACGAATGCCGGCTACGGCGAATACGCACGCGGGAAGTCCAATCCCCACGATATGCACGATCGGGATATTGGTGGCGTTGCGGATCCAGCGACGCAAGCCACCAATCTGTGCATAGCCGCTACCGAATTTGCTCGTCGGCGGGCCCCAAAAAAAGGCACTGAGGCGTCGGAAAGTCGGATTGATCGCGGCCCAATCAACGAGCGTCAAGCTCGCCAAGCCTAAAATGCCCCCGATTATCGCGATGACGATTAGCTTTTTGTAGTGACGGTCCAGATTGAGATACGGGAGAAAGCACGCGTAGGCAAAAACGGCGAAGACGAACCACTTCGTCCAGACGGCAGCGATCAGCAAGAGCGGGCTGACGATGATCGGCCAACGTTTCTCCTTGACCCGTCCATACAGCAAGGCCAGCGATAACAGGTAGATAAAGAAGACTTGTGCGGCATCGACTGTGCCCGAGTGGGATTCAGCGATATGAAAATTGGATAGCGCGAGCAATGTACATGCTATCCAAGCGATTCTCGGCTGTGCTGGCACGAGTAGCAGTGCAATCAATCCGAGCAGCACAACCGTCAGAGATCCCAATACCGCGGAGTAGATTCGATGAACCAGAATCAGCGGCCGGCTATGGCAGTATTGTCGCCCCACACGATCATCTCCAGGTTCCGGTGCGGGGTAGCCTACCGTTTCTGCAAGTGCGATGACCTGGTAACCGATGAACTCGGGATAGGAGAAGTCGCTTATAACGGACCTGCAGGAACCGTTTTCATCGAAGTTGATGACGCGAAAAGTTCCCGGGCCGTCGAGGTCCTTACCGAAATAGATAGAACCATGAACTCTTGGGATCAACGCGAGACAGAAGAAGCCAAGAAGAACGAGGAGCCATTGCTTGGAAAAACCAGGCGCCCGCTGCTGCGATTCATTGTCTTTCAAGGTTCAGCCCAAACTTCGGGTGACGAATTCGATAGCTTAGCATCCCGCCGTTGACACGCCTTGTCGAGATGATATACCCGCCGTCAGACCACAGAGAATTACACCGGCTATGACGCATAGAGACTTCGTCCCACCACCACGCATCCATCTGGAAAAGCTTGCCTGCGGCAAATCACTTGCCGAGCTGAGTACGATCGATGAAATCTCCTACTGGTGGAGCATGCATTTCATGTTCTACAAGCGCGTCGATCTTTGGGATGAGCGCTCGATACAGGATCATGCGCGATCGCGGTTCTACCCCGGCAGATGGCTATCCACCCTATGTTTGTACTTGGACGGGCTGTATTCATGGATGATTTCCGTACTGCTCCGGTTGCTTCAGTTTCGGTACCAGCAGCGCTCATCTGATTCGGCCGCGACAAAGGGCCGGGTATGGACCGTGTCTTCCGATATTGACTGGAAGCGAACGCCGGGCACGGACGCGGCACAAACCTATCGAGATGAACTCTTCGGGTCCGTCATGTCCGCGCTTGGAACAGATTATGATTTGGTTACCACTCACGCGGTCGATATCAGGCCGCGGAGTGGCGTTCGAGCCGCGCTTGGAAAATGTCGCGATAAGCTCGGCAGATTCGTCGGTGTAAACACGTACTGGTCGCCTCGGATCTGGCGCGCTCAGCGGGATGCGTTTCGACATTTTCGTCACGCTTGGAAACAGATCGAAGCCGACCCCCGTTTGCGGGAATTGTCTACCGTCGACGGTGTAGATCGATACGCTGAAATAAAGCGACTGCTTGGATTTCATTTTCAGATCACACTTCCCATGGCGCATAAGTACTACCTCATGGGAAGGGCAGCGATTTGTGACCTGAAGCCGGACCTACTGCTGGTAAAGAATGAGTATGGATGGCGTGAGCGCGGTTTTGCGATCGCCGCTGCTCATGAGCAAGACGTGCCGACGATCGCGCTGCAGCATGGAAACATCTACGCGCGCCATCCGGGGTATGTTTATTCACCGTCTGAAGTTTCTGAAACAGGGGATCATCGAACGCCATTCTGCCCGCTTCCTCGGCTGACATTGGTCTACGGTGAAGCGGATCGTGAACTGCTCACCGGCATCGGGAACTATCCACATGATACTGTCCGCGTCACCGGTGCACCTCGGTATGATCATCTCGCGCTGGCGACGAACGCATACCCGCGAGAACGCTACGCCGAGAAATATGGGCTGGACCCGGGCCGAGACATCGTGTTGTGGACCACCCAATGTCACGGTCTCAGCGATGATGAAAACCGGCGTACGATCGACGAAGTGCTACGCGCTGTGACCGCTGTGGGCGCGCAATTGGTGATTAAACAACACCCGCGGGAGGGCGCGAAGTACACGCGTTGGCTCGAGCGGGCGGTCGCGAAGCATTCGGCCGTCTCGGTGATCGTGCCAAAGGGATCAGATATTTACGAGCACATCGTCTGTTCGGATATCCTAATCTCCAAATACTCCACAACGGTGACAGAAGCCCTCATACTGGACAAGCCTGTGGTGATTCTAAATCTTGGTTTTACGGCCGATCGAGTAAATTATGTACAGGACGGCGTTGCTCATGGGGCGTATTCCGCCGGCGAACTAACTCAGGTGCTAGAACGCATGCAAAACAATGATTCGAGTCTGCGAGACGGCCGAGATCGATTTCGATCACGATCGTTACATGGCAATGATGGCCAAGCGACGGCGCGTGTGGCATCGATTGTTCGCGAACTGTTAGATCGGCGTCATGGCTAGTACCGGCGAAGTGGTTGCAATCATTCCTGCGCGAGGCGCATCCAAGGGGATTCCCGGGAAGAACATTCGTATTTTGGCGGGGCAGCCCTTGATCGCGCATACGATTCGCCATGCCCGTGAATCCAGTTTGGTCGATCGCGTCTACGTATCGACCGACGATCCGGAGATCGCGGCGGTGGCGAGAAGCTGCGGCGCCGAAGTCATCGATCGGCCAGAAGATCTGAGTACCGACACTGCGTCGTCTGAATCGGCGCTGACGCACGCATTGGAATTTCTGGGTGCGAACGATATCGAACCGGAGCTCGTGGTTTTCTTACAAGCGACGTCGCCGATTCGCCGGCCGGATGAAATCGACCGTGCGATACGAGCGCTGCGTGATCAGGATGGTGATTCTCTATTCTCGGCTTGCCGACTCGAAGGATTCCTCTGGCGCAACGATTCCGCTGGGCTGCGCTCATTTAGCTATGACCATACGGCGAGACCGCGCAGACAGGATGCGCCTGAAGACCTGGTGGAAAACGGCTCGATCTACGTGTTCAAGCCATGGGTCATGTTGGAGCATGGGAACCGCCTCGGAGGCAAAATCATCGCTCACCGGATGTCTGTTTCGGACTCGTTTCAGATCGACGAGCCCGAAGATCTGGCGCTTGCCGAAAGTTTGCTTCGTTCGACTCCTCGGAAGCCTGCACCTTCCTTCGAAAACGTGCGCCTCTTGGTTTTGGATTTCGACGGCGTGATGACGGATAACCGTGTTCTAGTCGACCAAGAAGGACGCGAAGGTGTTTACTGCAGTCGCGGGGATGGTTTTGGGATCGCGCTGTTGCGCGAAACCTCGGTGGAAGTTTTTGTCCTATCGGCGGAAGAAAATCCTGTCGTCAGCGCACGCTGTAAGAAACTCGGCATTGAGGTCGTGCAGGGATGTAAACGTAAATTGGATAAGTTGAAGGCGTTGCTGGAAGACCGTGGTTTGAGTTCGAGTCAAGTGGCCTATGTGGGAAACGATCTCAACGATCTCGAATGTATGGAGTGGGTAGGCGTGCCGATCGCTGTTGCAAATGCTGAACCTGCATTACACGAAAAAGGCTTTTGGATCACGACACGGGTCGGGGGCGATGGGGCGGTTCGTGAGGTCTGTGATTTGATTGCCGCTTCGAATCGGGAAGGAAGGGGACGGTAGTGCAGGGGGTACAGATCGCAGATCGACGCGTGGGCCCCGGAGAGCCCGTATTCGTAACCGGTGAGATTGGGATCAATCACAACGGTGATTTGGAGATTGCAAAACGCTTGATCGATGCGGCTGTGCTTGCTGGCTGCGACGCGGTTAAGTTTCAAAAGCGAACGCCAGAGCTCTGCGTACCTGCGGAACAACGCGACATCATGCGTGAAACGCCATGGGGCCTGATGAGCTACATGGACTATCGCGAACGCGTCGAATTTGGTGAGGACGAATATCGAACCATCGACAGCTATTGTAAGCAGCGAAGCATCCTTTGGTATGCCTCGTGCTGGGACGCACCGTCGGTCGATTTCATCGATCGTTTCAACCCGCCGTGCTACAAGCTGGCATCCGCGGGCATCACGGATCACGACCTACTCACGCATACGGTAAATACCGGGCGTGTGATCATTCTCTCTACCGGTATGTCGACGCTGGATCAGATCCGGGATGCGGCCAGTCTCGTGCCGAAAGAACGATTGCTCGTTGCCCATAGCACGAGCACCTATCCGTGTCCGCCGAGCGAACTGAATCTACGTATGATCCCCACGCTTCGCGACGAGTTCAATGTTCCGATTGGTTATTCTGGCCATGAAGTCGGCTTGCAAACCACCTGCGCCGCGGTCGTATTGGGGGCCACGTTTATCGAGCGTCATATCACGTTGGATCGCGCTATGTGGGGCAGCGACCAAGCTGCGTCTGTCGAGCCGGGCGGTTTGATGCGATTGGTTCGAGACATTCGCGTGATTGAGTCCGCTCTTGGAGATGGAGTCAAACGCGTCTACGAGAGCGAGGCCCGGATCATGAAAAGACTGCGTGGCACCTCTTCGTAAACTCGCCGTTCCCGTGATCCGTTGGTTGATCGCGATCGTCTGCGCGGTTTATGTGATTCATATTTTCCGCTCGAACTGGGAGAGCTTCAGGCAGGCGCTCAATATTGATCGCGATACCTTATTGCTGCTATCCGCGGTGACGGTTCTTACACAGCTGATTGCCAGCGTTCGGTTTCAGCAAGTGATGGAGAAGTGCTCCCAGGTCCAATTGACCGTATTCGCGTGGTTCAGGATTTTTGTCGTCGGTCGGTTTTTGAATCTCTTCGCGCCGCAGGCAGGAAATGTCTACAAAAGCGTCATCCTCAAGCGGTCGCACGGTATCTCGTACACCGACTACGCGAGTAGCTTCTTTGGGTTTGCATGGATGGACGTGTCGTTCCACCTGCTTGTGGGGCTGATGATTGTCCAGCTGCTTGAGCCTGATTTAGCACTCGCGGAAGTAAGCGCGGTTTATCTGATCTCCCTGGCTCTGTTGCTTGTTGGCGGCCTACCTTTCGCGCTGTTGTATCTTGCGAATCGTGTTCGGTTCGGACAGAAATGGCTCGCTTGGGCGCATGAAAAGGCGTCGCAGGTACTTCGCTTCTGTGTTTCGAGTCTCTCTGATCCCACCTATCTCGCGGGATTTATTTTTCTTGGTCTCGGTCAGTTCCTGTTGCTCTCGATTCAGTTCTACCTGTGTTTTGTCACATTGGGCGTAGATGCGAGTTTTTCAGCGATCACGGTTTTCTACATCGCCGCGAAGATGACGAACCAAGTTCTGATCACGCCTGGAAATTTCGGGGTACGCGAAGTGATTTTCGCCATGGTGACAGACCAGCTCGGTTTGGGTATTGACACGGGAGCGGCGGTTTCATTGATGCTTCGAGCATTGGCGTTAGTACGCGACTCGATATTTGGACTGGCGTTCGGTGGAATTGGATTGCTCAAAACCTCCACGAGCGTCGCCGACGAGCCGAATTCATGATCCATCGGCTTCAACAGAAGGTTCGCGGTATCGTGAATGCTTTGGGTTTCGACGTGCGCCGAGCGCCTAAGAGCAACGACATCGCTGATTACATCGATCTCTTCGGAGCAGATTTGGTTCGTGAACGCCGGTTCTACAATATTGGTGCGGGTTCGTTCCGTCATCCGGCTTGGACGAATGTGGATCACTCGAGCGAGTGGTATCGGGATGCGCAAACGGGTCAGGGATTTTTGGAATGGGATTTGATGGACTCGAGCCCGCTGCCGGTCGACGATGGAACGGCCGAAATCGTTTATTCCAGTCATACCGTGGAACATATTACGGATCCAGCAGCCGCCCATCTCTTTCGTGAGTCGTGGAGAGTGTTGAAGCCCGGGGGCGTTCTTCGCGTCACGACGCCTGATATCGATCTACACTATCGGGCCTACCGCGATGGTGATCGTCGTTTTTTTTACAAGAAGGGCGAGCAGTTCGAAAAAGCGTCCATACAGCAGCTGTTCCTCTGGCATTTTGCTGCGAGTGCATCCACGCTACATCCCGATGGCTCGCCCTTGCGCATTGACGATGACGACGTTGATAAGGTGTTTCAGTCGAAAATCTACGAAGATGCATTGGACTATTGCACGTCAAAGTGCTCGCAGGATGTTCAAGCTAAATATCCTGGCAATCATCTGAATTGGTGGAACCAGGACAAACTCCGGAAGATGTTGGGCGATGCGGGTTTTAAGGAAATTCGCAATTCTGCCTACGGTCAAAGCTACAGTCCGGTGCTTCGAAATACGCTCTACTTCGACAGTACGCATCCGAAGCAATCGGTGTATGTGGAGGCGGCCAAGTAGTTCGCCTATCGTCTCAAGCCCAGCGATCGTAGTGCGCGTTTCGCAACCTGGTTGAGCCCCAGCCGAGCCAGTACTCGATTTCCGAGACTTTGTATCGCGTGTGTGATCCGAATACGATTCCGATTTTTCAGGTAGTGGTCTTCAGCGGCAGCAAGTTCGGTTCGTACCGCATCCGCCACATTTGTAATTTCGGTCACGGGTTCGCAAACGCTGCATACCGCTTGAATGAAGTCGTTATTCGCGATTGGATTCAGGCCAACCCGTCGCAGTATGTTGCGCATTGAGCCGTTTGAAAAGTGAATGAAGTGTGGATTCTGGAGATAGCGCAGAAAGTCATATTGGAAATTGGCTCCGGTGATATGGATCGATGGAACCTCAACATACAAGCGTCCTTGATCCTTCAAAAGTAAACGAACCTTTGTAAGCACAGAGCGAGGATCCGTCAGATGTTCGATGACATGGGACATGATGATCAAATCAAAACGATGATCGGGTTCAAACTCATCAACGCTGGTGCGTACCAGCTTGAGTCCGGAACGTCTTCCAGCGTCCATGTATTCGTCATCTAGGTCTATTCCTTCGACGTGAAAGCCCCTGTCTGAAAAATACTTGAGAATGCCTCCGGATCCGCAGCCAATTTCCAAAACGCAGCCAGTTTGCGGCACCCAGTCGCGACTGAAATCAAATACTCGCGGACCTTTCGAAAGGTACTGTGCCGTGAACAACCGATCGGGGGATACCGGTGCCAAGATTCGTCTGTAGTACTGGGAGTAAAGCTTGCCGAGGGTTTGATCTGAGTAGTACGCGGTTTGTTGGATGTTGCCGCAAGATCTACATAGGCCGGTCGGGTAGGGCATTCCGAATCGGTCTTTTTCTGAAATTACATCGAACGCGGAACCGTCACAAACGACGCAACGTTTGGATTCGAGGGCGCAATCTTCGTTCTTGAGGAAGTCACGAATGGCTGATCTTTGTGTCGCGGTAAGAAAAATCGCGGGCTTTCCGTCGTTTTTGAATCGATCTGAGAGTAGGTGCGTCATCGCATGCTGGTGATTTGATCGACAATGAGCGCGGCAACATCGACCGTATCTTCGAGCAACGTCTGTCGTGCTCGTTGCCAGGCTTCGGGTGGCGTCGTGAGCGCCCAATCGATCGCCGACTTTATCGGCTGCGACTCGAGCCGCGTTACATGGCGCAGGAGACCGTACTTGGTCTCCTGTTCGTCGGTGTAACTGAGCCGGTCCGCTGCGGTGTAGATCGTGGGTACGCCGAGAACTGCAGATTCCGACGCCATCGTGGCGCCCTCGCCAATGTACGCTCGACAATGCGCCATCACATGATGGATCTGCGCGGTATTGCCCCGGTAAAGGTTATTCTGAAACTGTTCGGGCAATGGTAGTTCGGAAGAAATGAGCACACGACCGCGCGGCTCGAGTTCATGCAGAATATTGGCGAGCAGTTCCATGCTCCAACCGTGTTTACCAATGTCGTGATTGGCTTGCCAGCTGACCAAGCGCAGCAGGAAAGTGTCGCCTGCTGCCGCAAGTCCGTTTTCGATAGCGATGTTTCGATCCGGCGTAAAGTAGGTTGGGTGTAGGTACGAAAGCTCGTGGTAGCCCGCATAGCGCTCGGATCGTGATTTCGGCAACCAGCCACGGTAGCAACGCGGAACCACGACCTTGGAAGCAAAGGGATAGGTGATCGCGTTTTGCAGGGTCGCGTTATCGGTGTCGTAGAAAACCACCGATGGGACGCGCATGAGTGTGCCCACATGTGCGACGAAAGTTCCACCGACCGCGGCCATGACATCGGGTTTGAAACGTCGCGCGACGTTAAGAAGTTTGTAGTTGCGCTGGAAAAGTTCCCGCACCAGTGAACTCATGCCCCGACTTCCGAGCGACGTAAGCGGAATGTGCTCGATGCCGAGTTCATCGAGCAGCGGCAACGTAACTTCTTTGGCCCGACTCGTTACAAGGATCTCGTGTCCTTGTTCTTTCAGGATTCGAATCGGATTTCGAAAGACATGGACGTGAGCGGGGTGATTGATGTCAATCAGTACGCGCATCGGTCACACGGTCGGCAATCACCGAAAAAAGGACTGGATGGATTTCGCGACGTGTTCCCGCATGTCGGGAGTGAGGTCTGGATGGATGGGCAGTGCGAGCGTATGTTCTGCGGCGTACTCAGCATTGGGAAGCGAGCCTTCTTGATAGCCAAGGTCGGAAAAACATTTTTGTAAGTGTAGTGGCACAGGGTAGTACACGGCGGTTTGAATTTCGCGATCTTGAAGATGGCTCGCGAGGTGATCACGGTCATGCGGGATCGATGTCACGTATTGATGATAGCTGTGATTCTCGCGTGGGCCTGAAAGAGTCGGCGTCATCAGGTCCAGTGATTTGAGTTCCTGGTCGTAATAACTCGCATTCTCGCGTCGCTTCGCATTCCAGCGTTCTAGATGTGGCAGTTTTACCTGGAGTGCGACCGCTTGGATTGGATCCATGCGAAAGTTTCCACCGATTTCGCCGTGGTAGTAACGGCGCTCGGATCCATGAACGCGGAGTGAGCCGAGCCGTTTCGCCAGTTCGTCATCGCCGGTGACAACCATGCCGCTGTCACCAATGCCACCCAGGTTCTTGGTCGGAAAGAATGAAAAACACCCGCATGCGCCGAGTGTTCCGGCATGCCGATCGCCGCCCCGGGACGAATAGGTTGAACCGATCGCCTGTGCGGCATCTTCGATGACCGGAATGCCGTGCTCTTGGCCTAGCGCGAGGATCGCATCCATTTCTGCGCACTGTCCGTAGAGATGCACCGGAATCATGGCTTTGACCGTGTGGCCATTGCGCGTCTCGTTTTCGATGGCAGCAGCGAGTGCGTTCGGACAAAGGTTGTACGTTTTGGGGTCAACGTCGGCGAAGACAGGGATGGCTCCGACCCGGCTGACCGTGCTCGCGGTTGCGAAGAAGGAAAATGGTGTTGTGATCACCCGGTCGCCCGCGCCAATTCCGAGGGCCATCAGTGAAAGCAGCAAGGCGTCGGTTCCCGACGATACGCCGAATGCGTGCTTGACGCCGACGAGTTCGGCGATCGCCGCTTCGAATTTCTCGACCTTCGGCCCCAACACGAACATGCCGGATTCCAAGACTTCGCAGACGGCGGCTTTGAGCTCGTCCTGCAGCTCTCGGTGTTGGGTTCTGAGGTCGACGAAAGGGACTTTCATGGGCTTCGTTTTAGCATAGCTTGGCCGCTAGGCGCCCCCCGGGCAGCCAGGTGTCTGCGACCTTGATTCTCTGGCCCAGTATCGCGAACCTGCAGCCCGATGCCGGAGTCAAAACTGTCTGAACCCGTCCGCATGCTCGTAGCTGGGGTGGTTTTTCTGCTGTTTGCGGGGGGTGTGCTCTTTGCCGGGCATTTCTACCTAATTCAGCGATTGGTCTTAGAAGCGGAACTCGATTCCGGGCTCCGATCCATGCTGACCTTCTTGATGGCCGGCTTCGGCGCGACGGTGTTGCTGGCACCGATCGCCGAGCGCACGCTTCGGCCGCCGTTGGCACGCTGGGTCCTTTGGCCGGCTGGCATCTGGATGGGCGTACTGTTTTTCCTGATCCTTTTGGTACCGCTCACGGATTTTCTACTTTTCATCACTCGAGTGGAGGTCGATGCGACGGTCGCGCGGCAACGTGCGCTCGTGGTTGCCGGCATCACATCCGTTGCGTGCATTGCGGCGACTCTAGAAGGGTTGCGGCCTCCGCGGTTGGTGCGTCACGAAATCGAGCTGTCGCGCTGGCCAAAATCGCTCGATGGATTTCGCATTGTTCAAATCACCGACATCCACATCGGGCCGTTGTTGGATCGCCGATTTGCCGAAGCGTTGACCGAGCGCTGCAACGCACTTGCACCCGATCTCTTGGCGGTAACGGGAGATCTTGTCGACGGTGGAATTCAGCAGCTCTATCACGAGGTCACACCGTTTGAACGCTTGCGCGCACGTCACGGCGTATTCTTTGTAACGGGAAATCACGACCACTATTCAGGTGCGCGAAACTGGACGGATCGCTCGCGGGAACTCGGTATGCGCGTACTGCGCAACGAACGCGTGTGGATCGGCGATGCCGGAGCGCGTTTCGAACTCGCGGGCGTGGACGATCACCGTAGTGGCGCGGTGGATGGCAGTGGCGAAGACCTGGACCTAGCGCTTGCCGACCGCGACCACACGGTGCCTCTCGTTTTGCTTGCGCACGACCCGTCTACGTTTAAGCGCGCGTCTCAACGTGGCATTGATTTCCAAATCTCCGGTCACACGCATGGCGGGCAGATCTGGCCATTCCGTTACTTTGTTCGCCTGGCGGTTCCCTTTGTTGCGGGTCACTACGAGCAGCGCGGGGCGCGACTTTACGTCAGTCGTGGCACGGGGTTCTGGGGTCCCCCCATGCGTCTTTTTTCGCCCGCTGAAATTACGGAATTCACGCTTCGTTCAACTGATGCTTGACGCGGACCCGCCTTCGCGGCTCAAATGGGCGCCAAGGAGAATCCCATGCCCAATCAGTCGAAAGTCGTCCTCATCACCGGTGCCGCGAGTGGCATGGGGCGGGTCGCCGCCCAGCGTATGGCGCAAGCGGGTGCCAAGGTAGCTGCGTTAGATCTGAATCAAGAGGGTTTGCGCGCCACCGCGGATGGCTACCCGACGATTCGTACCTGGTCCATTGATGTGACCGACGCGCAGGCGGTGCAAAAAACTGTAAACGAGGTCGAAGCGGAACTCGGGCCGATCGATCGTGTGTACAACGCTGCGGGCATCATGCCGACCGCCCATATTCTCGACCAGGAAATCGAAACGATTCACCGCATCATGGCGGTCAACTACGGCGGCGTGGTCAATATCGCTAAAGCCACCATGCCGAAGATGGTGGAGCGACGTCGGGGCATCTTGATTAATTTTGCGTCGATCGCAGGCTGGGTCCCGTATCTGCATTTCGGGGCATACAACGCGTCAAAGTTCGCGGTGGTTGCGTTTACCGAGGTCTTGCATGAAGAGACGCGTGACTCGGACGTGCAGATTATCTGCGTGTGCCCACCACCGGTAGATACACCGCTTTTCGATCAGGTGAAGTCGGCACCGGCTGCGCCGAACGAGTTGCCGTTTCTCACGCCGGAGCGCGTGATCGATGCGATCGAGAAGGGGATCGCGTCCAAGAAACTCTGGGTCTTCCCGGGACCGCTTACGTCGACGATGTGGCGAATCCGCCGTTTCTTGCCACGATTGAATTGGTGGAGCCTGCATCGAATTGAAAAGCGTGGCCCGCGGAAGAAGCGCGTAAGCCGCTAAATCTTAGCCTCAGCAGGAATCCGATTCGTCTTTAGCGGGTACGTCAGCGTCGATGACGATCACTTGGTCTGCATAGGTTTCCGACTGTAGAGATCTAGCGGTTTGTGGATCGACGCGTATGCGTTCGCCACGAATGAATTGATTGCCTGCATCGTCTGCGACGCTCATCCATGGTCCGCGGTAAATGACCTCTGCTGTCTCGTCATCGCTTTGCGCTGCTTCCGGCTTTATCGCGGTCACCGTGACCGAGCGGAATTCGAACTCATCGATTTTTCGGAAGAGATTGTGATCCCATTTGTCGATCTTTACCGCATGAAACCCTGCGTTTTCGAACGCGCAGATGAAATCTGTTTCCTGGTAGGCGCCCGAAATACATCCACTCCAGAGTTCGGCATCGTCCTGAAGTTCGAGTGGCACATGCTGGTTCGAAACAATGTCTGAGATGGCGATGCGGCCGCCAGGCTTCACGACGCGAAATATCTCTTCGATCAATTGTGCTTTTTGATCGTTTTGGACCAGGTTGAGCACGCAATTCGAAACCACGATGTCGATGGAGTCGTCGGGAATCAGCGTCTCTTCGCGACGCAGCTGCGCCATGTAGCGGTCGAGCTCGGCGAGGGCTGCAGCATCGTGTACCGGCTTGTCCTTTAGACGCCGATCCACGAGATCGACCGGTAGCGCCAAGTCTTGAATGCGCCCACGAAGAAATTCGACGTTTGCATAGCCGAGGCTCTTGCTGATCATCGGCGCGGATTTACGCGCCAGTTCCAACATCTCGAGGTTCATGTCGACGCCGATCACACGACCGGTAGCGCCGACCACCTGTGACGCGATGAAGCAGATTTTTCCGCCGCCGCTTCCGAGGTCAAGCACCGTGTCACCTTCACGCACGTAGACCGATGGATCGCCGCAGCCATAGTCGCGGTCGAGGACCTCTTGGGGAATGACTTTGAGGTAGCGTGCGTCGTAGTCGACCGGACAGCAGAGTGCCTCTTCACGATCCTGTGCAGCGTCGCCGTATCGATGGCTGACAGCCTCTTCAATATTCAGTGCAGGTAGGCGGGTTTCTGACTCCATGACGCAGATACTCCTTCGTGGATAGACGTTAGCTTAGACGATCTTCTACTAGATGCCGCTTACGTGCTGGAAGTATCGCCGAATCGATCATCGTGGAAGCATTCATCGATCGATGCCCGGGGAGGCTGGCCGTATTTACCGAGTGGCCAGCCGATGGGAATGAGCGCGATCGATGGACATTTTTCCGGCAGGCCCAGGTAGCGATCGATCTCCTCGCCGTACGCGCGGTGTATCGTCGTCAGGCATGCGCCCAAGCCGACCGCGCGGCACGCCAGCAGCAGGTTTTGGATCGCCGGAAAGAGCGATTGTGCCTGTGGTTCCCCGCGGCGTGTCCAACCCGCGACAAAGAGCTGAACCGGCGCTTCATGCAGGTGCTCGGCAAGGTGAATCGCGGCGCGCTGCATGCGTCGTTTCTTTTCAGGAAAGCCCGGATCTTTGGCGGCTTCAACCGCAGGCCGAATATAAGTGTCGAAGGCTTTGCGGTAGCGCTCCGCGATCCAGGCACGTCGTTCAGGATCCGTAAGCGCTATAAACTGCCACGGTTGGCGATTTCCGCCGCTCGGCGCGAAGGTGGCTGCCTCGCAAACTTTGCGTACCAGCGCGAGCGGAACCGGATCGGGTTTTAGACGACGAATCGCACGCGTGGTTCGCAGGCCTTCGAGGAGTGGCAAGGTTTCGCCAATGGACTGGATATCGATTTCTTCGTTCATCCGACCAACTCCAAAATTTCCGGAATGTTTCGAATCCGATGCATGGGTTGTATGCGTGCGGTGTCGGGTTCGTGGTCTTCACGGTGCCAGAGCAACACCGAGCGCAAACCAGCCTGGTTGGCTCCAGCGATGTCCTGCGGCAAAGAGTCTCCGACGAAGAGCACCTCGTTGGCGTTGCAACCCGCCCGCTCGAGCGCCTGCTCGAAAATCCGCTTGTCAGGTTTGCACGAGCGCGCGACCTCACTCGATAAGCACCAATCGAAGCGCCTTTCGAGTCCACCCAGTGTCAAGAACTCTTCCAATTGGTCTTGATCGATATTACTCACGATACCAAGCCCAAGTTTTCGATCGCGTAGCCGGCTCAACGTTTCAATCACGCCGTCACGAAGTTGAAAGTTTTCTTTCCGCAGCTCACGTTGATGCGCGAAGAAATCGTCAAAGTCGATCTCGGTCGCGGCTACACCGAGCCGCTGAAGCGCGGCCGATGCGGCGTCTTGAAATAGGTCGCGGTGCAGGTAGTAAGGCTGGGGGAGGTACTCTCGGAATACTTTACGCATCCCGTCGCGGTACGCGGCCGCGATCACGTCCCATTCTGCATCGATCCCGGCGTGCGCGACCAGGCGTTGGATGCTCTCGCGATTGAGCCTTTCGAATTGGCGGTAGTCATAGAGCGTACCCCCGAGATCGAAGAAAACTGCTTTGACCTCGGCCATCGCTCAGTCTTTCCCCGGGAAATTCTTCAGCACGGCCAAAAATTGCCTGAACTCGGCGCGGCAAGCCGCCACTTCGTTGGTCGTGAGGCCAATCTCATTGGCGATGATACTGATCTCAGCATTCTCGGCTTCGGACACGTTCTGATCTGCGGCTGCAACGGCGAAGAGGCAACGCACCAATTCGAGTCGTTGATCGCGCGTCGACATGTCGCGAAACTGCCGTGTGACGACGTAGTTTTCGGTGCCTCCAAGCGTGATGGTTTGCCGTTTCGCCATCTCCACAACCAATGCGGATTGCGGCTCAGTGAGCGAGCTGCATTCCCGCACCAAACGCTCCATCTCGAGGATTTCCTCTTCTGAGACGTCGCGATCCGCGTGGGCCACCCGGGTAAGCACGTAGGCGAACGCCGCCAGATAGCGCGCTTCGTCTGCACCCAGCTCGTCCAATTGAGCGGAAATACGACGTAGGGTCTCCGTCTCTCTCGATTCGGTGCTGGGCTCGGTTTCTAGGCCAAGCAGGCGGCGGAGGGATCGCATGGGGCGGTATGAAACCCGAAGTTCGTCCTGCTGTCTAGCGCTGGTATACTGCGGCCCGCATTCAATCGAGGAGTCTGATGAGCGATCTAGAAGCGTTTCGCGAGGAAGCCCGTGCGTGGCTCGAGTCCAATGGCCCCACATCGATGCATTTGCCCATTCCGGAAAGTGAAGTCGTTTGGGGCGGTCGGCAGGAGGCATTCTCCAACCCGGATAGTCGGGTCTGGCTTGAGCGCGTTTCTGAACAAGGCTGGACCGTGCCCACCTGGCCGAAAGAGTATGGCGGTGCGGGGCTCAGCAAAGCCGAAGAGCGCGTGCTCACAGAGGAATGGCGCCGCGCGCGCTGCCGGCCGGCTTTGATGAGTTTCGGGATCTCGATGCTGGGTCCGGTATTGCTCGAATATGCCAGTGAGGAACAGAAGCGGGAGCACCTACCGAAGATTGCGCGGGGTGAGATTCGTTGGTGCCAAGGCTATAGCGAACCGGATTTTGGCTCGGATCTCGCGGGTCTCCAGACCAAAGCGGTTCTGGTTGACGATGAATACGTCGTCAACGGTCAAAAGATTTGGACCTCGTACGCGGATAAGTCCGATTGGATTTTCTGCCTGGTGCGCACCGACCCGGCCGCGTCCAAGCATGACGGAATCAGCTTCTTGCTCTTCGACATGGCATCACCTGGCGTCTCCGTTGCACCGATTCAGTTGATCAGCGGGTCCTCGCCGTTCTCCCAGACATTTTTTGAAGATGTTCGAGTGCCCAAGGCGAATTTAGTGGGGACGCTGAACGGTGGCTGGACGATCGCAAAGCGCTTGCTTCAGCACGAGCGTGCGATGATTTCGCAGATGGGTCTTGGGCTCGCGGGTTCGTCCAACCAGTCGATAGACGCGTTGGCCAAAGAATACGTCGGCACCGAGAACGGACAGATCGAGGATTCGATCCTGCGGGATCGTATCGCTCAACACATGATGGACAACGAATGCTACGGCACGTCGCTACGCCGCTCGATGGAGGAAGCGAAAGCGGGGCAGGGCCCGGGAGCCGCATCTTCGATGTTCAAATTTTATGGCACGGAATTGAACAAGCAGAGGTATGAGCTGCTGGTTTCGGTGCTGGGAACACAAGGACTGGGCTGGGAAGGCGAAGGCTTTTCCGAGCATGAACTGAAAACCACGCGCGAGTGGTTGCGATCAAAGGGAAACTCCATCGAAGGTGGAACATCCGAGATTCAATTGAACATCATTGCCAAGCGTGTCTTGGGATTGCCGGACTAAAGGGATCCACGATGTCATTAGTACTTACGGAAGAGCAGGAGTTGTTGCGGGATACGGCGCGAGAGTTTGTTCGCGAACAGGCCCCCGTTGCTGCATTGAGAAAGTTGCGAGATGCGGAGGATCCGATCGGATTTAGTCGTGAACTTTGGTCCGAGATGGCGAATTTAGGATGGTCGGGAATTATATTTCCGGAGGAGTATGGCGGCGCGGGCCTGGGCTATGCCGAACTGGGCGTCGTGATGGAGGAGTTGGGCCGAACATTGGTTGCCAACCCGATGATGTCCACCGTCTTGCTTGCGGGCAATGCGATTGCGCTCGGTGGCAATGAAACTCAGAAGAAGGATGTTCTCCCCTCCGTTTGTAGCGGTGAGCGCTTACTGGCATTTGCGCATCAGGAAGGGTCACGGCATCAGCCCTATCGTGTGACCACCACGGCGGAGCGTGACACGGATGGTTATCGAATTTCAGGCGAGAAGACATTCGTACTCGATGGGCATATCGCGGATCAACTCGTCGTCGTTGCCAGAACGTCGGGCGAGCTTCGGGATCGCGAGGGTCTCACGCTGTTTCTGGTCGATGTGAACGCCGATGGAATATCGCGCACGCGCACCTCGATGGTGGATTCGCGCGGTTATGCGAATATTAAATTGACGAATGTGAGTGTCGAGCGTTCTGCAATTGTAGGCGACGTCGATCTTGGCGCGAATGTAGTCGACGTCGTTTTGGATCGCGCAACAGCCGCGCTGTCGGCAGAGATGCTTGGCGGATTTACCGAGGCGTTTGAGCGGACATTGACCTATTTACAGACCCGCGTTCAATTTGGTGCACCGATCGGATCCTTTCAGGCACTCAAACACCGCGCGGCCATAATGTTCTGTGAAATTGAACTTTCACGTAGCATCGTTCTCGATACCTTGCGCGCCATCGATGAGGATCGCGACGATGTGCCGTCTCGCGTGAGCACGGCGAAAGCGCGCTGCTCGGATAGCTACCACTTGATTGGCAATGAGGCAGTGCAGATGCACGGCGGTATCGGCGTGACAGATGAAGAAGAAATCGGTTTCTTTTTGAAGCGAGCCCGCGTGTCGCAACAGACGCTTGGTGACGCGGCCTATCACCGCCGTCGCTTTGCGTCACTCCGCGGTTTCTAATTCGAATCTCCTCGACCTTGAGTAAGTAAGGGACTCAAGAGAGCGGCCTCCAGACGTCGATACATCGTCAGATGGAGGCCACATGGCTTGGTGTCTGAGGCGAGAGTTTCGCAACGAGTGCAGGGAGCTGCATTCTTGACTATTGACGCGCTGGGACAATGTCTCGCGACGCTCCTCGTGTATCTCAAATCCGAGCCGACAGCATCGCCGGTCGTTCTTGAGCCCGCGATCCAGGGGAATTTGATCCGATGACGCGCCGGTCCTTACGCACAGTTGTCATGGGTCCGATTCTTCTGGTCGGCGTAGCCACGGCGTTGGTGGTCGGTGTAGCCCAACATTGGAACCATGTTAGGGAGTCGGAACGGGAACTCCGCCACCACTCGGAAAGAATCGCCAGGGAGCTCGCTGTTCTGCCAGACCTGGAAGGCGACCTCTCGTACACCCGTACCGTTATTGAACTGCTGAGAGTACAGCCCGGTGTAGCCGCGATCGCGTTGGTAGAGGGTACGCCATACCGCGTGAAGATGGGATCGCAACCGGAGTGGGTTGGCGAGGAACTCGTTAAGCTGCCCGCGCTCTGGGACTCGATCAACGTACCGCCTCCTCCCAACGTAGACACGCCCTGGCACTTCGTGGCTGAATCGCTCGACCGCTACGGCGTTCTGTATCCACTGCCTTCCACTGGGAAGAATCGAGAGCGTAAGGCCGTGCTTGTTCAGGTCAAAAGAGAATTGATGCGCGATGCGGTCTGGCAGACCACGTTGCGTGCAGTGCTCTTCATGCTCGGTTTTGTTGGTTTGATCGGAGTGCTGCTAGCTCGCGCCGTTCAGCGGAACGCGGTGCAGCCGTTGAAGTACATCAGCGCCGTGGTTGACCGGCAGGCGGTTGGAGATACTGAGGCATACGCGTCCGCTGACTTTGTTGCCAGCGAGTTTGTCGAATTTGGTGAAGCGCTGAATACGATGGTTGAAACGCGCAACCGTGCGCAGCGTGAACTTCAACGTTCCGAATCTGAACTGCGTCTACTCGGTCAAATTACGCGTATTGCGGATCGTGCGCAGGATTTCGATGAAGCGCTACGAGCCTGTTGTGCGCAAATTTGTCGGTTCCTCTGCTGGCCCATTGGTCACGTTCTATTGCTTGATGAAAACGATCGCAATGTGTTGCGACCTAGCAATATCTGGCATGTCTCGTGTCCGGATCTCGCGCGTGAGTTTGTTGATTCCACGCGCGCGATGACGTTTGGGAGGGGTTCGGATCTTCCAGGCCGTGTCCTTGAGCGCAAGGAGCCGATTTGGATTCGCGATTGTTGGCAGGAAGATTGGTTCGAGCGGTCGGCGCCCAACGTGGGTCTTGTACGATCGGCTGCAGGATTTCCCATTTTCATGTCGCGCGAAGTGGTTGCGGTATTAGAACTATTCGATTTGCAACCTCGTGAGCGAGAAGTCCGGCCGGTTGCGCTCATGCACAATATCGGGCTGACGCTCGGTCAGGTGCTACAACGCAGACAGACGCATGAACTCCTGGTCCGTCGAAATAAGGATCTGGTGGATGCAATGCAGGTGGCGATTCGGGCGACTCACGCGAAGAGCTCGTTTCTTGCCAACATGAGCCATGAAATTCGAACTCCCGTGACGGCGATTCTCGGTTACACGGAGCTGCTTGAGGAGAATCCGAACGACGACGATCGCCGGGACTACATATCAACCGTGCGTCGTAACGGCGAACATCTCCTGCAACTCATCAACGATATTCTCGATGTTTCGAAGATTGAGGCGGGCCGGCTGGAAGTCGAGCGCATCGAATGCTCGCCGGGTGAAGTACTCGAAGAGGTGATTAAGGTTATGAGGCCGCATGCACGGAACAGAGGCCTCGAACTTGAAGTTCATTACGATGAACCCGTTCCCGCCCAGATTATGAGCGATCCGACGCGTTTACATCAGGTGCTTTTGAACGTGATATCGAACGCGATCAAATTCACGGAACATGGTTCTGTGAAAGTCTTTGCTGGGCTCTCTACTGAACCCGATTCGCCGTGTCCATTGCTTCATTTTGTGGTGGAAGACACTGGGATCGGAGTTGCCGACGACAAGATGGGGCGACTCTTTCGGCCGTTTTCCCAAGCCGATATGTCAACGACACGCCGGTTTGGTGGGACTGGTCTGGGCCTGTCGATTTCGAAGAGCCTGGTTGAACTGCTTGGCGGAGAGTTGACGGCGGAAAGTGTTGAAGGTGAAGGTAGCCGCTTCACGTTTACCGTTCAGACGGGTCCACTCGCCGGAGTGACGCTGCTCCATAGTCCAAACGATTTGCCGAGGGCGCGTACACCGTATCCGATGTCGGGGAAGAAGGTCCGGCTCGATGGTTTGCGAGTTCTCTTGGCGGAAGACGGCAAGGACAATCAGAAACTAATCCGCAAAATCCTCACGCTGGCTGGTGCGGAGGTCGAGATCGTTGAGAACGGGTTGCTTGCGATCGAGTGTGCGCTCGCGGCACGAGAGAGTGGGCAAGCATTTGATACGGTTTTGATGGATATGCAGATGCCGGTCATGGACGGATACGACGCCACCCGGCGACTGAGGAAGCAGGGCTATAAAGGTCGAATTTTTGCCCTCACAGCGAACGCAATGAAGGGCGATCGCGAAAAATGCATCTCAGCAGGTTGCGATGAGTTTCTGTCGAAGCCGATTAATCGGCAAGCGCTGATTCGGGCGATCGCGCAGCGTAAGACTGACGACCTCGTCGAATCATAGTCTTTGTAGCGCCATCTCCGCGGCAGCGGCACCGGATGCCGCAGCGGCTCCGAATGAGACGCCATCGTACGCTGCGCCCGCAAGATGGAAGCCAGGCAGATCGCTAAGCGCGTTCCGCAGCAGTCGAACACGATCGGTATGGCGCCTATCGTAGGTTGGAATTCCTTCGGGGTATCGAATGATTTCCAAAGTTTCGAAGGGCTCGCGGGTTTGAAGCAACCCCTGCAAGATCGGAACGACTTCTTTATCGACCTGCGCGGAATCAGCGTTGTGGAGTCTTTCCGCGAGAAAGCAAGTCATCAGTAGTGTGCCGACTGGCGCACGGCCGGAGAAGATCTGACTCGGAAATAGGCAGCCCATGATGGGCAGGCGTTCGTTGGATGGCGCAAGAAATCCGAAGCTCTGCCAGCGCTCTGTTGCTGCGGGGTCACGAACTGCGAATACCGCGATGCACTGTGGCGTTGGACTTGCATGGAGCACAAGTCGCGACAACGAGGGTCTATTGATCGCCTCGGCGAGGCTCGCCGGTCGTCCCGTAAAAATCAGATTCCTTGCGGAGAATGATGTCCCGTTCTCGAATCCAAGCTGGTATCCGTCTTGGTCAGGAACGATCGTTCTAAGCCTATGGTCGAAATGTAAATCCGAACCCAGTTCTTCTGCGAGCCGATCGGTCAACGCTTGAAGGCCCTTCGGTGTAGACAGGATTCCTGCTCGCACAGCGCCGCCTTCCCGCCGCTTCGCCCAAAGGCCACGCGTCAAACTGCCGTGTTCTTGCAGTAACTCCGCGAGTGCCGGAAACGCGGCCTCGAAACCGATACGATCGGCGGTTGTCCCGTAGATGCCCAGTGTCATCAAATCAGCGAGTTCATTTGCGGCGGTCTTTCCAAATCGGGCCGCAACAAACTCTTTTACCGTTGAGGGTCGCGAGGGTCCACGTCGAAACGGTTCTGCCAGCACCTCGAGCAGCGCGCGTCGCGGCATCAAGCGACCGCTCAGCAGATCTCGTAGCCGAGGTGGTATCGGGAGTAACTGACCACGCCGTACAACGTAGGGTCGAAGACTTTCCGCGTACTGGACTTCGATACCGAGTTTCCGTGCGATGTCGAGTAACTCAGGCGTAGCACGAACGGTGCTGGGTCCGCGCTCGTAGAGATAATCTTTTGTTCGAGCGGTGGAAACCGGCCCGCCTGCTCGAGTACTGGCCTCAAAGACCTGGAGAGCTGCACCTCCGGTCTTAAGCCGCGTGGCAGCCGTTAGTCCAGCGATGCCCGCGCCGATGACCGCGACATCGACGTCGCTCAAACCGTTCTCGAAAACAGCGGTCGATCTGAATTCGGATCTGGCAGATATGCGTCGAAGACCATTGCAACGATTCGTGAAAATAGCCGTCCCGCCGCGGTCAGTCTGTAGTCGCGACCCGCTTGGATCAGTAGGCCGTCCTCGACGAGCGGCGAAAGCTGACCCGCGAGTTCCGGAATGCGTACACTCAGGTCTTCATTGAAGCGGTCGTAGTAGTTTTGGTGATTGATCTCACCCTGGCACATCAGCTCTTGGATGAGCCACTTGCGTCGGAGATCGTCATCCGAAAGCCGCCAGCCTCGCATGGTTGCGAGTTCGCCGCGCTCCAATTTGTCCTGCCAGTCTTTGGGTGCTCGAACCGACTGCGCGTAGGCATCGCCCAACTCGGAGATCGCACTTGCACCGAACGCGACGAGGTTGACGCCGGCACGCGTGGTGTACCCCATGAAGTTCCGTCGTAGTGTTCCCGACTCGGCGGCTGCGTAGAGGTCATCGTTGGGTAACGCGAAATGATCGAGCCCCAGAAACTGGTAGCCCTTCGCCTGAAATTGTTGGATCGCCTGCAGCATGATGGCGAGCTTGCGTTCGGCGTCGGGCAGATCTTTCTTTTCGAAACCGCGTTGGGATTTTTGTATCCAAGTGACATGCGCATAGCTGTAGAGCGCAATACGTTCGGGTCGCAATTCGAGCACCCGATCGACGGTATCGCTGAAAGAGGCCAGGCTTTGGAACGGTAGACCATAAATCAGATCAAAGTTCACCGAGCGAAACCCGAGTTCGCGCGCGTCCTGTGTCAGCTGCGCGGTTTGTTCGATGGACTGAACGCGATTGATGGCCTTTTGAACCTTGGGGTTGAAGTCCTGAACACCAAGGCTCACGCGATTGAACCCGTGCTCTGCAAGCGCTGCGAGTTGTTCGCGGGAGGTGACGCGCGGGTCGATCTCAATGCTGCGTTCGGCGTCGGCGTCCGGCGGGAATCGCGAATCCAAGATCGTGCACATACGCGAGAGTTCCGACGGCGTCAGGAAGGTCGGTGTTCCACCGCCGATCGCGAGTTGTACGCTCTTGCGCGTACCCCCGATCGCATTTGCGACACGGTCAGCTTCGATTTCGAGCGCGTCTAAGTATGGATCCGCGACATTGTGATCCTGCGTAATGACGCGGTTACAGGCACAGAAGCTACAGAGCCGTTCACAGAATGGGATGTGGACATAGAGTGAAAGATCACGATTTACCGCGCGACCCAGCGCATCGACGAATTCAGCTTCGCCAAACTCATCGGTCCAAACAGGCGCGGTCGGGTAGCTGGTGTAGCGCGGACCGGGTCGATCGTATTTGGGAATCAACTCGTGGATTCGATTCAAATCCGGAATTTCGAACGCTGTGTTACCCATCGGAATACGCTTCTTCCGACTGAGCGGCGCGAACAAACGCTTCGACGCCTTCGACCGGCGTCTGCGGTTGTACGCCATGACCCAGGTTCAGGATATGTCCACGTGCCGCACGTCCGGCTTCGAGTAACTGCATGACTTCGGATTGGATTTGATCTGGCGGCAGCGAAAGTGCCGCGGGATCAAAATTTCCTTGGAGCGATACGCGCTGCCCATGTTGCTTGGCCACGGCTCCGAGGTTCGTGCGCCAATCCAGCGAAAGAACATCGGGTTCGAGTTCGACCATAGCGTCAACGAGGTGTACCGCACCACGCGCGTAGAGGATTACGGGCGTGCGATCACGTGGCACGTGGCGGATGACGGCACGCAGCGACCGAGCGACAACCGCTTCAAAGCGTTCGGCGGAGAGTACGCCGGCCCAGGTGTCGAAGATCTGGATCGCGTCAGCGCCGGCTTCAATCTGGAGTCGCAGCGTCTCGCTCACGATATCCGCCAATCGATCCAGCAGTTCCTCGACGAATTTCGGATCTTGATAGGTCCAGCGATTCAGTTGGACAAGGTCGCGTGAAAGTGGGGATTCAGAAAGATAGGCGGCCAACGTCCAAGGTGCGCCCGCAAAACCAACCACCGCCGCTTCATCGCCGAGCTCTCGCTTCAACGCTGCAATCGCTTCACAGGTCGGTTCGATTGCCGTCGCAATACTGCCCTTGAGTCGCCTGAGGCCAGCGGCATCTACGACCGGTTTCTCGAGTATGGGCCCCGGCCGAAAATCCAGGCCAAGATCGAAAGCCGTGAGGGGCAATAGGATGTCGGAAAAGACCACAGCAGCATCCATGCCGAAGCGCCGAATCGGCTGGAGCGACACCTCGGTCGCCAGCGCTGGGTCGCGACACATCTCGAGGAAGGACGCGCGCTCTCGGATCTGGCGATATTCCGGCAGATAGCGGCCGGCCTGACGCATCAACCAGACGGGTGCTCGGTCGACGCTCTCGCCGCGGCAGGCACGAACGAAACGGGTTCTGGAATCTTTGTTTGTAGTCATGCGCCGCAGAGGATAACGAGATCTTCTATGATGTCCGGATGAAACGCTACGGCATCACGATTCCCTTTCCCGGAGTTCCGCTTCACCAACAACGAGATTGGCTGATTGAGCTTGCAGACCTTGGCTTTACCGACTTCTGGACGTCTGAAACGCATGAGCTCGACGGCCTGACACCGCTGGTTCTGGCAAGCTGCTGGGTGCCGACCGCGCGTGTGGGCACGGCGATTCTGCCCGCCTATACGCGGGGACCTGCGCTGATGGCCATGAGCGCGGCCGCTCTCGCCGAGGCGGCGCCAGGGCGAGCGGTCTTTGGCATCGGAAGTTCATCCAACGTGATCGTTGAGGGCTGGAACGGCGTGCCGTTTGAGCAGCCATATCAGCGTACGCGCGACGTTCTGCGCTTCGTCAAGGCTGCCCTCACGGGTGAAAAGGTCACCGATGTGTATGAGACCCTCAATGTGAAAGGCTTTCGCTTGGGTCGCGTTCCCGACCCCGCACCCAAACTGATGGTCGCGGGTTTGAGGAAGGGCATGCTCGGACTTGCGGGTCGCGAATCCGAGGGCGCAATCATCAATTGGCTTTCGGCCGATGACGTGAAGACGGTGACGCCATACGTGCACGCGGGTGGACCCGATCGCGAGATCATCGATCGCATCATGGTGTTTCCGTCCGAGGATAAAGACGCGGTCCGCTACGTCGGGCGTATGGCGATCACGGCTTACCTCAATGTGCCCGTTTACGCGGCGTTTCATGAGTGGCTGGGTCGCGGCGAAAGACTTCAAGGAATGTGGGATGCATGGAAGGCAGGCGACCGAAAACGCGCGCTTGAAGAAGTTCCGGATTCGGTGATCGACGAATTGATCGTGCACGGTTCGCCCGAAGAATGTCGTGAGAAGATTGCACGCTTCGTGGACGCCGGCGTCACCACACCCGTGCTCGCGGTATTGCCAACGGGTGAGGATCTTCGGGAAGTTACACGGCGTCTGGCGCCGAGCGCCTAAGATGCTTCGACTTCACGAGCTCGCGGAAATCTGGCGAGTTTCGGAACGCGTCTTGGTGTTGACCGGGGCCGGACTGTCCACGGCATCGGGGATTCCAGATTTTCGTTCACCCGGGGGTCGTTGGGAACGTTTCCAACCGACGACGATTCAGGATTTTATGCGTGAAGAAGCTTCGCGCGAAGAATATTGGCGCTATAAGGGTGAGACCTGGGAGCTGATATCAAAGGCCGAGCCGAACGCGGCGCATCTTGCATTGCGTGACTTAGCCGATGCGGGTCGAGTCGAACTTCTTGTGACGCAGAATGTGGACGGTTTACATGAACGCTCAGGCTTTCCGCCGGATCGCCTCGTTCAGATTCACGGCACGGACGCGCATGTGGTTTGCATGAACTGTGACGCGCGAGAGTCGCGAGAATTCGCGCAGCGGATTTGGGAAGGCGGTATCGCGGTACCCCGCTGCGATTGTGGCGGCGCGTGGAAACCCGCCACGGTTTCCTTTGGCCAAAACCTAGTCGAAAAGGATCTAAGCCGTTCGTTCGTGATGGCGGAGCACACAGATCTCTTTGTGGCGGTGGGGACGTCACTCGTCGTTGGCCCGATCAACCAGTTGTTCGATACCGCGGCAGCGGCCGGCGCGAAGACTGCAATCCTGACAGCGTCGGAAACACCGTACGATCAGCAAACTGACTTCAAGTTGACCGATCGCGTTGAAGAGACACTTCCCAAGCTTCGGAACTCGATCTTAGCCGATTAGGCGTCACCCAGAACAAACCCACTCAAAACTTTGATGAAGCCTTCGGGATTGTCGATCATTACCGAATGACCCGCGCGGGCGACGACTTCGAGTCGACCCTTGGGTAGTGCCTCATCGACCATCTTATCGGCGGTGTCGGCCGACAGGATGTCGCTTGCCGCGCCGCGTATGACCAAAGTCGGACAAGGCATGGCGCGAAGAGCGGTCCAGAGCTCGTCGGCTTCTTTTTTCGCCAGTTCCTCCGCGCGCTCGGCCGAGGTTTCCGCACGAACCGTGATAAATCCTTTGTCCAATTTTAGTTTGAAGCGACCTTCGGGCGTTTCCCGCGACCAATGGTGTGCCAGTTTCGCGAGTGTTGCGGTTTTCGCTTCCGGATATTGGCGCGCAAGAACGGCTTCGTACTCTTGAATCGAAGCGAAGTCTTGCGGCGCTTGAGATACATCCAATTGAATACGTGTGACACCACGTGGATCAACATCGGGCGCGATGTCGACGAGAACCAGGCCTGCGAGTCGCGCGTGGTTGCGCTTCGCGAAGTGCAATGAAACACGACCTCCAAGACTGTGGCCCACCACAACAACCCTTTCTATCTTGAGCTGATCGAGGACCGCATCCACGTCGAGCGACATGCGCTCCGGAAAGTAGCGACGCTCGGGATCGTGGCTCGAATCACCGTGACCGCGCAGATCCATGGCGAGCGTTCGATAGTACGGCGCGAATGTGGGCGCGATCTCATCCCAGACGTGAGCGTCGTTACCAAATCCGTGAAGAAAGAGCAGGCCGATTCCCGTATCGCTCCATGAAAGAACGTTCATCGTCATACCGTCTGCACCGAGAAGTTTGAGTGCGTTCATTTCAGTCCTTGCCTCCAGGTTCCTCGCCCAACGAGCGTATCAACGCGCGGCCTTCACGGCGCAATTCAGCGACGGTCGCGTGTGTTTCCTTTAGGAAGCGGCCGCGCGCATCGGGTGCCTGCGGGTCCATTTTGAGTGGTTTGCCAATGTTTACCACGATGGTTCCCCTACGAATCCAAAGTGAGCTCGGTGCACAGACGCCGTAGGCACCGGCGACGGCTACGGGCAGGATTGGCAAGTCACGTTGCAGCGCTGCGATGAATGCGCCTTTCTTGAACTCTCGAAACGCGCCGTCACGGGCTCGGGTGCCCTCCGCGAAGAACAACATCGAAACTTCATTCGAGCGTTCTTCCATCGCATGGCGCAAGCGATCGAGGTCACGGGCGCCGGGCTTGCGATCCACGATCACGCATCCGGTCTTTTCCAGTGTTAGGCCGAGCAATGGGATGCGTCGGATCTGTCGCTTGACCACAAAGCGGATCGAGAGGTTGGCGAGTGCGGCGAGGATTGCGAGTGCGTCCCAATTACTTTCATGATTGGACACGATGACGTAAGCCTGACCGGGATCGAGGTTGGATAGTCCTTGAACTTCCAGGCGTGTGTTGCTGAGCTTGAGCGCGGTTGCTGCGATATGAACGTACGGAACGCTGACCTCATCGGCGGGGCGTTTTGCGAGGCCCCGGGCGAGCGCCCGCGCGGAATCGTATGCCAACACGCAGGAAATTCCGAGCGTGCAGCGGACTGTGCGCCATGCGGTGTCCCAAACCCCCGTTTCGAGCATATTTCGATCGTAGCCCAGTTGGGGTGGGGATCAAAAGCTGTCTTGGGCTGCCATCTCGTTCATAATGCGCCCGCCAAAAGGAGGGCAGTTGGCACAGCGAAAATTCAGTTTCTGGGGCTGGGGCTACGAAGACGCGGCGCTTGATCGCGGCGCACAGCGGTCTATCGCCGCTGCGATGAGCCGTCGTTTCGGCTTTAGCGAGCTCGAGCCCGAAGAGGGTCCGAAGCTGGACCAGCTGGAACTGCGTTCGCCACGCTTCCGTCCACCTTCGTCGCTCGAAAATCTCTGCACCGATGAGCCCTTTGAAAGGGCGAGACACCACTACGGTCGATCCTATCGCGATATTGTTCGTGGCTTCCGGCGCCAGTTTCCGAACCCGCCCGATTGGATCGCGTATCCCACCAACGACACCGAGTTGGTCTCGATCTTGGATTGGTGTACGGACCAATCGATTGCAGCGATTCCCTTCGGAGGTGGCTCGAGCGTCGTGGGCGGCGTGGAAGCGCGGATCTCCGATCGCTTTCGCGGTGCGATTTCGATCGACCTGTCAAAGTTGGATGCGGTGCTCGAGATCGACCGCGAATCGCGGGCGGCCCGAATTCAAGCGGGCATCTACGGGCCGGCGCTTGAAGCCGCGCTGCGCCCGGAAGGACTGACGCTACGACATTTCCCGCAGTCGTTTGAGTTTTCGACGTTGGGGGGATGGTTGGCGACGCGTTCGGGCGGTCATTACGCAACGCAAAACACCCACATCGATGATTTTGTGGAATCAATGCGTGTCGTCACGCCAAGTGGCGTGATTGAATCTCGCCGCCTACCGGGTTCGGGCGCCGGGCCGAGTACCGATCGAGCGTTTTTGGGTTCGGAAGGTTCGCTCGGTGTGATCACGGAAGCCTGGATGCGACTCCAGGATCGCCCACGCTTTCGCGCGTCTACATCCGTGCGATTCAAAGACTTCGAAGCTGCGGTAGGCGCCGTGCGCGCCATATCCCAGTCCGCTTTGAATCCTGCAAATTGTCGACTGCTCGATGCCAGCGAAGCGCGTAATTCGGGTGCCGGTGATGGCGAGAACGCCGTATTGATTCTGGGATTCGAGTCCGCCGATCATGAATTGGACCCATGGATTCAGCGTGCGGCGGAACTCTGTCGCGATCATGGCGGCGAGGTTGACGAGTCGACGTTAGCGACGCGCAAAGATGCCGACGCGAGTCGCGGCGGCGCTGCGGGTGCATGGCGAAACGCATTCTTAGGTGCGCCGTACATGCGTGACGCGATGGTCGCGATCGGCGTGATTTCTGAGACGTTTGAAACGGCGGTGACCTGGGATCGCTTCGCGGAGTTTGATGCGGCACTGAAGCTCGCGGTTCGAAAAGCGCTCCAGGAAGTCTGCGGCGCCGGCGAGGTAAGCTGCCGTTTCACGCACGTCTATCCCGACGGACCGGCGCCTTACTACACGGTGTTGGCGCCCGCAAAACGCGGCAGTGAAATCGCCCAATGGGATATGATTAAGCAGGCCGCGGCTGACGCGATTATCGCGAATGGGGGCACCATTACCCATCATCACGCCGTCGGACGCGATCATATGCCGTGGTACGAGAAACAGCGCTCGGAGCGTTTTGGCGCCGCGATGGGTGCGATGAAATTAGAATTGGATCCCGGGCAGATACTAAATCCCGGGGTGTTGATTAAGGAGATGAGATGAACTTCGAACCAAGCGATACGGTTAAGGGTCTACAAACCCAGTTACTCCGCTTTATGGACGAGCATATCTACCCTGCGGAAGCGATTGCGGTGGAGCAGGTAGAAGCATCGGGCGATCCACACTTGGAGGCCCCGATCATTTGGGAGCTGAAGGAAAAAGCCAAACAGTTGGGTCTTTGGAACCTATTCCTCCCCGATGAGGAGTACGGCGCTGGGCTTTCCAACCTCGAGTACGCACCGCTATGCGAAATCATGGGGCGGAGCCCGATCGCGTCGCGCATCTTCAATTGCAACGCACCCGATACCGGAAACATGGAGATCTTGGCCGAGTTCGGCACGGCCGAACAAAAGAAGGAATATCTCGAACCGCTGTTAGACGGTCAGATTCGCAGCTGCTTCTCGATGACGGAACCGGAAGTCTCCGGTTCGGATCCCACCGGGTTGCAGACGTTAGCGAAGCGAGATGGTGATGAATACGTGATTAATGGTCACAAGTGGTTTACGTCCGGCGCGTACGGGGCCAAGTTTGCGATCGTGATGGCAGTAACAGATCCAGGCGCGCCGCCGCATCAACGCGCCAGTCAAATCATCGTACCGCTGGATACGCCCGGCTTCGATTTGATCCGCCCGGTATCGGTGATGGGGCATGCGGGTGGCGGCGGTCATTGCGAAATTCGCTACGACAATTGTCGCGTGCCGACGAAGAACGTCCTCGGGCCAGAAGGGGCGGGCTTTGCGATCGCGCAGGCGCGTCTGGGTCCGGGTCGTATTCACCATTGCATGCGTGCGATCGGCGGCGCGGAGCGTGGTTTTGAAATCATGTGCAAGCACGTGGCCCACCGCCACGCGTTCGGCGGTCCACTCGCGGAAAAGCAATTCATTCAAGAGTTCGTTGCGAGCTCACGCATGGAAATTGACCAAGCGCGTCTGCTGACACTTCACGCGGCTTGGAAAATGGATACGTATGGCAAGAAGGAAGCGCGGCAGGAGATCTCGATGATCAAAGTCGTGGCTGCGAATATGTTTATGAACGTGCAAGATCGCGCGATCCAAGCGTTGGGTTCGCTTGGCGTTTCTGATGACACGCCGGTTGCCGCGATGTGGCGACACGGACGCATGCTCCGCATTGCGGACGGTCCGGATGAAGTACATAAGATGGTCATCGCGCGTCGTGAGATAAAGAAGTACGCCTAAGCGCTGAGTTTCGAGGGGGGGATCATGCTCTGGGGGTTGGATTTCGTGGTCGTACTGGCCGTGATGCTGGGCCTGTTTATGGCCTGGGGGATCGGCGCGAACGACGTCGCAAACGCGATGGGTACGTCCGTTGGTTCGAAGGCGTTGACGGTCGTTCAGGCGATTTTCGTCGCTGCTGTGTTGGAATTTGCGGGCGCGTACCTGGTTGGGAGTCATGTCACCAATACCGTGCGCAAAGGTATTCTCGACATGGCGGTTGTGTCAGCGCTGCCTGACGCGAAAAACGTCATTCAGTATGGGATGCTGGCGGCGCTCACGGGCGCAGGCACTTGGTTGATGCTCGCGTCTCGCATGGGGTGGCCCGTGTCCACGACGCATTCCATCGTAGGTGCGATCGCGGGTTTTGGCGTAGTGGCCGTCGGACCCGATGCGATTCAATGGATGAAACTCGGACGCATCGCTGCCTCTTGGGTTATTTCGCCGCTGCTCTCGGGAACGATCGCGTTTCTGATCTTTACACAGATTCGGCGTGCGGTTCTTGATCGGTCGGATCCGATCGCGCAGCTGCGTCGCTGGGGACCGTTCTACGTCTTTGCTGTAGTCGCCGTGATCGGGATGGTGACGCTCTTTAAAGGCCTCAAACATCTGAAACTCGATTTCAGTTTCGGCGAGGCTGCTCTAATCACGGCCGCGATTGGCGCGGTCTTTGCGGGTCTTGCAGCCATCGTGTTGAATCGAATGCACGAGGCGCCGGACGAGGATCGTGATTTTCACTTCAGCCGTGTGGAGCGCATGTTCGGCGTGCTCCAGATCATGAGCGCATGCGCGGTTGCGTTTGCGCATGGCTCAAATGACGTTGCGAACGCGATTGGGCCGCTTGCCGCAGTCCTGCAGACCGTCGGTGATGGCGGTATCGAAGCGACGGCTACGGTTCCGCCCTGGCTGCTGATGGTAGGTGGCGCCGGAATTGTGGTTGGCTTGGCGACCTTTGGTTATCGCGTAATGGCAACCATCGGTACCAAGATTACCGAACTCACGCCGACACGCGGATATTCGGCGGAATTCGCAGCCGCGATCACCATCGTGATCGCAAGTCGCTTCGGCATCCCCGTATCGACCACGCATACGCTCGTGGGTGCGGTCTTGGGTGTGGGACTTGCGCGCGGTATCGGTGCGTTGGATGGTCGCGTCGTCGGCCAGATCGTCGTCTCTTGGGTGGTGACGATTCCGATCGGAGCAGGCCTCGCGATATTCTTCTATTATTTCTACAAGGGTTTGATTCCCAGCGTCATAGGCGGATAGATCATGTCAATCCTAGACCTCTTTGCAAAGTCACCGTTTAAACCGATGCAAGAGCATATGCACGTCGTTGTGCGTTGCATGCAGCAGATGCGTCCGTTTTTCGACGCGTTGATTCGGCAGGATCGCGATGAGCTTGTTCGGATCGAACGCGAGATCGATCAGCTTGAAGGCGAAGCCGATACCATCAAAAACGATCTCCGCGCGCATCTACCCAAACGCTTGATGCTGCCGGTGGACCGGCGCGATCTTCTGGAGATTTTGGACCTTCAGGATACGATCGCGGATCGCACGCAGGATATCGCAGAGCTCATGCTGGCTCGACCGATGGAAGTCCCTGAGTCGATGCGTGAGCCGTTGATGCGTTTGATCGATACCACGGAAAAGACCTGTCTACAGAGTCAAACCATTATCGACACGTTGGATGAGCTTGTGGAAATTGGTTTCCGAGGCCGCGAGGCCGAACGTGTCTCCAGCTTGATCGATGCGTTGGGAAATCTCGAAGGTGAAAGCGATCGCGTCGAAGCCGAGCTCATGCGCGAGGTGTTTCGGCTCGAGTCAACACTCTCGCCGGTAGATGTCATCTACTGGGATCGAACCATCGGTTGGCTTGGTGGTCTCGCGGATCACGCGGAGAAAGCCGGCAATCGCATCCGACTATTGATCGCGCACTAAGGTCAAGAACCGCGTTCGATCACCGTGTAGTGCGTGCTGTCGCCCCGCTGGATTAAAAGCACAGCTTGCTTCTCGTTTTTCGATATCGCTTTTTCGAGATCCTTTGCCGACGACACGCTCTCGCGATTGGCTTCAACGATCACGTCACCTCGGCGCAAACCCGAGTCTGCAGACGGCCCGTCGGGATCGATCGACTGAATCACCACGCCTTTGACATCATCATCCAGCCCGAGCTGCTCGGAGGTCGCCTTGTCGAGCGCACGAACTTCCAGACCTAAGCCGGAACTATGCTCTTCGTGGGAGCTGAGTTGAATCTCGTCGCTCTGTTCCATTTCATCGAGCACGGTCTTTAGCGTCTTACGCTTTCCGTCGCGGATCACGACCAGATCAACTTCGGTTCCAGGCGAAATGCTTGCAACGCGGCGCGGAAGGTCGTCGTATTTATCGATGGGTCCACCACCGAACTCCACGATGATATCGCCACGCTTGACCTTGGCCTTTTCTGCCGGGCTGTTCTCGAAGACCTGTGACACCAACGCGCCACCGGGTGTGTCGAGTTCGAACGATTCCGCGAGCGCAGGCGTGACGCGCTGGATCTGCACGCCGAGCCAACCGCGGGTCACGGTTCCGGTCGCAAGCAGCTGCGGGAGCAGACTCTTCGCCATATTGATCGGAATCGCGAATCCGATGCCCTGGCCCGCGGCGTTGATGGCGGTATTGATGCCGATCACGCGGCCATTCATATCGATCAGCGGACCACCGGAATTGCCTGGGTTGATGCTCGCATCGGTCTGCAGGAAGTCGTCGTACGGGCCGGCGTTGATATTGCGACCGCGTGCCGAAAGAATGCCAACCGTCACGGTATGATCGAGGCCGAAGGGATTGCCGATCGCCATCACCCAATCGCCGACACGAAGTACGTCAGAATCGCCGAGCGCGGCCGCGGCGACCGTCTTGCCGTCTTCGAGTTTGAGTTTCAACAGCGCGAGGTCGGTCTTTGAATCCAGACCGACCACCGTCGCTTCGAGTTCTTCGCCGTCTTCAAAGACCACGTTGATCTTATCCACGCCATCGACCACGTGGTGGTTGGTGACCACGTAACCCTCTTCCGCGATCACGAAGCCTGAACCGGTGGACTGCGAACGCCGCGGACGTTGCGGCCGGGGGCTCGGGCCAGGACGCCCAAAGAATTCTTCGAGCAGGTCCTCGGGCGAACCCAACGGGCCCTTGCCGAGGCGCTCGGTCTTGATGTTCACCACCGCAGGCGAAAGTGCCTCCGCGAGGTCTGCAAAACTATCGGGGCGTCCGCTGGCGGGGCCCGCCTTGCCTTCCTTCCAGAAGACGCGGTCGGTTTCGGCCACGGCCCGGCTGTCACCGATGCTGACCTTCAGGTCAAATGTCTGAAATAGAAAAACAAATCCGATCAGCGCTACGAGCGCGATCGCGATACTGGGACCTCGTTTCATGGCATTTCCTCGCTCTTGGGCGCTTTTAGGAGAGCGCCAGCGTCACTTGATAGCCCGACCTTCCGCGCTGGACCAGCATTAGGACGCGGCCACGGCCGCGAAGCTTCATCACCGCGCGCTGAAAATCTTCGATGGAATCCACTGGCTTGCGGTCCAGCTTGGCGATGACATCACCCGGTTTCAAGCCAATTTGGGCGGCTGGGCCCTTGGGGGCAACCTCAGTGATGATTAGTCCTTGCCGCGCCACGATCCCATAGGTCCTAAGGTTATCGGCCGTTCGCTCGCCGACTTTGATCCCGAGCAGGACCTCGGCCAACTCGGGAGCGCGAGATTTTGGAAACGCGTTGGCGCGAACACGCAACTCGCGACGCTTCCCATCGCGGAGCGAGACCAAATCCGCTTCGTCCGAATCGGTGAGCGCGCGAAGAATTTCAAAATAGTTGCGTTTGGACTGAATTCGGGTGCCGTCCAATTCCAGCAGCACGTCGCCGCGTTCGATGCCGAGCTCAGCGGCTGGAGAATCGTCGAAGACATGGGAGACCAGCGCGCCGCCTTGCTTTGGCGCGTCGAAGGCCTCGCGCAGCACCGGTGTGAAATCCTGCAGCCGAATTCCGAGCCACACGGGTGTCACCTCACCGTGATCGATCAGGTCGTCGATGATGCGACGCGCGCGATCGATCGGGATCGCGAAGCCGATGCCTTCCGCTTCGCGAAAGATCGCGGTATTGATGCCGATAACCTCACCGTCCAAGTTGACCAGCGGGCCCCCCGAGTTGCCTGGATTGATGCTGGCGTCGGTTTGGATGAAGCCGTGGTACTCGGTCTGCCCGGATCGAACCGAGCGGTTGACCGCCGAGAGCACGCCGGTGGTCACGGTGTGGTGGAGACCAAAGGGATTGCCGATCGCGATCACGGTCTCGCCGATGTAGAACTCCGTATCCCGCGCGAGCGGCGCCACCGGGACCGGTTTTTTCGGCTTGATCTGCAGTACCGCGAGATCCGTTTCGGGGTCCGCGCCAATCAATTCACCCTCAAATTCGCGACCGTCTCCCAGAGTGACGAGAATTTCGGTTGCCCCGGCGAGAACGTGTTCGTTGGTGACGACCAGACCGCTCTTATCGATGATCACGCCGGTACCAAGCGCTTGGGTTTGGCGCGGTCGCGGATCCATGAAGCGTTTAAAGAAGTCGTCAAAAAACGGGTCGAAGCTACGGAACGGATTCTCACGTCGCCGCATCTCCTGGGTTGTCGTGATATTGACCGTTGCGGGTGCGACCGACTCCACCGCCAAAACAACCGGCGTGCGCCGGGACGTCGCGGACGCATGACCATCGACGCTTTGACTCAGAATCACGATGCTAAGAAGTAGGCTGTAGCCCCAGGACTGTTTTCGCATCGCCTAAATGTAACTCAGGAAGGGTGAATTCCCGTATGGGCGTGCTGATTGTTTTTCCGCGGCACGATGAGGATGTAGCGGTAGTCATTGCCACGACGCACTTTGACGAGAAAGGGACTTAGAGTGGAGATTCCTTGCATCGTGCTACGAAAGCTATCGATGGACCCGATTTCAGTACCTTCGACTTGTATAATGAGATCGCCCGGATGCATGCCCGCCTCGGCGGCTTCCGAGCCGTTCTCGACAAAGCTGACCAGCACGCCCTCGCGTTGGTCTAAGCGCTGCTGCCGATACAGACTTTCCGTCACCTCTTGAACACTGAAGCCGTAGTCGGTTTCCTCTTCGTCGGGGACCACTTTCGGTTGGCGGCCGAGGGTTGCTTCGACTTTCTGCTTCTCGCCCTCGCGAAGCAGCCGAATGTTCACGCGCTTGCCCACGTCCCCGCGCGCCACGAGGCGCTGAAACTGTCCGACGTCTTCGTCCTTTTCGGCTTTTACCTTGTTCCCATCGAATTCGGTCAGAATGTCGCCGATCAGTACACCGGCTTCGTCAGCGGGTGATCCACTCACCACGCCGGTTACGATGACGCCGTGCACGCTACCAATCTTCCAATAGTCGGCGAGCTCGCGATCGAGCGGCTGAATGGCGACGCCGAGGTAGCCTCGCGCGATCTGGCCTTCGCCATGGAGGTCACTCGCAACGCGTTTCGCGGTATCGATGGGAATGGTGAAGCCAATACCCCGGCCCTGACCGCGTGAATTCACGCCGACAACTTCGCCTTTGAGATTTACCAAGGGTCCGCCTGATGAACCTCGGTCAATCATCGCATCGGTTTGGATGAAATCATTGAGCAGGTTTTCACCCTGCAAGTCACGGCCCTTGGCCGAAACGATCCCGAGAGAAACCGTGCCGTCGAGGCCGTACGGATTGCCGATTGCAATCACCCATTCGCCAACCTTCAGCTTCTCGGAGTCGCCAAGCCGCGCCGCTGGAAACGGCTTGTCGCCCTCGCGCCTTTCTATTTTGATGACGGCAATGTCAGTTTGTTTGTCGGTACCGATCACCTCTGCGAGATAGCTACCGGCACGTCCGGAAAGGACGACTTCAACTTTCTGCGCGCGCTCCACGACATGTTCGTTGGTTAAGATGGTGCCTTTGTCATCGATGAAAAATCCCGAACCCGTCACGATATTGCGGCGGTTGTTCTGTTTGACCGCGGCTTCGATGTGCACGACCGATGGCGTCACGCGATCGCCGATCTTGATGATGCGTGCTTGAAGTTGATCTAACGCATCGCCCGCGAACGCTGGGTGGAGCGCTGCACACCCATTTAGGGCTAGCAATAGGCCAATGTAGCTGGCTGATCGAATCATTCCGTTTGCTCCAGGATGGTTAGATTGAAATTCTCTGCGGCAGTTCTTACATCGGGCGCGGCGCCGATTGCCGAAACCACGGCAACGCCCGAGGCCCCTGCGCGTATCAGTTCCGGTACGCGCTCCAACGTCACGCCACCTAGCGCGAGTACCGGAATATCCAAGAGACGACAACTCTGCCGCAACCATTCAAGACCGCGGGCTGCGACACCCGGTTTTGAAGCGGTGGTATAGATCGGAGAGAGCGTGACGTAGTCAGCCCCGTCGTCCGCGGCGCGCTTGGCTTCGGCGCCTTCGTGGGCCGAGTAACCGATCCAGGCCCCGGGACCGAGCTGACGGCGGACCTCGGCGATCGGTGCTGCATCGCCACCGAGGTGTACGCCATCGAGACCAAATGCCAGCGCGAGATCGGCGCGCCGACTGATGAGCAGCTTCGTGCCCGCACGACGTAGAGGTATGACCTCTTGAATCAGCTCGGCGAGTTTTGCGGTCGAGCGCTCTCGTTCACGAATCACGACCATCTGGACGCCACCGTCGACCGCCGCCTTGATCACGTTGGCGAGTTTGCGACCCCCGCTACCGCGCTTGCCATCGGTCATGTAACAGAGACGGGGAATCACAGGACTCGGATCAACCCATCCTCGGGGCTGGAGGCCGCTGCGTGTAGCCGCGGAGGCATGCGTCCCGCTTCGTAGGCCAGCCGACCGCCCTCGACTCCGAGCCGCATCGCGCGGGCCATTTTGATGGGGTCTTTCGCTCCGGCGATCCCGGTATTCATCAACACGGCGGTGCAACCGAGCTCCATCGCGACGGCGGCATCCGATGCGGTTCCAACGCCGGCATCGACGATGACGGGCACGCTGACGGATTGCAGGATGATGCGGATATTCGTGGGATTGCGAATTCCAAGCCCCGAACCGATGGGTGCGCCGAGTGGCATCACCGCGGCACAGCCGGCGTCTTCGAGCCTCTGGCACGCGACCGGATCGTCGGTGATGTAGGGCAGCACGGTGAAGCCATCTTTAACCAGTATCCGGGCCGCTTCGATCGTTGCGCTGGTATCCGGAAAGAGTGTGTTCTTATCGCCAATGACTTCGAGTTTGATCAGCGGCGTATCGAGAAGTTCGCGCGCGAGCCGTGCGGTCGTCACCGCTTCGTCGACGGTGAAACACCCCGCTGTATTGGGCAGGATTTTGAAAAGATCCGGCGGAATATGATCGAGCAAGGAACCCGCGTCGCTGCGGGTCAAATCCACTCGGCGGACGGCGACTGTAATCATCTCGGCGCCGCTGGCATCGAGTGCTTGTCGATTCTCTTCAAAGGAACGGTATTTGCCCGTGCCAATGATGAGTCGCGATTTCATTTCGAAATCACCGAGTCGATAGGAATCCGCCATTACCCACCTCCGACCGCTTGAATGACTTCAATGCGATCGCCTTCCTGGATTTGTATTTCGCGATAGCGCGATTTCGGAATGACCTCAGTGTTGATCGCGACTGCGACGCGCCGCCGATGTAGGTCGAAGTGCTCGAGTAGTTCACGCACGTCGAGGCTTTCGTCGATCCGCTGTGGCTGTCCGTTGAGTTCGAACTTCACCGACGGCACGGTAGGGGATCGCCGCGCGAACTGTCAATCAGACTCCGTTACACTCCGGTCGTGGGGACCGAATCGAAAAATCGCCCGACTTGGGCAGAGATCGACCTTGGGGCGCTCGGGCGCAATCTGGCCGCGATCCGGGAGCGCGCGGGCCGGCGCCGCGTGATCGCGGTCGTGAAAGCCGGAGCTTATGGCCACGGTGCGGTCGAGGTATCTCGTGCGCTCGCGGCCGCCGGCTGCGAGGCGTTAGCGGTCGCGACACTGGAGGAAGCCGAGGAGCTGTACGCTGCGGGGAGTCGGCTGCCTTTGTTGCTCCTGGAGGGCGTGCAGAGTCAGGAGCAGGCGACGTGGGCGTTGGAACGCGGTTGGCGCTGCGCTGCGGGTTCGCTCGAAGCGCTCGAATGGCTTTCCGTCGCGGGCGAGATGCTGGGCGCGCCTGCCGCTGTGCATCTGAAGTTCGATACCGGCATGGGTCGGTTGGGATTCGACCCGGATCAGCTTCAAACGGTCCTATCGCGGTTTCGTGCGAGCCGGGGTCTACGACTCGAAGGCGTGATGAGTCACCTCGCGAATGCGGATCAAACCGACTCTGCAGAGGTGGCGGAACAGCGTGGGCTTTTCGCGAAGCTGATTCGAGAGATTCTTGACGCGGGTTGGGATCCGGATTGGATTCATTTGGACAACTCCGCCGCTGTATTGCACGGACCCACGAAAGGCACCAATGCGGTGCGTGCGGGTCTCGCGCTCTACGGTGCCGATCCCACCGCGGAAGGCGGGCAGGCGCTCGAGCCCGTGATGAGTTTGCGGACACGCGTCATCCACGCGAAGACGGTTCCGGCGGGAACCCGCGTTGGCTATGGCGGGACATACGTGGCGAAAGAGTCGACACGTATTCTTACGCTGCCGATCGGTTACGCCGATGGTTTGCCCTGGCGCGCGAGTCCAGACTTTTCCGTGGCGCTTGGTGAAAAACGCGTTCCGATGGCGGGCCGCATATCGATGGACCTGACAACTTTGGACGCAGGTGCGGATTCCAATGCATTGATTGGTGAGGAAATTCTCGTGTTTGGCCGATTGGGCAAAGTAGAGATCCGTGTAGAGGAATTGGCTGCGGCTGTGGGCACACTTTCTTACGAAATACTGGTCGGCATCGGACCACGCGTCCCTAGGGTTTACCGGAACCGCTGATGGGCTGGATGGCTGGGTTTAGTCACCGCGCCCTGGGCTGGGTCGCGGAGTCGGGTCGTGTATTAATTCTACTGGGCGACGCGTTTCGTTGGAGCGTGCGCAAGCCCTTTCGCGGCCGGCTGTTGCTTCAGCAGTGTCTACACGTGGGTGTGTATTCCATTCCGGTCGTGCTCGTGACCGGTGCGTTCACGGGCATGGTGCTGGCCCTGCAAACCGCGGCCGCCTTTAAACTCTTCGGCGCTGAGAACTTGGTCGCCACCGTGGTCGCGCTCTCGATGACCCGCGAGCTGGGCCCGGTGCTCACCGGCATCATGGTTGCGGGGCGTGTGGGTTCGGCGATGGCGGCGGAACTCGGGACCATGCGCGTGACCGAACAGATCGACGCCTTGCATACGCTCGGAACCAATCCGGTGCATTACTTGGTCGTCCCACGTATTTGGGCCGCAGCGATCACAACGCCGTGTCTCGTCGTATTCTCCGACTTTCTAGGAATTCTCGCGGGGCGCTTTATTGCCGTTGATGTCTTAGGCAATAGTTCGGCCATCTATTTCAAGCGCACGGTTCAGTACTTGAACGTTGAAGACGTAGCGGTCGGGTTGTTGAAGGCCACGCTCTTTGGTTTCACGTTAGCATTGGTGGGCTGTTATCAAGGCTATAGCGTTCGCGGCGGGGCACGCGAAGTTGGCTTTGCGGTGAATCGAGCGGTCGTGCTCAGCATCGCCTTGATATTTATTATCAACTACCTGGTGACGGCGTACTTCTTCTGATGGCTGCGAGCGGAATCATCCTCGACGATATCTGGACGCGCTTTGGCGAAAGCGGGCGCTGGATACACCGCGGTGTCACGCTGGAAGTAATGCCAGGTGAAAGCGTGGCGATCATCGGCGGTAGTGGCGCGGGCAAGTCAGTGCTGCTGCGCTCGGTTCTGGGCTTGATACAACCGAATCGAGGAAAAGTCCTGGTCGATGACGTGGACATGTCGAGCGCGACCGAGGACGAGATCTACAGCGTAATGAAGCGCCTCGGAATGCTGTTTCAGTTTGGAGCGCTCTTTGACTCGTTACCCGTTTGGGAGAACGTGACTTTCGCCTTGCAGGAGCAGGGTCTCGATGTGGCGACGCTGCGCCGTATTGCCAGCGAAAAACTTAAAATGGTCGGACTTAACGCGGTCGAAGATGCGCTGCCCGGCGAACTCTCCGGTGGTATGAAGAAGCGCGTGGCTTTGGCGCGGGCGATCGCGCATGACCCGCAGATTCTGCTTTGCGACGAACCGACCAGCGGACTCGATCCGGTGATGTCCGACACGATTAGTGAACTCATTCGCCAGATGAAGAATCGCCTTGGTGTGACGACGCTGACGATCACGCACGATATGAAGTCCGCGTACAAGATTGCCGATCGTATAGCCATGCTTTACGAGGGGGAGATACTGGTTTGTGATACGCCTGAGGCCATTCAGGCGAGCACGGATCCGATTGTCCAGCAATTCGTTCAGGGTCGCGCACTGGCTCCTGTGATTCACGCGGAGTGATGTTCTGATGAATCGCGAACGACCCGAAGTCGCTGTGGGCGGTTTCCTGCTGGTGACGATGCTGCTGCTCTTCTGGGGCACGCTTCAGATCGGTGGCTTCCCGAGCCTGTTCGGGACTTCGGGTAAAACTTTTATCGCGAATTTTGAAAACGCTGCAGGCTTGGAGCTCGAAGCCGACGTTATGATCGCCGGCGTACCGGTTGGCAAGGTCGATGCCGTGGGTCTAGCCGGGTTGAACGCCCGCGTCACGCTCCGAGTCGATGATCCCGCACTCGCGATTCCCGAGGATTCGGTCGTGGCAATTCGCTCTCGCGGTTTGCTCGGCGAGCGCGTGATTGAAATCGTTCCGGGTCGGTCTGAAAATCAGCTCCCCGATGGTGGCGTCTTCACGCGTAGCCAAGCGGTCGCGAGTGTCGATGTGTTGATCGATCGCATCAATGACCTTGCAGGCGATTTTAAGTCGGTTTCCGCGACTTTCCGGAACGTCTTTGGCACCGCCGAAGGTGAAGAAGCGCTTCATGAGATGCTGGCGAACATGCGGACCGTCACCACGGATCTGAAAACCGTGGTGGAAGCAAATGCCGAGGGAGTGGGACGCATCGTCCGTAATCTCGACAGCTTCTCAACCGATCTGGCGGGACTCACCGAAGGAGATCCGAGCATCATCGAGCAGACGCTGACGAATCTCCACCAGACCTCAGCGAAACTGGATCGCACCTTGAGTGGCATCGTTCGACTGTCTGAAAAAGTCGAGCGTGGTGAGGGGACACTCGGAAAACTCCTCACGGATGAGGAACTCTACAACGAAGTTGAAGCCGCGGTCGCCGATGTACGTGGTGCGTTGCGTGAAGTGCGTCGCGCTGCCGAAGAAACACAGGAGCAGATCCCTGCGACGATTCTAACCACCGTGTTTGGTTCGCTCTTCTAATGCTGCTTGCACGCGTGATCGTGCTTGCTTTGATCAGTTTACCGACGCCGAGTCTCGGGGCAGACGAACCGACCGCCGGCTCTCCATTCAAGCGCGGGCTTTGGCCGTTTTACACCGGAGATGCGCGACCCTGGGCGGGCACGCAGGACGCGAGAGCGCTTGGACCGGTCTTTCATTGGCGCAATCGCGAAGACTCCAAATTCTTCGAAATGCGACCGTTCTATTCGTCGGACGAGACCGCAGACCATTCGATTTGGCGCGTGTTATTTCCCGTTGTGGGCCATCGTGACCGGGAAGACCATGACCAAACCTGGTTGTTGATGCTGGGCCGTGATCGCACGAACATCACGAAGTCGCGACGCGACACCGTACTGGGACCACTGTGGCTTGGACGCAATGCCGACGGCTCGCGGTTCGGGGGGCTCTTCCCGCTTGCGGGAAAATTCGTAGACCGCTTGGGGTTTGACGAGATTACGTTCGGGCTCTGGCCACTTATTGCGCGTGCTAAGCACGGTGAGTATACGGAGACGCAAATCCTCTGGCCGTTCTTCGCTTGGGGTAGCGGTGGGGGCCGTTTCAAGCTTCGAATTTGGCCGTTCTTTGGTGTGGAACGCAAGAAGGGAATCTTCGATCATCGCTACTTCGTTTGGCCGCTCATTCACTGGCGACGCGATGCGTTGGACGCAGAAACGCCGGAACGCGCGTTGTATATTTTGCCCGTCTACGGACGCCGTGATGCGGGGCGTTACGCAACACGTTTCTATCTATGGCCGCTGTTTACGCGCCAATGGGATCGTGAGGGCCTGGGTCCGGAGCGGATCGATCTACTCTGGCCCTTCTATACGCGGATTCAGGGCCCCAACATTGAGATGCGTGCGATACGACCGGTGTACTCGAGAAAGTTCACCCCGAACGAGCGCGAAATTGGCTTGCTCTTTGGTGCGTTGGCACGTCGCCAGGCGAAGTACGAGGATCTTGCCGTGGATCAATGGCGTGTGTTCTGGGCGGGGCGGATCGGTGTGCGAAGTTCGCCTGATCAAACGCTCGAACATTTCGACCTTTGGCCGCTCTACCGATATCAAGAGCGCGTCGATAAAAAAGGAATCCGCAGTGGATTCGTACGCGTACCGTACATCCTCCCGATGCGTGGCCTGGATCCCGATGGTTGGGATCGCCACTACAACAAACTCTTCGAAGTCTACGGCTCGGCGTGGCGGGCTGACGAATACCGCAATTCATGGTTTTGGGGTTTTAAGGAAACGCGCCGATCGACCCAGGAACGCTGGTCGAACTGGTTAGGCTTTCTTCCCGTCGGCGACTAGCCGCCGGCAGCTGCCTTCACGAATGCGATGACATCGCCGTCGTGAAGCACGGTCTTGTTGCCCTTTTTGTAGCGGGTCAGTACGCCGTTGACCGCGACCGAAGCGACGCGGCTTAGTTTTTCGAAGTCGTTACCCGCTGTAGCGAAGCGGTCTCGAACGGCCGCGACCGCGTCATCGACGGTTCCGACCGCTTCAATCTCAAACGTCGGCTCACCACCGAGGCTTTTCGCCATGTCGTAGGTCAGTTCGATTCGAATGGCCATTAGACGTGCACCTGTAGTTTATTGAGAATGCGATCGGTTGGAATACCATCTTTATCCCAGCCGCGATTCTTATAGTACCGTGGTAGTAGTTGATCCAGTGGATGACCCGACTCGATCCCCTTGAATGTCGACTCGTAGAGTATTCGGTCTGGAAGTGTGTCGGCGGACGGTGTGATGCCTTCGCGCAAGTTGTACATGCGTTCCAGGTTGAAGATGCGCCCACCGATCTCCTGAAGATGCCCACCCGAAAACGTTTCGCCCGTGATGAAGGTCAGCCACTTTTCGAACCACATCAGTGGCTTGCCTTTAACGCCCATGATCATGCGGAACAACGGTCCTGCGTTCTCCAACGCGCCCGATAACATGCGATGCACGAGACCGTTCGGATCGAGATCGTGAACCTGTTTGGGAATCATTCCGTAGGTGGTGAAGATGCAAAGCACCATCGAGTTGATCGCGCAAGCCAAGTTCTGCTGGACGATCGGAATGTCCGCCTTCATTTTTAGATTTTGCGGATTGATGGTGAGCGGTCCGGTCGACTCCAAGTACATGCTCGCACCTTGAACATGGCAACCGCCGCGATTCGTAGTCGCGTATTCTACGCCTTGCGCATATGAGCCGCGCGGATCGTAGGCTGAAAGCTCGAGCCCTTTGACATGCATGGCGAATTCAGCGCCACCGTACTTCTCGGCCATGCGTTTTACGCCTTCGGCGAGATCGTTACCGATGCCTTTGCGATGACCAATATCCTGGATCATCTCCGAAATGGCCGTGACGTCGCCAAACTCGAGTTTGCTGTCGAACATGCCGCGTTCGTTCAGTTCCATGGCGAAGCTGAGTGAGGCACCCAAGCTAATCGTATCCATGCCGAGGTCGTCCGCGTGGTAATTCCACTCCGAAACTTTCTTGATGTCACCCACTTCTAGATTGCTGCCTAGCAACGCAAGTGTTTCGTATTCGGGGCCTTTTACGCGCCCCACGCCTTCAACTTCGGTGTCTCGCCCGCAGGTGACGGGGCAGTGGATGCAGGAAGTCTTCACACCCTTCAGTTCATTGTCCTCAAACCACTCGCCAGAAATCTTCATCGCGTCTTTGAAGCGACCGTACTTGAAGTTTCGTGTTGGCAGCATATTGCGCGCGTTTGTGGTGTTGAGAATCGCACCGGTGCCGAAGCGCTTCATACTTTCACCAAGCACAGGATGGTCCTTGAAGAGTTCACGAACGAATTTTGTGTACTCCTTGAACTTGTCCTGATCTTCCATCTCGAGTTTGCGCTTGCCGGTGACGCTCACGGCCTTCAGGCGTTTCGAACCCATGACAGCGCCCACGCCGGTTCGTCCTGCGATTCGTTCGTTGGAGACGATACCCGCATAGAGGACCTGATTTTCTCCCGCGGGTCCGATCACCGCGTGGTTCATCTTCTTTCCCAGCGCGGCTTGTGTGGCGTACGTGCCCTTACCCCAAAGATCGTCGGCATCGATGAATTTGACTTCATCGATATCGCCGTTGACCTCGATTCGCACGGGTCGTTCCGACTGGCCTTTTACGACCATGACGTCGAGTCCAGCCTTCTTCATGCCGAACGCAAATGAGCCGCCGCAGGTCGCGTTCCCGATACCCCCGGTTAGGGGACTTTTGCACACCACCGCAAATCGATTCGATTGCGGCGCGACCGAGCCGTTCAGCGGGCCGGTCGCGAAAATCAGCGGGTTGTCAGGGCCGAGAGGGTCGATACCGGCTTCGGTCTGATCGTAGAGTAGACGCGTTCCGTAGCCCTTACCGCCGATATAGAGCCGTGCGATCTCCTCGTCGAGTGGCAGAAACCGGTGGCTTCGATTGGCCAAATTGACTTCTAAAATTCGGCCCGCATAGCCTTTGATCATCGGCGGATCTCCTTTGGCGCCTAGAGTATCATCGTGGGCCGGTTGACCTAGGCCTAACGCACCTGTAAAAACGCGCTCGATGCGCGTACTTATTCTAGGGTCCGGTGGACGGGAGCACGCCCTGGCCTGGGCCGTCAGTCAAAGTCGTTTGGCGACGGACGTAGTTTGCGCGCCCGGAAGTGCCGGCATCGCCGAAGATGCACGGATTCTCCCGGTTGCGGTCAATGATCCAGCGGCCGTGCTGGATCTTGCCCGGAGCGAGCGCAGTGACCTTGTGATCGTTGGACCCGAGGCGCCGCTGGTGGCTGGGGTTGCAGATCGTCTGGTTGCTCAGGGGATCAAAGTTTTTGGTCCAAGTGCCGCCGCGGCGCGACTCGAAGGTAGCAAGGCGTTCGCGAAAGCGTTCATGCAACGTCACCGTGTTCCAACACCTGGATATCAAGTCTTCACCGATGCGGACGAGGCCGATCGCTACGTCGATCAAGAGAATAAGCCTGTCGTCGTCAAGGCCGATGGCTTGGCGGCGGGCAAGGGTGTCACCGTTTGTGATGGCCCCGAAGCTGCCAAACGCGCGATTCAGGAAATCATGCGAGAGAATCGATTCGGTGACGCGGGGGAACGCATCGTGGTTGAAGACTGCCTGGTCGGTGAAGAGGCGTCGTTTTATGCCATCTCCGATGGCGAGCGCTTTACGACCTTGCCGAGTGCTCAAGATCATAAGCGGCTGCTCGACGGCGATCGCGGGGAAAACACCGGCGGGATGGGCGCCTACACGCCGGCGCCCGTCGTTGATGCGGTCCTCGAACGTAAGGTGATCGAACGGATTGTACGGCCGACGCTGCAGGGGATGCTGAGCGAAGGGCACCCTTATGTGGGTGTGCTCTACGTGGGATTGATGGTCGTGAACGGTGAACCGTTTGTGATCGAGTACAACGTACGTTTCGGCGATCCAGAAACACAGCCGATCCTCTTTGGTTTGGAAGCCGATCCGTTGATCTGGCTGCGCGATGCTGCACGCGGACGCTTGGCGCCGGAGACGCGGGGGTTACGGCTACGCCAACCTGCGGTCTGCGTGGTGATGGCGAGCGACGGTTATCCTCGCAATTACCCGACGGGGTACGAAATCGAGGGGATCGATGCTGCCAACGCGCTCGAAGGGGTCAAAGTTTTTCACGCGGGAACGTCGAGAACAGACGGTACCTGGTACACCGCGGGTGGACGCGTACTGGGTGTAACGGCGCGTGCATCATCGATTGCCGACGCGAAGGAATTGGCGTACCAGGCAGCTGCTGAGATTCGCTTCAAGGGCGCGGTGTATCGCAGCGATATCGGACATTTGGCCTTCGCACGCGGCAGCCCATGATCATTGAGCTTGATGCTGCTATCGGTGTACTGGCGGCAGCGCAGGTTGTCGCGTATCCGACGGAAACCGTGTACGGCCTGGGCGCGGACGCGACCTCTGAATCTGCCATCGATGCACTCCGCGATTTAAAAGGTCGCGCTGCGTCGCGGGGTATGTCGGTCCTGGTATCGGATTGGCAACAGCTCGAAGGTTGGGAATCCGAGTTGCCCGCGTGTGCGCGCCAGCTGGCGGCACGATTTTGGCCCGGTCCGCTGACCCTGGTGATCCCGAGCCGCGATTCGCGCTGGCGGCACGTCGCCACGGAAGCGGGCGTTGGGTTTCGTTGTTCTTCACATCCGGTTGCGCGAGCGCTCGCTGCGCGCGCGTCGTCTCCGCTGGTTTCCACCAGTGCGAATCGTAGCGGTGATGCCCCCTGTCGTAACGCGGCGGAAGTGGAGAAGGTTTTCGGTGAGAAACTAGCGATCCTTGAAGGCAGTACGTCGAATGCAGCGCCGTCAACGGTGATTTCACTTCACGTCGATCGTCCGCCGGAACTTTTGCGCGAAGGCGCGATCCGTTTCAATGAGGTTATGGAGGTCATATCAGCATGAGTGATGTACGCCCTTTTAAAGGTTGGCGCTTTGTTCGCGAGTCCGGGCCCCGGATCGCGCCGCCATACGATGTGATTTCGGCCAGCGATCGCGAAAATCTCGCGAGCGAACCTGAAAATGTCGTTCACCTCACGCTACCACCGGGGGAACAGGGGCAGCGTGACTATGCGCAAGCCGCGCGCACGCTCGAAGCCTGGAAGAAAGACGGCGTGTTGAGCCAGGACACGGAACCGCGCGTGTACGTACTCGAGGAAACGACGACCGACGGCCGCATTCGTCGCGGTTTCCTCGCGGCGCTTCGACTCGCCAGCTATGACGAACGTGTGGTGCTGCCGCATGAACGTACGATGCGAGGTCCCAAGCAGGATCGTTTGCTCCTTACGCGCGAAGTGTCCGCCAACTTGGAACCGCTGTTTTTCCTCTACGAAGACCGAGACGGTCAATTGAATCGTCACCTCGAACACGACGCGAACGATGCACCGCTTACCGCCTGTGTCGGACCGGATGGCACGAAACTGCGTCTGTTCTCGATCGATGACGCCACGATTTTGGCTCAGGTTCAGGCGTACCTGGCCGATCGGCCGGTCATCATCGCCGATGGTCATCATCGCTACGAGACCATGCTCGCCTATCGAGACGAGTGTCGTCAGAAGGCGGGCCAAACAGCTGCGTCGGATCATGAAACCGAATTCGTGATGGCGTACATCGTGAACGCCTTTGATCCGGGCTCCGAGGTTCGCGCCATTCATCGGGTCATACACGGTGATTGGGCGGCGCTCGATTCGGCAGCCGCGGTGGCGGGTTTTCAGAAAGACGTGTTAGCCGCGGAAAGCGCGGAGGCTCTGATCGAACGCTTGGCTTCTCTCATCAAAGATCAACACGCGTTTGTGTTTGTGAAGCCGGGGGGGCGGCTTGAGCTGCTGACGCGGTCGCGTGGTGATGCGCTGGATGTCGTCGTGCTGCATGAGGAATTGCTGTCGGCTTGGGGCGGTGAGCTCAGTTTCGATTCGCGACCGGCGCGCTTGCTCGAGACCGTCCAGTCAGGGAAAGCAGAGGGCGGGATTCTAATGAACCCCATCGCTACCGAAGATCTCTTTCGCGTGGTTCAGGCAGGTCAAGTATTACCGCAAAAGTCCACTTTTTTTAGCCCTAAGATCCCGAGTGGATTGGTGATTCGAGATTTGTAGTTTAAAGCTTCGACACGTATGCAATTCCTGCGCAACTCATCTCTTAGAGATCTATGCCATCCTATGTGCTGCGGAGAATGCGGCCCATGATCTACGTTTTTGGGGAGTTCGAAGTCGATACGGAGCGACGTGAGCTTCGGCGCGGCGGAACCGAGGTTGAAGTCGATTCGAATAGTTTCGAGTTGCTCGTTTATCTGGTGGCGCATTCCGATTGGCGGCACGATCACAGCGACGTCGTCAGTACCGTTTGGTCTGGCCAGCCGATTTCAGAGGCCGATTTCGCGGCTCGTGTTCGAACGCTTCAATACGTATTAGGTGAGGCAACGGAACAGCCGCGCTACATCGTCTTTACGCCTCAGCACTTGCGATTTAATGGTCCCGTTCAGCCACGGGAGTTCACGGCTGCGCGTGCGGTTCCGTTTCTGGGACGCGAGGTGGTGCTCACCGAGCTGCGCGCTGTGCTTGATGATGCTTTTCGTGGTCGATCTCGGCTCCAATTGCTCGTGGGTGAGCCCGGCATCGGCAAGACCCGGACGATCACGGAGTTTGCGAAGGAAGCTCGGCAACGCGGTGCGCGTGTCGTTACCGCGAGCGCGTTCGAAGGTAAGGATTCTCCGCCCTATTGGCAGTGGGTTCAGATCCTTCGCGAATGGTTGCGAGAATATGGTTTGGGGTCGTTTCGAGACTTTGTCGGCGGCGACGAGCGTAAGCTGAATCGGCTGCTGCCCGAGCTCGAGAGCTTTCCGCATAATCTTCAGCCGCGGAACGCGCTGGCCTCGGAAGACGCGCGCTATCGACTTTTTGAGAGCATTGCTGCTTTGGTTCAACTGATGTGTAGGGATCGGCCTGTGGTTTTCGTCTTCGACGACCTGCACTGGTCCGATGTTTCTTCCGTAGTGCTGATGCACTATCTCGCGAAGCAATTGCGCGAAACGAAACTTCTGATCGTGGGAACGTATCGGGACTTCGAAGTCACTCGGACCGCGCAGCAGGGGTCGGCTCTCGGTGAGTTGATGGTGTTACCCGGGTCTCGTCGTACGATGCTACGCGGTTTGAGTCGCGAAGCCGTTTCGCGGATGATTCGCGAAGGCACCGGTCAGGTGGCGTCCAACTATTTGGTCGACCAAGTCTTTGAGATGAGTGCTGGTAATCCTTTCTTCGTGGGCGAGATCGTGGAGTTGCTCGCGTTCAACGGTGGGCTTGCGGCTGCTGACTCTGAAATTCGTATCAACTTACCTCAGGGGATTCGCGATGCGGTAAGTCGTCGCTTGGGCCGTCTATCCAGTGGGTGCGTACAGGTGCTGTCGGCTGCCTCCATCGTGGGACGACACTTTGATAGTTTCGTATTGTCTGAAATGCTACGCCTGGAACCCGATGAGCTCGCGCCGCTTTTGGACGAGGCGCTGGCGGCTCGGATTATTCGGCGGTCGGATCGCAAGAAGCACCAATTCGATTTTTCACATGCGCTGGTCTCTCAGTTTCTCAATGAAGGGATGACTACACCTGCACGTGTACGTATGCATCAAAAGATTGGCCAAGCGCTCGAGGTCGTGTATCGCCAGCAGATTGATGTCCATTTGGATGAGATCGCATTTCACTACTTTCAGGCGACGGCGATGGGTGAGGTTGAGAAAGCGGTGGAATTTTCAGTTCGTGCCGCTGAACGCGCTTCCAAGGTGCTCGGCTTCGAAGAAGCTGTTGGGCACTACACTCGCGCGCTAGAAGCACTCGATGCGGGTCGCCGCGTTGATGAGAACCGCGCCGCTGAGATCTCGCTCGCAAAAGCCGACGCCGAATGGGGTCTGGGAGCGTCCGACGCCGCGCGCGACACCTGCTTGGGCGCCGCTGAGTTGGCGCGACGTGCGGGTCGACCGGATTTGCTCGCGCGCGCCGCGCTCGGTTGCAGTATTCCAAGTCATACGCCCAGCCAGCAGCTCAGGTCGACGCGAAACCCGGCGCGAAACCCGTCGGATTGGAACGTCGGCAGCGATGAGCACATGACGAAGCTGCTCGAAGAGGCACTGGGCGCGCTGCCTGACGACCAGGTGGCCCTGCGTTCGCGGTTACTCAGTCGTCTGGTCGGCACGCCACGGTACGCCGAGTCGCAAGCACAGCGCGTCGAACTCAGTGAACAAGCGATCGTCCTTGCGCGCCGCTCCGAGGATCCGGCTGCGATGATGCATGCGTTGCTCGGGCAGGGCTGGGCTTATGTCGGTCCAGATTATATGCACGAGCGAATTGAAATCGGTCGACATCTCATCGAGTTCGCGGATCGTTTACCGTCTGACCGATCGGAGATGCGCAATGACCCGCGTGCGCTCGGCTACGATCTGCGTATCTCTGCCTTCCTTGCGCTCGGCGAGCAGGAAGCTGCGAAGAAAGAGATCGACATGTTGGTGCGACTCGCTGAGCAGCAACGTCATCCCGCGTACGACTGTTTCGCTGGATGGTTTCTCTCAGGTGCGGCGCTTGCCGAGGGCCGTTTTGACGCTGCTCGGCATCAACTACAGAAGAACCTCGTGGCAGACGTGAGTCTTCAACTGCCCGACTCGCATCTGTCGGCAAAGTTGGTGAACGCCGCGCAGCACACGTGGCTGGATATGGAACGCGACCAATCAGGCGTAGTGGATAACGGGCTGCAGGTTCTTCACGCGTACGCGTCGAGTCTGGGTCCGTTTTTGCCTCCGGCCGCAGCCTACGCCCACTACGCTCGCGACGCGACCGAAGCCGCGTTACAAGAATTCAATCGTACCGCCGCGATTGAATATTCGGCGTTGCCGCGGAACGAATACTGGTTACCGTCGATGTCGTTTCTGGCGGAACTCTGCGCGATCTTCGGCGATGCCGAACGCGCGCGTGCCGTCTATGCGCTTTTAGAACCGTATCAAGGTCTCGTGGTGTTTCATGACGTGATGCGCATGCAGGGTCCGCCGGTATCGAGCTTTCTCGGCATGTTGGCGGGGGCGATGGGCGACGTGGCTCTGTCGACCGAGCACTTCGAAAACGCATTGCAGGCGACCGCTCGACTCGGTTTGAAACCGTCAGAAATCATCACGCGCTATTTCTACGCGCGGATGCTATTGGCACAATCTTCTGAAGACGCGGAGTGGGAAGCGCGCGCCATTCTTGACGAGGCCGAGGAACTCGCGACTGAGATCGGTAGCAAGCACAGCCTGGTGCGGGTGCGACGCTTGATCGCCGAAAAGTTCGAAAACGGTCCGCGTCAGTTCAGCGCCCGGCTCTAGGTTCTAGGCGTTTTCAATCGTCGCAACGCGGAAGCGCAGATCGTGCGGAGCTGATTTTCCGAGTTCCTCGCGCAAGCTCTCGAGAATCCGCGGTTTTTCGAGCTGAACGCGCTGCATCCACGCCGAATCGCGAACACGCGCGAGCAGCACGCCATTGCGAACCCCATCGGGGCGGCAGTGGTCGACGAAGGGTGGACCCAGCGTTTCGTCCCAGATCTGATGGATCCGCATTGCGATCGAAGCGGGTGCCAGCCCGACTTCGTCGAGTACCCGTGGGATCAGCAGGCCGAGCTTTTCAGGGGGACGGGACCGATTCATCCATCCAGCCTAGCAAATCCGCTGTGCTACATTTCGGGTGTTTTGGGACGCCAAGCTACGCTTAAATGCGATTTCTGTGGACGAGTGGTTCCGCGGGTGCGTCGCGTCGCACTCGATCGGGGCTACGATCGGCTCGGAATTCGCCACGCGGCGCGCTATGCCTGCCCTGATTGTTCGTCCGCGAAAGAGGCCGACCGGCGACAAACGGTTGACTCTGTCGCGAAGCCCTCGTAGCTTGGCTGCTTCCTGCGGCGGTCTGCGAGTTTATGCGGACGGTCGGCAACCGAAGGAATCGCTCTGATGGTCAAAATTCGTCTATTTCGCACCGGAACCCACAAACGCCCGACGTATCGCATCGTCGCGATCGATCATCGGCGGCAACGCCAGGGGCGGTTCTTGGAAAATCTCGGCACGTACGAGCCTCTGAATGATGGCGCCGCCGCGCTGAACACCGCTGGGATTCAGGCTTGGGTCGATAAAGGCGCGCAGATATCGCCAACGGTTCAATCGTTATTGCGTAAACAGGCCAAGGCGGGCGCAGAAGCCCCGGCCAGCGCGTAGCGCGGAAGATTCAAATGAAGCCCTTGATTGAGTTCATTGCCCAAACACTGGTGGACGAGCCAAACCAGGTTGAGGTCACTGAAACCGAACCCAATAGGCTCGAGCTCCGGGTGGCGGAGGATGATTTGGGTCGGATGATCGGCCGCAAGGGCAGCACCGCGCGTGCCATGCGTGCACTCTTGCAGGCGGCAGGCCGCGGCGAGCGTATCGAATTGGACATATCAGGACATGGGGAGTCCGCGTCCAGTTGAGGTCCAGATGGTTGCAAGCGCTGGGAAACACCCCACAGATCCGTGGGTTGAAATCGGTCGAGTTCGCCGTCCACACGGACTAGGCGGAGCCCTCCTCATCGCGCTCTATGGCGATGACCCAAGTAATCTGCGCGCCGTTGAAGAGGTCTATCTCGAAGGCCGTGACGGCGGCGCCTGCATGAAGGTTACGAGCATCGGCTCAGGTGCGGCGGATCGAATTCGCGTGGAACTCGAAGGCGTTGAGGGGCGCGAGGGCGCGGAACGCTGGAAGGGCGCGAAGGTCTGCATTCGCGAGAGTCAGATTCAGCCGCTCCCGGAAGGGGAATTCTACTGGCGCGAGGTCTTGGGGCTTGAGTGCCACTACCCAGACGGTCGCCCACTCGGGACGCTGAAAGAGATCTGGACGACCGGATCAAACGACGTGCTAGTGCTGGAATCCGACGGCGAACAGCTGCTGATTCCGGCGCTGCGCGGCGTCATCCAGCGTCTGGACCGGGAGCACGGACGCTTGATTCTGAACCCACCACCCGTCGAGGAGGCATGATGGCTGGTCCTCGCGTGGATATTCTGACCCTCTTCCCCGACCTGGTCGAACCGTTCCTGAAGGGCTCGTTGCTCGGTCAGGCGGTCCGCAAGGAACTGCTCGAAATTCACGTGACCGATATTCGGGCGTTTGCGAGCGACCGGCATCGGACGGTGGATGATACGCCCTACGGGGGGGGGGATGGCATGGTGCTTCGCTGTGAACCGACCGTCGCTGCAGTGGAATCGGTCCACACCCCGGGTGCCCGTGTGTTGGCATTGAGTCCCCGGGGGCGGGTGCTGGACCAGGCGTTGGTCGGGGAATTGGCCGCCGAGACGCAGCTGATTCTGCTCTGCGGACGCTATGCGGGCTTCGATGAGCGAATTCTGCAGGAAACGGGGGCAGACGAACTCTCAATCGGCGACTATGTTCTGTCTGGCGGCGAAACCGCGGCACTGGTGGTCACTGAAGCGGTGACCCGGTTGGTCCCAGGCGTCCTTGGCAATCCGATTTCTCCACTGGAGGATTCATTTGTAGGGGGACTCTTGGAGCATCCGCTCTATACTCGGCCCTCTGTGTTTCGCGGCCGAGAGGTGCCCGAGGTGCTCCGATCCGGAAATCATGCCGAGGTCGAGCGTTATCGGCGCCAGGAAAGTTTGCGATTGACCGCCGAACGGCGGCCGGATTTGCTCGAGCCAGGCGTGCTCGGGGAAGAAGATAGGCGTTTGCTTCAGGAGTTGGGGCATGGAAAGTATTCAAGAGATTCGTGATCAAGGGTTGAGGGATGACCTGCCGGATTTTCGGGCGGGCGATACCGTGCGTGTGCACGTTCGAATTACCGAAGGCGAAAAGCAACGCATTCAGGTATTCGAGGGTGTCGTGATCGCGCGGAAGCGTGGTGGTATCCATGCCACATTTACTGTGCGTAAGGTTTCCTACGGTGTGGGGGTCGAGCGCGTGTTTCCGTTGCATGGACCGGTGATCGAAAAGATCGAAGTGAAATCGCGCGGGCGTGTGCGACGTTCGCGGCTGTTCTATCTTCGTGAACTGACCGGCAAGGCGGCACGTATCCGCGACCGCCGGGACAAAAACCCCCGCAAGGAGTCCTAAATCACGATGCGGATCCTCGGGGTCCACCTGCAGGGCCTACGGCGCCCCTCAGGGGTACACCGTCTCCTGCTCGATTCGGGTTATAGCGTGCTCTGTACGGGGGACGCGGAGTCGGCTGCTCTTTTGGAGCAGATGATTCTGTCGCTCATCTACCCGCGGACCGATCTCGATGACTACGCGGGTTGGCGCGATGCGGATGGTGATGAGCCATCCCGCATGGGACTTTCGATGAGTTTCGGCGCCGATGCTTATCGTCTGATTGTCGACCTCGAAAAGGAACGGCTCGTACTTGGCAAGTACGATGCCGGCATCAAAGACTTCGAACGAATCTCAACCAATCGGGTGGGGGTAGAGGCTCACCTCAAAGGCATCGGCTTACCGAGTCGGGATGACTTCGTGCAACTCACGCTTGCGAGTGAGTGCTTGCGCCGCGGATTAGGTGGAAGCATCGCGGCGGTTAAACCCACGCTAGAAAGCGCAAAGCCGGTTGCGCCTTTGGTTGAAACCCATGTGGAATCCGAACGCGCGCGACTCACCGAGGAACTCGCGTCTGCGGAAGAAGCAGAGGGCGATCTAGAGAAAATTGAAGCGCGCGCTGCGGAGTTGCGCGAAGCGCGCGATCGTTTCGAACGTCTCGAGCGTGACTATAAACGCGTCGTTGCCGAACTCGAAGAGCGCGAGGTCATGCGTGACTCGATCGATACGCTCGACGTTAAAATCGCTGAGTTTCGCGATCTCTGCGAGGAGCGTAGTTCCGAGCGTGCGGAGATCGAACACGCGCGTCGTGATTTTCTGGAAGATCGTACCCAGCTGCGCTCCATTCCTGCACCGCTGATTTTTCCGCTTGGCCTTGGTCTTGCGCTCGGTGTTTGCGGGACGATCGTCGGACTCTTAGGGCAAAAGATATTCTATGCGCTGGCTGCAATAGGTTTGACGGTTTCTGCGCTGGCGTTTCTTGTGGCGCGACGTGCGCGTTGGCGTCTGGGCAGTGTCGAGGCTCGGCTGGCCGCACTGCGTGTACGTGAACGCAGTGTCGAGCGGAAATTTGAAACGGAAACGACCTTGATCCGTGGCCTGATGCAGCAACTCGATTTGGAGTCGATTGAAAGCTTGGAGCGCGAAGTTCGGAGTTATCGTGCATTGCTGGATCGTGCGAACGATCTTAAGCGTAAGCTCGGAGAGATTCGGCTAGTGTTTACGGAGCAGAGTGCTGCAGAGTTACAACATCTCGACCGGCGTATCTCAGAGTCACGTCAAAGCGACGCAAGTCCCGGCCAAATTCGCTCGGAACTGAGCCATCTAGGTCAATCTACTGCACCTATTGCGGACGAAGCCGACGATGACGATGCGACGCCGGTACCGCTGCCAGACATGATCCACGACGAGAACGACGTCGTCATCGAGGGTCCTGTCGCACCGGATCTATTGATTCAAGCGGCAGCGTCTGCGACACAACGCACCGAATCGGACCTGCGCTCAAAGATCGGACCGAGTTTGAGCTTATATTTACGTGCACTTACACACGGCGAATGGATTCAAGGTCGACGGGATGAAAGCGGGATCTGGTATTTCCGTCGTGACGATAAAGTGGAAGCCGCGTTCCATCAATTGCCGGCAGATCAACGCTCAGCGGCTGCGTTGGCGTTTCGTTTCGCATTGGTGGAATCGCTTGCTGAAGACTTTTCTGTACCGGTTTTGGTCGGTACTGATTTGCCGGTCCAAAATGAACGTGATCGCGACACGCTCGCACGCGCGTTGCAGCGTCTGAGCAGTGTCGCGCAGATCATCCAAATTACTGACAATGCGGCAGCTTGGGAGCCGTATGCGGGGCTTGTGATCGACCTAGGCAAAGAAGGCGTCCCGAATTAGTCGAACCTGGTCACCTTCGATGCTCACGACGTCGAACCGTAGTTCACGATAGCGTGGTAGGGCCTGCGTACTAATCAGTTCCACAGCTGCCCGGCGCAAGCGCCGCCGTTTTTCTCGCCCCACAGATTCTTCGGGTCGCCCGAAGTCTGCGTTGCGGCGGTATTTGACTTCAACGATGCAGAGGGTGTGTTGTTCAAGCGCTACCAGGTCGATCTCGGCGTAACCCAGGTGGAGGTTGCGGGCCAGAATACGGAAACCTTGCGCTTTGAGGTACCGCTCTGCGAGTCTTTCCGCTTGCGCGCCACGAGCACGTGACATTTGGAAACTTTCAATCGAAGCGGGTGAGGGTTTGACCCTAAACGAGAACAAAGGCTGTGTCTACATTGTCGCGACACCGATCGGCAATTTGGAGGACATGAGTCCACGTGCGGTTCGCGTGTTGCGCGAAGTCGCGTTGATCGCTTGTGAGGACACGCGTCATACAGCGCGGCTCTGTGCAAAGTTCGATATCGACACGCAGCGTGTTTCCATGCATTCACATAATGAGGCCAAGCGGATTCCATCGCTGCTCGCAAAGCTTGAAGCGGGTGATGATGTCGCGGTCGTTTCCGACGCTGGTACGCCACTGGTATCCGATCCCGGACATCGCTTTGTGCGCGCGGCGATCGAAGCGGGAATCGTCGTGCTACCGATTCCTGGACCTTCCGCACCGATTGCTGCGCTGGTGGCCAGTGGTTTCGAGCCCCTCCCGTTCATGTTCATAGGGTTCTTAGCGCGCAAAGGGCGAGCGCGTACCGAGTGGCTGGAGCGTGCCCGTGATTTTCCCGGCGTGACGGTTCTCTTCGAATCACCCCAGCGAGTTGAACAAACCTTAAAAGATTTGCATCGGGTTCTGGGTGATCGACAGATTGTCGTTGCGCGCGAACTCACGAAAAAATTCGAAGAGATGGTGCGTGGAACGCTCGGGGAAATCACGGTTGACGAACGTCGAGGTGAATTCACGCTTGTGATCGACCGACCGGCATTGGCGAAAGCGCAAGTCGATGACGCGGAAATCGATGCATGGATCGAGACGCGTTTGGCGGAGGGCGAGAGTCCGCGCGATCTTTCGCGGGCGCTCGCGAAACGCTATGGAATCGCAAAGTCAGACGCGTATGCGCGCGTGCTTAAGTTCCGTTGAGTAACGTTTCCAACGCTTCTTCATCCAGAATTTGGATGCCCAAGGTCTCGGCTTTGTCGCGCTTCGATCCGGGATTCGCGCCCGCAACAAGATAATCGGTTTTCTTTGAAATAGATCCCGTGACTTTTCCACCTTGGTTTTCGATTCTTTCTTTGACCGTATTTCGAGCCACGGAAAGCGTGCCCGTCAGCACAAAAATACGCCCCGCGATCGGTGACGACATATCCGGCGGCGGGCGTGGTGGCGGTGCTGTCAACGTGAGCTCGCTGGTGAGAGCCCGGACTTCCTTCAGCGTTTTGGGGTCGTCAAAGAAAGCGCGCAACGCCGCTGCGATCGTCGGTCCGATTTCCTCGGTTGCCTCGAGCCCCACTGGATCCGCGTTTAAAAGGTTTCCAACGGATTGGTATTCGCGCGCGAGAATCTCGGCGACGCGTTGTCCGACGTGCCGAATTCCCAAGCCATAGAGAAAGCGATTGAGACTGGTGTCACGTGCTTTCGCAATGGCTGCGATCAATTTTTCGGCGGATTTCGCCCCCATGCGTTCCAACTCGATGAGCGTTTCCGAACGCAGCGCGAAAATTTCGGAGGGACGCGTAACACGTCCGCGTTCAACCAATTGATCGATGATTTTTTCGCCTAGCCCGTCAATGTCGAGTGCATCCCGGCTCGCGAAATGCCGCAGCCGTTCTTTTATCTGCGCCGGGCAAGCGAAGTTTGGGCAGCGTACCGCGACTTCGCCCTCGATTCGCTCCGCTTTGGTGGCACAGATGGGACAGGTTTTGGGTAGCTTGAAGGCGTGTGTTCTCTTCGGCCGTTTCTTACGCACGACTTTCACGACTTTAGGAATTACGTCGCCCGCGCGCTCGACGAAGACGGTGTCTCCAACGCGAACGTCCAGCCGTTCGACTTCGTCTTGATTATGCAGTGAAGCGTGGACGACGGTTACGCCGCCGATATGTACCGGCTCCAATACAGCGACGGGTGTCAGGGTTCCGGTTCGACCGACGTACGTGCGAATGTCTTGAACGACGGTCGTTTCCTGCTGAGGTGCGAACTTGTACGCGATCGCCCAGCGTGGTGAACGGTTGAGCTGCCCCAGGCGTTCGCGTAGAGCAAATGAATCGACCTTTACAACGGATCCATCCGCTTCATAGGCCAAATCATTGCGCTCATTTTCGAGCGCTTGATGAAACTCGATGATGCCGTCTATGCCTTTGCTTCGCAGAAATCGCGTGTTGGTTTTGAAGCCCAGATCTGCCAATTTCTGCAACAGGTCGACTTGAGAGTCAGCGCCGAGTTCTGTTTCGCCTCGTCCAACGCCATAGATGAAAATATCGAGCGGGCGCGCAGCACTCACATTGGGGTCTAATTGGCGCAGCGTACCGGCGGTTGAATTGCGCGGGTTTGCGAAGGGTTCTTCCTCGTTCTTTAAGCGCAGCTGGTTCATCGCATTGAAAGCTTCGAGCGGCATGAAGACCTCACCGCGAACTTCGAGCAGTTCGGGTGCATGGTTGGGAAGTCGTAATGGAATCGCGCCAATGGTGCGCAGGTTATGCGTGACGTCTTCGCCCGTCTTTCCGTCGCCACGCGTCGACCCAACTGTAAAGGTCCGCGCCTCGTAGCGGAGTTCGACCGCGATGCCATCGTACTTTGGCTCCGCGGTGTAGGTGATCTCGTCTTCGGTTTCGAGAAATTTCCGCACGCGCTGATCGAACGCGCGAATCTCAGTTTCAGAACCCGCGTTATCGAGCGATAGCATCGGGACCTCGTGGGTCACCGTGGGCAGGCCGTCGCTCACCGGGGCGCCGACCCGCTGAGAGGGCGAGTCTGGAGTCACCCAGTCCGGGTGTGCGGCCTCCAGCTCGAGCAACTCCCCAAACAGCCGGTCATACGCGCCATCTGAGACGGTGGGATCACCGAGCACGTAGTATCGGTGGCTGTGCTGCGCCAGCTCTTGGCGCAATCGGTTCAACCTGGCTCGGTCCGCATTCATTTCTATGATCATGCGATGGCCAGGAAATCCTTGCCAGTCCTTGACTTACCCGCCTGCCTGCGCCGAAGTGAAGCTGTCTTGGCTGGCCCGCGTCCACATGTAGGTAGGAAACAAAGGTACACTTTTGGGTAAGTGAATAGCCCTCCTAACCCGATACTGATGGCATGGTAGCCAAAGCCACAGATCTCCCGCGATCACTCCATGCGCTCGAGGATGGCGTGGTGCGTCTCGAGCGGAATATCGTGGTCGCGGTGAATGACGGTATGGCGCGTCTTACCGGCTTGGTGGCCGATGATCTGATCGGGCGTGAAATCACTGAGATCTTCGCCGATCCCGAGGGCCGGCCGCTTCGGATCTTGGAAACCAGCGATGCGGTGCGTGTGCGCAACGCTGGGGGCGAGCTGGTCCCGGTCGCGGCGCGTGAACTCGACGATGGTTTGGTGCTCGTGCTTGATCGCGTTCGCGAACGCCGTTTGGAGCGCGAGGTTTGGCGGCTCACACAGGCGCAGCGCCAGAGTCCAACGGCCGGAAGCGCGCTGGTGACCGAAGAGTTCGAGAGTTGGATCGAGCACGAGATCAGCACGGCCTCCACTGCGGTTCGCGGCTACCTACGTTTGCTCATCGATGGCAAAGCCGGCGCACTGACGGACGAACAACGCGGATTCATGCTTGAGGCGCGTCGCGCGAACGATCGGACCTTGACCCTCTTGGCGGACCTCTTGGCGTTGTCCGCGCCCGATGCTGAATCCGGTTTTCGCATCGTTCGTAAACCGGTGCGCTTTCACGATATTCTCGATGCTGGGCTGGCGGCATGCCGACCGTTTTTCGAAGAACGGTCTGTCACCACGCGAGTGCTTAGGGATCTCGTCGACCCCACGTTGTACGCAGATCCCGATCGGATCGAGCAGGTGCTGGTCAATTTGCTGACCAACGCCGCGAAGTTTACGAGCTACGGTTCCGAGATCGAGATCGAAATCTCGCAGCTTGAGGTCGACGATGTCGACGATCTCGTCGTGACGATTCGCGATCATGGGCCCGGTGTCTCGGCTGAAGAAGCGGAAGAGATATTTGACGCGTTTGTGCGCGGAGACGCCGCGCGCCAATCAGGCAGTGACGGCAGCGGCCTGGGGCTTGCGGTTGCGCGGCGCATTTCCGATGCGCATGGCGGAAGTTTACAGGCGATTACGGGGACCGATCGGGGAGAATTTCGCCTGCGGTTGCCGTTGGCGCATCGGGGAAAGATGGATGGCTAAGAGCGGTACGAAGACTCGCGCGGTTCCGCAGCGGAAGAAAGTTCTGGTGATCGACGATGCGGAGGTGATCCGCACCTATTTGAAGAACCTACTGCCGATGAAAGGGTACGACGTCAGTCTTGCGGAAGACGGTATCCAGGCAATAGAAATGCTGCAGAAGGGTGCTGCGCCCGACGTCATCATCCTAGATGTGATGATGCCGAAGATGGATGGTATCGAAACGCTGCGGAAGATCTGCGAGCACGATGCGACGATTCCCGTCATCATGCTTTCCGTGGTCGGTAAAGCGTCTACGATCGTCGAGGCGATGAATCTCGGGGCGGCCGACTACATCAACAAGCCGTTCGAAGAAGAAGAGCTAGAGATCGCGCTGCAGAAGGTTTTGGAGACCGAAAACCTCAAGGCCGAGCGCGAAGAGTTGCGCGAGCGGGTGCGCGAACACGAGGAGCGCGAAAAGACGTCGTTCCTCTGGGCGTCAGAGAAAATGACGCGCATCCATGAGATTCTCGAGCAGGTCGCAGACGCCGACGTCACCGTGTTGATTCATGGTGAGAGCGGCGTGGGTAAAGAAGTCGTATCGCGCAGCTTGCACGAGCTTTCCAACCGGAGTTCGGAACGTTTCGTCAAAGTAAACTGTGCTGCCTTGCCAGAGGAGTTGCTCGAGAGCGAACTATTCGGCTATGAGCGGGGCGCGTTTACCGGCGCGTCATCGCGCAAACCCGGAAAGTTTGAGCTTGCCGATGCGGGCACCATGTTCCTCGATGAGATCGGTGAGATGAGCGCACCCTTGCAGGCGAAGTTGCTTCAGGTGCTTCAAGACGGTGAATTTTCCCGTCTCGGTGGTGATGCGGATGTTCGCGTCGATGTGAGGGTCGTCGCGGCGACCAATCGCAATCTCGAAGAGATGGTCGCGAAAAACACGTTCCGAGAGGACCTCTACTACCGACTCAACGTGGTGAATGTTTGGGTCCCACCGCTGCGCGAACGCCGCGAGGAGATCCCCGTGCTCGTGGACTATTTCATTCAGCAGTACAGTCGCCGTTATAAGCGGGAGATTCCGCAGATTAGCGATCGCTTGATGCAGGGCTTCACCAACTACCCGTGGCCGGGAAATGTCCGCGAACTCGAAAACATGGTGAAGCGGATTGTGGTGTTGCAGAGCGAAGACACGATCGCGGATGAGATTTTCGGTGGGGCGACCCAGACCCCGCAGGCGACGGTCACCAATGTGGAGCGAATGGTGGATGAGGCCGAGGCGTCCGATGAGCCCATCTCGCTGCGAGACATTGGTCGCCGTGCTGCGCGAGAGGCCGAGCGGGAGGCGTTACGGCGCGTGCTCTATCAGACCAATTGGAATCGCAAGAAGGCCGCCAAGATTCTCGAGGTCAGCTACAAGACCCTTCTACAGAAGATCAAAGAGTGCGGTCTCGCCGAATAATTTCTCACGTCATCTGATAAACCGTCAGAATTCCCAACACTTAGCCTCATCATTGCCGCCACGCTGCGGGTCCCCGGGCGCACGCTGCCGGTCCGTTTCAGGGTAGAATTCCGGCTCAGGAGAGTCCGGTTTCAGGTTATATGTAGTCCCCTACATAGTGGCCCTCTGATTCGGTCGAATCCGGGGCCCTTGCCTTGGCACGCTTGTCGCAGGTGAACAGGCCGGATCGATCCCTGTGTAACGCGGAAGTTGCGCGTAGACGGACTCCAATCCGGTAGCTGGAGAGGAATGATGGCCAAAACAGATATAGATAATCAGCTTGGATTCAGCCTAGACGAGCTGTGGCGAATCGTATGGCGCCGCAAATGGTGGCTCGTGGTACCCGCTGTGGTTGGGATGACGGTCGCAGGCGCATTTGCGTTGTTGTTACCGCCAATCTACGAGGCCGAGTCGAAGATTTTGATCGAGCAGCCGGAAGTCGACCTTGAGCGTCGCGTTGTGGGCACACAGGAACGTGGCTACGAATCCATCAAGCGCATGATTCTATCGCGGGAAAATCTCGGCAAGATCATTGAAGAGTTCGGTCTCTACAAAGATATGACGCTGCCGCTTTCAGAGAAGGCTGTTGTCTTAGCTGAGAATATTGTGATCGAGCGCTTGCCGTCGGAAATCGAAGATCCACGTCGGCCGAAGCAGGTCGATGCATTTCGTATTGCGTATCGCAGCAAGCGATCTCAGATCGTGCCGCGTGTTGCTAATCGCTTGGCGGATATGTTTCGCACCGAGCACTTGCGAATGCGTTCGAAGGAAGCCCAAGCGGGTGTGGAATTTTTCAAAGCCCAGATCGAACAGAAGCAGGCAGAGTTGGGCGGGGTCAGCGGTGAACTCGCGCTGTATCGTGAAGGTCACTTGGGTGAAATGCCCGAGGCGCTGTCGTCGAACGAACGTATTCTCGATCGACTGAATCAGGAGCTGCGCTTGAAACAGGGCGCTCTCTCGACCGCACAAAGTCAGGTGCATATGATTCGTCAGCAGTTGCGCACGGCTCAGACCGACGGCAAAACCGAACGTGACGACCCGTATCTTCGAAAGACTACGATTGAACTTACTCTCAATAATGAGATCGCCGCGGGCAAGACGGAAAAGCATCCGGATGTGATTGCGCTGCGCGCTGAGCTCGTGGAACTCGGTAAAATGCTTGAGAATCGGGATGATTCTGACCGTCCAACCTCGCCGGCAACGGCTGCGCTTGAACGTGAGCTCCGCAATTACGTGGTCGAAGTGGAGGTCTACCAGCACGATATTGAGACCGTTAATGCCGCGATCCTGCAGTACGAGGAACGAATCGCGAATACCCCTGCCCATACCGCGGTCGTTACCAGCCTCATTAAGCGCTATGAGCATTTGCAAGAGGCCGTGCGCACCGTGCAGCTTCGGCTCAACGAAGCCGAGCTCAAGCATAAGATGGAAACACGAGAACTCGGCGAGCGGTTCCGAATTTTTGAATCTGCCGTCGTACCCGAAAGTCCCGTCAGTCCGAATCGCCCGCTTTGGTTCGTGGTCGGAACGGTTCTTGGCGTCCTGATGGGCCTTCTACTGTTGATCGTTCGCGAAAGTGCAGACACGAGTTTCCACACCGCGCATGACCTTCAAGAAGCTTTGGATTTGCCTGTGTTGGCATCCGTGCCGCTGATTGAGACCGCTCGTGCACGCAAAGGTGCCGGCGCTGGGTTGAAGCGCTGGGCAGGTCGGGCCGCGATAGTCGTTCTGCTACTGGCCGGCGCCGCAGCGGCAGTCATCTATCTGAATGACGGTGTAGAGATCGATTTGCGAAACGTGATGCCTGAAGCCAAGGGAGAACTGAAGAGCGATGTATAACTCGTACTTCGGTTTGCGTGCGGATCCGTTTCGGGTCAATCCCGATCCGCGATTCCTCTACCTATCCGAGAGCCATAAAGAGGCACTCGCGACGCTGGTGTACGCGGTACAGCAGCGCAAGGGTTTCAACGTGATCACCGGCGAAGTGGGCACGGGAAAGACCACAATTCTAAACGCGCTCTTGCAGAAGCTTGATCCAGCTGTCCAGACTGCGTACGTCTTTAATACCGCTCTCAGCGTCGATGATTTCTTTAGCTATCTCTTCGAAGAGCTAGAGCTGGAAAAAGTGGAGCCGTTTCAAAAGAGCGCGGCGCTTCATCGCTTGAACCATTACTTGATCGAGCGATTGAAGAACGGGAAACAGACGCTGCTTATTATCGATGAAGCACAGAATCTTTCCACGGTGCTGCTCGAAGAAATTCGGATGCTGTCGAACCTCGAGACGCCGCAGTCCAAGTTGCTACAGATCGTGCTCGTGGGTCAGCCGGAGCTTGCTGAGAAACTGGAGCGATCCGAATTGCGCCAATTGCGCCAGCGCGTGGAGCTATGGCATCGCATTCGACCGCTGACGATCAGCGAAACCGCGGAGTACATTCGCGAACGACTGATGATCGCAGGCCATATTGATGGGGAAATTTTCACCAAGTCGGCGATGCGTTCGGTGCATCGATATTCGAACGGCATCCCACGAATGATCAACGTGATATGCGACAACGCGCTTCTCGTTGCATTTTGTCGCGAAGCGGCAGGCGTAGTTCCGGGAATTGTGAATGAAGCCGCAAAAGATTTGGGATATGAAGGTCTGGAACCGGTGTCAAAGCCGGAACCCAAGGTAGAGTCGCGAGCAGGATTGATGCGGAGGGTGCGGTCCTGGTGGCGTCCAAATCGAGAGATGGGCGCGTAACGAGGGAGCTGAAAGCTGATGGGTAAAATTCACGACGCACTTCAGAAGGCAGAGGCGGAACGAGCCAGGCTCGGCGATGCCACGCATGATGCCATGGCGGAAACTGCCGCGGGTACACCGCGCCCGTCAAATTTGGCGGCGGCGGTGGAGCCGGGTATTGCACGGGTCGAAGCTGCACGACATTCACAGCTTCTACTCGCGGGTAATGATACTCCCGTTAGCGAAGAGTATCGAACGCTTCGCGCGCGCATTCAGTCGCTGCGCCGCCAGCGCTCGATGCAGACCATCGTAGTCACCAGCGCGCTACCCGGCGAGGGTAAGTCGACGACGGCTTCAAATCTTGCGGTTTCGATGGGTTTGGAACGTGAAGCTCGGACCTGTTTGATCGATTGTGATCTGCGCACCCCAAGTATTCACCAGACGCTCTTCGATACCCCCGATGCTGGCATCGTTGAAGTGCTTGATGCGGATGCGAAGCTGGACGATGCGCTAGTACGAATCCCCGACACGCGACTCTGGTTGTTGACCGTTCGTGGCTTGTCCAATCAACCTTCGGAACTATTGGGATCACGCAAGATGGCGGAGCTCCTCACGGAGTTGCGGACACGTTTCGACACGATCTTGATCGATGCACCTCCCGTGCTCGGATTACCGGATGCCACCACATTGGTGGATCTCTGTGATGCCGTGTTGATGGTCGTCGGAGCCGGGGATGCTTCACGCAGCGAAATCGAGAGTGCGCTCGAGCGTATTGATGGATCGAAGGTGATCGGCGCGGTGTTTAACCGAGCGCCTGAAAGTTCGTCACCTTACGGTGGGTACGCGCAGAGGACGCGCTAGTGGAACCGCGGGCGCAACCCCTCGCGCCCGCCCGACTGGCTGCGCCGGCCATCCGCATTGAGGATTGGCTGCTTGCGGTGGTGTTTGGGTTATTGCCTGTCCTGGGCCTCGTGCTGTCGGTGGGTGATGCACTGACGTGGCTCGGAGTGGGTGCGTTACTTTGGGTGGGGCATCGTGCACCGATGGCTACGCCGATGCGCCAGGCTTATCGATCCATGGGAATTACCGCGATACTGGTTCTTCTCTGCCTTTTCCTGCCGGTTTTGGAATCAGCCGAAGCGTTGCCGGGCGAAGCTCTCGTACGCGGGTTGCGGCTCGCGTTGCTCGGCATCTTTCTCGTCGGGTTGTTTCGACGAGACTTTGAATCGACCGATCGAACGCGCCGCACGGATTTTGGAATGGCTGTCGTCGGAGGTCTGGTTGCGTTGGGCTGGTTCTATCTACACCGCAGCGGTGAACTCGCGGCGGCGCATTACCTGGCGCAAACGGTGCTGTCGCTCGGCCTTGTGTACGGAATTCGTCGCGTGCATCTCGGTCGGAGCCAGGCGCTTCCGTTACTCACTCGAACCGCATTGATCGGCATTTGGGGTGCTGTAATTGTCGCGGTTCTCCGTGCCTAGTCGGTAAGTCTTATGATGAGCTTGATCAGCATACTGTTGACTGCCTGGTTGCTCGCACTCCTGGCAACGCCGCTGGTGATGCGTCTTGCACGACATCAGGGGCTGGTCGATCGTCCGTCCGGGCGCAAACAGCATGCGCAGCCGACACCGTTGCTGGGTGGCTTGGCCGTTTTTGGTTCAGCGGCGCTTGCGCTCGGCTTGCTCGTACCTTTTTCTGAGTCCGTTCGTCTCGCGCTTTTTGGCGGAGGTTCATTGATCTCGCTGGGTGCGGGCGTGTCGATGATGGTGGCACTCGGGATCTACGACGATAAGTGGGATATTCCAGCGCCTGTTAAACTCGCAGTCCAGGTTTGGATTGCGATTGTGGCATGGGTAATGGGATTTCGCGCGGGTGTTGTCGCGCTACCGTTCGGGTTTGAATTGGTCGATGCCCCGCTGGTGAGCTTGATCGTTACCGTTCTTTGGATCACCGTGATCACGAACGCGTTCAATCTGATCGATGGGCTCGATGGGCTGGCTGCAGGGATCGCGCTAATCGCTACGCTCAGCGTTTTCTTACTTGCCAGCACCGCGCACGCAACCGTGCCTGTCGTCGCAGCACTCGCATTGGCAGGTTCTCTCGCCGGATTCCTGCGTTACAACATTCCACCCGCACGTATCTTTTTGGGGGATGCGGGTTCAATGGCAATTGGTTACACGGTCGCGGTGCTGTCATTGGGTTCGTATCAGAAGGGCCCGACTGCGGCTGCGCTGGTGGTGCCACTTTTCGTTATCGGTGTGCCTCTGCTCGATACCGTATTGGCGATCGTGCGACGCTTGATTTCGCATTTGAGTACACATGGCTGGCGCGATCTTGAGCTAAAGGGCGTGATCCGTTCGCTGTTTCGAGCCGATCGCGGACACATTCATCATCTGTTGATGCGATCGGGGTGGAGTGTGCGCCGCGTTCTATTTTCGCTCTATGCGATTTCCGGTGCGCTCTGCGGCTTCGCACTTTGGTCACAACAGGCGAGTACCGAATTGCGCTGGTCGGTCTTCATGGGGTTGGTGATTTTAAGTCTACTGGGGTTGCAGTTCCTCGAGAGACAGGTCACCCGCAAAGAACAGGCGGCGCAGCACCAAGCCGCATTGCTCGATGCCACGCCAGACCGCAGAGAACAAACCGGATGATCGTTACGGGTATCGAAGTTCTCGCCACGATCTCCGCGCTGCTCGCGTTCGCGTTGATGTTGTTTCGCCCGCGCTGGTCCGACCAACGGATGCGGAGTCAGAGTTACCGATGAAGCAAGTTCCGTGCTGGCATCGCAACGCTGAGATGCTCGCCCTGCAGGCGGAGCGAATAATCTAGTTCATGTTGTTAGGCGGGTTCGAGTATAATTGAGGGGATGATATTGCGCTCACTTCCGTGGATGGTGCTCTTGTTGTTGGTACTCGGCGTCGGTGTTTACTCACAGGCTGCTAATCCTGACAAACGTAGCGATATCCCTGGCTACAGCTTCGAACAGCTCACTGACAATGACTTCAAAGACAACGACCAACGCGTTTCATCGTCTGGAAATGTGGTTTGGGTCGCGGGCTACAATCTTCCAGGTGCAACAGGCCCCGAGGGGGATACCGAGATTCTTTTCTTTGACGGCAACTCCACGATTCAGCTCACTGATGACGATTGGGATGAATGGCGGCCCGTTGTAAGCGATCTTGGCGGTATTGCCTGGCAAGGTCCCCAGAACGGTATCGATTCGGATATCTATTTCTTCGACGGTGCGACGGTTACGCGAATTACCGATGATACCGGCGCAGAAACCTTTGATCGCTACCCGGATATCAACAACGATGGAATCCTGGTCTGGGGTCGTTGGAACGTTAACCATTGGGAGTGGGCGAGCATCGACACCATCAACCAAGCGACGTTCACGACCCACGGTACCGGCTATCGTCCGCATATCAACAATAGCTCCGAAATTGTGTTGCAGGAGACGATCGTAGATCCCAATGGGAATCTTGTACTTCAGCTACCGAGCGCCAATAGTTTGGGCTATTCGGCCTATCGTCGTCGGGAGATCAACGACCTCGGTCAACTGGCCATCGAAGCAGACCCGGTCTTCCCTCAACAGAAAGATAGTGAAGGGCCGCGTGACATTCTGTTCTGGGATGGCTCGGAAATGAAACGGCTTTACGGCAGCACGGAAGAGTGGATCGGTCGTGCGGATCTTAACGCGTCGGGTGTCATCGCTTGGGAAGGCTACGGCGGCTTACCCGGAAGTCAGTCGGGGCGAGACGATCGGGAGATCTTTGTTTACCGCGCGGATATGGACCGGATTATTCAGCTGACTGACGACGAAGACGTCGACGTTTGGCCGACGGTCAGTGAAGACGGCCGGGTATTTTGGTCGGGACTTGGCGCTTACCCGGGTTATACCTCCGTACGCTGGGATCGGGAGATCTTCATCGCGACTCCAAATGGTGATGCCGACCTGGATGCGATCGCGGATGCAGACGATAATTGCCCGCTGCGCGCGAACGTGTCGCAGAGCGACTCGGGTGCTGTAACGACGGGTATTGCCGACGGCGTTGGCGACGCATGTCAATGCGGCGATGTAACCGATGATGGTGTTGTCGATCAGGCAGATGCTGATGCGTTTCAACGCTCGCTTGCGGGTATTTCAGCTTCGGGGGGTTTGGCGCCGTCGAAATGCCGCGTGACCGATGGCTATGAGCCCTGCTCGCTGGTGGATTGGATCATCCTCAGTCGTGCAGCCCAATCCGCGTCGCAAGGTTCGACGATCCACCAGCGCTGCGACGCCACGCTTCAGTTCTAGTCTTCGAGAGCGACGCCGACCGAGCGTGCGAAGTCGCGCATCTCGGCGGGCAACATCGCCTCTCGGTAGTTTGTCTTCCACGCCGCCGCGCGATCCGGCGAAAAACCGTCGGTTTCGAGAAACTTCTGATCGCCGAGTCCCCAACTGAGATGTTTAGCGGGTAGTGCGTTGGGGTTCAGCATCGCCGGATCAAACTCGAGTCCCAGATGCTGACAGAGTGCCTTGAGTACAGTTTCGGGGTTGCGGACAAGCTCTTCGTAGTGAACACGTGTCCAGCGCGCTTCCGGTAGCGGACTGAGAAAGCGCTGTATGCGTTGATGTGCATCAAGCCAGCTCTTAAGAAACTCGCGGCGCGTGGCTCCCGACCCGTCGCGAAGTGCTTCGCGAAGTAGAAATGCGGGATAGCGCAGCCGTTGGAGTAGGTGTTCCCGATTGGCTTCTGCGCGACGTTTGCGTCGACGCTCTGCCCGCGAGTGAACCACGCCCAGCGGATGTCGCATGAGCCAGATATAACTCGGCTCCAAGGTCTCGGCAGTTTCAAGCGCGCCAGGTTCGCGCACATAGGCGGGAGTCTTGTCGACGATCCAACTCCCGTCCGCCGCGAGATCGAGGATGCGACGGTAGAGCTGAATCGGGGTAGCATCGGTGCGAGCGATGTCGTTACTTAGCTGCAAGCTCTCAAGCAACGTTTCCAAGCTATGCTTCGACTGTGGGTAAGCGCCAAATGCTTGCTGGATGGATTCAAAGCGAAGCAGGTGAAGCTCAGGCGGCGCAGTCACGGCTGGGTGCGCGCCAAGACACTGACTTAGCAGCGTTGAACCCGAGCGTTCGGGGCTGAGGATGAAGACGAAACGCGCGCTCATCGTCGTATGCGCTTTCGCAAGCCTTCAAATTTAACCACGTAGAGATTGACGTCAGCTCGATTCGGAATGCACAGGTGCAACCAACCGATCTGTCGCTCGAATACAAACATTGTCAGTAGGACGGTGGTTTGTACCGTGGTTGAGACCGCTTTCGCCATTGCGGCGCCAAGAATTCCGAACTCGGGAATCCAGCGCAGGCAAAGCGCGACGTTTACAACCACGCCAAAGCTCTGCGCACCAATGCTGTACCGCTGCTTGAGGAAGCTTGCGTAGTAGTTCTGTACCACGCGATACGGTGTGAACATCACGAACGCGGGCAGCAACCAAAGCAATATCACCGCTGAGCCAGCGTAGGCCCCGCCATAGATCAACGGAATTGCATGATCGGCGATCAAAGCAATCACCATCGCAGCGGTGACGACCCAGAAGAGCGAATGGCGAACCGCTGTGGTTGCGAGGCGCGTGGCCTGTTCTGTCGTTTGGCTCGCGAGTACGGGAAAGAGCGCGGTGAAGAGCGCTTCCGGTATGCGGCGCAACTGTTCGGCGACGCCGACTGCGATGGCGTAGACCGCAAGATCGGCAGGCGTAGCCAAGATCCACCCGATCAAAATCAAATCAAGGCGTTGGTGAATTTGACCCAGGAGGGTGTCGATGTAATTCATCGTCGCGAAGCCGAGTCCCGCGCGTACTTCGCGATCGGGCATCGAGCGCGCCAGCCCCGTATGCCGAATAAGCAAGGCGGCGAGGATCAATGACAGGACGACGCGGACGCTTAGCATCGCCGCCAATGCGTCGACGAGTTCTCCGTCGAATCCGATCAACACGATCGCGATGCTGATGACCCAAACCAAGTCGAAGGCGAGCAGGTAGCCGTTTTGCAGCTCGAATCTGTCGATGCCGCGCGCGATGCCATTGAGCACGACACCGAGAAGTTGAAACGGAACCAAAGCGAGTGCTATCAGGAAAAGCGTCGGCGTCGCGCCTGGCAAAAACTCTGCGATCAAAAACGGCCCCGCGGCCCAGCACAGCAAAAGGGTCGTAGCAGAGGCGAGCGTCACTCCGAGTAGGCCGCCCGTGGTTACGCGCGCGGGCTCGACACCCACGCGGCGCAACAGGTAGATCATCGCGCCGGGGAGGCCCAACTGCGCGAGGATCATCGCCATCAATACGAAATTATTCAGTGCAGCGAAGGTTCCGCGATCGTCAACACTCAAAAATCGCGCAAGTACCACACCCGAGGCGAACGCAAACGGAACGCGGGCGGCGGAGGTTAGGGCGACGGACGCAGCGTTCCGAACAAACCGCATCGATCCGTTTATTCCGGAACGTATGCGGGGAGGTGGGAGGTGAATTCTGGAATGAATTGGCTCAGTGTGGCTTCCACTTCGTCAGGTTCGCCCGCCATGATGAAACGCACAAGTGCCGCATCACTGCGGTTCTTGACCGCCACGTCCTGAAGCTGTCGCAGCAGCGCTATTTTCTCATCGGCCATCACGCGACCTCGACCCTGATACCAGTAGTAGACCAGCTGTCGATTGTTGCCGTTACCGATCGTGAGGCGATTGACCGTCGGGCCATGATCCGTACCCGGCATCGGAACAAATTCGCGTTTGAGAATCGTCCAGCCGCCGCCGGGCAAGCAGTTAAGCGGACTGTGAATGCTCGATCCTTGGCGTTGGAAGCCGTGGTAGCCGACGTAAGCGCCAATGTGTTTCTGCTCGCTCGAGTAAACCCGCGAGAGATAATCGGTCAGTCGCAGCAGCTCGAGCGCTTTGTTGTCTACCGGAACTTCGATGCTCGTGTATTCCGCGACATTTTTCGGAAAGAGCGAAAAGCGCAGGCGGTCGGGCATTTCTTCCTGACGCGCGAACACGTAGGACCCGACTACGAATACCGAGACCAAGACGGTCAACGTTTGCCATCGAGCCACCAGACTCATGGCGCACGCTCCGGAATGATTTTTACCACGAGGAAGCCCACGATCAGCATCAATCCAAATGCCATCGCGAACATACCGAAGCCTTCCAGCGTATGAAAGAAGCCGGTCGCGGCTTCAAGCCCGTAGGTGTGGGCGAGGATGCCGGTCGCGGTGACGCGTGCTGAGTTAACGAGTATGGCGATCGGAATTGAGAACAGCACGATCAGAATACGTTGCAGATGATTGCGGCCAAAGAAGTACGCGAACACCACCCCAGTGGTGACCAACGCCAACAACGAGCGCAAGCCGCTGCAGGCTTCAGCGACTTCAAGCTGATGGTGTGGCAGGTGCATCACATTGCCCATGCGGCGAACCGGAATTTCCAAGAGAAAGAGCGCCTCCTCTGCGACCTGGGCGGCAAAGAGTTGCAGCGGAAAAGCGATCTGATTCAGCACGATCGCCGGCAGCGGCAACATCAGAAACAGAAAGCCGACCGGAAACAGCAGCTCGCGTGCCCAGCGCAAACCTCCGATCCAGAGGATGCCCCCGAAGATCAGCAGGATGGCACTGACCCGCGGTAGCAGCAGCACGCCTCCGAGAATGCCCGCGCTATACACCACGAACGCAGCCGCGATCGCCGCGAGCCCCCAGAAGGAGCCCTCGAGCGGAATTTCGCGGAGCTCATCCCAGCGCTCCCAAATGAAATATGCCGCGAGGGGCGGAATCAGGAAGCCGTAGGAGTAGTTCTCATCGAGAATCCAATGCTCCGCCAGCGCGAAGACGTTGGGATCGGGGTCATAGGCCAAAATCGGTAGAAACGCCCAAATCGCGGCGCTGAGGCAAGCCCCCACCCAGAGCCAGTCCCGGCTCGAGAAGCCATGATTTTCAGCGGGTGCGGATTCCATCTAACTCCAGACTAATTCAAGACTCGTGCCTCTTGGGACGGAAATCCACAGCACTGCCACGTGTTCACAGGGAAGCGGCCTTCCACTTGTATGTAGTCCCGTACATAGGGAGGGAGCGATATTTCCCCTCCCGGAGCCGATCTGGGCATGATTTTGCCGTCTTAGGCACCCATCTGCCGGTTTCTGTTGCTTTATAATTGGCACGGACCTGGCAAAGATACCTGCCAAACCCCGAACCGGGGCCAAAAGGGACTACATGAATCCTTCTCGGAAGCTATTAATCGTGGACGATGATCCCAGCGTGAGTGACTGGCTCGCGCTCTTCGCGGATCGGCTCGGCTACGATGCGGACCAGGTCGGATCCGGTGAGGAAGCCCTGGAGAGCTTTCGCCAGCGGCGCCCTGATTTGGTCACGCTGGATGTATTCCTCCCGGGCCTCGATGGTGTGGAAGTGCTGAAGGCGCTGAAGCAGATCGATCCCAGTGTGCCCGTGATCATGCTCTCCGGCCATGGGCAGGCACGAACGATTGTTGATGCGATGCACGCCGGCGCTGCCGATTTCCTGCGTAAGCCGTTTGAACCCGAAGAGCTCGAGCTGGCGTTCGAGCGCGCGCTGCAGAAGAAAGAACTCGAATCCGAAGTCGCACAGCTTCGCGAGCAAGCACCGCGTTTAGGTCAAGAGGAACCCGCGTTTTTGCTCTATACGGAAAATCGCAAGATGCGCGCGATTTCCGAAATGATTGATCACGTTGCGGATACCGATATCACAGTCTTAATTCGCGGCGAGAGCGGTACCGGTAAGGAATTGGTAGCGCGCACACTCTTCGAACGCTCCTCGCGTCGACGCGGGCCGTTCGTAAAAGTGAATTGCGCTGCGCTACCAGCGGGTCTATTGGAAAGCGAGCTCTTCGGTTACGAGAAGGGCGCGTTCACCGGAGCGAACCAGCGTCGGTTAGGAAAGTTTGAAACCGCAAACCAGGGTACGATCTTCCTGGATGAAATCACCGAGATGCATCCGTCGTTGCAGGCGAAGCTCTTGCAGGTTTTGCAGGATGGGCAGTTCTCACGCCTCGGTGGCGAGGGTGATGTACAGGTTGATACGCGCGTGATCGCGGCCACCAACGTCAATATTGAAACTGCGGTTCGCGAAGGCAAGTTTCGAGAGGATCTGTTCTATCGACTCAACGTGGTCACGGTTCAGATTCCACCCCTGCGTGAACGCCCCGAGGAAATTCCACATCTCACCGAGCATTTCCTACGCAAGTATGCGCGCGAGTATGGCAAGGAGCTCACGCTCGCTTCGGCCGAGATGCTGGACACGTTTCGCGCCTTTCACTGGCCCGGCAACGTACGCGAACTCGAGAATCTGGTGAAGCGCATGGTCGTACTCGGCGGCGAAGCACCGGTGCTGCAGGAACTCGCGTCGAGGACCGCGCAGGCGACGGTGCAGGGGCACGGCGGATCGGTCTTGATCGAGCTCGAGCGATTTCTCTCGGGTGACGCGGAGAGCGTGAGTTTGAAGCGGATCGGCCGCGAAGCCGCGCAGGTGGCCGAGCGACGGCTGATCGAGAAAGTCCTCAATAGAACCCGGTGGAACCGCAAGGAAGCTGCCGAGATTCTGCAGATCAGTTACAAGGCTCTGCTTTATAAAATGAAGGATTCGGGTCTCGCCGACTCAGCCTGACGATTTCGTGCAAGAATAGGAACCAAGCCATGATGATTACCCCCCGATATTGGATGGTGCTGCTGCTAGCGCTGACGGCCTGCGGCACGACCATGCGTGAAATGCCAA
>JAJDAK010000054.1 GCA_029261895.1 Deltaproteobacteria bacterium
TTCGGCATCCGCCGAAAATGTGCAACTTTTTAACCAACGTCCCCATTAATTGCATCTAACTTTCAACCAACGTCCCCATTAATTGCAGGTTAGACGCGTCGGTATGACGTTCGGGATGCCATTGCACTCCGATGCAGAAACGATGTTCCGCGGACTCGATGGCCTCGATGATTCCGTCGTCGGATGTCGCGACGACGTTCAACGTAGTGCTTCGGACGGCCTGGTGGTGCTCCGTGTTGACCACGAGCCGGTTACATCCAAGGATGGATTCCAGCTGAGAACCGGAAACGATGTCAATCGGGTGTTTGCCGCTGCGATGCTGACCGGCGTCGGGGCGTTCGGTCTCGATGTCGTAAATCAACGTTCCGTCGAAATGGTCTGCGATCAATTGCATGCCATAACAAATTCCTAAAACCTTTTTATCCGCGGCGAGTGCGGCACCGAGCAGTGCGCGATCAAACGCGAGTTGTTCCTCGGGTACGGGCTCGAATGCCACATCATCGAAATACGCGCCCGTGGGCAGGAAGTCATCACCACCCGGAAGAAGCAGCGCGTCGATCCGCTCAACCAATGATTCGACGGAACTTTGCAGCGGCAGGTAAACCACCGTCGCTCCCACCGCATGGAGAGCAGATGCATAGCGATCGTCGATGTAGTGATAGGTGCGACCCACGCGCCAGCGTTCGCGCGCGTCGATGCAGGGCGGAATCCCGACGACGCTAGGCATGCTTTAGCGCTTCTTGCCGCGGCGCTTATGCTTGCGCTGCTGCTTGCGTTTTTTGCGTTTCTCTTCAGCCTTCATCGCGCGGGCTGCCTGTCGATTCGGCGTGCCGCCTCCTATTCCGAGTTCGGCCATTTGACTTGGGTCCATGCCAGGAACGCCAGGCATGCCATCCCCCATCATTTTTCCGAGCCCAGGAATACGGCTCATGAGCCCGCCCATGCCGCCTTTCCCAAGCTGTCCCATGATTTGCTTCATCGCGTTGAAGCGTTTGAGCATGTTGTTCAAGTCTGCGGGCGCGGTACCCGAACCTTTGGCGATTCGAGTTTCGCGCGAGCGATCAATGATTTCGGGGCGGACGCGTTCTTTCTTTGTCATCGAAAGAATCATGGCTTCGATTTTCGTCAGCTCCTTGCCATCGACCTGCGTTCCTTCGGGAATCATGTCACCGGCGAAGGGAAGCTTCTCCATCATGTCCTGCAGCGGACCCATCTTTTGAATCGTGCGCAATTGGCTCAGGAAATCTTCGAGCGTGAACTTGCCTTTGAGCATGCGCTCGGCTTCTTCTTCTGCCTTTTCTTCGTCGGCGACCTTTTCGAAATCCTGCATCAGGCCGACGATGTCGCCCATGCCGAGTATGCGAGAAGCGAGACCTTCGGCACGGAAGACTTCGATTCGCTCGGTGTCTTCGCCTAGCGTCACGTACCGAATGGGTACGCCGGTAGCGCTTCGAATCGCGAGTGCGGCGCCACCGCGCGAATCGCCGTCGAGTTTAGTGAGAATCAAGCCGTCGAGTAGCAAGCGATCTGCGAAACCTTTCGCAACGTTCACCGCTTCACGACCCATCATGGAGTCGCAGGTGAGGAGTGTGTGATCGGGCTCGGTTGCGGTAACAATCGCGTCGAGCTCCGTCATTAGATTGTCGTCGATCTGTAAACGTCCGGCCGTGTCGAGAATGACCGTGTCGAGATTCTGCTCGCGCGCGGAAGTCAGGGCCTCTGCGCAGATCGCGGCGGCGTCGTCGCCCTCGCGCGAAAAAACCTCAACGCCAATAGATTCACCGAGTACGCGAAGCTGCTCGCGTGCTGCCGGTCGATGCACGTCAGCCGCGACCAAAAGAACCTTCTCACCGCGATGCTTAAGATGACGCGCAAGCTTGGCCGCGGTGGTCGTCTTACCGGTGCCCTGCAGTCCAGCGAGCAAAACGACTCGCGTGCCCTTGGCGGGAGGGAGATCTTCACCCTGACCCATGAGCGCGACCAACTCGTCGTAACACGACTTGGTGAAGTAGTCGCCCGCGGATACGTTCTGTTGGTCCTTCTTCTTTCCTGCCTTGAGCTGTACTTCGCTGCCGACGCAGCGTTCGGTCACACGCTCCAGAAAGTCGCGCACGATCCCCAAGTCCACATCCGCTTCAAGCAGCGACATGCGTACTTCGCGGAGTGCTTCGCCGACATTCTCTTCGTTGAGGCGGGTGGTGCCACGGAAGCGATCACGGGCGTTCTTGAAGCCGCGGGTTAGGGTTTCGAGCATAGCGGCAGCAAACTAGCACAGCCGGAATTGCGCCGCGGTCGGCGGCTGTGCGAGAGTCTTGGGACGAAAAGATCTCGCATCGGAGGGGACTGTGGCGACCAATATCGAAGCGCATATCACCGGAACCGTCTTTCGGATCGAGACCAAGGTCTCGGCCGAGGTCCAGGAGGGTGACGTTCTCGTGATTATCGAATCCATGAAGATGGAGATGCCCGTCGAAGCGCCTGGCGCTGGCAAGGTGGCCAAGATCAATGTCGCTGAGGGCGACAGCGTCCAGGAAGGCGATGTACTTGTCGTCCTAGACTGACGCCCGCATAATCCGCCCGCCTCAATCGAGGCTTCGCAAGGAGGGGTCAGAATATGGGTCTTTTGGACGGTCGAGTTGCGGTCATCACCGGCGCCGGTGGCGGCTTGGGACGGTCTCACGCACTTCTGCTCGCGAGCGAGGGTGCGTCTATTGTCGTGAACGATTTGGGTGGTTCCCGCGATGGCGGTGGAGCCGGTTCGTCCATGGCAGATCAGGTGGTCGAAGAGATCCGTGCAGCCGGCAGCGAGGCCGTAGCGAACTACGACAACGTGGCGACGGTCGAAGGCGGTCAGAATATTTTGAAGACGGCCTTGGATGCATTCGAGCGTGTCGACATTCTGATTAACAACGCGGGTATCCTGCGCGACAAGTCGTTCCCCAAGACCGAAGAGGCCGACTGGGACAGCGTGATCGCGGTTCATCTCAAGGGAACCTACTGTGTCACGCGACCGATTTTCACCCATATGAAAGAGCGCGGGCAGGGTGGTGTCATCGTCAGTACGACCTCTACGTCGGGTTTGCTCGGCAACTTCGGCCAGTGCAACTACGGCGCTGCGAAAGCGGGAATCGCTGGTTTCACGCGTTGTCTCGCGATCGAAGGCAAGAAGTACGGTATTCGCTGTTGGGGTTTGGCGCCGGTCGCCGTCACCCGCATGACAAACGACCTACCTGGATTCGACAACGAAGCGGTGCAGGAAAAAATGGATCCGTCGCACGTCTCGCCCGCGGTGCTCTACATGGTGAGCGATCTCTCGAAGGACAAGACGGGTCGTTTCCTCTTTGCCGGCGGTAACCGCGTTGCGGAAATGAAGATTTCGATGGCCGATGGCTTCCGCGTCGACTCTGGCAATATCAGTGCGCAGCAGATCGCTGAGAACGCCAGCGAAGTCTTCCTTCCGGACGAAGAAATCAGCTTCATGTAACGTCAGATCCCCGTCGGCATAACTCCCATTGCTCGTTGCTCCAAACTGGGGTAAACCCGAAGGGAGGAGGGGGCCCATTGACGACGACGGAGTCGGATTCTGCTGTGGAAGCCGTAGACCCATTTACGGCGATGACACCGCGTTTCGGCCGTTTAACACGGCTTTTCGCTCGTCGGTTCTTCACTGGATTCCGTTTCGATGGCAACGAAGGCGAGACGCTGCAGCAGCTTGAGCGCGAAGGCTCCGTCGTCTATGTGATGCGTTACAGCTCGCGGCTTGATTACTTGCTGTTTAATTGGGTTTTTCTGGCCGCAGGCGTTCGCTTATCCGTCGTTGCGAACGGCATTCGCTTTTTCTACTACCGGCCACTGTCCGAATCGCTCCGCTTGCTTGGGCATGCGATCTATCAGCGGATGAAGCGCGGGCATCAGGGCATGCGCGAGAATCAGATCGAATTGATGCGCTGCGCTATCGGCGAAGGCAAATCGGTCTTCTTGTTTCTGCGCACCGACAAACGCCGCCGCGGCTGGCGTACCCGAAAGCGCGTGCTGCTGAGCGGTCGCTCGGAGCTCGACTACCTTCAGGAGGTCGTCGAGGCGACGTTGGAAAGCGAAACGCCGGTCTCTCTGGTGCCCCTGGCCTTGTTCTGGCGCAAGGGCTCACGGGAAAACAGCCGTTTCCTAAACCTGTTTTACGGATCGCCCGAACGTCCCACCGACACGGGGAAAGTCGTTTCGTTTCTTTGGAACTATACGAACTTGGCGGTGCGGGTCGGTACGCCCATCAACCTGCGGAACTTCGTGGATGAGCGCAGAGAAACCGCGCCCGAGCGAATCGTCACGCAGGTCAGGCGTTCACTACTAATCTTCCTACGCCGTGAGGAGAAGCCGGTACTCGGCCAGGCGCTTCGCTCGCTCTCCGACGTTGAATCTGCTGTGATGGCGGATTCCGGGGTCAGGCGCGCGATCGAGGCTGCTTCGGAAGGCGGTAAGAACACGCGTTGGTCGCTTGAAGCGCGTGCGCGTCGTAACCTGCATCAGATTGCAGCGAAGCAGAGTAATACCTGGCTGGCGATTCTCGATGCCATTGTCGGGTGGATGTTTAATCGGCTCTTCGCGCGTGTCGAAATCCTAGGTCTCGATAAAGTCGTTGCGGCAGCCAAACTCCATCCGGTCGTACTTGCACCGACACACCGTAGCCACTTCGACTATCTGATTCTCTCTTGGTTGTTCTATGAGAATCACCTCGTTCCACCGCACGTCGCGGCCGGTGACAATCTCACGTTCTGGCCCCTCGGTCCGATTTTGCGGCGCGCCGGTGGTTTCTTCCTGCGCCGAAGTTTCGACGGCGACGAGCTCTACGCCGCGGTCTTTCGTGCGTACGTCCAGCTCCTGATTAAAGACGGTGCGACTCAGGAGTTTTTCATCGAGGGCGGTCGTTCGCGCAGCGGCAAGACCCTGGTGCCCCGGCTCGGCATGTTGCGCATGATCATCGACGCGTTTCTGCGAGGTGCGCGCCGTGATCTCACCATCATTCCCGTGGGCTTCACTTATGAGATGACGGTGGAAGAGGGCTCGATGTCCGAGGAACGCAGTGGTACGGCCGCGAAGGAAAAGGAGAGCGTCGGTGCGTTGCTGCGCGCGCGGCGCATCTTTCGAAGTCGCTTTGGGCCGGTCACCGTGCGCTTTGGTGAAGCAATCTCCTTGGGTGAACTGCTGGAGTCGGAAGGCATCGCCCGAGGCAGCCAATCAAAGGGCGATCTCGGCGTCGCCACGGAACACATCGGCCAAGAAATCAGCCGTCGGATCAACGACCTGGTGACCGCGCGTCGGTCAGCGGTTTCTGCGGCCGCATTGCTCGGTGATTCGGTCTGTGGTGTGCGCCATCTGGATTTTCATGCGCGTTTGGAAGAGGTGGTGAGTGCATTGCGCCTACAGGGTGCATATCTCTCGCCACAATTGGAACGCAACCTTGAGCAACGTCGACCCGAGGGGGCGCTCAAATTACTGATGCAACATCGTCTGGTCGAACGGAAAGAAACGCCCAGTGGTGCGCTGTTTCAATTCGCTGAAGATGCGCGCCCGCGGCTCGACTACTACCGCACCACGATTCTGCCTTTTCTCGCGTGGCCAGCGATCCTGGCACTCTCGGTTGAGGAGGGTGACGCGCGCGAGGATGTTCTAGGACGCGCACTCGCTTGGATGAAGTGTCTGAGGCTCGAATATTTCCCGGGCTCCGATGAAGCGGTCCGAGAACGTTTCGGCAAGATTCTCGATCACTTTCTGGCGCGTAGCTGGGTTGAATCCGGATCCGATGGTGGCATCGAGATCGGCGCCAACGGCCGACCCTGGATCGCGTTTTGGATCGCGCAAGTCCGCCCAACGCTTGAAGCTTATGCGGCGGTGATTGCGGCCGTCGATAACGGCGGCGGTTCAGGTATCCGCAAGGAATTGCTCGAGCAGTCCGAACAGGTGCTGAAGGATCAACTCGTGCTCGGCGAGGCCAAATACCCCGAATCAGCTTCCTCGGTGACCCGAGGAAACGCGGTGATGTTCCTGCTGGATGACGGCTACCTCAGCGCTGAGAATCACTCGAACTCCAGCAAAGCCAAGCTCGAGCCGGGTCCACGTTGGTCTGAGCTCAAGCAGCTGAGGCGGCATCTGGCGATTGCGCTCGCCAGGGTATAAGCTCCCCCGCCATGTCACTCTCTGAAAAGCGAAAGAGCGGTAAGCGGACGATCCTTCTGGGTTTTCCGAAGGGTTCACTCCAGGACGCCATGGCTTCCCTGTTTCAGAAGGCGGGCTATCAAATTCGCATTCCTGATCGGTCTTATTATCCGACCGTCGATGATCCCGAGATCGAATGCGTGTTGATTCGCGCGCAGGAAATCGCGCGTTATGTCGATTCCCAGGTTTTAGATGCCGGGATTACCGGCAAAGACTGGATTGACGAGAACCGCGCCAAAGTCAAAGAACTCGCAGATCTTAAGTTCTCAAAGCAAAGTTTCCGACCCGTGCGTTGGGTCTTAGCGGTACCGGAGAATTCAAAGATCAAGAGTGTGAAAGACCTCGAAGGCAAACGCATCGCGACTGAAGCCGTTGGTCTCACGAAGAACTGGCTGAAGAAGAACGGCGTGAAGGCGGACGTTGAATTTTCCTGGGGCGCGACCGAAGTGAAGCCACCGCTGCTCGCGGACGCGATCGTCGAAGTGACAGAGACAGGTTCAAGTCTTCGTGCCAATAAGCTACGCATCGTCGAGATGATCATGGAAAGTACACCGCGACTCATCGCCAACCCCGAAGCGCTCAAGGATCCGTGGAAGAAGCGGAAGCTCGAGCGACTCGCGATGATGCTCGAGGGTGCGATCAGTGCCGAGGGCAAGGTCGGGCTAATGCTAAACGTGCCGACTTCGCGTTTACAAAAAGTTCTCGAGATTTTACCCGCGCTTTCCTCACCGACTGTTTCAACGCTCGCCGATAAAAAAATGGTCGCGGTTAATACGATCATCGAGGAAAACCAGGTTCGCGAATTGATCCCCGATCTCGTCGACGCCGGTGCCACGGGCATCGTGGAATTCCCGCTAAACAAAATTGTGGGATAGCGGGATAGTCTGCTCTTCCATCGTTTCCGTGGAGTGAGTTTAAACTCAGGAGCACGCTAAATGCGTTGGTACACGAAGGCGTTGCTGCAGAAGGTTCTTTCACTCGCACCAAATTCCCACTTGTGGAACACCAAAGTGAAATCCCTGTTGGGCATTCATCCCGATATCAACAGAGGTTTGAGTCAAAAGCTAGATCAGATTGTCACTCATTTAGCGAACTATCGAGAGGCTGCCCCGCATGCAGATTTATCGCAACTCTCGGTTTTTGAACTAGGTACAGGAGTCTTCCCTATTATTCCGATTTCCCTTTGGCTCGCTGGAGTGAAGTCTGTACGTAGCGTTGACATCGTATGTCTCACCGACAACAAGTCTATAGCGAAAACAGTCGAAGCTTTTGCTACCGACCTGACTCTTCGTGACTCTTTTTCTGGAATCTTCTCGGAGGAACGCGTCGAAGGACTCTTAGGTATTCATGCTGCGATTGAAAATGGATCGGATGCGCGTGCCGAACTTCGGGCAATTGGATTGGAATTTATGAAAGGTGACCTAGTACTTTCACCTGAACTGCTGAGTGGCATAGGTATGATGGTCTCAAACAACGTTTTAGAGCATATTCCAGAAAATCTGATTGGCGATATTCTTGAAACAGCTTCAGCGCAAATGAGTTCCATCGCTGTGATGAGTCATTATATCGACCTAAGCGATCACTATTCTCATACCGATCGGGATATCGGGTCTCTCCATTTTCTCAGATTTTCAGATCGTATGTGGAGTTTGATTAACAACAAGCTCTCATATCAGAACCGACTTCGCGCAACAGAATATCGAGAGTATTTTGGAAATAGCGATTGGAACGTTGTCAAAGAGAGTTGCTTTCGCCCGGAAGGTACGGTGATCGAGCAGTTAAAGTTGGACAAGCGTTTCCAATCGTATAGTCCGGCAGACGTTGTGATCACAGGGATGTGGATCGTCGCTAACCGTTCAACAACGTCGTGATGGAAGCTGTTGGAACTTTTCACGTATTTGTTGAACTGGGTTAAACGGTTGCAGGAAGTTCGGTTGCGTGACGCCGGGGTCGTATAAGGTTACAAATTGGGTTACTAGCGGCCGGTTTCGCGGAGTCCTGAAGCTTCCCACTCTTTGGAGAGCTGTTGGAGCTTGCGGGAGAATTCGTCGAATTCGTCGTCGAAGCTGAGGATGATTTCGGTGGTTCGTGGGATGTCGTCGCCGGAGAGGAGACCGCGGTAGCGGTTGAGGTTGGCCAGAATGGCTTCGGCGACTTTGAGGGCGCGCTTTTCCGTCTTAATCAACGGGCTCTGTAGTGTGTAAACGTTGTTGCGGCCCCAGAGACTCTCGTCACGCACGATCGCGATCTCGCGATAGATGCCATGAACGGGATCAAAATTATATTCGACACGGACTTCCTTGAAGATGTCGGAGTTGCCGGTGTAGAAGCCGCGCTCTTTCTCGACTTTGCCGAGTTGGCGACAACGTGGGCAGTAGAAGGTGTCACCGTGGTTGAGTAAGAAAACACCCTTTGCGTAATCTTCGCATTCTGTGTTTTCACAATAACCTACGCCGCGTTTCATACGTGCCATCTGTCCTGACCTCCCGCGATCTTCGCGAATGAACTCGTTAGCCGGCTTGGAGCCGCCCCCATTTGTTAGCCGCTTGCCGTGATTTAGAAGCTTCGAAAGAAGCCTCATTCCCCCCACCTTCTCGCTAACGAACCAGACCGCATTTCTATGTGCCGATCTGGTCTCTTTCTTATCCAACTTCTATGCCAGTTTTGGATCGCTGTGTTCGATCATACGCGGATCCGAGACTTTATGAGTTCAACTTGCAGTGCATCTGCTTCGAAAACTCGTCCTCGTGAACCCAGCGAATGGACGGCTTGCCTCCAGAAAGTGGAGGCATTTGACCCACTCGCTCCAGCAGTGCCGGACGTTGGTCCTTCTCCGAGCCAGAGAGCGCCGGTGGGCGAGATGGGATTCGGGGGAGAACCTCGGTAGAGCCTGCGAGGACGAACGATTCTTGCTGCCCAATAAAGCGGCAACTATGCGATATGACTAGATTCGCCGACCCTTGTCAACAGCTAAGACGGGCCTGTGGATTGCGGCTTCTCGGCTTCTCGAAGCAGGGCCTGGCGCCGGCTCCGCAGCGAGAACCAGTAGCCGACGAAGCTCGCCAATACGATCGTATACGCGGCGATGAGATAGCTCATGGGTCCAGCCTTTCCTGAAGATCTGCTTCCAATTTGGCGATTTCGAGGCGGCGGCTCAGGAAATACGCAAAAACCAGCAGATAGGCGATGAATCCCGCCATCAGTGTGAACTGCATTTCAGCCGGCAACCCGGCCTTGGCGGGATCGTCCGGATGCATGGTTTGACCTTTGGCCAATTCCACTGCGAATTTCACGAACGGGACCGCGATGATACCCGCGATGCCGTAAACCGAAGCGAAGGTCTTGGTCGCATCACTCCCGTACGCAAATGCGCGTAGGAAGAGGTACGCGAGGTAGATGAACCAAAGCACCAGCGTTGCGGTCAGGCGCAAATCCCAAACCCACCAATGCCCCCAGACGGGTTTCGCCCAGATGGGGCCGGTGACCACGATCAAGGTGCAAAAGACGACCCCGACTTCTGCGCCGGCTTGCGCGAGTCGATCGTAGCTTTCGCGGCGTGTGATTAAGAAGAGCAGCCCACCTAAAGCCGTCAGTCCGAAGCCAAGGTACGCGGGAAGCGAATTAGGTACGTGGGCGTAAAAAATTTTCTGCACCACACCTTGGACTTTTTCGACGGGTGCATAGAAAACAACCATGCCGAGCCAGACGGCGAGGGCCGTCAGCGCGAGCACGCCCCAGATGCGTGCGGAGCGAATCCAGAACGCTTCCAAATTAATCCTCCAAAATCGCGTTGAAGGTGAAGTAGCCGATTAAGAGAAAGATCCAGTCATAGAGTGCCAAAACGCCCCACAGTGGCGCAGCGCTGATTTGGCCGCCCAATAGATCGCGCGTTAGCAGCGACGCCCAAACCAGAATGGGGAGCATCAACGGAAACAGCAGCACCGGCAAAAGAAACTGCGCGAAGCGCGAGGAACTCGCAAGGGTTGCGAGCAGGGTGCCGAGTGCTGCGAGTCCGAGCGAGCCCAGCAACGCGAGTCCGATCATTTCGAAGCCGGCGCGCGTCCATGCGACGTCGAGAAAGAGCGCGCTTAGCAATGCGATCCAGAGCAGCAATGCGAAGAGGGCGAGCCAGTTGGCCGCGACCTTGCCGAGGAATACCCAGCCACGATCACAGGGAACCTGAACCAATTGCTGGATGGCGCCGTCGTCTCTTTCGGTTTGAAGCGAACGCGCGAGTCCGAGCAACGACGCGAGCAACGCGATGGTCCATAAGAGTGCCGGTACCCACGCACGAGTTTCGTCATTCACCGCGGGCAGCGTGATGGACATCAACACGATCACCAATGCCGCGAAGACCCACATTTGTCCGAGGCGATCACCCAGGCGGAGATCGAGTAGAAGATCTTTGCGTAAGATCGCAGCGGCGACGCGCGCTCCCGTCATACGTCTTCCACGATGCGGCCGCGCTCGAGTTGGAGCACGCGGTTAAACGGAAGTGGATCCGCCGCCGTCGCGTGTGCGGCTACCAAAGTGGTTTGGCCTGCTTGCACGCGCGCGTTTAGCACCGTGAATAGTCCTTTGGCGGCCTCTTGATCGAGTCCGTTCCACGGTTCATCTAGTAGGAGCAAGTCGGGGTTGTTGAGCAGCGCGCGCGCAAGGCCGACGCGACGTCGGTAACCGAAGGAAAGTGTGCCGACTTTCTGATCCGCGACTTCGCCGAGGTTCATCGCTTGAAGCTGCGAGCCGATGGCAGACTCGTCGAGCCCGAAAAGAGTTGCACTGAAGCGGAGATTCTCCGCCACCGTCAGGTCAGCGTAGAGTGCGCTTGCGGCACCGAGGTATCCCACGCGCGCACGGTTACTCGCTGCGCTCGCTTTGAATGCATCCTCACCGAAAACATGCACCGCGCCGTGACTGGGTCGTGTCACCGCGGCAATCACACGAAGCAGAGTGCTCTTGCCTGCGCCGTTGGCTCCCGCGACGTGTACCAGGCTGCCGGCTCCGATCGTCATGCTGATTTGTCGCAACGCGCGGATTCCGCTGTAGCGCTTATCGACGTCGATCAGCTCGACCAGGTGCATTAGATCGATTCCACCGGAGCGCCCGCTTTCTCGGCTTCGCGTTGTAACTCGCTGCGAATCCGATCCCGATCGGCCTCACTGAGCTTGCCCGTCTCGAAGTCATGCTCAAGGTCCCGAAGTGACGCATGCAAAGCATCGAGTTCGGGCTCTTCGTCGCTGACAGCTGCGGCATTCACATCCGTAGGTACCGCGATCGGGCCGCGAAGGAAAAAGAAGAGGCCGCAGGCGAGCATCGCTGCAATTGCGCCTTCGATCCAGCGTGCGCGCTCGGGTCGTGGGGGCAGCGGAATAATTTCGATCTCGCGACGCGTGCCGGCTGGAAGATCGAAACCCGCGAAGCGGTGATAGAAGACTTTGCCTTCGCGTGCCGGGCGTGTGGGATGCAATTGCCCGCCGTCCACGTAGACACCAAAGTCTTTTACGAAAAGCGTGAAGGCGTCGGTCCATTCTTCAATGGGTATTTCGAGTCTGAGCGCTGGATCAAAACCATCGAGGTCATAGACCAATTCGATTTCCGTGGTGCCGGGATGGAACGGTCCCCAGAGCTCGGCACGACTGTCACGAATCTCGCCTTGCATCGGCCCGAGTGTGACTTCGCCGTGGTCTTTGGCGATGCCGATCAATACCGCGGGATCCGACGAGTTGGGGTCGCGAATCACGACTTCGTTCCCGCTGTTCTCAATGACCAGCCGTTCAAATACACGGAAGACTCCGGCATCGCGTTCGATCACCCATTGTAGGTCGCGCATGCGTAAAAGCGTGTTGTCTTCGGTGGCGTCGTGAACCTCAAATGAAAGCTGGCGCTTCGGTTGGGGATCGTCTTCCTTGAAAATGAAGTGCCCCCCCGGGAAACGCAGAACACCATAACTTGCATAGAGGATGTAGCCGCCCGGCGTCGGCAAGTCTTTGAAGACGAACGACCCTTCCGCATCGGTGCGTGTCACACGATCGACCGTTTTTTCGCCGTCAATCAGGCCAACGATACGGATCTCGACGTTGCGGGTTTTATCTCGACCGCCCGCATGCGTGATCTGACCGCTGACTTCCGCCGCGGTGGCAGCACCTGCGAGCAGAGCGAGCACGCCGCATAGTAGAGCGCGGTTAAGCAGCTGCATCACGCCTGGGTTGCGGCATGCGCCAGAGCAGCAAGGTGTTGCCGATAATGAAGACGAAGCCGCCGATCCAAATCCAATTCACCAGCGGGTTAATGTAGACCTTGAACGCGGCAGAACCGTCGGGTTCGAGACCGACCAGGATCACGTAGAAGTCTTCGTTGAGCCCACTGGAAACCGCCGGCAGGGTTGCTGGCTGTTCCTGTTGAAAGTACATGCGCTTTTCCGGGGTCAGGATGCCCACGGGTTTGCCGCTGCGCGCGAGCGCGAGTCGAGCCACCGCACCGGCATAGTGGGGATGCTGAACCGGTCGCGCCTGACGATACTGGATAGCGTAGTCGCCGAGCTTCCAGGTTTCTCCGGGTTTTAGGAGTTTGGTTTCTTCCAAGTTGAAGACCGCACCCGCGAAACCAATGAACATCAGCACGACGCTCAGATGCACGATGTATCCACCGTAGCGACGCTGATTGCGTTGAATCAACGTCGCGATCGCACGCGGTGCGCTTTCGCCGCGGCGCATCCGTGCACGGATCCCCCGAAAGTACTCCTCGAGGATGGTTCCGGTGACGAAGGCGCAGAGTGTGAGAAACGCGATCGGATAGAACTGGCGCATGCCTGCGACGAGCAATGCAAAACAAGAAATAACGGCGAACGCTGCCGGCAATAGGAAGCTCTTGCGAAGGTTGGTCCAGGTGGCACGTCGCCATGCGATCAACGGACCAATTCCCGTGAGGAGTAAGAGGAATACCGCAAGAGGGCCGGCGTAGCGTTGAAAGAACGGCGGTCCGACTTGCACACGCACATCGGTCAACATCTCCGAGAACACCGGGTACATGGTTCCGAAGAAAACGATGAAGAGAAGCCCAAGAAAGACCCAGTTGTTAACCAAGAAACTGGCTTCGCGCGAAACCAAGGATTGAAGGTGATTCTCAGAGCGCAACATGGGCGCGCGCCAAATCAACAGGCCCGCGAACGTGGTTGAGAGAATCACTACATAGATCAGAAAGACGGTACCAAACCAACCCGCATCGGCGAAGCTATGCACGGACTGCACGATGCCGCTCCGCGTTAAGAAGGTACCGAATAAGCAGAGCGTGTACGACAAGCCGATCAGCACGAGGTTCCAGATTTTCAGCATGCCGCGTTTCTCTTGAATCATTACGGAGTGCAGGTACGCGGTCGCGACCAGCCACGGCATGAGCGAGGAGTTTTCAACCGGATCCCAGGCCCAGTAACCGCCCCAACCCAAAACTTCATAGGCCCAGCGTCCTCCGAGCATCAAGCCGATCCCGAGGAAGAACCATGCGAGCAAGGTGTAGCGGCGGGTCGTGCGAAACCAATTCTGGCCGAGTTCGCCGGTGATCAATGCGGCGGCTGCGAACGCAAAGGGAATCGAAAAACCGGTGAATCCCAAGTAAAGGATCGGCGGATGAATCAACATCACAGGATGTTGCAACAGCGGATTCATGCCGCGCCCATTCGAAAACACATGCTCTACGGGAAGCAGTTCATAGGGACTGGTGGCAAATGCGACCAATACCAGGAAGAAGAGCACGTTGATCGCCAGTGTGGTGATGACCCATGGCATCAGCACACGGTTGCGGTTGAGGTTGCGCCAGACCGCGAAGGCCGCCAGCGCAGAGAGCATCCAAGTCCAAAACAACAGCGATCCCGCTTGACCGCCCCAGAGCGCAGGAAGCTTAAACAGCCACGGCTGTTCGCGACTCGAGCTTGCAGCGACGAATGCGAATTCGAAACGATCGTTCAGCAGCGCGGTTTCGACGCCCAGCAGCGCGAGGGTGAGCAAGAAGAACAGCGCGAAGATTCCGCGCTCGGCACTGCGAACCCACTCGGGTTGCTGGCTGCGCGCGCCGTAGACCGCTGCGCTTGCGGCGTAGAGGGTCGCGGCGATCGCGGCATAGAGGCTGAACTCACCGAGGCTGATGAAGATATCGATCATGGGTTGAAGCCGACTAAGCTTCGGATTCCTCGCGGGCTTCGTACTTGGACGGACACTTGGCCATCACACGCTCCGCGATGAATCGGCCGTCTGCGTAGTGGCCTTCCACCACGACCTCGGCGCCATCCTTAAATAAATCCGGAATGTCGATGCTGGTCAGCCGCACGGACAAGCGCATCTCCGTCGCCATCTCATCGTGGATTTCGAAATCCACATGACCGGCGGGTAAGTCCTTTGCGATCGAGTCGGCGACCACGAAGCCGTGAACCCGAGACGGGCGGGTGCCCGGAGCGGCATCGGTAGGTCTGGCATCGAGATAGGCACCCACATTCGCAAAATATGTCATGGTGCCGGACTCGGAGCTGAGGCTCGTCGAGATCCAGGCGGCGCCCGCGAAAACGGTGACGACCGCGATGGCGATTTGAACGCCCTTGCTCATCGATGCGGCTCCTTCGGGTGATACCTTCGGGTTATAGTTAGGGCAGCGAAGCGGATCCGGATCAAGCTACCTTTCCACTTTTAGAGCGTCAAACGCGAATCACGCAGTGAGACGTCAATAGAGGCGAGTGAATTCGTGGATGTCTCATTGGAACACGTGGCCGCTGGCCCCGCCCAGTTTTCGGACGACGGCCTTCCCGAGGTCGCGATCGTCGGCCGCTCGAATGTCGGCAAATCGACGCTCATCAACGCGCTGGTGGGCCGGCGCAAATTGGCGCGGACCTCGGGGCGCCCCGGCAAGACGCGGCTGATCCAGTTCTACCGGGTTGAGAAACGCGCATACCTCGTGGACCTCCCGGGATTTGGCTACGCGGCAGTCGGGCGCAAGGAGCGTGAATCATGGCGCGGCTTGGTTGAGTCGTATCTGCGCGGCGACCGCAAAGAGATTCAGGGCGTATTGATCTTGGTCGATGCGCGCCGCGGGCCCGAGGCCGAGGAGGCCCAGCTGGTCAATTGGCTCCGCGCCGAAGGCATCCCGGTAAAGCTCGCGGTCACGAAGAGTGACAAGCTGAGTGCCGGCAAATTGCGCGGTCAGGCACAGAAGTTCGCGAAAGCTTTGCGTCTACCGGTAGAAGACGTTGCGGCGGTCTCGGGTAAGTCCGCCAAGGGATTGCAAGCGCTTGGCGTTTGGATTCGGGAGTGGACTGAAGTCGAGCTGCGCCGTTCCGACGGCTCGCCGTTGCCTTCCTAGCGAAACAGGTCGCGGCTCGAGTCGCGCATTAGTTCATCGATGTTGCCATCGCCGTCGGGCATCACACCTTGAACCCAGACCGCCGGAAGGCCTGCGTCTTTGCGCATGAGAATTCCCGCGGCTGCCGCAAGTTGATCCGCCAAAGCCATGATGGTGACCTGAAGTTCGCGACCCGCGCGATCACCATGTGCGTTGTCGTCACGTAATGGCGACATGCCCGCGATACCGATCGCGACGTCGACCAACCCCTCCCGCCAGGGACGGCCGAAGGTATCGGAGATAATGACCGCACAGTCTTTGCCGAGTGCCGCCAGGATTTTACGCGCGGAGCCGTCGGGGTCGACGGGCAGTAGCACGGCATCGCCTTCCTTGGGCGCATTCGAAAAGTCGACACCCGCGTTGGCACAGACGAAACCGTGGTGGGTTTCGCAAATCAATACTCCAGGAGCGGCGCGCACGACGCGTACGGATTCACGCAGTACGAGCTCCACGTGGCGTGGATCTTTGTCTACGATCGCCGCCAACTGGATGGCTTCATGCCCGGGCTCGACTTTGTCGAGCCCAATGACGCGGCCCTCTGCTTTCGAGACGATCTTCTGCGCAACGACCAAGATACCGCTACCGGCTGGAACACTCGCCGCCAGTATTTCCGGCAACGGATCCCCGGGTTGAATCTCGGGCAACCCCTCCAGCGCATGAAACGCGAGCTGGGGCGTCATACCGAAAAGCTCCGTAACAGGTCGCGTGTGCGACCGGGCGGGCCAAGATCTCGAAACGCTGTGGCTTCTTCGTAGGTGTCTAAATCGATGCCAGTGCGGGTCGCGAAGAGATCGAGACTGAGGCAGCTTCGATCCCGCGACACCGCGATCCGCTGATGTTCCTCAGCACTTTCGGGGCCGAACGTCGCGGGAATGCAAAGTGCGGGGCTACGCCAGAGCAGCGCCGTGCCACCGTCCTTCGAGGGCACGACCACGACGTCATACTCGATGCCCCGTTCTATCAGTGTTTCCACATCGTGGGCTGCGAGACCGGGCGAATCGCCGAGTACAACCACGGATGCCGTGCATCCCAACTCGGTCGCTTCGCGCGTGGCTTGATCGATCGCGGGATTCAATCCCGGATCCGGCGTTTCGAGCCGGACTTCAACACCGGCACCGCGTGCGACTTCGCTCACGGCGACGTCATCCGTCGCGACGACGATATGCCGCAGCTGTTTCACGTCCTGCAACTCAGCTAACACGTCGACCAGCATGGCCCGGCCCAGGGCTTCGACCTGTTCATCGGTGTACCTACCGCGCAGGCGGCTCTTCGCGCGCGTGAAGCATTTGAAGGGCACAATGGCGGCGACTTTCAACACAGCTCCTTCGCGAACTCCATCGCTGATGCAGCCAGATCCCGCGAAACATTCGAGTCTTTCATCAAGGTAGGTCGAGTCCGGACGGCGATCCCGAGCTGCTCAATCCGTTCCGTCAATGCGGCGTCGACATCATCGATGATCAAGCCGCGAACGAAGCTCCGGTAGAGCGTCGCCACCCCATAGCTCGACACCTCGACCTGTACCGCGCGCATAAGGCGATCCGCCGGACCTTTCACCGGGCGGCCGCCGATCAGCGGGCTGACCGCGACGGCATCGCGGCGCAAGTCGACGGCCTGCTGAATACCTGGGACCGCGAGAATCGTGCCGATCGAAACCAGCGGATTGGAAGGGCAGACCAAGAGGCTTTCGGCGGCCTGAATGGCCTCGAGCACAGCGGGGCCGGGCGTGGCGCACCGCGCCTGCGAAAGGTCGATGGTACGCACGTCGTCGGGGGCGCCGTCGCGAACCAAGTACTCTTCAAAGTCGGCGCGACTGCCGTCCTCACGTTCGATTGCTGTGGCGGCCGGATCGCAGGTCATGGGGAGGAGCTCGACCTCGAGTTCAAAGGCGCGAGCGATTTCCGCCGTCACTTCTGCCAACGAAGCGCCCTGCTGCAGGCGTCGCGTGCGATGAATATGGGTCGCGAGATCTTGGTCGCCGAGCTGGAACCAGGCTTCGCGTTCAAAACGGCGCAGCGCTGCAAGCGTTTGAAAACTGTCACCCTCGATGCCCCAGCCGACGTCTCGACGCACGCGGTTCGCCAATGTGTAGGTGATGGTGTCGAGGTCGGGACAAACCCGCAGCCCATAGAAGTCACGGTCGTCGCCGGTATTTACAATCACCGTCAGGTCGGATGGTCGAACCACCTGCACCAGGCCGCGTAGGAAGCGCGCCGCACCGACGCCCCCCGCCAATGCGACCACGGGTCGTCGCTTCATCGCCTATTCAGAATCGGGTTCTTCACGCTTCAACGCGCGAAGTTCGGACTGAAGTCGTGGCAGGCGATCGGCGATGCTGCGTACTTCGGGTTTGTCGATCAAGTGATGACCCTCGGTATGCGGGTTTCCGATCAGCTCTTTCAGGAATTCACGATCCTGCAGGATCTTCGCCTGCAGTTCCGATTGCTCTTCGTCCTCGATGGCGTCGAGATCGGGTGAAAGTTCTGAGTCGAAGCTCCAGTCATCTTCAGGTTCCAACGCTTCGATGCCAGGCGGGGGCGCGGCCACATCGGGTTGAATACCGACGGCGGCGTTTGCGGGCAACGTCTCGTCGCCGGGCTCGGCGCGTCGCGTCTGACCCGGGAAAAGAATGGGAGGCAGTCGCCGGCGCGTGGCTTGGCTGGGTTTGGATTTCTCCACCAGCGTGTAACGCGTGCGACCGTCGGGGTCAGTCCAACGATAAACCTCGGCGTCGGCACGACTGCTCAATCCAATAAGCAGGGCGATCGCAATCATCCACGTGGTTCGCATAGGGCTCCTGGGGGTAAGGCCTAGGCGATCGATTCTAGGTGGACGGGGGTGACTGTCAAGCCACGGGCCTCGCTTCGTGAGTTTTTGAAAGTGATACTTTCAGTTAGTAGATAAATATCTTCTAAATCAGATATTTACAGAATTGACCTTCGAATCATCTCCAAGCTTCCAAGGTCGTCGAGCGCGGTCGTTGTTCGGTCGACTGCGGCCTCGGCGATGGCAGCGGGTTGCCATGCATCCCCCATGGCTGCAGTGGTGGCGGCTGCCACCCAGGGGTAGAGTGCGAGGCCGCGGTAGCTCGACCAGGCTTGATCCAAGCTGGGTTTGCTCGCCGCGCTCATGTCGAGGTTTTCCAAATAGCGGCGTAGCAGGTCTCGCTCATGACTGCGGCGTAGCTCCGTCGGCAACGACCCGCAGAGAAACGTCGTCACATCCCGCATCCCTGGCGCGCGACTCGTACACGCCCAATCGAGAAAGCCTACTTCGTCGCCATCGACGAAGAGATTGCCGAGGTGACAGTCGCCGTGAACGAGGGTGTCCGTGCCGCGGTCCCAGAGGTCTTCAATGCTCTTTGTGGCCTCTGTGTAGAGCCGAGCTGCATCGAGGAAGGTCGTGTTTGCACGCTCACGGAAGCGCTCTGCCGCACGCGTCACAAGTGCGGGGCCAATCTCGTGACGGAGGGCTGGGTGGATCCAGTTCAAGTGATCCTTGAAGTCTTGGTGGTCCCAGTATTTGCTGTGAAGCCGAGCGAGACCGTCCATCACGCCTTCTGCGATGGGGAGGAGTGAATCTCGCCTGGCATGGGGGAAGCGACAAAAGCTGCTCTCCAGGTCCTCGAGTAACATTAGGTAGTCCTCGCCGTTGTACACGGCCGAGTAGCAACGGGGCGCACGGACGGGAAGCGCATGGCCGAGCTCCGCGTAGAAGCGGGCTTCGCGTACGCCCATGCCGAGAGCGCGAACGATCTGCTGTTGAGCGGGATCGGCAGGCGGAAGTTTTACGAAGATCCGCGATGGCGCATCGGGGTTGCCGCGATGGCTCAGTTCGAGCCTCGCGCGTCCCGTGGTTCCGTCGTGTTGATCGATCACCGAGACCGCCGTTACGTCGACGCCGGAAAAGTGCTCGTCGAGTTGGCCGGAGATCCACTCGGGTGTCAGCCGCGTCAACGTCGTCGGTACGGAGCACTTCATGCCGACGAGCTTAGCGCGCCGCGCGGCGACCGAGGAAAAAGATCCAAGAAGCGTTCAGTCTGTGTTGTCGGGCGCCGAAGAAGCAAAGGTGCGTATGAAGTTCCGCTCTTTTGCTGGTCGTCGTTGGGATGTTGTGCTCGTAGTGGCGCTGCTGGTGTCCTGCGGTCACTGGCCCGAGGTGCTCAAGAGCTCGCCGTACGAATACTTCGCGAAACCGGACTCGAGCGATCCTTGGTCCTACAAGATCACCGAATGGCAGCAGCGCGCCCAGCGTGTCGATACGCCTGACGTGGCAGCGAGTGGTTCCGCGTCGGATCTACGGAAACGCTTTCATCGCTTTCAGAATGAGCAACGCCGCGCGCTGGCTGGCCAGCTGATGCAATGGGTGCAAGAGGAGTCGTTGCATAGCTACCGCCCCGACGGCTGGGAGGATCGCTGGGCCACTCTGAAGGAGACGCTCGATCACAGCGGCGATGACTGCGATGGACTCGAGTTATTGAGCTTTCATCTGCTGCGCGAATTTGGGTTTGACGAGACCGAGGTTTTCCGCGGTGTTGTTTATCGCAAGACCGACAATCAGCACCATATGGTGACTCTCTGGTTCGAGGATCGAAACGATCCTTGGGTCTTGGATCCAACCGGCATCATGACTACGAAGCTGGTTCGAATGTCGCAGCTGGAGCAGTGGGTTCCGCTCAAAGTCTTCAGTGGCGAAGAAGAGTATTCGGTCGAACGCACGCGTTAGCGAACGTTCACTCATGCTCCGCTAGGTCGCGCAGCGCGCCGGTAAGGGCTGGCACGCGCTTTGCTCTTTCAAGAGCCGATGCTGCCACTTGTCATAACTTGGCTCGGACTCCTGAGTCCCATTTGGTTGACCGCCGCACCGCCGGGTGTTCCGACATCGGTGATCGCCGAAGACGATGCGCTTGTTCTGGGTACCACGCGTGGGCTGTATCGTTATGAGGGCGGCGTCTGGTCGCTTGTGATGGCGCGGGGTGAAGTACGGGACCTGGCCCGTGGCGCCGCGGCGATCTGGATCGCCAGTGGTAGGCAGCTCTATGCGTGGTCGGATGGCAGCCACGAACCGCGTGTCGTGCCACTCGCCGCCGGCGCGCGTGTCCGAGGCTTGGCGGTAGATCACGACGAACGCGTTTGGGTCGCAACCGATGTCGGGCTCTTTGTACGAGATCTCGACGCGTCCGCGTTCCGACGTTCGCTGGCGCTGCCTCCGGGCGAGGTGAGCCATGTGAGGGCACACGCGCGCGAGGTTTGGGTGGCACGTGAGGGGTCGCTTTGGACCGGTGACGGCGCGGAATTCGAGCCTCGCATTCGCGGTGTCAGCGAGGGCTGGTGGGAATTGAACGGCCTGGTGTCGTGGCGCGATGGGGTTCTGCTCTCGGTTCCCAACGGTTTTTGGTATGTGACACCAGATGTAGCGGAGAGGCTAGATCCAAATCTCGGGGTTATTCGGGGAGTTGTGAGGAAGGGGTCAAGTGTCTACTTAGCTTCTGATCGCGGCGTGTATTCATTGGAGCGGGATCTCCTGCATCCCAAATTGGAACTCACGAGTCGGGCGCATACGTTTGCCCGTCGGTCGGGCGATGTGGTTGTCGCCACCAGTGAAGGTGTCGCGTTATTACGCGCGGTGCCGCTGAATGCTCTCGCGAGCTCGCCAACGCGTTCTGACCGTGCCGAGATCGTGCGGCTGCATCGGCTCGCATTGGCGTACCAAGGGCTATCGCCGATCAGACTTCGTCAGGCCGAGTCACGCGCACGTAAGTCTGCATACTTGCCCGAAGTCAGCGCCCGGTTCGGTCTGGCGCGGGACCGGTCGCGCGATGCCGACCACGACCAAACGTTTTCATCGGGCGAGACGCGCCAGCTCTTCGACACGAGTTCGGCAAACGATTCCGCGATCGACCTGGATTTTGAATTCAGCTGGGACCTTGGCGAATTGCGCCGTCCTGACGATCTACTCGCAATCTCGCGCGAGCGCCGCCAGCTGATTGAGTTGAGAGACCAGGTGCTCGAGCGCATCAACCGGGTCTACTTCGAGCGCGAGCGTGTACTGCTGCAGCTTGGCGCAGCGTCGCTGGACCCTCCCCACGAAGTGGAGTTGAAGCTGCGGGCGACCGAACTCACCGCGTCACTCGATGCTTGGACCGGTGGCGCATTTTCACGTGATCAAGGAGATGAACAATGAGGTACTGGGCATTCTGTTGTTGCGTTTGGCTCTGTCCCGCCGGAGCGTCGGCGCTGACGATCAACGAGCTTTACTACGATGCAGTGGGTTCGGACGACGGAAAAGTCTTCGTCGAGCTCTATGGTGCGGCCGGACAGGACTTGGATGGCTTCGCCATCGAGGGCTTCAATGGCGCCGATGCACGGGTCACGGTTCGGCTCGAGCTTGCGGGTGCCGTGGCTCCGGACGGCCTCTTTGTGATCGCCGATATCGCGGGCGCCGCCACGATGGTATCGCGTGCTGATTTGCTGCTCGATTTCGATTTTCAGAACGGACCCGACTCGGTGCGACTACTGAATCCAGCGGGCATGGTCGTCGATGCGCTCGGCTATGGCGAGTTTGGTGCAGAGGACCATTTCTTGGGCGAGGGCGCGCCCGCGCTCGACGCATCGGCCGGCCAGAGTTTGGCGCGTTGGTTTGCAGGCATAGATAGCAATAACAACGCCGCGGATTTCGCCGTGCAAGATCCAAGTCCTGGAACCACGGTGCTTCTGGCACCCGAACCAGGCGCAGCGTGGTTACTGCTGCCACTGCTCGCGTTGTCCGTTTGGCGACATCGTCGTCGCGCTGCGAGCTGAGAGCCCCCAGCGGTGGGCCGTTCGGCCCTCCCTCCAGGGGCGCTTCGAGTCACGCTCGGAGCGCCCCGTCTCAGTGTTTGGGGCATCAACTCACGGGTGTCTCGGCCGATACGATGAGCGGCTGGTTTTGTTTTGTCTTCCGGCTGGTTGCGGGGCCCTGCCGTGTCCAGCACAATCGCACGAGAGGGGTAGAGTCGATGGTTGGTGGGTTCAACACGAACGTCCGCTATCTGGGTCGCGTGTTTCACGTTCAGACCGAGGATAGTGGCGCCGCGAATCCACATATCATCACGCTCTTGTATGAAGGCGGTGCGATTCTTTTCAAGAAGAAACAGGGCTATGAAGATCAGCTTGGAGTTGCAGATCTTGAAGAAACAGTGCGCGGGTTGATGGAAGAACAACATCGCACAACCGTCCAGGCGTTGAAAAACGGCGCTTTGGATGACGCTGTTGGATTGGCCGAAGAGATTACGCAATCCGATGTTTCGCTGCCTTCGGCGGCGTCCTTCGGAGAAGGTGTGCTGACCGGTGCGCCGATGCACGAGGTCGTTTTGGCGCATTTCGCACGAAGCTGAGTTTCGTCGTCTCCGCCCCTCCGGGGAGCAAGCCATGATCCAGATGTACCACGCGGAAAAGCGTTACGAAGGTAACGTGTACGCGTTGCGGGATATCTCGTTGACGATCGAGCGCGGCGAGTTTGTCTTTCTCACCGGATCCAGCGGTGCGGGTAAGACCACATTGTTGCGCATGCTCTTCGGTGCGGATAAGCCTTCGACCGGTCAGATCATCGTTGCAGGTCGCAACATTACGAAGATGACGGCGTCGAGTGTGCCCGAGTTGCGTCGCCAGATTGGTGTGATCTTTCAAGACTTCAAGCTCTTGCCCGATCGTTCGGTCGTCGACAATGTTGCGATCACGCTCGAAATCGCCGGCGTGTCCCGTCGAGAGATTCGTGCGCGTGCCTGGAATATGTTGCGCAGACTGGGGTTGGGGCATCGTCTCGACCACCGACCCAAAGCGCTTTCGGGCGGTGAGCAGCAACGTGTCGCGATCGCGCGGGCGTTGGTGAATGATCCGCCGCTGCTGCTCGCCGATGAGCCCACGGGCAATCTCGATCCTGACCTGGCGCTCGATATCATGGACATCATCGCTGACGCACATGCGCGCGGAACCACCGTCATCGTCGCGACGCATGACCCGAGTCTTTTGGACCGCTATCCACACCGCCGCCTGGTCCTGGATCAAGGGCGCCTCGTGACCGACCGCGCGCCAGAGACCTATCCCACGGCGATCGGACGCGCGGCATTGCCGCTCCCATGATTGAGATCGAAGTCATTCGACGGATCCTTACCTCGGTGCGATCGGCACTGAGGGGGATTCGTTCCGCGCCGTTGGTCTTCGTCATTTCGGTTACGACTCTGTCGGCGGGGTTATTGTTGCTTGGCACGTATCTTTTGATTGTGCAGAACATGCGCGGGGTGTTGGAGAACTTCGGTCAGGATCTGAAGCTCGTCGCGTTTCTGGATGAGGGTGCGACCGATGTCGACGCGATGAAACACACCTTGAGCGAGCTCAGTGGTGTTCAGGCCGTGCTCTATGTGTCGAATGACACGGCCCTCGTTCGGCTGCGCGAAGATCTGGGTAGAGACGCGGACGTGCTCGACGGGTTGGATCGCAACCCGTTGCCGAGTTCTTTCGAACTCTCGCTCGGGCCGGAGTTGAGGGAAGAGGGAAGCCTGCGCGTCTTTGCCAAACAGGTCGAAGGCATGCCCGGTATCAACGAGACTCGCTACGGCGAGGATTGGGTCCAAAGTTACGGCCGGATTCTTCGGGCGATGGAGTGGCTGGGGCTGGGCTTAGGCGTCTTTCTGATGTTGATATTGGGAACCGTCATTGCGGGAACCGTACGCCTCGCGGTGTACTCGCGAAACGACGAGATTGCAATTCAACGCTTGGTGGGGGCCGGCGGGGTATTCGTGCGTCTGCCGTTTTACATCGAAGGTGCGATCCAAGGCGGCGTCGCAGCAGCCGTGGCCATCAGTTTGCTCTACGCGCTTTTCGGACTCGGACTTCCAGTGTTGGGTGATATCTTGGTCTTTCTGCTGGGCAAGCCGGTACCGGATTTCTTCGGTCGCCAAGAGATGCTCGCCCTCGTACTGGTCGGTATCTCTTTGGGGGTTGGTGGCGCGATGCTTTCGTTGCTGCGGCTTGAGGAACGGACTTGAGGCGTGCAGCGGTCATCGTCTTGGGTTTGGCGCTCGCCGCTGCACCCGCGGCGCAGAATAAATCTGACAGTGAACGTCTCGAACGGATTCGTGAGGAGATCGAAGCACGCGAGGCCAAGGCTAGGGAGTACGCCGACGAAGCGTCGGGTTATCTTGCCGAACTCGAGGGCGTGGATCGCAAACTCCAAGCCACACGCCAAAGTCTCCGCCGCCTGCGGCGTAAGGAAAAAAGCGCTGAGAAGGAGATGAATCTCGCGCAGAAACTGCTCGCCGAATCCGAACAGGCGATGAGTTCGGTTCGGGGAGCGCTCGAGCGTCGCTTGATCGCGCTTTACCGATTTAGCTCGACGGGCGGTGTGGCGGAGCTCTACTCGGCAAAATCTTTTCAAAATTTTGCGCGCAAACGACAAGCGTTGGCGCGAATTCTTCTGCAGGACCGTGAACTCTTCGCCCGTTATCGCACGGTCGCGAGCGAACATCTGCAGCATCGTGACCGGAGTCGTACGATGTTTGAAGAGCATCGCGCGACGCGTCGCGAAGTCACCGTACGTGAGGACCGACTACGTCGTGACCACGTTGAGCGCAAGAATCTCGTCGAGCTATTGGGGAGTCGAGCCAAGCGCGAAACCCGCGCTGCGGATGAGCTCCGCGAAGCCGCCGAACGTTTGGAGGAAGCGCTCAACCAGCTGCCGCGGGAGAAAACGAAGGGCCATGGCCTGCGCCGAGGTCGGCTGCTCCGTCCGGTGGATGGACCCGTCCGGCTGGGCTTTGGGCACCAGACGGATCCCGAGTTCGGCACCGTCACACTCCGGACGGGGATCGAGATCGAAGCCAAAACCGGGCTCCCCGTTCGCGCGGTCGGTGATGGCCGGGTGCTCTTCGCCGGCTGGTTTCGCGGCTATGGACAGATTGTTATTGTCGACCACGGCAAGGACACGGTGACGGTTTCGGGCTATCTAGAGGAAATTCTCGTCAATGCCGGCGATGAGGTCGCGACGGGAAAACCCATCGGCACAGTTGGGGAGACTGGATCCCTGAGCGGACCCGGGCTTTACTTTGAGATTCGACATAAGGGCGAGCCGGTGGATCCGCGCGCCTGGATTCAGTGAAAGAAGGAAATTCATGAGCAAGCTTCGATTCTTCGGCTCTTTTGTCGCTGGGCTGTTTGCAGCCACGCTTCTGCTGTTAACGCTTGGAAATTTCAGGAGCAACGCGGAGCCGCGTTACCAGAATCTGGGCTTGCTCTCGAACGTATTGCACCTGGTGGACCAATACTACGTGAAGGACGTCGACGAGCACGATCTTGTCGAAGGTGCGTTGAAGGGCATGCTCGACGTATTGGATCCCCACACCTCGTATCTTTCCAAGGATCTCTACAAGGAGCTTCAACTCGACACCAAGGGCGAGTTTGAAGGCCTGGGGATCGAAATCACCAAGCGTGATGGCTACGTGACCGTGGTCTCGCCGATCGACGGTACCCCAGCCCAGCGGGCGGGAATCAAGGCTGGCGATCAGATCATTGCGGTTTGCCCTGACTTAGATGAGACCGCTTGCACCTCGACTCAAGAGTTGAATCTGTTGGAAGCCGTGAAGCTGATGCGTGGCCCGCGAGGTAGCGAAGTCATGATCCAAATTTTGCGCGAGGGTTGGCCTGCACCGAAGCCGTATGTGATCAAACGCGCGTCGATTAAGGTCCCGAGTGTGGTCCTGCACATGGTAGAGCCAGGTCTCCCATACATTCGCATGAGTCAATTTCAGGAACGCACCGCGGGTGATTTGCATGACAAACTGAAGGAAGCGCGAAAGTCTGGCGAGCTGAAGGGTCTGGTGCTCGATCTTCGCGACAACCCCGGTGGTTTGCTGGATCAGTCGGTACGTGTGGCTGATCTGTTTATCAAAGAAGGTCTGATTGTTTTCTCCGAAGGTCGCGAGGGTGAGAATCGCATGGAGTGGAAAGCGCAAAAGAGTGGGACGGAACCGGAATATCCGATTGTGGTCTTGGTCAACGGCGGCAGCGCATCGGCTTCGGAGATTGTGGCCGGCGCGTTGCAAGACCACGACCGTGGCCTGGTGATGGGAACCGAGACTTTCGGCAAGGGATCGGTTCAAACCATTATTCCGTTGGACGACGGTTCGGGCCTGCGGCTTACGACCGCGCTCTACTACCTGCCCAGTGGCCGTTCCATTCAGGAAGTCCGTATCCAGCCCGACCTGCTCGTGGAATCGTTCACTGAATTGGAACTCACCGCGCTGCAGGAACGTGAAGACGGCGAGACGTTCGGCGAGAAAAACCTCGAGGGTCATTTGAAAACGGGCCGCGCGAAACCCGCTGAAAAAGTGAGCGACGAATTCGCGGATCGCATGGTTTTAGACCGCCAGCTTAGCCGCGCGGTCGAACTGCTGAAGAGCTGGACGGTCTTCTCACAGCTCAAAATCGAGCGCGCAGCCGAATAGCCTCAACGTGGTAAGCTCGTACTCTGATGAGTCAGCTTCCAGAAGTCACAGCGTCGGATGTTATCGGTGTATCCGATCTCGTCGCGCTGTTGCGCGAGACCTTTGAGGATGCGTTTTCGGACCTTTGGGTTGAGGGCGAGGTCGGCTCGCTGCATCGATCCCGTCCGGGACACCTGTACTTCGACTTGAAGGATGAAGCCGCGCAGCTTCGTTGCGCAATGTTTCGCGGTGCGGCCTCGCGGCTCGAATTTGAGCTCGAGGATGGCATGCGGATTCGCGTGCACGCCAAGGTCGATCTTTATCCCGAGCGCGGTTCATTGCAGCTGATCGTGAGCCGTGTACAGGCGGCGGGCGAGGGCGCGCTTCGACTCGCGTTTGAGCGCCTGAAAGCACGATTGGCGGAAGAGGGACTTTTCGATCCTGCCCATAAGCAGGCCATACCAGAGGAGCCGCGACGAATTGGCTTGGTGACTTCGCTTCAGGGTGCAGCCGTGCATGATTTTCTGCGTGCACTGAAGGTGCGCCAGGCAGACGCTGATGTTTTAGCGGTTGATGCCCGTGTGCAGGGCGAAGAAGCGTGGCGTGAGATCGTGCGCGGACTACACCTGCTGGACGCGCAGCCGGAGGTCGATGTCATCGTACTCACGCGCGGGGGTGGCTCGCTGGAAGACCTTTGGACGTTCAATCGCGAGGAGGTCGTACGTTGCCTGTTTGAATTACAAACGCCGGTGATTTCCGCGATCGGGCACGAGGTCGATTTCGTGCTCACTGATGCGGTTGCCGATATGCGCGCACCCACGCCAACGGCCGCGGCCGCTTTGGTGGCGCCCGATGGTGCCGCATTGCATCAGCGGCTCCTCGCATTGGGTGAGCGCTTGCAGCGTGCGCAGCACGCGCGGCTTCGCGACGCACGCCAGCGGCTCGCGGTACTTCGCGTGGGTCTTGCTCAGCCGGCACGCGCGTTTCGCGCGCAGCTCAACACACTCAGTGCCAAACTGAATGCGCTCTCGCCGCTCGCGGTGATGGGGCGAGGCTTCAGTATCGCGAGTCGTGAATCGGACGGTCAGGTATTACAATCCGCGACGGATGTCAGCGTCGGCGACGAGGTAGGAATCCGCTTGTTACGGGGCCGCTTACGTACCGCTGTCGTTGCGGTGCAGGAGTCGGAATGACAAAGCGGGATGTGGAGAAGGTCTCCTTTGAAGCGGCACTCCAGGAGTTGCAGGCGCTCGTGGCGAAGCTTGAAAGCGGAGACGAAACGCTTGAAGACTCACTCAAAAGCTTTGAGCGTGGTGTTGCGTTAGTTCGCGTCTGTGAACAGCGTCTTAGCGCTGCGGAAGTTCGCGTGAGTCAACTCGAGAACGGACCCGACGGTCCGGTTGAAAGTTCCTTGGAGCCCGACGCATGAGTGCGGATCTCTCACGCTTTCTCGATCTTTGTCGTGCCGCGGTGGACGAGGAGTTAGACCGCGTCTTGCCTGACGCCGATGCTGCGCCGACGCGCCTGCACCAAGCGATGCGCTACGCCGTTTTATCTGGTGGAAAGCGTCTTCGCCCCGCCTTGGCATTTGGCGCCGCTGCGGCACTCGGCGAGGAACCGGATGCTGTGCGATCGATCGCTGCTGCGGTCGAACTCGTACACGCGTATTCGCTCGTCCACGATGACCTCCCCGCGATGGACGACGATGACGATCGTCGCGGCCGACCGAGCGTTCACGTTCAATTCGATCAGGCCACCGCGATTTTGGCCGGGGACGCGTTGCTCGCATTTGCGTTTGAGGTTCTGGCTGCAGCCGAGGTCCCCGTGCCAGTGATGCGGCGACTCGCAGTGGCCGCAGGATCGCGGGCGCTGGTGGGCGGCCAGGCGGATGATCTCGCGTTCGCTCCGGATACCGCAACTTTTGAATCGGTGACCTCGATTCATCGTCGTAAGACAGCGGCCCTCTTTGGTTTCTCAGTAGGGGGGGCGGCGAGAACGCTGACTGAGGACGAGCAAAGTCTGCGGGCGCTCGATGCGTTCGCGGAACATTATGGTCTGGCTTTCCAGGCGCTCGATGATTTGCACGATGGGGATCGTGAGGAATGCTCGATTTTGGTGGTTTTGGATCCAGCGGAGACCCGCGAATACATCCAGCGCGAGGCCGTCGCGGCCCAGAACGCGCTTGACAGCTTCGGCGCCAAGGCGAAAGCACTGCGCGAGCTGGCCGGCTCTCTGGTAGCGGCTAACGTAGAGGGTTCATGAGCTCGATTCTGGATCGCATTGAAAGCCCGGCAGATCTTCGCAAACTAGCACCGGAGCAGCTGCGCGAGGTAGCGGACTCGCTGCGCCAGGAGATCATCGAGGTGATTGCGCAGACGGGCGGCCACCTGGCTTCAAGTCTGGGTGCGGTAGAACTTGCCACCGCGCTGCATTACAGCTTTGACACACCTAAAGACAAACTCATTTGGGATGTCGGGCATCAAGGATATCCGCATAAGTTGCTCACCGGGCGGCGCAAGAATTTCGCCAGCATCGGTAAGCGTGATGGGCTTGGAAAGTTTCTGCGCCGCAATGAATCCGAGTACGACGTGTTTGGCGCCGGTCACGCAGGAACCTCGATCTCTGCCGCGACCGGAATTGCTGAGGCGGTTCGTCGGCGCGGTGGTGACGAGTTTGCGATTGCGGTGATCGGCGATGGTGCGCTGTCTTCGGGCATGGCATACGAGGGCCTTAATAACGCCGGGTATCTCAAGCTTACGAATCTGGTCGTGATCCTGAACGACAATAAAATGTCGATCTCACCGAACGTGGGTGCGATGTCGAGCTATCTCGCACGTCGTTGGTCGGGTCCGCTGGTACGACGCTTCAAGCATTATGTGCGATCGGTGCTCGAGTCCGTTCCGGGTCGCGGCGACGAACTACTTGAGATGGCGCGCCGCGCGGAGCAGAGCTTCAAAGCATTCATTTCGCCGGCGCTGCTTTTCGAAGGGCTTGGCTTCAACTACATCGGTCCGATCGACGGGCATAGTTTGCCGGCGCTGCTCGAAACCTTCGGCAACGCCCGCGATATGAGCGAGCGCAACGATCCGGTGCTGATTCATTGCGTGACTCAAAAGGGTTACGGTTACGATCCAGCGCAGGGCGATCCGTTGAAATATCACGGCGTGACGCCGTTTGAAATTCCCTCCGGCGAGATGAAGAAGAAGAGCGCCGGCGGACCTCCATCATGGACGCGCGTCTTTTCTGATGCGTTGATCCAGCTTGCCAAAGACGATCCACGAATATCTGCCATCACGGCAGCCATGGCTGGAGGCACGGGGTTGGATCGTTTTGAGGAGGCTTTCCCGGATCGGTTCTACGACGTCGGGATTGCCGAGCAACATGCGGTGACGTTTGCGGCCGGCATGGCGACCGAAGGTGCCAAGCCAGTTTGCGCGATTTACTCGACGTTCTTGCAGCGCGCGTTCGATCAGATTGTTCACGATGTATGTGTACAGAACCTCGATGTGACGTTTGTTCTGGATCGCGCTGGTATTGTCGGTGCGGACGGCGCAACGCATCAAGGACTTTACGATTTTGCGTACTTGGGAACTTTGCCCAATATGATCGTGATGGCGCCGAAAGACGAAAACGAACTGCGCCACATGCTGAAAACCGCGATCGAATACCCAGGGCCCGCGGCGCTGCGGTTCCCGCGTGGAAACGCACTCGGGATTCCGATCGAGGCGGAGATGAAGACGATCAAGGTGGGTGAAGCGGAATTGCTTCGCGATGGATCCGACGTCGGCGTGATTGCGATTGGTTCGATGGTTTCGCCAGCGCTCGATGCCGCCGAACGTTTGGAGGCACAAGGCATCGGTACCGCGGTGCTAAACGCGCGCTTTGCGAAACCGCTCGATCATCGCTGGTTGTGCGAAATGGCTGACCGGGTTTCCGCGCTTGTCGTCGTAGAGGAGCACAGTAAATACGCTGGCTTTGGCGAGGCCGTTCTTGCCTATCTTGCAGAACAGGGTCTGACCAAGCCAATCCGCCGACTCGGTGTGCGCGATGAGGTCATCGAGCATGGCAGCCCGGCTGAGGTTCTCGCAGATCTCGGCTTGGATGCCGATGGCATCGAAAAGGCGGCGCTCGAACTTCTCGGTCGCTAGTCATGCCAAGTTCGCGTGTACGTGTGGACCAGCGCGTTGTGGAACTCGGGCTGGAGACGACGCGCAGTCGAGCCCATGCGCGGATCCTGGCCGGTGATGTTCGCTTGGGCGATCGGGTGATGGACAAGCCGGGTAATCTGATTCCTGGCGATGCGATGCTCACGCTGAAGGCACGAAGCCGCTATGTGTCACGGGGTGGTGAAAAGCTTCGGGGTGCACTCGATGAACTTGCGCTCGACGTACAGGATTTCCGCTGTGCGGATGTGGGCGCCTCGACGGGTGGGTTTACAGATTGTCTCTTACAAGCCGGCGCGACCTCGGTCAGGGCCATCGATGTTGGATATGGTCAACTCGCGCTCACTCTGCGCGACGATCCTCGGGTTTGTGTTCAAGAGCGCACAAACGTGCGTCATCTCGAGACGCCGACAGATGAGGAACGCGTCGATCTTGTGACTGCAGATGTGAGTTTTATTTCGTTGCGATTGGTCCTGCCGAAACTCATTGAGTTGGCAAAACCCGGTGGACGCTTGCTGCTGATGGTGAAACCGCAGTTCGAACTCGAACGTAAGGATGTTCGCGGTGGCGTGGTTCGTGATCCTGTGAAACGCGAAGCGGCTGTACGCTCGGTCCGCAATGCCGCGCAAGCGCTCGGGCTGCGTCTACTTGGGGAATGCGATTCGGTGCTCGCGGGCCCGAAAGGAAACGTGGAGCGCTTCCTACTCTTAGAAGTTGGGCAGCCGACCGCGTGAGAATTGGGTGAGCGTGAAGATTTCGTCTGGCACGGCGGTGTCGATCAACAGGTTGCGGATGTGGCGCGTGGTCTGGCGGCCCGTGCGAAGATCGACCATGTGATCTTCCATCGGCACCCACCATTCGAAGTGCTGCACCACATGCTGTGGCGAAGCGCTATAGCGCTTCCATAAACCCTTTGAGTCGAAGTAGTCGGAGCGCAGGATGACGGGGCGCGAAGTCGAAAGCCAAATCAGCTGGTAGGCATACGGCCCGTCGAATGGGCGAAGTCGCAACACGCGGCAGTGCTCGCCTTTGATGCGGTCCGTTCCCAAAACTTCGATACGGTAGTCGGCCGCGGTGTGGGCGCGAAAATCTTCGTAGGAGAACGCGCTGCCAAACATTGGCCAGCGATGCTCGCCTGCGCTCATCGGTCGTACCTGTCCACGCGAGCCATCGCTCACGAAAATTCGATCCCGTTCTCCGGGGCGTTGGAAGAGCAATGCGCGCGGCGAATTTCGCTTGCCATCGCCCGTGTAGACGAGGGTTCGGGTTTCCGCGCCTTTGCGTTTGCGGCCGTATGCGAATGCGGTCCAGGTTTCCTCGTGGCCGCTTTCGCGAACGACGAGTTCGACGCCCGCGAGGACATCCGCGCCATAGAGATTATGATAAGCAAGGTCCAGCGCCTCACGGGCGCGAGACACTTCGAAACCAGTTAAAAACGGAATTAGGACAAGTAGTCCCAACCACTGACGCATGCTTCCCTCCTGAACGGCTCCGCCGTTAGAAGGAGGGAACCGCTGCACTCTCAGATCGTGAGCGCTGAAAAATCAATCGGGCAGCGCTGGATCGAACATGAGGTTGCAAGGAAAATTTTCGGCTCTTTCTCATGCTCGCTGCTCAGCTGGGGGTGGCTAATTTCACCAGTAGGAATGGGTCGCATTGCGACTTGGCAAGCATGTTCGCAATATGACTCCTGTGATGTCCGATCAACCCGTGATTTATCTCGACGCCCAGTCCACAACACCCTGCGACCCGCGGGTTGTGGAGGTGATGGCGCCGTTTGCCTCCGAAAACTTCGGCAATCCCGCCAGCCGTACCCATGCCTACGGTTGGGAGGCAGATCGCGCTGTGGAGGCGGCGCGCACTCAGATCGCGCGCGGAATCGGCGCCGATCCCAGGGAGATCGTGTTTACTTCGGGTGCGACCGAGGCCAACAATCTCGCCATCTTCGGTTTGTTTCGAGCGTCTTCCGGTGCTCGCCGCGATTGGGTGACGTGTCGGATTGAGCACCGCTCCGTGTTGGATCCCGTGGGAGCATTGGCGAAAGAGGGTGCAAACGTCAGATCTGTCGGTGTCGATCGAAACGGCCGTATTGATCTGGACGCGCTTCGCGATGCGATCACGGATCAAACGCTCGGTGTTTCCGTGATGCATGTCAACAATGAGATTGGAGTGATCCAGCCCATTCAAGAGATTGCCGCGCTCGCGAAACGCCACGGTGCGATTTTCCACAGCGATGCTGCGCAGTCGGTCGGAAAGCTTCCGCTCGGCGTCAACGAACTTGGGGTGGATCTACTCTCGATCTCTGCGCATAAGCTCTACGGTCCGAAAGGAATTGGCGCGCTCTACGTGCGCCGCAAGCAGCCGCCGATTTCGCTGCGGCCACTCATTCTCGGTGGCGGACATGAACGCGGCCTGCGCTCGGGGACATTAGCGACGCCACTCTGTGTTGGTTTCGGTCATGCGGTGGAGCTAGCGATTTCCGAGCAAGATATCGACACGGCACGCATCTCCAATCTGAGTCAGCGCTTACTGGCGCAGTTGCTTGCCAAACTGCCGGATGTCGAACTCAACGGCGCGCGTGAGGGACGCCTGCCGGGAAACCTGAATCTGAGTTTTCTCGGCGTAGAAGCGGAGGCGTTGCTGCTTAGCTTGCCTGAAGTCGCATTGAGCACGGGTGCAGCTTGTACATCGGCGAAGCGTGAGTCCTCGCATGTCTTGCGCGCGCTCGGTCTGAACGATGCACGAACCCAGAGCGCCGTCCGGTTTGGCATTGGGCGCTTCACTACCGAGACCGAGATCGATGTTGTGACCGAGCGCGTGATCGTAGAAGTAGAGCGCATGCGTGCACGTCATGGGCGCCGATGAGTGCCGCTCGCTACAGCGACGCCGTGCTTGAGCACCTGCGGAATCCCCGAAATCTGGGATCCATCGAAAACGCCCCCGATGTTTGGATTGGCGAAGCTGGCGCTGCGGCGGGCGGGCGGCTCATCCGCCTCCACCTACGCGTGGGTGCGGATCAGCGCATCGCCGAGGCGCGTTTTAAAGCGTTTGGCTGCCCCGCAACCATCGCCGCGGCGAGCTATCTCACCGAGCAGCTTCTCGGCCGCTCGATCGATGAGGCGCGGACACTGGCGCCGGAGCCAATCGTGGTAGCACTTGCGCTCAGTGAGGAGCTCGCGTCTTCGGCCGATGCCGCGGTGCAGGCGCTTCGTGCGGCGCTTGCCTCACAATCGCCACTTACTCCTGGCGTTTGATGTTATGCTCCCGGCCCCCGGGGGAAGAATTTGATCAGGAGGAAGTATGGCGGCGGAGCCGAAGAGTAAGAATATCGTTTGGAGTGAAGGACATGTGACGCGCGATGAGCGTCGCACACTGTTGGGCCATCGGTCCGCCACCGTATGGTTTACGGGTCTTTCAGGTTCAGGGAAGTCCACGATCGCGACTGCGGTTGAGCAGGCGTTGATCAAGCAGGGCAAGGTCTCGTACGTGCTCGATGGCGATAACGTACGCATGGGATTGAATTCCAACCTCGGCTTTTCGCCGGACGATCGCACGGAGAACATCCGTCGGATCGGTGAAGTCTCGAAGCTCTTCAACGATGCGGGTGTGATCGTCTTGACAGCGTTTATCTCTCCTTATCGTGAGGATCGCGACAAGGTCCGTGACGCAATTCCTGATGGTGAGTTCGTTGAAGTCCTCGTCGACTGTCCGCTCGAAGAATGCGAGAAGCGTGACGTGAAGGGGCTGTATAAGAAAGCCCGGGCAGGTGAGATTCCAGAATTCACTGGTATTTCAGCGCCGTACGAGGCGCCGGAAAAGCCTGAGCTCGTGATCAAGAGCGCTGAATACGAGCTTGCGGCCTGTGTGCAGCAGGTGATGGACGATCTGAAACAGCGCGGCGTGATCTAGCGAAGACTTACGGAATCAACGCGTAGGTGACGTAGACCCCGAGGGCATGCTTTTCGGATTTTACGATCTTCGCTTCCTCGCCGTAGGAAATCACCAGGTCGGTGGGAGATTTCCAGCGTACCTGGAGTCGTGCGTCTTGGGTCTGGCGCTCGGCGATAAAGAGGTTTGGTTCAGCGTCGGGTAGCGCATCGGCAACGGGTACGACGGAAACTTCAATGGAGTATTCGTCCGCTGTGCCGCAGCTTTGCTTTGCGATCATCGCTTTTACCAACTTATCGGGTGATGGAATTTCTGTGAGTACTTCACGTGTGCATTCGGAAACGGGCGGCGCGCAGGCGGCAATCAGTAGCACGCAGGCTGCAAGGGCTTTGTACACGAGCGGTCCTTTCATGGAGCTTTACCCCAACGCTACAACACGATTGCAGATTGTGCTGCAACGCGAGCGACCATAACAGCAAACATGCTGTCCTCAAACACAGACTCCGCGCTCGCGAAGCCAGATTTTTCGAGCCAAGCGAGTTGATCTCTAACAGACGATGGCTTGTCCTCGCGCATGCGATCGGCTGCTGCGGCGAAATCAGCATCGGTCGCGCCAGCTTCGCGCGCCAGCGTTCGCCAGCGTGTGTAGATCTCATCGTTCTGCTCCGGAGTCTCCCCGGCGATTTGGTCGCCGTTGATGAAGACGCCACCCTTTGTGAGCGAGTTCTTGGCTTTGGAGAAGAGCGCTTGTTTCTGTTCGGCGTCCAGATGGTGAATCGAAAGCGCCGACACGATCGCATCGTACTTGCCAAGATCTGCCTTGGCGTAGTCGGCTTCGATGTACTCGAAGCGATCCGAGTCGCCAAGTCGCTTGCGCGCCAGTGTGAGCATCTCAGCCGATACATCGATCAGTTGGATCTCAGCGTTCGGAAATGCTTCCGCGATAAAGAGCGTGAGCAATCCCGTGCCCGCGCCAAGGTCCGCGATGCGTAGTTTCGCATCGCGCTCAAAATCGAGGTGATCGAGGATCGCAGCGTAGAAAAGGTCAAAGCAGTAGACCAGCCGGCGCCGCGCAAGATCGTAGTCTCTGGCGTGGCGATCGAAGATCTCCTGGACGAGCAAGCTAGAGCGTACCGCGAACCACGTGACCGAAGTCGGTCTCGCTCACGCGTTGCGGCTTCGCACGATGGAGGATCAGCCGGCGCAAGCGATCGACCTCGCCATCTGCCAGCGGCAATTCTTCGAGAGAATCAAGGAAGTCCGCGAGTGCCTCGAGATGATTGCTGAGATCCACACCCGCGGGCGCGGTATCGAGGGAATTGCGAAACGCCTTGGGTGAGAAGGGGAGGTTCTCCGGTGTCGCGAGATATAGGTCGATCGCACGCTCCAAGTCATCACTCAATTCGTCATGGGTCTCAAATAGGTCGTGGTAAGTCTCCGCGAGTGCGGTCGCAGTGTCGGTCTGCAAACGCGCGTCGTCGGTCCTATTACAAAACAACTCGCCGCCGCAGTTGAAGAACGCCAAGACCTCATCCGAGCGAAGTGGGCGCCCTGCGGCGACCGCAGGTAGTCCCGCTGCGATGGTTGGATTTACTGGCACAACGCCGGGTGCAACTGGGACGTTTTCGAGTGCAGCGTTTGAACCCAGAACAATGGGATTGGCCTCATTCGTAGCCGCCGGGCCGCCGGTGATCAGAACGGGGAAGCCCGCGATCTCAGCCCCGGTAATGTCGTCCGGGCCATTCCGCGTTGAAAACACCTGTCCGCTACCGCTTGGGCTGACGGAGAAATCGATCTCATCTGCGAAGTAATTCGCCCGCCGTCCCTCTGCGAGCGGTAAGCCGGCGGTTCCGCCTGAATCCGCAGGTGTGCCGACAAGTTCGATCGCATCTGCGTCTACTTCAAGCGTCCCGTCCGCGAAGATATCGCCGAGTCGCGCGGTCTCACCTTCAATGTTGACGTTTCCGTTGACCACGAGTTTCGCAGCGGGGTCAAAGTTCACATCGCCTCGTGCCGACGCGATCAAGAGGTCTCCACCGTCCTTAAACATCGTGGCGCCGTCTGGGCGGGTCGAGATTCCGGCGGTTTGAAGACCAATGTCATCGAGCGCACGAATCTCCGAGCTGAATTCGATCGTGTCACCGATCAATTCCATATCGCCATCAGTAATCTTTTCCGCATCGGTCAGCTTCAGCGCGCCCGTGGCTGAAATCGTCTGGGTTCCGCCGTCGGTGCCATTTAATGTGGTGGGTCCAGAGAGTGTGACGTCGGCGCCACTGATGATGTCGCCCCCGACGGTTGTAGAACCACTTACCGCGATGTCATCACCCGCGGTGACGTCACCCGCAGCTAAATCGCCATCGACAGAAATGGCCTCCATCGCAATCAAGTCCCCGCCGACGGTCGTGTCAGATCCTGAGAACAGATTTCCAACATCTGCATCTCCAGAAACATCGACGCGGCCAGTAGCCGTGAGTGATCCTGACAGGTCCACTGTTTCCGCTATCACATCTCTGCCTGCGCTCGCATCGCCGTCGCCTAAGTGCTCGACGTTGATGTCCCTGCCAGCGGTGGTGCCACTGGCTGTGATACTTCCGCGGATATCGTTAGCTGCAGATACGTCGTCGGCGTCAAGTCCATCCACATCGATATCGTGACCCGCGTTTACGGATCCGCTGCCATCAGTCCCGCGTGCCGTGATATCGGATCCGAGTACATCGTTCCCCGCATCAATGATCAATGTGTTCAACGACTCTGCGACGACGAGGTCGTTATCAGCTTCGACGAGGAGGTCAACGTCCGCGTTCGCGACGCGAATATCGTTGCCAGCCGACAGCGTCCCAGCACTCACGGTAGTGGCAACGATATCGTTATCCGCTTGATAGAACGCACCCACTGGACCGCGTCCCAATGTTTCCGCAATGATGTCGTTGCCCGCAGTGGCGGCATCAGCGCTCAAATTAGTGACCCGGATATCACCGCCTGCCATCAGCACACCGGCGGTACCGTCATCAGCGATAATGTCTGTGCCGGCCGTCGCAAACTCAATATCGAAGCTGGTCACATCGATATTTCGGCCCACGAATACGCTGTCGGCAACCACGGAACTGGCGACGATATCGTTGCCCACATTGACGAACCCAAATCCGTCATCGGTTTCGGAAACGATCGTGTCCGCAATGATGTCGTTCCCTGCACTGATCGACTCGGCGACTAGATCCGGGACGATGATATCGACGGCCGCGTCGATGCTGGTCGCGGTGACGTCCTCGGAAATCAAGCTGCCACCTGTTGTGACGGAATCAGCATCGATGATGGGCACGGTCAGGTCCGCACCGGATTCCACCGAGCCGGTTCCAGCTTCATTCCGTGCGACGACTCGATCGGCGATGATCTCATTGCCCGCGGTAATTTCAGCGACCTCGAGTTCGTCTGCGATGATGTCGTTGCCCGCGCTGATGGACTGCGTATCGACCGGGGCGTTTTCGAGGCGTACGTCGTTGCCTGCGTCAATCGATCCGCCGCTGAAAATTCCTTCAACGATCACGTCTTCACCGGCTTCGAGCTCCCCGCCGAACGTGGCGTTCCCGAGAACTTCCACGGAATCTCCGGCAATCAGGTCATTGTCGATGACGATGTCTCCATCTACGAAAACCTCGGTGCCGATTTCGGCGCTTCCGGCCTCGAGCGAACCAAAGACTTCGAGATTCTCATCCCCGACGATCGAGCCATCGACGTCGAGGCTCCCGTCCACAGAGATGGTATCCGTCGCTACGACATTACCTGCGGTCGCGTCGCCGAAGACTTCGAACGTGCCGTCGGCATTGATTTCGCCCGCGATCGCGGAATCGCCATTGAGCTCAATGCTCCCGCCCGTCAGGCTACCCGCTTGAATATCATCGAGCACGAGGTCTGCGGTGGTTGCAATCGCGCCCGTTACATTGATCACGCCACCGACGTCGAAACTATCGTCGGATGAGACGTTGTCGGCGGTTAAGTCGCCGCCAATATCTAGATCCAACGAAGTAATGTCACTGGCGGTCGCATCGCCGCCGACCGTGACGCCGTCCACTACGGTGACCTCACGTTCGACGTTGAGGTCGCCGCCCACTTCGAGCTCACCCAGGCCATTCACACTTCGTGCGCTGAGGTCTTGCCCGATGAGGATGTCGCTGTCAGCATCGACAGAACCCACAACGTTTACGCCGCCCCCTACATCGATCAGATCATCCGATGCGAGGCTGTCGGCGATCAAGAGGTCGGTGTCATCACCCAGATTGCTGATCTCAGCTGCGGAGACGCGACCCGCGCTTTCGAGGCGACCCGTGAAATCAAGTGTTTCACCCGCGCGAACCGAAGCCGCATTGACATCCCCCGTTGTGAAGATGCTTGTATCGGATTGCAGCTCTCCGCCGACCATGACCTGGCCGTCCTCGCTGTCGATATCGATATCGCCATCCGAAGTGAGGTCGCCCGTAAAGTTCACGATGCCTAGGACATCGGTGCCATCGCCGGAATGCACG
>JAJDAK010000055.1 GCA_029261895.1 Deltaproteobacteria bacterium
GCGCCCAGAGGAAGGATCTAGAGCGAGAGGTCCGCGAGCTACGACGAGCCAATGAGATTCTTCGCAAGGCATCGGCGTATTTCGCACAGGCGGAGCTCGACCGCCGACCGAAGTCATGGTGACTTTCATCGATGAACACCGAGAGGTGTACGGGGTCGAGCCGATCTGCAAAGAGCTGCCGATCGCTCCGTCGGTGTACTACGAACGCAAGGCGTGTGAAGCGGATCCGTCCAAGCTTCCCAAGCGAGCGGTTCGCGATGCGATACTGCGCGAGAAGATCGAGCGGGTGTGGAAGGAGAACTTCGGAGTGTATGGAGCACGGAAGGTCTGGCGACAACTGGTTCGTGAAGACGTGGATGTAGCGCGGTGCACGGTCGAGCGCTTGATGCGTCAAATGGGTCTTCGGGGTGTGGTTCGAGGCCGAAAGGCCAAGACCACGATCTCCGATGAACAGGCGGAGCGACCTTTGGACTTGGTTCAGCGCAAGTTCACTGCGGATCGCCCGAACCGGCTCTGGGTCGCGGACCTGACGTACGTGGCGACATGGAGAGGCTTTGTCTATGTCGCCTTCATCACCGATGTCTTCTCACGCAAGATCGTGGGCTGGCGTGTGTCGAACTCACTTCGAAGCGATCTTGCGCTTGATGCCCTGGAGCAAGCATTGCATGCACGACCGGACCACGATGATCTCATTCATCACAGCGATCGGGGCATGCAGTATCTATCACACCGAAAGACTCGATGCTGCGGGCATTGAGCCGTCGGTGGGAAGTGTTGGCGATTCCTACGACAACGCGCTGGCCGAGACGATCAACGGTCTCTACAAGACGGAAGTCATTCGTCGAAGCGGTCCATGGAGGAACATCGAAGAGGTCGAGTTTGCAACGCTCGAATGGGTCGACTGGTTTAACAATCGACGCCTCCTTGAGCCCATCGGGAACATCCCACCCGTAGAACTCGAGGCAGGATACTATCAGCAACAAGAAAGCCCGGCCACAGCGGTCGGACTCACATAACGGAGTCTCCGGAGAAACCGGGGCGGTTCTCCTCGGGGACAGAGCCGATCCCGGCCGGTCACATGGGAGGAGTATCGACAATCGATGTGAAGGCTCCATTAAGGTAGGGGCGAAGCAGCATCCGGAGCTCGGCTAAGGGGCAGTTTCCCCCTGCGGCCCGATCTCGGCAGGTAAGAACGCGAAGTCTGCAAAGGATGCGGATCCTTTGCGGCAACTATTGTCGCTATCTGACATCAGCGCTACAAAAAGTAACGGGGGCGGGTCGCTCTGAAATGCCTGTTTGTAGTCCGCGATTGGGTCGACTTCTACGGTCTGCCAATCCGACTTGGCGCCTGAACCCTGAGCGATCAGAACCGCATTCTCCGTGTATGGACTGGTCCAGCGTGTTCCGATGGCTTGATGGCTCGACCATACATAGTTCAGCGTCTTGCCTGGCAATTCACTGCCGTAAATGACCTCAGCCGCGCGCCGACGGGCCTTCTCCCAGAACCCCGCGCGCTCTTCGTCGAAACGAAACGCGACGTAGACGCGTGCTGCGAAATCGTCACTGTCCTTCTGCGTCTCATCCTTCAGCTCAAGACCTTTGTGAATGGCCCAGCGCCAACGCAGTCTCGGCATCTGTTTGAGGTCAAAGTCATTAAGAGGATAGAAGATCGCCGATGCAGAGCAGTCTGCTTCAGCGCGGACGCCTTCTGGATCACCATCAGGCAATGGGGTGTACTGTGTTTGCCGATCGATGCGCGGAAAGATCAACGGTTTCCATTCGCTGCTTCCCGGTGATGGCAACGCATGCTCTGTCGCCCGTTCGCTTGATGCTCCTGCACCGAGTGCGAACACGGTCAAGCAGAGCAACGGTAGCCGACGTGCAAGAATGCAGCGTTTCATAAGCTCTAGTGACTCCGAAGATCGATGGATTATTCTGCGTGGTCAAAGCTAGCGAATGAGCACTGAAGCGGCGATTGACTTGGGTGCATGATCTGCGCGACCCTAGCGCCGACGCTGTTTCATGGCGGATATTGGAAGAACGATATGTCGGAATTATTGGACGTTGCTCAAAAACTACGGCCTCTGATCGAGTCGGAAGCGGATCAAACCGATCAGAAGATGACCATGAGTCAACCCATCGTCGATGCGTTCGTGGAATCCGGCCTGTTTCGTCTTTTGGTTCCCAAAGATCTCGGTGGTTTTGAAGCGGACCCAAGCACCATCGTCGATGTCTGTGAAGAGATTTCTTTTGCCGATGGTTCGGTTGGCTGGGCGCTTGCACAGAACACGACCGTGATGGGTTATTCAGCTTACCTGGCTCGAGACGCCGCGGCAGAAGTCACGCAGGCGCCAGCAGCAGCTGGAATGTTTGCGCCGCTCGGAGTCGCACATAAGGAAGGCTCTGGCTTTCGTGTCTCTGGCAATTATCAATTTGGCAGCGGCTCAGGACACGCGACATACATGGGTGGAGCGGCGGTCGAGATGCATGACGGCGCGGCCCCGCCATTCCAAGATGGTCTACCGGCGCTTCGAGCGTTCATCGTCCCCACCGAGCGCGTTAATTTCAAAGGTAATTGGGACGTGATGGGTCTCCGGGGCACAGGAAGTTTCGACTATGAGGTACCAGAACAGTTTGTGGAAAGCGGTTGGACTTTCTCGATCTTTGAAACAGAACCAACCACAGGCGGCGCTCTTTACGGCTTAGGCCCCGTGCCGCTCGGCACCATCAGCTCCTGTGCGTGGGCGATGGGGGTAGCGAAGCGTGCGCTCCATGAAGTGGTCGAGATTGCCAACGCGGGTCGCATGCGCCTCGGGTCGTCGCCGCTGCGCGAGCAACAAATCTTTCAGCGGGATCTTGGACGACACATGATAGCGCTGGATTCGGTTCGCTTGCTCGTCAAAGACAGCTATGGGGGCGCGGTCGAAGCGATCGCAAATGGCGTAAGTGGCGACGAACGCAAAAACATCGTGCGCACGACTCGAGCCGCCGCGAGCTACGTCACCGAGATCGCGAAACAAGCTGTTGTCTTTGCGTACGAAGCGGCGGGAAGTAAGAGTCTCCGCAACCCGAGTAAACTCCAACGTTGCTTCCGGGATATTCACGTCGGCGGATCACATTTGGTCTTCGATGAACGTAACTACGTTGAAATCGCTAAGGTGCGCCTCGGTCTCGACCCGTTGCCCTTCTAAGCAGGCCTCGGCAAGACGACCTGCGTTGCGCTGGCTTTGCCGACGAGTTTCCCATCGTCTCGGTGAAACTCGACTTCGACATGGACCATGCTCCGGCCGCGATTTACAACCTTAGCCTCGATGTTCAATGTGCCCGAACGAACTTGGCGAAAGAAAGACACGCGTAAATCCGAGGTCGTGAAGATCTCGTCATCGTTCATGGTCGATAAGGTCGCAAGCCCCAGAACGCTGTCGGCCAACGCGGCGAGGTAGCCGCCAAAGAGCGCGCCGTGCACCTGAAACATCTGCGGGTTGACGGGCCAGTGGGTCCATACCCTGCCTGGCTCCCAACCGTCGATCTTCGGTATTTCAAGTTTGTCGACAAAAGGCGGCTTGTCCGA
>JAJDAK010000056.1 GCA_029261895.1 Deltaproteobacteria bacterium
CGTAAGCAACTCAAGGAGCTCTCATGAAAACGAAAAAGCTATTCCACCGTTGGTCCGTTCTCTTCGTCATCATCGTATTCATACCAGGCTGTACCGTTTTCGGTATCCGCTATGTGGAGGAACCCGACTATCATGTGGAGAAGACGGATGGACCGTTCGAACTGCGCCACTACCCCGAATACCTCATCGCCGAGACCGAGGTCCGGTCCAACTACGATGACGCATCATCGATCGCGTTCTCCCGACTGTTCGACTACATCTCTGGCAAAAACAAATCAGACTCCAAGATCCAGATGACCGCCCCTGTGCTCCAGGACACAAGTGGCGACGAGATCCAAATGACAGCGCCGGTCTTGCAAACGAGTCAAGGTGAACGCTGGATGATGGCGTTCGTCCTACCAGCCGAGTACACGCTCGAAACCGCGCCACGCCCCACAGACCCGCTCGTTCAACTCAGACGCGTACCCGCCGAACAAGTTGCATCACTTCGCTACACCGGGCGCTTGAGTGAGGAGAGCATTCAGACCCACTCCGAGCGCCTACAAGATTGGCTTGCCGCCAACAACTACCCATCTCGTTCCGATGCACGCTCAGCAGGCTACGACCCACCATGGACGCTATGGTTTCTACGACGAAACGAGATCCATATCAGTATCGAGTAGATCGAGCGCACCCCTCAACTGACCCATCGTTTACTCGCGACCGCATGATGATGCGGCGGACAGCTGTCTCAGTTGTCGATCCGTACGACGGTCAAAGGCCGCCAGAGCGCCTTGCAACAGTTTGGCTCCGAACCAACGAATCGGCTCGGACGGCCAATTCAGATTCCGTCTTAGTAGCGCAGCTTCACATGTTGGGGCTCTGACCTTCACACCGAAAGTGCCAAAGCGGTCGTTGACTGGATCAAAAATATCTAGTCGCAAATGGAGCAATCGAACGTCCTCGAACCGGCGACAACGACGTTGGCAAGAGAGCCCGACGACGAGGAAGATCGGTGAGTTAGCCTCTAACAACCGGCAGGGAGCGGCGAGGAGTGGCAATGGGCTGCACCGAGGACGGCACTCAGACGGCGCCGGCTTAGCGGCTGGTTCTGTGTAGAATTCGGTGGTGGGGACTTGGAACTCAAAAAGGATCGGACGAGCGCTGCTAACGGCCATATTGATGGCCCTAGTCACGTATGGGTGGGTAGAGCGCGACCTGCCAACAGCGGTCCCGTTCCCTCAACCGGTAGGGCACGCCTCCTGGGGCATGAGCGTGGCAGAGGTAGAAGCCCGATACCCCGGGGGCTTGCGCCAAGGGGAACACACCCGAATTCACGTCAGCCAGATCGCGCTGGGCCAATCTAACCAAATCGACCTGGCCATCATTCTAGCCGACGTCTCAACCGAACTTAGTGAGAGCAGCCATGACCACAACGCGCAAGTATGTAGCTGAAGGATTCGTTGATCGGCACATCCCCCGCCGGAGGCACGTCCCCGGCAAGGATAGTCAGAAGACCAGGCAAAATCACCGGGGACGATGATGGATTTCGAATGGATCGCCATTGCCCTGGGAGATGTTGTGTGGATTTCCATCGCATTCGTGCTGGGTCTCCTGTCAAGGTCGGTGGGACTCCCGCCCATGGTCGGATTTCTCGCGACCGGATTTCTACTCAACGCCTACGGAATCGACAGCGGGGAAACGCTTGAGAAGCTCTCGGATCTCGGCATCACCTTGTTGTTGTTCACCGTCGGGCTGAAGCTCAATCTTCGTACGCTCGCAAGACCACAAGTATGGGCCGTGACGGGCTTACACACCTCCATTGTCGTGGTGGTCTTCGGTTTCACGATCTATGCATTGTCCCTGTCCGGTGTGTCTTTTCTCTCCGATCTAGACCTATCGCGCGCGCTGCTAATTGCGTTTGCGCTGAGCTTTTCCAGCACAGTGTTTGTTGTAAAGGTGCTTGAAGAAAAAGGCGAGATGGCTTCGCTACACGGTCGAATCGCGGTCGGCATTTTGATCATGCAGGATATCGGAGCCGTCATTTTCCTCGCCGTCTCTACCGCTACATGGCCATCGATCTGGGCATTGTTGATTGTTCTACTCGTTCCTCTGCGACCGATGCTGCATCAATTGCTACAGCGCGTCGGTCATGGCGAACTCCTCGTTCTTTATGGATTCCTGCTTGCTCTGGGTGGCGCGGAAATCTTCGAATTGGTCGGGTTAAAAGGTGACCTGGGCGCTCTCGTTTTAGGCGTGCTGATTGCCAACCACCGCAAGGCTGACGAGATGGCTAAGACCATGCTCGGTTTTAAGGACCTTTTCTTGCTTGGCTTCTTCCTTTCCATCGGACTATCCGGTCAACCGACACTAGAAACAGTCGTGATTGGCGCATTGATCGCGCCTTTTGTGTTCTTCAAGTCGGCGCTCTTTTTTGGCCTGCTGACGGGATTCAAACTGCGAGCTCGTACTTCGCTGCTTGCTTCGCTGAACCTGACCAACTTTAGCGAGTTTGGGCTTATCGTCGCTGCTATCGGTGTCGCCAATGGCTGGATTGATCGTGAGTGGTTGATTGTCATCGCGATTGCACAGTCTTTGTCCTTCGCAATCGCTGCCGGACTCAATTCGGTCTCCCATCAACTCTACACGCGACACCGGGCGACTTGGAAACGCTTGCAAAGAGCTGATCTTCTCGCGGAGGATCAGTCACTCGACATCGGGGGGGCAACAATTGCAGTTATCGGCATGGGCGGGATAGGCACTGGAACCTACGACAAGATGCGTGAGATCTATGGCGACACCGTCGTCGGTGTGGACATTGATCCGGTAACAGCAAACAACCAACGGTCATTGGGACGAAATGTTCTGCGTGGCGATCCCAGTGACGCGGATTTCTGGGATCGCATCCAGGCGACCCATACACTCGAAACCGTGATGTTGGCACTGCCGAAACTAACGATAAATCTGGCTGTTCTTGAACAGCTTAGGTCCGCCTCGTTTACCGGACGAGTAGCGGCAACCGCAAGATTTCCGGACGAGGTGGAAATGCTGAAGGAAGCGGGCGCACACACAGTGTTCAACATCTACACGGAAGCTGGCGCAGGATTCGCCGCGCATTTCGTTGCGAAGGGGTAAGGGCTCGACAGAAACGCACAGTGATCACGGCACCCTATGATGGGGGCTACGCTTGTGGCTACGACCGGAAGGTTGCCAGTAGCGGTTTCTATCTTTCCGGTGTCCTCGCACATACAGTGCCCGAACCCGTCTAGGGGAGATAGGTCGGCTTGGCTACGTGAAGCTCTACCAACCGAGCTACTCCCCCACTAAAAAAGCCCCTCCGCGTAACTCCGCGAAGAGGCTTTCAAAAACTGGAGCACGAGACCGGACTCGAACCGGCGACAACCACGTTGGCAAGGGACTCAGACCCCGAGGAAGACCAGTAACTTAGCCCTCTAACGCCGGCAGCTCGCGGCGAGGAGCGGCAACGGGCTGCACCTAGGACGGCACTGGGAACCAGAAACGGCACCCAGGCGGCACTGACAGAGTGGCCGGGTGATAGGATCGGAAGCTATGGGAATGGAGTGCTCCCTAGTATTACCTCGGTGGCACATACGGTGGCACATCCACTCGGCATGCTTTACGGGCTGGTATCATCGGATCCGGATGCGGACCGAATTTCTGACACCGCCACTACTCACATTCAACCCACCCCGTCGCCATGGATAAGGCGCCTTGTCTTTTGGGTCCGCGTCCTCCGAGCACGTACGGAAGGTTGTAAGTGAAACCGGACAAATTCAAGATCAGGGTTGAGGAGTTGATTGGGCGAGCGATGGCACCGCCCACGGGCGACGTCGTGCGTTTGATGGGCCGAATCAGATTGGATCGGGCGGGCTCAGAAGCAATTAATGAATTGGTCGATTGCCTGCTCGCCCATCGGTGGGAAGCCGCGTTTTCCGAGAAGTTCGTACAAGATCACGTCGGGCGCGCAATGCAGAAATCACTATCCGGCGCCAATGCAGAAGTCGTTTCGGGAGATTTGATCAAAGGATTGAGCTCGTTTGATGAGTGGCAGGAAGTTTTCTTTCCAATACTCGGCTTGCAACTGAACGACCGGGAGTCGTTGCAGATAGGTCGTGTCGACTTCATAAACAGCAGTGAAACAAACGTAGATTCGTTGCTTGATCGGGCGAATGCGGTGATCGACAGAACCACCAATTCCCAGGAGGAAAAAGCGCTTTTCAAAGCTCAGGCTGCTGAAGTGGTTCGCTCCGCTCTTGGCCATCCGGTGTTCTGTCGATATTCCGTTTTGGCGGACCCAACAAGGGCCGTCGAATTAGCAGAGATGGAATGCATGCGCAGCCTCAACTTTCTACGGTTTGCCGCCCCATTTGTTCGTGGTTCCCACTACTACATTGGCCTCGGACTGCCTGGCGAAGTTCCGTTCGCAAACCGAACCCACCTAACTTTCTCTTCCGCTGGAAGCTTTAAGCAACACCATGGCTGGTCCGGACGATTTAGATCCCTTGCACTAGGAACGAAACAACTCTCCCACCTCGAAGAGCTTGGCATTTTGCGCGCAGCGGAGATGCTCCGTGCGGATTCGCTTTCCGATTTCGAGCAACGTCTTTTGGCCTCGATCGAATGGTTCGGGCGATCGATGTCACTTCTGGAGTACGACTTTCAGCTGCTCTGCTTGATTACCTCTCTTGAATCCTTGCTCAGCCCTTCTGACGACAGAGGTGTACGACATGCGGTAAGCGAAGGTGTGGCCGTCGTCCTCGGAAACGACCTGGATGAAAGGCGGACCGTAGAGTCAGAAATAGCGGATCTCTACCAAAAGCGGAGCCGAATTACGCACGGCGGTAATCAGCGGATATCCATCAGTGACGTGATCAACCTGACAAGTTTAACGGCGCAGTTCCTCCTATGGGCATTAGGGAAGCGGGATGAATTTCGAAGTCGCAAAGAACTGCGCAACTGGATTCGCGATCAATTGCTCACGCCTGGTCAATCGGATCTCGGAGAGCAATAGGACTTACGATTGGTAGAAAGCATCAAATGTGAGGGTCGTGGCGTGTAGAAGCTGAAGTCTCGAACGATCCTCGGTGGCTACATCAGCTCAGAACGGGAGGAACTAGTAATGAACGGAAAGTGGATAGTACTCATTTTGCTGTTTCCAATGAGTTCTGTTTCAGCCGAAACGATTCATGGCTGCGTAAACCAAAAAAGTGGGAAGCTGCGGATCGTTGGGACCCTTGGGCAGTGCAAGGACGGCAAAGAGGCAGTGATATCGTGGAATTCCGCGGGTCCGGAAGGTCCACAGGGTCCGCAAGGGCCAAACGGCGACCCTGGCGAGGCTGCTGCGGATCCAACACCGGTGGTGCTCGTGGGTTTCACATCTCAGACGACCCCGGGCGATGCAGGCGCGCTCGGAATGACTAAGCTCTGCGCGGCCGAGTTTACCGGAAGTCGGTTCTGCACGAGTAAGGAAGTGCTCCTAACAGCCGATGTGCCGGATGATCTAACGGACAACGCTTGGGTCCGCCCATCACCGATGCCCGTCAGTCATAGCCGTGCCAGTCCAGGCGTTACAACACGCTTACTGGATGCATCTGGTGTCGAAACAGACCCCGAGTTCATGACGTGCGAAGCGTGGCGCGCGACTACGAAATCAGGTCTATCACTGGACTCTGACGGCCGCTTTTCGACAACGAGCTGTACCGAGAGCCTTCGGGTATCGTGCTGTGCCGAGGGAACAGAGTAGAACTGCAGGCTGGCTACGGTGACTTCTCTACGCGCTTGCAGGTGCCAAAGTTGATGTAGGCCCCCGTACCCAGCGTTGCAGTGTCGACGAACTCTGAACCATCATTGACGACCTTGATAGAAGAGCCGAGCTTTCCAGCCGGAGCCACGGTTGTGTAGATACCTCCATGGCCAACAGTCGCCGGTTCGGAGGCGCAATCCACGATTTCGCCGGATTCCTTGCGTGTACATCTGATGTACCGAGTTCCACGAAAATCCAGAAACACCACAACCGTTGCATTGCCCGTTGAGCAACCCGATACGGAGCAGGAATAGGACTGCTGCGAGTAGCACCCCCACATATCTCCTCGCCGAGCAATTGGCTCCGCGAGTTCTCCGATGCGCGCCAAATCGGCCGATAGTTCAGCGTCATCCGCTAAGGCCCAATCGTTTGCAAACATCAACGCTCCTGCGATGCACGCCAATAGTGCGCTCAGAAGCGACCAACTTTGGTGAGCCCGGAGCGGCTCGGTTGCTACCTTTGACGACATGATGAATCCTCAGGAACAGGGTGAAACAGGCGCCAATCGTGACCCAAACGGTCGATTTCTCAAAGGCCGTTCTGGGAACCCCGGTGGGAGGCCGAGGGGCGAGTCGGTCCTCACCGAAATCGAACGTCAACTTGAGCTGGCCTCGGATGACGGGCGTCCGATGCGCGTGCGGTTGGTCGAAAAGCTGTTGAATCGAGCGCTCGGGGGCGATATGCGAGCGATGGACCTGGTGCTGAAGCGCGTAGCGCCGGAACGCCTCGCGGTGGACCATAAAAACGACGTTCCGATGCTAATCGTTCGGGATTACACTGGCCGGTCGCTGGTTTCCGGCCCAGGCGAGGCTGCGGAACAGTAGTAAAGCGCGGCTGCGCACACGCCCGCGCGATGCCGATCGCGTGCCGCGCGGTTGACGGCAAGCCCCTTCGTGGTTGTAATCGTCGAATGCGATGCCAAAACTGCCCGAAGCCGGCCTCAATCCGCGTCGGTCCAACGGATGAGCAGAGTATTCCACTGTGCGTGGATTGCCATCTGAAGTTCGTACAAGCCACAGCAATCAAAGATGATCTCTATGCGGGCCAGATGAACATGTTGATGGATATGGCCGAGGCGATCTCAGGTGTGCGGGGCGTCATGCCTCGAATCCCGCGCCGCACTCTCGCGGTACCCGGAGGAAACGTGACATTCAACAACATCAAGATCGACAACAGCTCGATCGGCGTAATCAACACTGGAACGATCGGCCAGGTCGATACGGCCATCGGTGCTCTGAAGCAGTCCGGCGACGGCGATGCCGCCGAAGCGCTGAAGGGGCTGACGGAAGCGATCGTGACGAATACCGAACTAACCACGGAAGCGAAGAACGAAGTCCTGGATATACTAAGCGTCCTATCGTCCGAAGCGACGGTACCGTCCGATTCTCGCCGATCCGCCGCAATGCGGCCCCTACTGGATCAAATCGGATCCGTGCTCAACCTTGTAACCTCAGCAGCCAACGCTTGGGCGCAGTACGGTCCTGCGATCGAGCAGTTGTTCAAGCAGTAGCGTCACCAGCTGGGGCGCGTAGCGTCATAGGGTTGATCCACAGTCAGTGGGCCGCAGAGAATCCGCTTCAAATACAAACTCACACTCGTGCGGGTGTGCCAAAAATGTCCTGTGAAATGGGGGCGGGAACGGACGTTGTGGTGGTAAAGTAGCCACGGGGGCAACGGGTCTGCAGCCCGGGTCGTCGTGCTCCAGGCGGCCGGCCTCCAACAACGAATGGGGCACCGCGAGGAGCCGCGGACCGTGTCTACAGAAACCCGACGCACCCTGATTGCAGCGAGAGCGCACCCGGATGCACCAAACGGCGGCACGGAAGGTCTGGCCGGTGAGCCGCAAGACGTCAAGGAAGCTCGCAATCAGTTCTTGTTGTCGATGAAAAAGTACTGCCACGAGGCCATCGATGATCTGGCTACTCTTTCCGAGTCCACAAATGACCCGGAGCTGATGGAGTGGGGGCAACGCTGGAGCATCAAGTATCCGTGGGTGCTTGACCGAGCCACGGCGATCTTAGAGAACTGGCGCGAAGACTCGGACGCGCTGGACGAGCGACGACTGTCTTACGTAGCAGGTGGACCGGCGAGCCTCGATGTGAATATCACTCTCCCCCGCGCTGAGCCGATCCGAGAAACAAGGCAGGAGGCGCGAACTCGTCTGCAAACCGAGGCCCGAGCAGCCATCGACGAACATCTCGATCGTCGGTACGGGCCGAACCGACAGCGCCCCCTGGAACTCGAGCGAAACGCAAATTGGACCGTACGTCATGTGCTTCGCGGTGAATCCCACGAGCGCATCGCTAGAAGCGCCGCCGAGCCAGACCCCATCGGCGCTGGCAAGGTGAAGGTAAAGCAGGCGATTGATCGCTACCGCCGATTCATCGAACTCGGAGAAGGCGACGTAGATAGTTAACGCGCTCCGTAACGGAACGCGTTAACTGTGGGATTGCCTCCCACGGTCTACGTTTGCTTCCGATGATCGACAAACGTGAACTCCCGCCCATAGCAAGCGTGTCACGCTGGGCATCCATTGGAATCGCATCGCGCGAAACTCTACGGCGTGCGATCGAACGCGGTGAACTCCGCGCGGCCCGGCCAACGAAGCGTACGATCCGTGTGCTTCGAACAGACCTCATGGACTGGCTTCGAGCGCATGCCGTAGAAGCCGAGCGACAAAAACGCGACGTCCACGAGCATCCGTTCGAGCGAGGGGGTGCTTCTTGACCTCTGGTCTATCCCCGGAAGCGCAAGCCCTAATCGACGCGGCCATGGAATCGCAAGATCCCGTTGCGCTGTTCACGCGGGCAGCGCTGGGACAGCCGCAAGTGTTCTTGGAGTTGGCTGCCCTGATGATCGACGACGACATCGAGAACGACGACGAAGAAGACGGGACTGAACTGCACCCCGCCTTCGAGGAGGATAAAGATGAGTGAGACAACGGGGGGCGCTCCTTCCCGACAGAAGGGCGCCCCCAAAACTATCGAATCAGCGGATCCTACGGTAACACAACAGCAACTGAGCGGTACGTACTTCGAGGGTGATCTGCGCGCCCGTTGGCTGCATCAGAATACGGAATGGATGCTACAAACTGGGGTCACCATTTCAGTGATCCCCGACTTGATCTGGAAACTCAATCTCTCGTTCTGCTTCCCCCCACTCCTACAACCGGCCCTTGAAAACGTCGTTATCGAAGCGTTGCGTGGGACGCCTCTGCGGTCGGGGAACTCAAGCTGATGTCGTTACCCGAGCAGATTCGGTTATACCTCGAGAAAGACTGGCCGGTGTTCCCATGTGTCGCCGGCGGCAAGCGTCCGCTCACCAAGAACGGGTTTAAGAACGCGACACTTGACCGAGGCAAGATCGAAGATTGGATTCGTCGTTCGCCGAACTGTAATTGGGGTATTCCCACCGGGCCGTCAACATTCGATGTCATCGATATCGACAAGCTCGAGACGTGGGAGAAGCTTGAGCTCGAGCACGGCGTTCACCCCCGCGGACCAATACAACACACGTCGCGCGGAGGGATGCACTTGCTGGTCAAGGGTGGCATGTTGCTGACAACCGCGGGGCGAGTTGGTCCAGGGATCGACACGCGTAGTGCTGGCGGATACATCGTCGTTGCTCCATCAAAAGGGAAACAGCCATACCGACTGGAAGGGATCGATAAACCCCTACCGGATGCGGCAGACTGGGTGCTCCAACTCCTCGATGCCGGAGCGACACGACGAATCCAAAACCCTCCTACCTTTGCTGGCACGGATTTCATCGATGTAGGGTCGCGCAACGATTCCATCTTCCGCATCGCATCCAGCCTGCGCGCTCAAGAGGTCGAACCGACGGAGATCGCATCGCGCTGCCATGACGTGAACCGTAAACGATGTCGACCTCCATTGGACTCAGAAGAGATCGATAAAATCGTATCCGGGGTTGTCCGGAACTACCCAGCTGGAACATCCAGTCGAGCCGCACTGGCTTCTAACGCTGGCATTGCAATTGCCGAATGGCCGAAGCCTTTGTCCGATGCCGCCTACTACGGACTCGCTGGGGAGTTCGTAGAGATGGTGGCTCCCCATACCGAAGCTGACCCAGCAGCACTCCTTCTGCAATTTCTCGCGTTCTTTGGCGCGACAATCGGTCGTAATCGGCATTTCCAAGTAGAGGCAGATGAGCACCGCGGCAACATCTTTGTCGGCCTGGTCGGCGAATCGTCGAAGGCTCGCAAAGGAACCAGCTACGGCCATGTGCGCAGGCGATTCGAAGCCGCAGAATTGTTGTGCACAGAAGAACAACCACTGCGTCACCCGCCAGGGGGCCTTTCCAGCGGGGAAGGATTGATCTGGCAGGTACGCGACCCGATCTTCAAGCGCGATAAGAAACGTGGAGGCGAATACGAGGAAGTGATGACGGACGCAGGAGTCGATGACAAACGACTTCTGGTGTTCGAAGGTGAACTCGCAAGCATGCTGCGTGTGCTCCAACGAGACGGAAACAGCTTGTCCGCGATCGTTCGCTGTGCATTCGATGGCGCCGCAGTTCTGCAGACCCTAACCAAGAATTCCCCAGCACGTGCCACCGGCGCCCACATCGCGATTATTGGTCATATCACCCGTCAAGAACTGCTTCGATACTTGAATCGAACCGAGATCGGAAACGGATTCGCCAATCGGTTCTTGTGGGCCTGCGTAAAGCGGTCACAACTTTTGCCCGAAGGCGGCGCGATCAACAGCACCGACTTTACGGACTTCGATTCAGAGCTGTCGCAATCCATCTCGTTTGGACAAAGCGAAGGCGGCGTATGGCGCAGCGATGAGGCTAGGAGTCTGTGGCATGAAGCTTATGGCGAGCTTTCCGAGGGAAAGCCAGGTCTACTTGGTGCCGTCACTTCAAGAGCGGAAGCACAAGTGACGCGACTCTCCATTCTCTACGCCTTGCTCGATCGCAGCCTTTTCGTGGAACGCGCTCATCTCGAGGCTGCCCTGGAGGTGTGGCGCTACGCTGCCGACTCCGCATCCTACATATTCGGCTCTGCGCTCGGCGACCCTGTGGGAGACGAGATTCTTCGTGCTCTTCGCGCATCGCCAGCCGGGCTGACACGCACGGAGATCCGCGACCTATTCTCTCGGCATCAGAATACCCAAATTCCCCGTGCTCTTTCCGATCTTCAATCGTCGAATCTCGCCAAGTGCGTACCTGAAGAAACCGGCGGTCGACCCGCCGAGCGCTGGTTCGCCGTATCAGCTCGCGACGGAAGCGACTAATGCGACGAAAACCTCAACAACATAGGTTCGGTCGCATCGGTCGCTTTAGTCGCCGGCTTTCTCGTTCCCATCAGCTTTCAGCGGAGCACACGTGATGGTGGAGCCAACCATCCGTATCGCCCTGCGTCCCAAGGAAGCAGCCCAAGCGCTCGGCGTGTCGGCGAGAACGGTGCGGGACTGGATGAAGAACGAGGGGCTGCCATACGCACGAGTGGGCAAGGCCGTGTTGATCCCCTTCGATGCACTCAAGAATTGGGTTCAAGAAAAAACTTCGGACGACCGGAAGGTCGAAGGCATTGTCAGGGACCTACTGACATAGGAGCATTTAGATATGTCATTGACTAATCAGAACTGTCCGACTACGATCGGTGATGTGGCAAGACCGAAGAAAGCATCGGGACGGGGTGGGCGCCGGGAAAACGCAGGTCGCCCTGCCCTTGTCGAAGATCCGAAGCGGCTCACGATTGATGTTGAGGCGCCCCAGGTTGACCTGCTTCGCGAGATCGCCGATGACCGAGGGACGTCAGTGTCAGTCTTAATTCGTACCGCTATAGACCAGTACATAAGTCGTACAAGGAACCGTGATGGCCGCTAAGTTGCGATTTCGGAATGGTGCTTGGTGGGCGGTCGTGCACTACAAGGGTCGCCGCAAGCTGAAAAAGATCGGGCTCGACAAGCGCGAGGCGCAGCGGGTGGTTCATAAGATCAATGCGGCGTTGGCGCTTGGGAAATGGGAGCCCGATGACCGGAAACGGACCGCGATGCCCATCGACCAGGCTCTATGGGATTGGTTCAACGCATATCGCCCCACGTTTTCGGCGTCGTTTGAAACAGGTGCGAAGATCAACATTGAGAAGCACCTGATCCCGTTCTTCGGCACGACGGATCTCCGGGACATCGCCGAGGCGGACGTGCTGCGGTTCATTCAGACGAAGCTCGACGCTGAGCGGGCTCCTGCGACGATCTCGAATATCCTGTCGGTCCTGCGACGGGTGCTGAACCTGAAGCGGCGCGAGGGTGTGATTCAGCGCAATCCCCTCGAGAATTTGGGCGAGTTGATGCGGCGTGTTGACCGACGGCAAGCCAGGGAGGTCCGGCAGATCGACGCCTGGACCCGCGAGGAAGTGGCCACGCTCTTGAATCTCTCGCAGGAGAACGAGCCACGCTTCCATCCGCTGCTGATGTTCCTGCTGTCTACCGGCTGCCGGAAAGGCGAAGCGCTGGGACTGCAGTGGCAGGATGTCTCGCTCAGCGAAGGTCGTGCATGGATTCGCCGTGCGGTGGTGCACGGCACACCGACAACGCCGAAGAGCGGCAAGGCGCGTTCGGTGGTGCTCTCCCCTGCTCTGGTCCAAACGCTGCGCGAACTTCGCGAGCAACGCCGCAGAGAAGTCATGGAGAACGGCTGGAAGGACGTGCCCGATTGGGTCTTCTGTGATGAGAACGGCGGCACGCTCGATGAACGCAACCTGCACCGCAGTTGGAACCGGCTCCGTCGCCGCGCGCGCAACCACGATGTCCGACCGCTCACCCTGCACTGCGCCCGCCACACATTCGCAAGCTTGGCACTCGCAAGCGGCAAGTCGATCCGCTGGGTCGCGTCACAACTCGGCCACGCAAACCCGGAACTCACGCTTCGGGTGTACGCGCACGCGATGCGATCCGAGGAAGAAGACCTGTCTTTCCTCGATTTTGGAAGCACCAAACGGCACCCCCGCGGCACCGACGGTCGGGAGCCTTCGGCAAGAAAAAAGCCCCTCCGCATAACTCCGCGAAGAGGCTCTCGAATAATGGAGCACGAGACCGGACTCGAACCGGCGACAACCACGTTGGCAACGTGGAGCTCTACCAACTGAGCTACTCGTGCTTGGGCGGGACAATGTATGGACCCGGGGGGGGCATCGTCAAGGGCGCGAAATAGTTAGTGATTTCAGGGTGTTGAAGCGCTACTCGGGTTTGGGGCGATCAAGCGCCCTCCCGCTCAACGCAAATGGCGCCCCGAATCAAAGTAAACCGCGACCTCGGGGGCGATTCGCTGGCAGGCCGATGGGTCGAGGCGGCAGAGTGAGAAGTACTCGGCGAACGACTCATCCAAACTCTTCCAGCCATAGCTCGTTGGCCCCCGCCCTGCACCCGCGACGGTCGCGAAGTCTGCATTCAACGGACTGCTCTTTACGTACGACTGTGCGAATACTGACAGTCCTTTCGAAAGCTGTTGAATCTCAGCGAGCTGCTTCGACATTCTCTGAAAACTCTCGACCTCGTCCGGCCGCACGCGTCGGCCTTTCGCGTTAAACTGGTTTACAAGCGTTCCGCAGGTTTGCTGACAACGCGTGAGGGCGCGGTTGGCACGAGCGAGTTCGCGCTTGGCGATCGCGTGCCCGATTTCATGGAGAATCACATGAACCGACGGCGCATATGGCGCATCTAGTTCGCCGATGAAAACGTGGCCGTCTGACTTGAACGCTCCATCGTAAACCTCGATCCATGCGTCCGCAGCCTCCATTCGATAACAACCCGCGGTGCATCCCGTTGCTAGCGCAGCACCCGTCGGCTTGGCGAGACGTCGAAAGGAAACGTGACTGATCGCGCGGCGTTCCTCGGGTGTTAGCTTCGAAAGTACAACCCGCAGGCCGCGCAACTCGTGCGTCGACCAGCCTTCGATCGGACCCACACCGAACTCGTTTCGAAGCTGTGCCGCGTTCAACGCCATCCCATCGACGGCGTCTTCGCGCGCCGATCGATATTCAACGATCAACTGGCCGCTGGGTTCGTGCCAAAGCGAGAGATACCCCGCGGTGCCCGACCGGGCCGGCACCAATGCGTCGAACTCGGCACCACGAAACTGTACGTCAGCCACATAAGCTATCCCTATCAACGCGTCGATCCCAACGCCCTCGAGCTCTTGTTCGGGCCACGCTGGCTCAAAGTGCGTTTCAACTCCGCTCTCGCGATAAATCAGAACCGGGGTTTCCGCCTGGTTGAGTGCGGAACGCGCCATCTCGAGAGCACCATGTCGATATGCCTCGGGGTGTCGTTCTCGTTCGCGCACATACTTTAAAGTGATGCCGTTTCGCTCATAGTACGCCTGCCCCGTCGTCGGGGCCTGAGATGAGTAGGCAGAAACAGACGGCAGCGCGCTGGTCAACGGCATCGCGCTGCGCAGGGCCTCGAGCTCTTCACCGATCCGCGTTTCGAGCACGTCGTTCGTAATCGACGGTGTCGATGCACAAGCCAGCATCAGCACCAATAATGGGATCCATGATCGCTTCACCCGTCCACCTTACGCAGGAAAGCGTTCCGAGACAATATCGTTCGCAGCGCGTTCAATCGCAGAGCATCGGCAGATTCTCTTGCAGTGACAGAAATCTGTGCCCATGATGGCAGGGCTTTAAAAGGAGCCCCCATGAGCCAAAGCGCGCCAGATAAAACACCAGATCAAACAGACTGGACTTTCGGTGGAACCTGGCCTTTTGAGCCAAAGTATTTCCACACGTCCGATGGGCGGTTGCACTATGTCGACGAGGGCCCGCGCGATGGCCGACCCATCGTGATGGTGCACGGCAATCCGACCTGGGGTTACCTGTATCGAAACTTCATTCCGCCTTTGGTCGCTGCGGGGTATCGCTGTATCGTTCCCGACCACTTGGGTTTTGGGCGTTCGGATAAACCCGATCAGCCAGAACTCTATCAGATTCCAAAACACGCGAAGCGGCTTGAAGCGTTACTTGAGTCGTTGGACTTGCGTGATGTCACGTTGGTTCCGCAGGACTGGGGCGGACCGATTGGTTTTTATTGGGCCGGCCGTCATCCCGAACGCATTCGGTCGCTCTGTGTCATGAACACGATCGCACACCGTCCGCCAAGAAAAGTACCGCTGCCCCTTCCCCTTCACCTCTTCCGCACACCGGGAATTGGCGAGGTGATGGTCAAGGGTCTTCACGCGTTCGTGCGGATCTTTCTCTTCAACGCGGGTGTTACGCATACGGAGCGTCTCACCGACGACGTAAAAGCCGCTTACCTTGCACCCCACCCCAATTGGTCATCGCGCACATCGATCTTGGTTTTCCCACGTGAGATTCCTGCGGGACCCGAAGGACGCGTGAGCGATTACCTTGGCGAAGTGGAAGCGGGACTCGCTAACTTAAAGGATCGCCCGACGATGATTGCGTGGGCGATGAAAGACATCGCCTTCACACCCGATATCCTCGACGACCTCTGGCTCAAGAGTTTTCCGAACGCACGCGTGATGCGCATTCCCGACGCAGGCCACTATCTACAAGAAGACGCTCACGAACGTATCGTGCCTGAGTTGCTCGATTTCCTGAAGCAGTTGGACATCTAAGGAGCCTGAAATGTACGGGATGAAGCGTTGGATCCTGAATGCAGTCGTCACCGGTACGCTTGTTCTGGCTGGATCGGCTTCAGCCGTGGAGTACCGTTTCTACCATCCAGACGCGTTGGGTTCGAACACGGTGGTTACGAATCGCGCCGGCGAAGTCGTTCAGCGAGTGATCCACCGACCTTTCGGCGAGATCTCATCCATGGTCGACGGCAATGGAAGTTCGATCACCGCCAGCGCGACAAGTCCGAAGCATCTCTACACCGGGCATGAACACGATGCTGAGTCGGCCCTTCACTACATGAACGCACGACACTACGATCCGTTTGTTGGAAAGTTTCTCGCTGTCGATCCAGGACTTCTCGAGATTGGCTTACCCAGCCAAGAGACTCGCAGGCCAAACAGCTTCGCTTCGATTGCAACCGACCCCGGTCACCTGAACGGTCATAGCTACGCGTTGAATCGCCCCACTCTATTCACAGACCCTACAGGTCGTCAGGCAATCGCCGACCTCGTGCTCAACCTCCAAACGGTCACGATCAATGGACCGGAAGGATCGGTGAAGATCAATGTTGTAGATCGAACAAAGCCTCGCGGTCCCGGCACACCAACCGGAATTAAGATTCTCGGTGATAGAGCAGGTCTTGGTTCCGCGAAAGACGCAACTGCCGCTCTCCTGAATATTCAAAGCACGCCCACGGGGGCTCAACTGCTTGAGCAACTTCTCAAAACCGAATTCATCGTCATCATTGTGGCGCCCAATACAACCACGGCTCTCACTACCGTCAACTTCGGGACCATTGTCTGGAATCCGAACTCTGGCATGGTAGCTGACGACGGCACTGTACTTCCGGCTGACGTCGTGCTCGCTCATGAACTCGGACACTTGTCCAACGGGTTTTTCGAGAACCGGGAGCTCGGAAACCGGCCTGCCGGAGAGTTCCAGGATCACGAGGAGTTTCGAGCGTTGGAATTCTGGGAGACGCCGATCGCGCAAGAGCTCGGGTTCGGCAACCGCACGTCGATTCGGGGGAGTGGCCCCATCGCCATGCCCTGCGACTTCTGCGAGTAAAAGACTAGAGCTTCTCGATGTTCTTATTCGCCAATTCGCGGGTGGCGTTGCGGGTGTCGAGTAGACGCGGCGAAAGTTCGGCGACACGCGCATAGTCGACTTCTTTGTGGTCGGTGGTAATTAAGACGAGATCAGCGTCGGTGAGTGCTTTGTCGTCGAGCTCCACAGACTTATGCGTATTGCCTTCGATCGCAATCTCCGGAATGTAGGGGTCGTGATACGTCACGTCGGCGCCGTAGCCTTCCATGCCGATCAAAATGTCGATGGCCGGAGATTCACGCGGGTCGGAAACACCGGCTTTGTACGCCATGCCGAGCATGAGGACCTTCGCACCGTTCATCGCGATCTTATCGCGGTTAAGTAAGCGCACACAGCGATCCACCACCCATTCGGGCATGCTGGCATTGACATCACTCGCGAGCTCGATAAATCGCGCGTTGAAGTTCAAGCTGCGCAGTTTCCACGCCAGGTAGTTGGGATCGACGGGAATGCAGTGTCCACCAAGACCCGGGCCCGGGGTAAACTTCATGAATCCGTACGGCTTGGTTGCGGCAGCGTCGATGATTTCCCAGACGTCGAGGTCGAGCCGGTCACAGATCATGGCGATTTCATTCACCAGGCCGATGTTAATCATCCGAAAGGTGTTCTCGAGCAACTTCACCATTTCAGCAGATTGTGAACTCGAAACCTGCACGACTTCATCGAAGATCGGCTGATACATCGCGGCCGCGAGGCGTGTACAGAGTTCGGTCTCGCCGCCGACGACCTTTGGTACTTCATGTAGTTTGAAGTTCTTATTCGCGGGGTCGATGCGCTCCGGCGCAAATGCCAGCGAAAAGTCGACACCCACACGCTTGCCAGAACTCTCCAAGATCGGAAGGTAGAGCTCGTGTGTGGTACCCGGATACGTAGTGCTACCCAAGATAATGAGCTGCCCCTCGCGCAGGTGCTCTCTTACTTGCTCGACCGCAGCCACGATGTAGGACACGTCCGGGTCTTTGGTCTTGCGCAACGGCGTCGGTACGCAGATATTGATGCAATCCGCACGACATGCCTCAGCGTAATCTGTGGTCGCGGTGAACTTGCCAGCTTTGAGCTGTTCTTGAAGCTGCGCATCCGGAATATCATCGATGTACGAAGTACCACCGCGAAGTTGTGCGATCTTGGTCTCGTCGACATCAATGCCCGTCACATGAAAGCCCGCGCGCGCGAGTCCAAGCGCAAGCGGCAAACCCACGTAGCCGAGACCGACGACTGCAAGTGTCGCCTCTCGATTTTGAATTTTCTGCTCAAGTGCTTGCAGCTGACTCAATCCCGTTTCCCTTCAGATTCCGCATTTCCATCGTCGCCCAATTCGCGTCCACCCAAATATGCCGCAAAGTAATCGTACCCAGACCAGAGCGTCAGCGCGGTTGCGATGACAAGTAGAAACATGCCAATGGGATGCATCGGCAAGTACAAGAAGCTGTAGTGCACGAGCAGACAGCTCAGTGCCGCAATTTGAAAACCGGTCTTCCACTTACCGAGAGGCGACGCCTGCAGCACCACGCCTTCCGAAGACGCCATCGCGCGCAGACCGGTGACCGCCATCTCACGCGCGAGAATCAGCAGTACCAGAGACACACCCCAGAACGGAATCCGACCCATCGCCACCAAGACCACCATTGCCGTCATCATCAGAATCTTGTCGGCGAGAGGATCCAGGAGCTTGCCCAGGCTGGTGACCAAGCCGTCGCGGCGGGCGAGGTAGCCGTCGAGTAAGTCAGTCAAAGACACCGCAAGGAACGCGATCCCCATGATGAGGCTGCCGCTCGGACCCGCATAGAACGGCAGCAGCAATAGGAATGGGCAAGCCGCGATACGACCCATGGTGATCGCATTCGGCGTGTTCCAAAATCGTTCGCGGCGGTACCGACGTGGCATAGGGGTCGTGCGTTCAGCGGAAATCTGCATCGTATGTCCGATAAAACCGGAGCACGCGCTTTACGTACTGGCGAGTCTCCGGATACGGGGGGACGCCGGCAAAACGTAGCACGGCATTCTCGCCAGCGTTATAGGCGGCGAGCGCCAAACTCGGATCTTTCGGGAATCGCTTCATCAAATAGCTCAAATACCTCGTCCCACCGTCAATATTCTCCGCTGGGCTGAAGGGATCCTTCACGCCCAGCTGGGCCGCGGTTCCGGGCATCAGCTGCATCAACCCCTGCGCGCCCACGCGTGAGACCGCGTAGCGGTTGAAGTTGGATTCCGCACGAATGACCGCTTTGACCAACGCTGGGGAAACCCCGTATGCGAGCCCCTTCCGCTCGATCAAACCATCCCAAGCGGCGGGATTCTCGCTGCTCCGCGCGTACTTCGACCGAGTTCCCGGACGGCGTTTGGGCTGGTGCTTCTTGTAGCCCTTGTGACGCGGCTGGTCTGAGAAATGTGTGCTGCCGTGGTCATCCACGTACGCGTACACCTGGGCCTCCGCGCACACCGGTAGCATCACACTGACCCAGCACACGCCCAGCATGACGCCAAAACACACGAACCGGCGACAACCCGACATACATAGGCCGTATCGGCGCGAATAGGGTCTGCTCTTTAGCCACAGATGAAATGATAATACCTATTTTAAAACAGTCACTTAGGTGCTATTCCTGCACTGCAGCGATGGGTTTGACTAGGCGGGCCCGAGTGGCGGAGATAGACTTCTCGGCGCATGCGTCTGCAAGCCGACTATCTCGTTTTGGGCAGTGGCATCGCGGGGCTTAGTTTCGCGCTCCGCGCGGCCGCCCACGGCTCGGTATTGATCCTGACCAAGAAGGGTTCCTCGGACTCCGCGACCAATTGGGCGCAGGGTGGAATCGCCGCGGTGTTTTCCGAGGACGACTCGGTCGGCGACCACGTGGACGATACCTTGGATGCGGGCGCTGGGCTCTGTGACCCGAAAGTGGTGCGCTTCGTGGTGGAGCGTGGACACGATGCAGTCCAGAGCCTAATCGACCTCGGCGTGCGCTTCGACCCGTCAAAGGACGGCTCCGGCTACGATCTCGGTCGTGAAGGTGGGCATACGCAGCGGCGTGTACTGCATGCCGCGGACTTCACCGGACAAGAGATCGAACGCGCCCTGCTCGACGCGTGCAGGGAGCATCCACAGATCACGATTCTTTCGAATCATCTGGCCGTTGACCTTGTCACCAGCGATAAGCTGAACTCATCAGGACCCAATCGCATCGCTGGCGCCTACGTGCTCGACGCTGAAACGCTCGAGGTTGGCGTGGTCGAAGCCACCTTGGTCTTCATGGCGACCGGCGGCTGCGGCAAGGTTTACCTGTATACGAGCAACCCCGATATCGCATCGGGCGATGGCATTGCGATGGCGTATCGCGCCGGTGCGACCATTGCGAATATGGAGTTCATCCAGTTTCACCCCACTTGCCTCTACCATCCGGAAGCGCGCTCGTTCCTGATCAGCGAAGCGGTTCGGGGCGAAGGCGCGGTGCTTCGAAACGCGGCGGGCGAAGCGTTCATGCAGCAGCACGATGAACGCGCGGATTTGGCGCCGCGCGACATTGTGGCGCGTTCGATCGATCACGAGCTCAAACGCTCGGGCGATGACTGCGTGTACTTGGATTGCTCGTCGATGGACCCGGGTTTTATCGCGGAACGCTTTCCGAACATTCATGCACGCTGCCTGGAATACGGCATCGACATGATGAAGCAAATGATTCCTGTGGTACCCGCGGCGCATTATTGCTGTGGTGGCGTCGAAACCGACTTGAACGGCGAGACCGATATTCCAAACCTTTTTGCTGCAGGCGAAGTGAGTTTTACCGGACTTCACGGCGCGAATCGTCTAGCGTCGAATTCGCTACTCGAAGGCGTGGTGTTTGCACAAGCGGCCGCCGACGAAGCGATCCAGCGCATGCGAGATGGAATCGAAATCCCGCCATCGATCCCCGATTGGGATACCGGCCAAGCGACGGATCCGACGGAGAGCGTCTTGGTCAACTCAAACTGGGACGAGATCCGACGCTTCATGTGGAATTACGTGGGCATCGTGCGCAGTGATAAGCGACTCGCGCGTGCATCACGTCGCGTGCAACTGCTTCAGGATGAGATTCGCGCCTACTACTGGGACTTCATGCTCACGCCCGACTTGGTCGAGCTGCGTAATCTCGCAACCGTCGCGGGACTGATCGTCGCAAGCGCGCAGCTCCGAGAAGAGAGTCGCGGCCTACACTACACCGTCGACTATCCCGAACCCGCACCAGGACCCGTCGCGAATACCCGAATTAAGCGCCGCCCGCAATAACGCGCGCTGCACCGCCGCCCAAGCCGAAGATCTGCTGGATGGGGAAGAAAATATTTCCAAGCCCGTAACCAATCGAACCAGAAACCGACGGCGGCACGTAAATCACATCACCGGGCTGCAAGATGAAGTTCGTGGTGCCGTTACCGTTATTGATGATCGAGTCGAAGTTTACGTGGTACGCCTCATTACCCTCTGTCGTCGGACGCGTGAGCCGACCACGACCGAGTGCTGCGAGTCGATTCGGTCCACCGGCAGCTGCGAGCGCTTGCGCCGCCGTCACCGCACCCACCAATGGATAGGAGCCAGGACTCGAGACCTCACCAAAGACGTAGTACATCCGACTGGCCGACACCGCGAGCAGCACGACGACATTCGGGTGCACGATGTATTTTTTGACGCGTTTCGTGATCACTTTACGAATCTCTTCAACCGTGTGGCCAGCTACGTCGACGTCGCCAATCAAATCAAAGGAAATACGTCCATCGGGACGCACCGTGACTTCGCGCTGGATCTCCGGGGCCGGGCTCACCGAAATCGTGAGCATGTCGGGTGCCTGAACGCGATATTCCATCTCCTGTGGTGGCGCCCCAGGAATAAGCTTCGGCGCGGTGCAGCCGAAGGCAGTAAAGAGAGCTAGGACGATAATGAATGAGCGATGGATCATGGTTTTGACCTCCCACGGACAGACCGACAAACGGCGCCAGGGAGTATATCGGCTGGATCGAGCTTGTCGCGTGCCCATCAGGATCGTGGCATGACCCACACCGAGACGACCGCGGGCCGCGCGACAGCTGAGCTCGCACTGCGTTGGCTCTGCGTGGCACTCGCTGCGGCACTTTCCGTGCCCGCACTGCGTCTGATGTCAAAAATCTGGGAGCGGTCGGAGTACCTGGGACATGGTTACCTGATTCCGTTGGTCGCAGCATTCTTGATGTACAACGAAAAGGACGCCATCTCCAAAGCCTTCCGCGAAGGCACGCCCGGTGCGTTCGGATTTATCTGGGTCTTCTTCGGTGGCCTGGTCGAAATGCTCGCCATTTTCGGCGATGTGGTTTTCGCCGCCGGTGTGGGGATTCCATTCATGTTGGCCGGCGTGGTCTATGCCATCGGTGGACGCGACTTACTGAAACCTATGCTGCTACCGCTCGGGTTTCTCATCATGATGGTTCCCCCGCCCGGCTTCGTGATCAACCGTGTGCTTTTCGATCTAAAACTTGCAGTGACGAAGATAAGCGTGTTGATCCTTCAAGGCGCGGGCGTTTCCGTGCACGCGAGTGGCAACCAGCTCGAGGTTCCGGGCCATACATTATTCGTCGCCGATGCGTGTAGTGGCTTAACGTCGATCGTCACGCTGCTCCCGCTGGCAGTCGTCGTCGCTTATTTTCTGAGTCACGGTATTTGGCGGCGTGCGGCGATTATTGCGAGTGTGATTCCGCTTGCGGTAGGCGCCAACATCATCCGTGTCGTCGTCACCGTGACCGTGGTTTCGAGCCAGGGGATTGAATTCGCCCAGGGGATTTTGCACGAGAGTTTTGGTCTGGCGACCTACATCGTGGGCACGATGGCGCTGATCGGTGTGGCCAAGGTGTTGAAATGAGCGCGCGCATCCGACTCATCATGACCGCGATCGCGCTCGCCATTCCATTCGGCGTGCTCTTCTACTGGACGCTGGTCTTTCATCCGCATGAGATGAGATTTGAAATCGAAACCATCGCGCCGAGTATTGGCGAGTATCAATTCGCCAAGGACGAACCCCTCACACCGGATGTGCTCGCGCAGATTGAACCCGATCGCTACATGATGCGTCTGTATCAGGATTCAAATACCGCGAGCCTCTGGCTCTACGCCGCTTTTTATCGCGGGTTCGCATCGACCGCCGCGCACGACCCCGCGGTCTGCTACCCCGCACAAGGCTGGGACATCAGCGAATCACGAGACCTGAACGTAGAAATGAGCGATGGCGAGAGCATGCGCGCGCGATTGCTCAGGGTACAACTCAATGGACTCGAAGAGCGCGTGCTGTATTGGTTCCAGCCCGTGGGACGTTGGCCCGTCCGCGCATCGATCGAACAACTGCTGCGCGTCTACGATGGCTTACGCGGCACGCCACAGTACGCGTTCGTACGACTCTCGATTCCGGCGTCGGTTGATTCCGACGACGAGACTTCACTCTTCAGCTTCGCCCGCGAAGTCGCCCCACAGGTTCGCGCGATCCTCGAAAACGCCACGTCGAGTTAAGAGTTGCCCGTGTCGAGTTCGGCACTTCGCTCCGGACCTGCTTCGCGCGTGGGTGATTGAGTTTCTAGCAACATGTAACCCGCGCTGCAGACGGTCCGTGCGCGGACCGCGTAACTCGCTTAGCGCTAGACCCTACAGGCGATCTGACGCTATAAATCTGCGCAAGCGTTCCACTGGAACGCGCGCAGCGAGGCCAGGAGCGGAGATATCCAACGGGTCGAATTGCGAAGGAAGCAAAAAAGACGCAGGTCAGGAGCGGGCTGCATAACTCGCGCCGTGCATGCTCGTTCGACTTTACAATTGGCCACGAGGGTTCGCGTGGGATCGAACGATACCTCCTAGAACAGTTTGTCTTTGCAATTTCAAAAACATCGCCGTATTCTACATATTAATGAGACAGACAAGCTTCAAAACTACGACGGGCTGGGGAGGTTGGCGTCCTGGTGCAGGCCGAAAACCGGGGCCAATGCCACGGATTCGTCATGCGCCGCGTGAACGCTTCGGACGAAATCATCCCAGTCATGTCACGCTGAAAGTCTGCGGCGACGTGCCGTCGCTGCGGATCCAGAAATGTATAAAGGAATTGGAGCGTACTTTCGGAGATGCATCTGAGCGCGGGGACTTTCGCCTATGCCACTACTCGGTGCAGAGCAATCACGTACACATGCTGGTAGAAGCGAAGAATGCCGCGGCGCTGGGTCGGGGAATGAAATCAGTAGGTGCGCGCTTTGCGCGGGCGGTAAACCGCGTCTTTGAACGACGCGGTCCGGTTCTGATCGATCGCTATCATATGCGACCGCTTAAAACACCGCGTGAGGTGCGGAATGCGTTGCGCTACGTGCTGCTCAACGCGCAAAAGCACGCACGGAAAGTATTGACGGGGGTAGACCCTGCGTCGTCAGCGCGATGGTTTGACGGTTGGAAAAATCGGCAGCCTAGTCAGGATTCCCGACCCGTGGCGACCGCACATACGTGGTTGCTCAAGAAGGGCTGGCGTAGATATGGCCTGCTCGACCTAAGTTCGCAATGATCGGGACATGGTCAACACTGGCATATCCCTGGTATGGGCCCTGCTCGCGATCGGGATTCACTACGAAGCGCTCGAACTAACGACATTCATCACCGGGCGGCTCGCGTGGGTCCACCGACTGCGTGTAGGCATCGCCGTCACCCTGATCGTCATCGCGCACCTGATCGAAGTGATCGTCTTTGCGTTCGGTTGGGCGCTGCTGCTCAAGATCGGTGCAGGCAGCCTCTCGATCCCCGATCCTAGCTGGCTCGACTTGGTCTACTTCTCAGGAACCGTCTACAGCACCGTCGGCTTCGGCGACATCGTACCCATCGGCCCCTCCCGCATTCTCTCCATCGTTGAAAGCGTCACGGGATTGGTGCTGATCGCTTGGACCGCGTCATTCACCTTCATGGAAATGCGGCGGAGCTGGAATCGATAGCGTTACGCAGCCCTCTCCTGATTTAGTTCTTTCGCGTTCGACATGGGTCCTCCGCTTAATAGAGTTGCCCGTGTCGAGTTTGGCACTTCGCTCCGGACCTGCTTCGCGCGTGGGTGATCGAGTTCCTACCCACACGTAGCCCGCGCTGCAGACGGTCCGTGCGCGAAGCGCCGAACTCGCTGAGCACTAGATTCCGCAGGCGATCTGACGCTAGAAATCTGCGCAAGCGTTCCACTGGAACGCGCGCAGCGAGGCCAGGAGCGGAGATATCCAACGGGTCGAATTGCGAAGGAAGCAAAAAAGACGCAGGTCAGGAGCGGGCTGCGTAACTCGACAAGAGCAATACGACTTAGGATTAGGATCCGGTGGCGACGTTGGGGAGGGTTTTTTTCTTACCATTGCGGTAACCGAAGTCGGTGCTGGTGATCTCCCAGGTGGAGAGACGGTTTTTGCGCTCGAGCTCGACGATGGCTTCGCCATCGAAGCTGGCGCCCGCGAGGTGATAGTGAATGCGCGCCTTGTTATCGAGGCGCGTCCAATCGAAAGGATTCACGGGGACGAGTTCAGAGTCGGCGCGCACTGGCGTGCCCAGCATGTTCTGCACGATGCGATGCGTTTCGAGGAAGTTTTGACCGATGGTGACGGCATCATTCACACCGAGGGTGTACTTCGCGATCAACGGCACGGCAGCGAGGAATATTACCAACGTGGCCCATTTGAAGTGGCGCTTTTGTTTGCGTGTCATCAGCAATTCCTAGGAAGCGCCCCGACCGGAGAGCACGGCGGGAACAGTGGCGAGCAAAATTTCAAAATCCAGACGCAGCGACCAACGCTCGACGTATTCGAGATCGAGCTTGACCCAATCTTCGAAGGGAATGTGGTTGCGACCCGAGACCTGCCAGAGGCATGTCAATCCGGGTCGCATGGCGAGTCGGCCGCGGTGGTCGATTTCGTATGACTTCACTTCGGCGGGAAGCGGCGGCCGCGGACCGACTAAACTCATCTGCCCCGCGAGCACGTTGAGCAGCTGCGGTACTTCATCGAGTGAAAGCTTGCGCAGGAACCGACCCACTCGCGTAATGCGCGGATCGTCCTTCATTTTAAACACCGGACCGGACTGCTCGTTCATCTCACGAATTTCAGCCAGTCGCTCTTCCGCATCGGTGTACATGGTGCGGAATTTCAAAAACGGAAATGCGCGACCGTGGCGACCGCAACGTTCCTGGACGAAAAAGACCGGACCTTCTGAACCGAGTTTGATCGCAATCGCGATCGCAATCCAAATCGGAAGCGACAGTAAGATCGCGCCACCCGCGCCGAGCACATCGATCGCGCGTTTGACGCCGAGTTTCCAGCCCGCGTGATGATGGCGCGTTGAGTAACTGAACGAAGGCGTATCGAGCAAACCACCGTCGGTCACCTTGGCGAGTCGCGTATCAAAGAGATCGGCAGGAATGGTCAAATCGACTCCAAGCATCTCACAGAGAGCGCTGGCGTTTGCAACGGACTCACTCGCGAGAAAACGCCGCGGGAGACCAAAAAACACGTGGCCGATCGGTTCTGCAGCGGCCAGATCAGCGAGCCTTTCGATCGGGCCTAAATAACGCTCGCCGACGATCCTGAGATCTTCGTCACGCGGCTCGTCATCGAGAAACCCAACCACGCGGATATCCGCATCGTTTTCGAGATTTTCAGCAAGATGACGTGCCCTGGCTCCGGTTCCGAAAATGATTGCGGAACCCGCGTCGGTGCTTCGCACTTGCTGAAGCATTCGTGTCATCCAACCCACGTTGAACCCCGTTCCCGCTAACGCTTGGAACCGGCGGCGCTTGCCTTGCGACGCGACCACCACTTCCAGCGCACGGTCTCTTCGACGTACGGTGACTGCAAGTAACTTGGATACTGATAGGGGTCTGAAACCTCCACCTGGTTGAACACCAAACCGAGCGTGTTGGCATCGACCCGCTTGAGATCCTCTGAGATCTTCGCGAATGCGCGCTTATCCACCGAGCCTGGCTTGTGGAGCATCAACACACCCTCGACGCGAGCTGCAAGCAGCATGGAGTCGGCAACCGCGAGCATGACCGGCGCATCGACCAAAACGGTGTCGTATTCCTTGGTGAGTTGCGCGAGGAGTTCGTCGAAACGCTCACCACCCAGAAGCTCCGAGGGATTGCCCGGAATCTCACCAGCGGGGATCACGTCGACTTCAAAGCCCACCGGGCGACGGACCACATCCGCCAACTCGGCTTCACCCTGAAGAACTTCACTCAATCCCGGCGAACGTTCGAGCGCGAGCACGCGATCGAGACGCGGTCGGCGCATATCTGCATCGATCAACACGACTTTGCGTCCAGCCATTGCGAAACTCTGCGCGAGGTTGGTAATGACCGTAGTCTTCCCCTCACCCGCAACCGCGCTCGTGACCATCAATGAACGAATCTTATTGGTACCACTCGAGAACAGCAGGGAGGTACGCAGGTTCCGGTACGCCTCTCCCACGACTGTGGAGTGCGTCAACGCGGACTGTCGTTCTGCCTGCGATCCATCGCTTACGGACGGGATCGAGCCTAGAAATGGAACGCCCAGCGCGAGAGCCGCGTCTGTGGCGTTGTAAATCCGTGAATCGAACATCTCACGCGCGATACCCGCGCCGAACGCAACCGCGAACGCAAGTGCAAGGCCGACCAAGAGTACCTTGGGTCGATCGGGCGAAAACGGCACCATCGGAAGCACCGCGGTATCGAGAATCGTTGCCGTCGGCGCATCGTTCGCCGAACGCAGGAGCGTTTCATTGGTGCGCTGCATCAGCACTTCCAACATCTGGCGGTCGATGCCAGCCGCACGCTCGAGGCGCTCGAATTCAGCAAGCGCTTCCGCGTGTTCGGTCCCCAGATCGGCCACCTGGTTCAAACTCTCATCGAGTGCAGAAATCTGTGCTTCGAGTCGGGCCTTCTGAGATTCAAGCACCTGAAATTCACGTAGGTGATCCATGGCCATCGGATCATCCGAACGCCGCCGTGCAGGTCCAAGTTGCCGTCGCAAATCAGCGACGATCTCTTCGAGGCGCAATACTTCGGGATGCGTCTCGGTGTACTGCAAACGCGCGGTGGCAAGCGCTTGATTGACACTGTTGTAGCGATCACGCAGTTCGGTCACGTCCTGCGTCGCGCGAGATCCACGCATCGCCTTTACGCCTGGCTCGAGCTGCGCCATGCGATGCTCGGTTTCCAAAAGCGCTAAGCGTGCCTGACTCAATTTGTCGGAGAGCTGTCGCTTGATGCCTGAACTCGCCGCGGGCGCGGAGCTCGACACCTGGCTCACCTTAGGACGCAGTCGCGCCATCGCCTCTTCTTGGCGGCGAATCTGATCGCGAAGTTCGGAGGCCTTCTGGCTCAACCAGCTAATCGCCGCACGCGATGCGTTATGGCGACGATCCATTTCGTACGACACGTAAGCATCGGCCACCGCGTTCGCCATGAAGGCGGCGGTTGACCGCTCGCCACTGACCGCGGAAATTTCGAGCACGCGGCCGCCACCCGTATCTGTTAGGCGTAACGAACCACGAATCATTTCAATGCGTGCCTGGCGGAGTAATGCGGGTGAAGGCGTGGTTTTGGCTTGCGCCACACCCAAACCTTCAAGAACTTTGCGCCGAATCCCCTTTGGTGCATCACCTTCTTCTGGCATCTGATCGGCAACACGACCCAGGACGCGGTCGGAAAGCACAATCGCCATGATGGACTTCAGCGGTTTACGCGAATCGCCCGTCTGTTCAGGCATGAAATCAGCACCGATCTTCATCACGTCCGGTGTCTTCTGCATTTCCACGGTCGAAGTCGCCTGAAAGAGAGGCGGCAAAACGAACGGCATCGTTAGCGCCGGAATGAGTCCGATAAAGAGAAGGGACACGATGAGCCATCGCCGGCGGCGAAGCATCTCGAGAATGCGTCCCATGTTGAGGGGATTCTCGTCTTGTCCCCCGTCCGCATCGAAGATGTCTGCTTGATTACGAATGGCCGTATCTCCTTTAGAGCCTCCCACCCAATCTGCGTGTCTCTATGCAGCAAGGCGGTTGGATTCGACTGGAGGAACTTCAAGATCCGTGCCACCCATCGTACCCAATAACTCTGTTCTAATTTGCATGTTTTCTGCCGGTAGGCCAGTCAACCACCGTTTTCATCACCCTGGCGTAACTCCTGTTGAGAAGAAAACTACCCTCAGGAACCACCGGGACCGGCAACTTAGACGGCTAACCCTCGGTGCGCAGTGCACGAATCCGAAGTCGCGTATCCCGCGAGACCAGGCGGCGTGACCGCCAGGTTTCCGGCAAGCGTCGGGCAAAGTCCCAGAGTCCTCGGGCGAACTCTCGGAAATACCCATAACGAAGGGACCGTACGGTCCACAAGGCAAGACGAGGCAAAACGTACCCAAGCGCTGGCAGAACGGGTAGCCGGCGGAAGGCGATCCAGAAACGATTGCGCACCAAGAGCGCATGACGCGCGTTGGCCTGGGTATTGAGATTACCGCGTGGGGCAAGATGTAACACCGGCTCGGGCACATATCGGATCGCGTAGCCCGCATCCATTAACCCCAAACTGAGGTCCCATTCCTCGCCTCCCCAGAAGAGAGGTTCGTAGTAATAGCCGGCCTCACGGATCGCCGAGGCGCGGAATGCGACCGCCGCCTCGTTGAAGTTATCGGTATCGAACTCATCGTCCTGGTACTGCTCACGCGACTTCGGATGCCACCAATGCGGGGGCGCAAAATCATCTCCCGTCGACTCTTCGCAGATCTTCAGCGTGGCCGCGCCCAACTGCGGATCCGCATCGAAGCGACGCAGGACTCGCTGCATCAAGTCTGGGTCGAGCAGCTCGATATCGTTATCGAGGCTCAGCACCACCCGCCCCCGCGCCTCTTGAAATCCGATGTTGCGCCCGCGAATCCCGGCGTTCTGGTCCAGCGCCACGACGCGCACATCGGGGAAACCCTCTCGCACCATCTCCGCAGAACCATCGGTGGATCCGTTATCGACCACAATCCATTCCAGGCCCGGCAGATTCTGCGCACAGGCCGCGCGAAGCACCCGGGCGAGGATCTCACGACGATTGTGGTTCAGCACCAGAATCGATGCAGAAACGGATTGCATCGCGGAGTTAGGCGGGGCTGGGTTCATGGCTCGCCTCCGCCTCTGCGATCTGCGCTTGGTATTGTGCACGCCGGATCTGGCGTTGCTTTTGAATTCGCCCTTTCTCGTGGACGCCCATGCTGGCGATCATGGCGAGCAGTAAATACCAGATCATCTTGATTTGACCGAAATAGGATACGGCGAGAAAGCTCGCACAATGCGCGAGCAACGCGACGCCGAACGCCCAGGCATACGCACTTCGCGCCGGATCTCCGCGGACATTCCTGACGAGTACCCAAACTTCGTAGAACGCGGCACCGATCATCAGATTGAAAAACATCAGCGAAAAAACGCCGCCACGCACGCCTTCGAGAACGAACTGGTTGGTGACATCCGCCATATTGCGCGCCCAATGCCGGGTGCTGTTCGTCCCCATGAGCCACCACTCGCCAAAATGATTCACGGACTCATCGATGATTTTATAACGATGCCAGCCCGTGGACCCACCCACCACGTTCACCCGCGCGAGCAAATGCCAGACCGGTTTATCCATGACGATGTGCAGCATCAGCAGCACGACCGGGATCGCCGCCACGATCATTGGCACAAGCTGACGGATCATGAACATACAACCACCAACGATCCCCACCGCGACCCCGATAATCGGAGTACTGGAGGCGACGGCGTAGACGATGACAATCGCCGATCCCATGCCGACGAGCGCAGTCTGACGCGTATTGCGGCTGCGCCAATAGCGCGCGGTGATGAGCGGCATCAAGGTCGCCCAGAAAACCCCCGCCATGATGGGATGCGGGAACGCGCCTTGGCAGCGCAAACGACCCTCCCGAATCGCAGTGATCTGCGGCACGCCACCGAAAATCGAAAAGAGATTTCGGGCGGTCGCGTGTTCGACCAAGAAGAGCAACGCCACGGGCACACTCACAATGATGAATCCCTGAATCACGCGATCGGCATCGGCCCAGGTTCGAATCACACCCCGAAATACAAAGTACATTCCGAGCGCGTCGAAGGCTGCGCCGAAACGATTGATCATGGCCGCGGTCGTACCCTCGCGCAGGACGTAGAAGAACGTGGACGAGACGGCCCAGGCGATGAGCAAGCCATCGACGTTGGTCATGCGAAAGCCACGGAGTTCGCCCTTCGACATCAGCCGCACCGCGCCAAAGACGACCATGATGCGGAGCATGTTGAAATCCGCACCCCCGATTACGATGCGTTGCGCGGGCGAGATGAAGCAGGCCATGATGAGAAACGGCAAAACCGCATAGCGGCGCGGCAGCACGAGTACCGCGATGCCCAGGACAATGATCGCCGCGAGTCCTAACGGGTGAAGTGCAGTTCGGCCGGCAAACTCTTCCATCTCAGCCTTCGATGAAACTGCGCACGGCGGCGACGAGCTCAGGGGACGCGGTCGGTCCAACGCGACCATCCACGGTTAGGGATTCCACGCGATCCAAACACGCCGACAGCTCGGGCTCCGCATAAGCGACATCCACATTGGAGCGCTCGCCGAAATGTTTCGCGGTCGGCAGTTGGTGATCGTTTCGCGTCTCGTGCAAATCCGCCCGGCGCGGCATGACCAGAATCGGTTTACCGAGTTCGAGTGCGGTGATCAGCGTGCCCATTCCCGCGTGTGCAACGACGGCGGTGCAATCTCGGAAGCACGCGTTGAACTCGGGCGGATTCAGGAACTTCGTCCATTCCATATGCTCTGGACGATAGTCGGTGGGTCCGATCTGCGCGAAGACGTCCTGACGCCCGCGCTCCCCGGTCCAAGCGTCAACGGCGCGGATCAAACGATCGAACGGCATCTGCGCGCCCACGGTCACGAAGATCATAGAACCGAGCCCCGGTAGGCGGGACCGTCAGGCTGACCCAGATGAGCCCATTGTGTGAGCCAGAGATCCGCAAAACCACCGGCCCATTCACCCGAAAGTGAAAGACGTTCGACGTTGGCAATGCTATCGATCCAAACGGTTCGAATCCGCATCCACTTAGCGAGTCGAAGCGCGATGTAGCCGGGTGCTGCACCGGTCGAAATCACCACGTCGGGACGCTGTCGAAGCAGTAGCCAAACCAGCTCGAGGACCAAGCGAACCAACTTCAGGCGATCCCAGCGCGTGGCATCGGTCACGGTGTAGAACTTATAGTCGGCAACATCGCTTCGATACGCGGGATTCACGGTGGCAAAGACCACGTCATGCCCCTCGAATGCAGGCATGAGTCGACGAAGCTGTACCCAGTGGCCGCCACCGGATGCGATCGCGAGGATTTTCTTAGGCTTCGTTTCCATCGTGCAACTTCGGCACCGAGCCAGAGGCGAGTCGAATGCGTTTCCAAATATAGGCGGGAATATTTCCGATGCGTTCCCGGTTCGCCATCACCGCCCGCAAACCCGCAAACGGCAGTGTGAGCCAGGGCCAGGCACGCGCAGCGAGTGAAGCTTGCACTGCGGCCGCTTCATAGCCCGCGCCCTGCAACGCGGTGCCACTGCACGACTGCACTGTAGCGATCTCGCCAGCTGAAAGTTTTTCGCGCCAACGATCGATCGCCGCTTGCTGCATGCCCCCTTTGGCTTCGAAACTTGAAAACGAACTATTGGTGACAGGGACTTCCAACATGGCGGGATCAAAATCCAGGTTCAACCACGCAGCTAACTCTCGCGTAATAGGTTCAGGGTCTAGGACAAAGTTCTCGTAGCGCTGAACAGAAACGTGATCTGCACCCCAGCGCGCCCGCGCGGCCAACGACGCTTGCACCGTGCCACGCCAAAGCCAGGTTTGCAGAATCACATGGTACGAGCTCTTCGCGCGTTTGGCTTCGACCTTCAACGTCTCCAAATGGCCAGGGTCGGCCTCAAAATCGAAGCCACCTTGGTTTCGCCAGTCACGATACGACGCCACCACCGCACGCGGATCGCGCACCATACAAATCACTTTCGCACCGGGAAAGCATTCGAGAATCTCATTGATGCGGTAAACATGGCGCGGCGTCTTCTCACCCCAACGCGCCTTCCCATGCATTGCTGAAACGGCTCGGCCATAGGCTTCGAAATAGCCATCCGGGGTATTGCCCTCTTCTTTTGCAAGTCGGGCTAAGTCCTCGCGGGACAAGCGACTTTTCTCAGGATCTCCACCGTGGCCATAGGGTCGGTGCTGGAGCGCCAAAAAATAATCTTCACAAAGCTTCTGGGCGTCCCCCACAAGCGGGACCCGTTCCCGAGACGCAGACCGTACGCGCAGATCATCGAAGTAATGCGTCTCACCCAGCACGTAGATTTCGGGATGACGATTCAGCATGGCCTGCATCAACGCCGTACCTGAGCGCGACGCCCCTACAACAAAAACTGGCCCTACTTCGCTCACCCGTTCACCGCCCATTCAGAATGCCGCTGCCAAACTTCGCCGTACGCTTGTGCACGCGCGGCAGCATCGCGATAACCCACAAGCGAGAGGAGTCCCCAGGCCATACGGCGACGCCAGATCCAAAGGGCCTGCATCCACCCCGCAAACCTCTGCCAACGCTTGGGCCAATGCTTCGAGATCAGGCGCCGCTTCGACGAAAGCTTTTGAATCAGACGATCCGGTGCGGGGCACGGCGACGCGCCACCATGGTGCACAATCTCAACCTCTGGACTCAACATAGGTCGATAACCCAGCTCACCTGCACGCAAACAAAGATCGGCTTCTTCGCTGTACATGAAAAAACCGGGATCAAAGCCTTCAAGCCGATTCCAGATTTCGCGTTCAATCAAGAGCAAGCAACCCGTAATGATGTCGACCTCGCGCACGCTATCGCGACGCCAGGATCCGTAGGTTTCGGGATCGAAGATGCGCGTATTGGGAAAAACGTTCGTCAAACCCACACCGCGACAGAAGAAACTCCAGGGGGTCGGACGTGCCCAACACGACATCGGGTTGAGCGTCCCATCCTCGTTAAGGGTTCGACCGCCGTAGATACCGGCTTGGGGATGCTGCTGCGCAAAGCTCACCAGCTTTTCGATCGCGCTATTGAGCACGCGCGTATCGGGGTTGAGGAGCAGGACGTATTGGCCTCGCGCTGCCGCTGCACCCAAGTTGCAACCACCTGCAAAACCCAGGTTCTTTTCTGAACGAATCAAACGTACGTCCGATAGCTCGTTCGCGATCGCATCCGCGGAGCCATCCGTGGAGGCGTTGTCCACCAGGATGATTTCAAAACGCAGTTTTTCAGTTTGTGCGTACACCGATCGCAGACACGCAAGCGTTAGCTCACGCGTGTTGTAACTCACGATAATGATGGATACGTCGTAGTCGCCCATGATCCAGACCCCAGCCCTGCTTCGAATATCGGCCAGGATGACCCGAAATCTAACCCGTCCGGGGGGTTGGGCGGGGAATCTACAGGATTTTCTCACCTGGGCGAGGTGAATTCCGCCGACTCGACGAAGCGTTCAAAATCCACGAACTTGGGCTCCGGACTGCGCACGCCTGAAACGGCTGGTCGAATCGAATCAAGTAGATTCACGTCGGAGTGACGCGAATCACGGATTTGTGTGTCCTTGGGGACGAAACGTGTGGTCAGCGGACAAAGGAGACTATCGTGGCGTGGAGAGTGATTCTAATCAGCATACTCGTGATGGCGGGCGCACCATCCGCCTTGGCGGGCCAATGCAGCGCCATTACGACCAACAACATTACATTCAATTTTGAGGGCTCACATACCTGTGGACAATTTGTCACCGGGGATTGGTGGGTCATCGATGGCGGCAATGGCGTTCGTCTCAACAACATGAGCCCCAGTTCGACCTCGACAAACCATGGCTGGGATGTGAACCCCTGCATCATCGGATCCGGTAACTGCAAGCAGCCGTACGACGATCGCAAGATCGGTGATTTCGGACGGGATCGACAGCCTTCCCTCCCGTACACCGCAAGCGGTGGCGATTCGATCGTGAAATGCCGCAGCTTCAATCCGGGTGGCAGTTGCATCGCAGACCATCACAAGGGCTGCTGCGAGGACATGGCGATCGTGTCGGTCTTGGATGAGGCACCTCCATCTGATGCATTCCGCCCCCCCTACGTGGGAACCAGCAAGCCGATTCTTCGGGCATCGCAGGTCGACTTCGACGTGCTCCCTGATCTGACGTTCCAGTACGCGAAAGAGCCCAGCTGGGAAGAAGTGCGGCGTGTATTCGGTGGCCCTTGGATCGATCATATGAAGGGCGCAAAGAGCCGCTTCATTCACCCACGCAATAATATGCGACGACCGAATAACGAACCGGCCGACTACGGTGCCGACCTTTCGATCGCGATCACCAAGGCGGTGATGAAGACATTGCGTGACTATCCGGACTCGGAAAAGGCCGAAACCGTCTACGGCATCACGCAGTACGGCATCGATCTCTATCACATGCTCTTGATTGGCCAGGAGTTCAAAGCGCGCGGCGGGCACGGTGGCGGACGTAAGCTGCCGATCCTCTACGCGGGCCTCGTGTTGAATCATCCGGGTATGCTGAACATCGGTCAGACCCACGGCTTGATTGGAACCTGCGGCCAAGTCGGTACCGCAAACTTCTTCCAGGAAGACGATCACACCTACTTCGGATCGGGCGGCGTTGCGCTCTGGGGCGAATCCGGTGGCGACTGTGACGCGAGCTCGAGCAATAAGTACGGCGGCAATCCGCAGTACGACAAATACCTAAGCGGTTGTAACAAGGGCAATAAGAACCGCCGCGATCCCGACGGTCAAGTCGACGGTGGAAACAAAGAAAACAAGATCGTGGCTGGCAATCGCACCGATCTGAGCCAATGCTCCCCCAACCCAACCCCAGCGAGCCAGATTTCTTCGAACGTGGGCTATGCGGGTGCGTATCAATGGTGCTGCACCACGGGTGCGGATTCCGGTGTGGGCATCGCTGCGCGCCTCCTCGGCCTGCGCGACGAGTGGAATTGGGAGCCGTTCTTCAAGTATCTCGACCGCTGGTCAAAGCCACCCTATGACAACTCACAGGGTCACTACGGCAGCAGCTGGTACCGGAACATGTTCGACAAGTACAACAGCTGCGCAGACGATTGCAGCTGCGGCGGCCAGGCCTGCGACGCCGTCCACAGCGGTGGTGGCGATCCTGACGGCGGCGGTGACACGGGCGGAGATCCCAATATGCCAACCCCCAGCGCGCCTATCTTGCTGGATTAACTAGCGGGTTATCGGCGCGCTCTGCGCGCCTGCCCGCGCGGCAGCCGACTTCGCTTCGCTCCGTGTCTGCCTTCGGTGGCACTAGCGGGCGGCGCTTCGCGCCGCCGGGCCATCGAGGCCCAAAACACATAAACCATCCGCGACAAGAGAATCCGCCTCAGTCCTCACGACTGGGGCGGATTCGTATTTTAGGCCCTGATACCCGCTAAGTCGCGCTAAGGGCTGAGGTTCGCTATTCCGAACCGTCTCACGGATGGGTTCGAGCGAAACACCAATGGTCAGTGTCGCGATCTGCGCGTACAACGCGGGCGCTGACCTGCGCGCCTCAGTCGATAGCGCGCTTGCCCAGACCTATCCCTCGCTCGAAGTGCTCGTGATCGATGACGGCAGTACCGACGATTCCATAGACGCACTCGAGAGCATCCAAGACCCCCGACTGCGCATCCTGCGCCAGCCCAACGCCGGCAAGTCCAGCGCACTCAACCGAGCCATTCAGGAATGCCGCGGCGCATACCTGATGATTCAGGACGCGGATGATTTGAGTCATGCCACGCGCGCCGCGCGGCAGGTCGCGGCCTTTGAATCCGATCCCGAACTCGCGATCTGCTTCTGCGGGCATGAGCTCTTGATGGACGGCCGCGCGCTTGCACCGCGGACACAGAGCAAGTCGCGCGACGACTGCGCACACGACATCGAAGCCATGCGCATGCCCGGCCATGACCCCACGGCCATGTATCGCGTGAGCTTGGTCAGAGATTTCGAATACGACCCCGAACTAAAAATCGCGCAAGGGTTCGACTTCATCCTGCGCGTCGGAGAAAAACATCCGATCTGCGTACTCGGTAGCTGCCTCTATAGCTATCGAATCGATACGAAATCGATTACGCGACGTAATCCTTCCCAACGCATGCGCTTCGTTCGACAGGTGATTGAAAAAACCTGCCGGCGGCGTGGACTCGACCCGGTCGAGAGGCTCGCTGAACTTCCCGACCCAGAACGAACCTATTTCACGCCGCGGGAACGCGACAACAATCTTGCCGCCCACTTCATGGAGAGTGCCCTCGATCTACGGCGCCAAGGTCGCTGGCTCGATGCCATTCGCGCGGGTTTCGCGTGCGCTGGGTTGCAGCCACTTGATCCGCACTACCACAAAGCCTGGGTCTTCGCGTTGAGTCCGGAACCGCTGCTGCGACGGATGCGTTCGCATGAGTAACGCCGACGGTTTGATGATCTCCTGCGTAATCCCGACTTACAATCGCGAAGAGCTGGTCGTGCGTGCGCTGGAAAGCGTATTCGCCCAAACTCGGCAGCCGGACGAAATCGTCATTGTCGATGACGGTTCGACCGATCGTACCGAAGAAGCATTGCGCGAATACGCCGATCGTGTCCGCTACGTGCGTCAAGAAAACGCAGGCGGTGGCGCGGCACGGAACACAGGTGTCGAAAACGCGACGGGCGATTGGATCGCGTTTCTCGATTCTGATGACCTCTGGATCGACGACCACGTTGAGCGCATTGCCGCCGCCATCCAAGCCACCAGCGGTCGAGCGAACTACTATTTCGACGACATGATTCGTCCGAGTGGTGAATCCGAGGTCATGCTCTGGGAGCTCGCGGAGTTTTCCATCGATGGTGCTTACGAATTCACCGACGACGCCACCGAGTGGGTCATGCTTCCGCGGCAGCCGTTAATGCTGCAATCCGCGGTCTTTCACCGTCGTCGTTATCTCGATAGCGGCGGGCTCGACGAGAGTCTGGTTCGTCGCCACGACACCCACCTCTTCTTCAAGCTTGGCCTCGGCCAATCGGCATGCGCGGTCGCGGGACCCGGCTCGCGCTTTACAGCCGATGACGATACCGGCCAGCGTCTGACCGAAGCGTTCAACCCCAAGAGCCAGGTGTACTGGGAATCGACCACGCGCCTGTATCGCGAGATGCTGGCTTTCGCTGTGGGACGTGCGGACAACGCACTCCCCGAACTCAAACGCCGCGTCGCGAATTCACATTGGAGATTGGCGCGCATCGCCTGGGCAAACCGACGAATGCCTAGCGCGATCCGCGAGGCGTTCGCGAGTATTGCGGCGCAACCCGCGCGGTTCCTAGAGCGACTCAGCGGTCAAGCATGATCGAACCCGAATCTCCGACGCCCGAACGGAGCTCCGTTTTCAGCGGTGTACGCTGGAATATCGCCGGCCAAGGCATCCAGCACTCCGTTCGCCTCGCCACCACACTCATCCTCGCGCGCCTCCTCACCCCGGAGGATTTTGGGCTCGTTAGCATGGCGCAGGTCGTCATCATGTTCGTAAACCTCTTCGTAGACATGGGGACCGGCCAAGCGCTGATTCAACGCAAGGAACTCACGCCCGGACTGCTCAACAGCACCTTTCTCCTCAACCTGATCATCGGTGCCGTCCTGGCAGCCGCCATATATTTTGGCGCACCTTTGCTCGCCAGGGGTTTCGCGGAACCGCGTTTATTGCCGATTCTCGAAGTGCTCTCGATCAATTTTGTGATTCTGAGTTTTGCGGTCGTGCAGCGCAGCCTAATCACACGTCGTATGCGCTTTGACCAGCTCGCGAGCCTCGACGCGGTCGGCGCCATCGTGCAGGCTGGCGTTTCGATCGTATTGGCATTTCAAGGTCACGGCGTTTGGTCGATCATCGTCGGCATCTTGGCCAAGAATCTGGTCATCACGGGCGCGGCTTGGGTCATGGCGCATTGGCGACCCGGCGTCTCTCTGGTTTGGGAGGACTTGCGCTCGATCGCGGGCTTCAGCCTCAACCTCGCGGGCTTCAATCTGGTGAACTACCTGGTCTTGCACGCCGATAAAATCATCATCGGGCGCTTCCTCGGTTCGGAGACGTTGGGTTACTACGAAATCGCACGCCGCCTCACCACACAGCCCGTGCGCGCGGTCTCCGTCGCGTTGGGGAACGTGCTCTTCGTGCGTTTCTCTCAATTGCAAGATCAGAACGAGAAGCTGCGCCGCCGGGTCATCCGCGCGAGCGGTGCCATCACGCTGATCTGTGCACCGCTTATGTTTGGCCTGGCCCTCGTCGCGGAAAGCTTTGTTCCAGTGATCCTTGGCGATTCGTGGCTCGGCGTAACGCCGCTCTTACAGATCCTCGCTCCGGTGAGCGCGATCGTCGCGATCAATCGAGCTGCAAGCCTGCTCTACCGCGCCAAGGCGCGAACCGATTGGCTGCTTTGGTTTGGCATTGTACGCGGCGTCGTCATGATCGGAGCCTATTTCATTGGGCTGCGCTGGGGCTTGCTCGGCGTCGCCTATGCGATTGCCAGCGTGCAGCTTCTGTTCTGGACTCCCGCGCTGATAATCCCCTTCTCGCTGATAGAGCTGCGTCTCTCAGAATTTGCACGTAGCCTCTGGCCCTACGCGCTCGCGTCCGCTGTGATGGCGGTAGCGGTCGTCGGTGTGGAGCCGTTACTTGGCGAGACGACACTACCCTGGATTCAGCTCGCGAGCAGCGTGGGCCTCGGGGCGATCGCTTACCTCGGCACGGTCGCAATACTCCGTCCGCCAGTCCTCCAGGACCTGTTGCAGCTCGCAGGGCTCTCCCGCGGGTAGGAAGATTTTTTCCAATCTAAGCCGACCATGAGTGTAGTCGGGGTGTCATTTCGCCTCAGCACTGCGACTCTTGCACACCGTCGGTAACGACTTGCGGCCAGCACTGAATGTGCAACCCTGCCCGTAGACCTTTGCTGCCCCAGCAGAAATGCGATTCGCGTCTCACCGACGCTGTCACGCCTGGTTACTAGGGTACCGGAATTGCAAATGACGCCAGCGAAGTTCAAACTCTGCGCTCTGGGTTGCAGTTTATGAGCAGATCAAGCGCATCTTCAACGGTGTCGCGGGGTCTGGCCATTTCTGCATGGGAATCCGAATTGTGGATGCCGGAACATTGTGACCGGAAAATGACGGAGAAGACGATGGTAGTGGAAAATCTGATGTGGAATCTACGGCAGTGCATGCTCTTCTTGGCGATCGCTTTTGCATCGCTGGGCATGACAACTTCGGACGCGTTCGCGCAGTACGAGCTCTTGCTTGGTGCAGATGCAGATCGCAACAGTCCGGTCTCACTCGACGGTGCAACGGTCGCGGGCGATATCTTCGTCTTTACGAGCCCCGATACCGGTGTGAGACGAGTCTTCTTCTACATCGATGATCCGACTCAGAGCGGTCCGTACTTTAAGCGTGAAGGCAAGGCGCCATACGACTTGAACGGCACCATGAGCAACGGACAAGCCAATGCGTTCGACACCAATACGCTCAGCGATGGCTCGCATACGATCACCGCAAGGGTCGAACTCAGCGCCGGGGGCAATGCAGTCGTTACGGCAACCGTTACGATTTCGAATTCCGGCCCTGCCCTCGTTTTCACACCTGGCTCTGTACTCTTTAACCTGGATCCAAATCAGATCGATTCAGGCAGTGTTTCACTCGATACCAATGACGCAACCGTTACCGCGGTCACCTTCAGTGGCGGCGCTCCTTGGTTGGGCCTCACGATCGTTGACGGCATCACTCCCGAGAGCGTGATGCTCGACGTCGATAGCTCGGGCCTTGCACCGGGCAGCTACAACACACTCATTCTCGCTGACGCGAACGGCTACCTGCAGGGCACATTGAACGTAACCCTCCAGGTCGCGTCTCCGCCCGGCGTCTACGACATCGTAGTGAGCACCTCGAACACGCGCCTTCCGGCGAGTTCGCTCTCGGGTCAATCGGTCTCCGGCAATATCTTCGTTTACACCACACCGGATACGGACGTGGACAAGGTCGTCTTCAGCTTCGACGGCGCCGTGATCAAGACCGAAAAGAACGCGCCGTACGACATGCAAGGCGGCAGCCCGCTCGCGAATCCGTTCGACACGACGAGCGAAATCGACGGGCCCCATACAGTTTCGGCCGCAGTGCTCCTCAACAACGGCAGCACGATTAATCTATCGGCACCGTTTGCGATTTCGAACAACGTACCGAGCTTGGTCTTCTCGCCCACGAATTCGAGCGCGAATATCGAAACCAACCAGATGACCCAGATCGTTGTCGGCTTGGACGCGAGCGATCTTTCGAACGCGAATTTCACGGTGACCGAGGGTGAAACCTGGTTGACCGCAACTCCTGCCACGGGCACGACACCGGCGAGCATCACTTTGGACCTCGACAGCACCGGTCTGGCCGACGGTACCTACAACGCGACGGTACTCGCCGATGCCAACGGCCTGCTCTCCGGCCAGCACGGCGTTACGTTGACCGTCGGCACAGCACCGCCAGTGATCACGTCGCTGCTGCTTTCATTGAATCCAACGCGCAGTTCAGCCGTGCCACTCGAGGGTTCGGTTGTATCCGGCGACGTGTTCATCTTTACATCACCCGACACAGGTGTGGCTGAAGTGAGCTTCTTCATCGACGGTGTGTTCGAGAAGCGGGAACGCAACGCGCCCTACGATCTGGCGGGTGGCAATAGCGATGGCACAGCGAAGGCCTTCAATGCCACGGCCCTCTCGAATGGCTTCCACACCATCTCCGCTGAGGTCACATTCGACGGCGGCGGTATGGAAACCGTGACCGCGACCGTCTCGACACCGGGTGTGGTTCCTGCACTCACGTTCGACGCGGTAGAGTTGATCTTCTCTCTCGATCCGAATACGAATCCATTGGGCAGCGACTCATCCATACTCTCGACTTCGGACTTCGTGGCCTCATTGTTCACTCTGAGTGAATCGGCCGCCTGGCTCGATGTGGACCCCAATACGGGCACGACCGCTCAGTCGATCATCTTCAATGTCGATGCTTCGAGCCTCACACCAGGCACGCACCAGACGGTCGTCTCGGCAACATCACCCACGCATGCTACGGACACTATCCTCGTCACCGTGACGATCGGTACAACGGGCAGCGGCAACACCTGTTCCCCGCTGACCTGTGCAGAGCTTCGGGTGGACGATCCCTATGGTCTGACATTCGATGAGGACCGCGGCAAGATCCTCGATAAGAACGGTGTCGGCAGCGGATTTACCTACATCCAACCAACAACAAATGGTACGGGTTACATCCCGAATAACCTCGAGGTCGATCTCGCGAACGGAACTTTCGAGATTACGACGACCGCGGGGATCTTCAAGAAGACCAACGACAATGATGCCGACAACGTGATCGGCATCGGGATCGACGTACCCGGTCACGTGCCGCTGCTCTCGACCACCATGGTCAATATTCCGGCCGGCACAGGAAACTTCGAGCAAGCCGGCCTCTGGTTCGGTATCGATGAGGACAACTACCACAAGCTCGCGATCGTTTCGCGGCCCGAGGGCGCGGTGATCGAGCATCATCAGGAGCTTGGCGGCGCCAATGCCGATCGCAGCCTATCAAACGTGGTTGCAGTCGCGGGTGTCGACGTGACGTTGATCCTCCGCGTCGACCCGAACAGCCAGACGGTCTCGAGCGAATACCGCGTTGGTGGTGGCCTGCCCGTATCTTTGGCGACCTATACCTCACCCCCTGAGATGTTCAGCTTCGACCAGGCGGGGATTGATCCGATCATCGGCACACGAAGCTTCGGCGGCATTTACGCCACGCATCGCAAGGGCCCAGCATCGGTGACTTACACGTTCGATGATTTCGTGTTGCTGAATGAGTTGGAAATCCCCGCGGAGTCGGAATTTGAATTCGTGGAAAAGTCCTTTGGCTCGTTCTTCCCGACCGCGATGATCTATGGACCGGATGACCGTCTCTACGTGGCATCGCTCTTTGGCACCATCAACGCGTACACACTCGATCCGAACAATCAGCCGATCGCGACGGAAACCATCAATACACTGGGCAGCCGACTGACCTTGGGTCTCACGGTCGATCCCGACTCGGATCCGAATAATGTGATCCTCTGGGCCGCCCACTCGAATGCTTCGATCGACAACGGTGCAATAAACTCGAGCACTGTGACGAAACTCACCGGTCCGGGACATAGCATTGCCGAAGACGTGATCACGGGATTGCCGCGAGCGATTGCGAACCATGCGATCAATCACATTCACTTCGGGCCGGACGGCAAGCTCTACATCGCAGTCGGGGGTAACACCGGCGCGGGCGGCAAGAACAACGCCGGGACAGAGTTTGGCAACCGGGCCGAGCAGCCGCTCTCGGCAGCCATTCTCATCGCCGATGTGAAGGCACCCGGTTTCGACGGCACTTGCGATAACTCGTCAGAGCCAGGGGGTATCTTCGGCCCCAATCCCTGTGACGTGGTGACCCACGCGACCGGCATACGGAACTCCTACGATTTCTGGTTTCACTCCAGCGGCCAGATGTTCGCCACCGACAACGGTCTCGGCGTCTCGGGTTCGTTCCCACCCTCCCCCACGCCTGTTTGTGATGGCAACGGATCGATCACACCGTGGGACCAAGGTGGAAATAATCCCGGGCAACAGCCGGATCTGCTGCTGCGCATTCAGCAAGGCAAGTACTACGGCCATCCGAATCCGTCGCGCGATGAATGCGTGTTCAAAGACGGTAGTTTCCAGGGCCCGGTAGCACCGCTGCCGAATTACGAGCCACCCTTCTTGAGCCTCGGCGATCATCTCTCGGCCAATGGCATCCTCGAGTTCATGACCGATGGCGATTGCAGTCCGCTCGAAGGACAGCTGATCATCTCGAACTTCTCGCAGGGCAATAACCTGATTCGCGTGCAGGTTTCAGCGGACGGCCTGACGCCGATCGAGTCGGGCAACTTGAAGCTCGGTTTGGCATCGCCACTCCCGTTGGCGCTGCGCAAGTCAGACGGCACGATCTTCGCTGGTGAGACAGGCTCAGGTGGCAAGATCCTCGCACTCACCTTGGTGGGCAAGGGTTGTTGGCAGGACGGTCTCGCACCGCTTCCCGTCAACCTCTTGGATCCGGGCAGCGCGGCCTTCGGCGGTAAGATCTACCTGATTGGCGGCAAGCTCTCGAGCGGCGCGGTCAGCACGGTCCATATCTATGATCCGAATACGAATCTCTGGTCACTGGGCATGGATCGTCCAGGCGCGGCGGTTGAGGATGCAGCCATCGCGGTCGACGGCGGCTTCATCTATGCGATGGGTGGTTCGCTTGAACCGTTCACCGGACAGTCCACTGCAGTCGATCGCTATGATCCGGTCGCCAATACCTGGGCTCCGATGGCATCGATGGGTACACCGCGTGGTGGTGCAACGGCCCAAGCGATCGGCGGCAAGGTCTACATCGCGGGTGGAACGGACGCGTCGGGCGACTCTGTGGACAGTGTCGAGGTCTACGACATTGCCAGTAACATGTGGTCGAGCCTCGTCGCACCGATGGGATCGGTCCGCGACCATCCCATGTCGGCGGTCCACGGCGGTAAGATGTACGTCTTCGGTGGTCGTATCCGCGCCGGTGGCACGACCGTGAACGGCGAACTCAATACGGTAGAGATGTACGATCCCGCGACCGACGTGTGGACGCCCCGCGCAGCGATGCCGAGTGGCCGACGCACCGGTCTCACGGGCATCATCCGTGGCAAGATCCATGTGCTCGGTGGTGAGAAGACACCTCAAGGGGGCGCGTTCGCTTCCAATGAGGCGTACGACCCGACGACCGATACATGGGAAATTTTCACCGGCATGCAAACCCCTCGACAGGGCTACGGCGGTGGCGTCGTGAACGGCCAGTTCTACGTGATCGGCGGCGGCACCTCAGGTGGCAGCTCGTTCTCGAACATCAACGAAAGCTACGGCTTCTAACCACAACTTTCGGGGACGTTGGTTTAAAAAATTGAAATTAAGTGAACATTTTAAACAAAGTACCCCAATAAATTGACAAATAGATTCAGAGCCAGGGGGAACCAAGGCGGTGCCCCCCGT
>JAJDAK010000057.1 GCA_029261895.1 Deltaproteobacteria bacterium
ATGTCTTGGCCAATGGCCAAGACATGCAACTTTTTAACCAACGTCCCCATTAATTGCAGGTTTAAGGACCGTCCCCATTAATTGCGGCCCCTTTATTTGCAGGTTACCAGATGTATTCCTTCGCAATTTCTCGTTTGGAATGTCCCGCGAGAATATGAAATACGCGAATTCGCTTGATGCTATCGGGCGAAAGCTGCCCGATGGGAATATGGACGATCTTACGATCTAGCCGCGACGCGAGTTGGTGCATATAGCGACGCGGCGGTTTCGCGGCGACATGCACGACAAAACGGGATTCACTGTAGTCGAGCGCCGCTATCAGTAAACGTTCTGCCTTGGTTTTCGCAATCGCATAATCCGGGTCCAACCAGATGTCGTACATACGCCGCGGTGGATAACTCATGAGAAACCCGCCGTACTCGCAGCGGCACACGCCGGGACCGACGATCCCCTGTCCTGGTTCCGTTGAATAGAACGCCATATCGGATTCCTGATCATGCTCGCCGAGCCAGGTCATCTGGTAGGAATAGTTTGTGTTGCTTTCGTCGTCATCGAAAATCACAACCACAGAGCCAACTTCACCTGGCACTCGACCCATGTCGCGCACATAAATTCTGTGTTCCGTGGGCCAATGGCGCAGCGTTTCGCGCATGTCGATACCATCGAGGAGGGACGTTTGGAATGGCTCCACGGTAGCGATCTCTTCCGAGAGCACGCGCTGTCCGCGTTTTCGCAGGTAGTGTCCGTAGTCTTCAATCACCAGGTCCTCTGGCGGGAACGAGCAAAAACCGTTCTCATCGAATCCCTCGAGCCATTCGCCCGGGTAACGTTCGCTACGACGCTTTCGATCTAACGGAAACGCACGGCGTTTCTCCTTGCGGACCCGTGGCCGAATTCTGAGTCGGCGCGAGCCCAGCTGCAGCTCTTCGGCATGCAGGGTCACGCTGGGAAGGTCGTGCACATCTTCCTGCCAGGGATAATGCGTCGCGAGTTCGAAGGCTTCGTGGACCAGGTTCTCATCGCCAATGCCTCGAATCGCCGTGAGAAGTTCGAAGAGATCGCAGATCAGATGACCGCCGCGACGCGCAAGGTTTCGAGAGAAGCGTGCAAATATATATCGCTGCCAAGGTTTGAGACGTTCACCCGTCTGAACCTGCCACTGCTCGACCGCTAACTCGAAGAGCGCAATCTGTGCACGCAAGCGGTCCAATGGCGTCCCTGCGGAGCGCGCGAGATCGCGCAAGGCTCGGCCTTGATTCGCTCCAACATCCTGTGCGAGTCCGCCAAGAACACGGAACGGACCCACACGCCGTTCTGCTGGAAGACGCGGCACGGGTTCGGGCGGCGGAACGCCATCGCGCCGTAACTCGTAGATCGCTTGAAGGTACGGCGGTTCGTGTAGAACCTCAGTGAGACATCGCGAATCCAGCGAAAAGAGCTGAGCACCGTGACGCTGAGTGGGTGCAAGTGGTGTCGGCTGAGTTTGCGCCAAAGCGTCAACCACACCCTGCGCATGTGTCATGCCACAAATCAGTACGATGTCAGCGTAGCCGCGATCGCGCATACGCTGCAACCGATACGCCATCCCCGACTCGCGGCGTGCGTCCAAGGGGTCCAGTGGTCGTGGGATCTCACAAAACGCGCGGTAGAACGCTTCGAAACCCAGACGCGTTGCTGCATACGAGTCTGGAATCGGATCGCGGTAGTCCGCGTAGCCTTCGACATCGACATCGATCAACTCCAACTCTGCACCGAGCTCCAACCCCGTGCGCAGGGCTTCAATCGCCGGATCGCAGGGCTCGACCAATAGGTAGAGCGTGCCCGCTCGCTCGGTTTCGTAAACCACGGCCGAAAGTTTAGGCAGGCGTTGAACACCACGGAGCACGACGTCCTGCAAACTCGACGGAAGTTCAACAGCAATGAGATCCGGTGGATTGTTCTGTAGCTCAGCGCGAACGAAGCTCGCGAACTCCATGCGCGCATGGCAGACCGGTAGAACACGCAACCAGTCCTCGTGCGCAAGAATCATACGTCGTCCAGATAACCGATCGCGTCAACGCCAACGACCGCGATCACGCTTTCACGCAGTGCGGGCAAGAGTTCGATGGAGTTGGAGTGCATGCGTTTGAGCGCATAGCGTGCGAGATTGATACCATCGCGCACGGTATACGGCTCATCCGCATCATGTGCGCGCTGCAGAAAGTCGACCACATAGTCGAGAATCTGCGCGTCAGAAAATGGCAGATGTCGCTCCAAAATCTCTCGCTCTTCATCCGCTTCTGGGAAGTCGAGCAATATCTGTGGCTGAAGCCGGGAATGAATGTATTCCGGCAATTCATACGTAGACGCGTCATCGTTCATGGTTGCAACGATTCGAAAATCAGCATGCGCGTGAACTTTCACACCCGCGACAATCGATTCGATGTAGCGTCGGTCATCCAAGAGTGGCGCGAGGCTGGCCCAGGATTTTTCGCTCATGCGATTGCCTTCGTCCAGAATACAGACGCCGCCGCGAATCATGGCACTGACCAATGAGCTGGCGACATAACGGATCTCGCCCGCGCGTGCGACCACAGGCGTGATCAGGAGATCTTCGGGCCGCGTATCCATCGTGGCTTGAAAGATATAAACCGCGCGATCGAGTCTCATCGCTGCCGCGTAGGCGAGCGAGGTTTTGCCCACTCCAGGCTTGCCAAGCAAACGCGGATTCATGGGTCGATCCGCAGGCTCCACCAGGTCCCATGCGGCCAAGAGCGCTTGGATTACATCGTCGCGCCCCACCCAATCCATCTGCAGCTCGTCGGGCTGCGATAGAAAGAGGTCAACGCCATCCAATTCGATTCGATCTGGCATGGCGGACTACGTTAGCGTGAGCGGTCGCGAAGCGCAGGGTTGCGCGTCGCGGCCACGCGGAAAAGATCGCGCGGTAACGTCGATTCAAGCACCTGCTCCGGCGCTTGGGCGCGCGCCTTAGACAGCTCGCGCAGACCTTCGTCAATGCCTCGAACGGCCTTGTCGAGTGCTTTTGGGATCTCATCGGGGTCGGAGAGGCACATGCCATCTGCAACCGCGACTGCATTCGCAACCGAAAGCACGTAGCTCAAAATCTCGGCCGCGCGCGCAGGATCTAAGCCGGCGAGAGCATCGCCCAGTAAAGTGCCCCGAAGCTGTCGCGGCACACGATGCGACAGCGCCACGGCATTTTCCTCGGTCGACGTTTCCCAAACGGGCGTGCGTTCAGGGTCGAGTGACCGATAAACCTGCATCGCCTGCTCGCGATCGGGAAAGCCCACATCCTGCATGCGGTTTGTGCGCCAACGCAGCGCCATCTCTTCGCACTCAGATGGACTCTCGAAAATCGTACCGTAGACCAAGCGCCAATAGAACGCAGGATTCCGCGAGATCGCCGTCATGGCGGTAGCATGTACGCGTACGGGATCAAGATCATCGCGAATACCAAAATAAACCACGCCATCCAACGTGAAGTACCCATCGGGCGGGATCTCTTCTTTGCCCATTACTTGAATCTGCGCCTCACTCAGAACCCAAAGAACCCAGAGTTCCATGTCGAATGTCTCGAGCGCCTTTTCCAGTGTCTCGGGGCCTGCTTCAACCAAAGCGTCGATCCATTCGGCAAATCGCGGTCGCAGCAACTCTTCCCCATTCCAACAATCGAGATCCACACACGCGCGCGTTTGCGCAGGCGTGGCGAGTTCCAAAAGAAACGCCGCATCCTCCATACCCGACGCGCGGGCCATCACGCCTATTTCAATCTCGGGCAACAGCGGCACCACTTGTTCCGGTTGCTCAAGGAGCATCAAAAACTCGATGCGAACTTCAGGACGCAGTTCCATACAAACGCTGGCTTGGAGCTCGGGCGAAAGTGCTGCAAGCTGGCGACACGCTTCCTTATGATCCTTGCGACCCAGTCGCAGAAATTCGACACCCGAGAGCCCCCCGGGTACTACGAGCTGCTGTTCATCAACCATCGCTTGGAACCGCTAACATGATCGCTTCCATCGAGCGGTCTACAAAATGGAACTGCATAGAGTCACGAACCTCAACTGGGACCTCTTCGAGATCTTTCTCGTTCTGTTTCGGCAAGAGAACTTCTTTGATGCCTGCACGATGCGCCGCGAGAATCTTCTCTTTGACGCCACCTACTGGCAGAACTTTACCACGGAGCGTGATCTCACCCGTCATCGCCAAATCATTTCGAACCTTACGGCCGGTCAACAAACTCGCAAGTGTGACCAAGATCGTTACACCGGCTGACGGACCATCCTTTTGCAGTGCGCCGGCGGGAACGTGAACATGAATCTCACTCTTCTCAAAAACTGCAGAATCGATCCCAAGATCCTCCGCATTCGCGCGCAGGTACGAGAGTGCGGCTTCCGCGGACTCGCGCATCACATCACCGAGCTGTCCCGTGAGCCGTAGAAGCGGTTTGCCATCAAGGCGGGTGGCTTCAATGAAAACGATCTCGCCACCAACCGGGGTCCAAACCAAACCCATCGAGACACCCGCTCGTGTTTGTCGCTCCGCGAACTCCTGCAAAAAACGCGGCGGGCCCAGCAATTCCGACAAATTCTCGCCCTCGAACTTGACCTGTTCCTGGCCTTCAGCAATGCGTAATGCCGCTTTGCGCACGAGCGCCGCGACTTCACGCTGCAGATTCCTCACACCTGCTTCGCGCGTGTACTCCTCGATCAAACGAAGCAACACTTCATCGGCAATCTGCACGACTTCGGGTTCCAGGCCATGTGCCTCGAGCTGCTTCGGCAGAATGAACGCGCGTGCGATTTCGAGCTTTTCGTTTGCGGTGTAACCCGGCAGCTCGATCAGTTCCATGCGATCAAGCAGCGGCGGTGGAATCGTGTCGGTTCGATTCGCCGTCGCAACAAAGAGCACCGGAGATAGATCGAACGGCAATTCAAGGTAGTGATCACTGAAAGTTTCGTTTTGTTCGGGATCGAGCACCTCGAGCAACGCAGACGACGGATCTCCGCGGTAGTCGTTACCAACCTTATCGATTTCATCCAATATGAATACAGGATTACGTGAGCCCGCCCGCTTCAGGTTCTGAATGATGCGCCCGGGCAGCGCACCAACGTATGTACGGCGATGGCCGCGGATTTCCGCTTCATCACGAACACCCCCGAGCGATGTACGCACAAATTTTCGCCCCATCGCACGCGCAATCGACTGACCCAACGAAGTCTTTCCAACACCCGGTGGACCGATGAAACAGAGAATCGGACCGCGGGGATCATCAACGAGGTGCCGCACCGCCAGATACTCGAGAATGCGTTCCTTCACGCGCTCAAGACCGAAGTGATCCTCATCGAGAATTTTTCTGGCGTGCAAGAGATCGAGATTGTCGTCCGTCTCCTGATCCCACGGAAGATCGAGAATCCATTCGAGGTACGTCCGGATGACCGCGCGTTCCGGCGAATGACTTTGCATTGCCATCATGCGATTGATCTCTCGGTCAACGACTTCGCGCGCGTTCTCGGGAAGTGCAATCTCTTCCAAGCGCACGCGCAACTCATCGACTTCGACGACCTGTTCGTCTGTCTCACCCAGTTCATCTTGAATCTTACGTAGCTGTTCGCGCAGTAACGTCTTGCGTTTACCTTCGTCGAGGTCGTCGGCTGCGCGAGCGGCAAAATCACGAGATACCTGAGCCACGCGAATTTCACGCATCAAATGGCGAATCAGCACACGCAATCGAGCGAGTACGTCAGGCTCGCCAAGCAGTAGCATTTTATCTTCGAGGCTGAGGTTCGCTCCAAACGCAACCAGGTCAGCGAGTCTTGCTGGGTCGTTCAGGCGATCGAGCATCTCCACGAGTTCGTCGGGAAGATCATCGCGAAGCGTGACGAGCTCCTTCGCCAAGCGTTGTACCGTACGCCGAGCCGCCTCGGCTTCAGCCGTTTGATCCAGGCGCTCGGGGCGAACCTCTATGCGGACTTTCTGCATTTCACCCGCATTGATCACTTCTATCAGGCGGAACCGTGCAACGCCCATCACGACAACACTGAGCCCAACACCGGTATCGATTAGCTGCAGGACCTTGGCGATGGTGCCGTCTTCGTAAACATCGTGGCTGGTCGGATTCTCAACTTCGGGGTTCCGCTGGGTGAGGATCGCAATATACCCGGATTCATTCGAGGCGGCCCGCACCGCGGTCACAGATCGGGCACGACCCACATTGAGCGGGCGCGTGGTCCATGGGAAAACCACCGTATTGCGTACCGGGAGAAGCGGTAGCTCGGTTGGGATCTCAACGAGTTCGCCACTGACCTCTAGCTTATGGATCGGGATATCGCTCACAAGCCCCCAAGCCTATGCACTCTTCAAGAGGGGTCAAGACCCCACCAAAATGAAAGAGGCGACCACCCCAAGGGACAGCCGCCTCCGAATTCGAACTTTAGAGACCTGCTTTTAGTACTTCAGCTTGTCGAAGTCGATCGTCTTCACGCCGGCGGTGTCGCGGATTTCATCCACGAGCGCATCGGCGAGGACGTAGTCTGGGAGCTTGCCCGTGACGCTGACGTTGCCGTCCGTCACTTCGAGCTCAAAACGGCGTCGCGCTCGGTCGAGCTCTTCGTCCGCCTTAATTTTCTTCTCGATACTCGCCAAAATGATCTCGTCACCCGCCGCAGCGACATCTGGCTCGCGAACACGAATACGGTTGCGAACGTCCTTGATGCCCTTGATATCGCCCGCGAGCTCGTCGGCCTTCTTCATATGCGCGTCTGTCGGCACATAACCGGTAATGAGCAACGTCTTACGCATGGCACGAAGTTCAACTTCGATCATGCCCGGCTCCTTGTAAAAGAGCTTCTGCGCCTTCAGTGTTCGTTTCGCGTCTCCAGGCGACTGCGCGAGCGCGTTCGAACCCAAACCAAGCGCTACAACCGTGAGCGCGATGCCAAAAATCCAACTAACAGGCTTAATCATGCGTTCCTCCATCCCCAGAACGATCGGTAGCCCTCCGCTGGGCCGATCAGATAAGGCGTAGCCTATAGGACCCTGTCCGTCGGGGTCAACAAACTCTCGCACAGGTCTGAAACCGCTGTTCTGCTCCCTAAGACCCCATCAGTAGGCGGCATATTCGATAATAATTTCCGATCGCGGCTCGGGGCTACGCTCCCAGCGCTCCAAGAGCCTCGCACCCGGGCTGATGCCTCGGTCCACGGTGGCGTACAACGGGTCGAGGAAGGCACGTTCGGTCTCGCCCGTCTGAGCATAGTGATCCAGCCGATCGAGACCCGCAGCCGACAAATCTAGTAATGCTGGAACGAGTTCGAGAATCGGCCCATCGGGCGTGACGGACTGAAGGCCACGGCGGGCAACTTCGGCATGCAGCGCATCGACTTCGTCGAATGTCCAATGGGAGAACTTCGCGAAAGCTGCGTCCAAACTTTGCGAGTCGTAGAATAACCCTTTCCAAAATGCCGGCAGTGCACATACGAGATCCGGGGGGACAGCGTCGGCATCTCGTACTTCGACAACGCGTTTGAGTCGCACCTCAGGGAAGAGTGTCGTTAGGTGAAGATTCCAATCGGCCATCGTTGCGCGCATGCCTTCGGTTCCGGACCGCATATGTTCGCGGAAGCTGCGACCATGCATTTCGATGTGGCGACCGTCGCGTTGAATCAGAAACATCGGCACATCCAGAGCCCATTCCGCATACAGCTGGTACGCCGAATCCGCTGCCCAGTCCGGGCTGAAGACGAACGGTAATAGGCCGCAGCGATCCGGGTCGGTGTAACGCCACACCCACGAGCGCTTCGATTCAAAACCGTTGGGCTTGCCAAGCTCGATACTGGAGTTGGCGTAGAGCGCACTCACAATCGGCGATATCGACAGCGCCATACGCAGCATCTTGTACACCTGAGTTTGCGAGGCATAGTCGAAGTTCGCTTGAACACCACCGGTCGCGTACATCATCTGCAATGCCAACTCACCGCGCTTCGAAAGATAATCGTGCATGATGCGATGCCGTTCACGCGGCATCCTTGGCAGATCATCCACATTCGCCAGCGGATGCACGCCCAGCCCCAGCCAAACGATGCCGAGTGGTTCACAAACATGATTCATTAACGCGATGTGATCGCGGAACTCTTTGCACGTTTCCTGCATCGTGAACAACGGCGCACCGGAAAGTTCCAACTGTCCGCCGGGTTCCAGCGTGATACTGGTGCCCTCTTTTTCTAGGCCGACAATCGCGTCGCCCTCTCGAATCGCAGCAAAACCGTGGTCGCGCTCCAAGATTCCAAACAGCGTCGCGATGCCGCGTTCACCGTGATAGGGCACGGGTTCCAGCGTGTCGCGATAGAGACCGAGCTTCTCGTGCTCCGTGCCCACGCGCCAAAGCTCCTTCGGTTTCTCCGCCGCATGAAAATAGTTGAGCAGTTGACTCGGATCTTCAATCGGCCGTTCCAGCTCCGGGTCTTCACGGGTCAGCGACATACGGATTCTCCGTAGAGATTTGGATGTAGAAACCTAAGATACGCACACGTCACCGCTTGAGCACCGTATGCAGCGCGGGTGAGCACGCCGTTGGTCAATCGGCCGATGTTGCCAGACCCGGGTGTGGGTACCGACCAACCCGGAGGCGCGACAAACACCTCTTCGAAACGATCGCCGATAGGGACTCGCGTCACCGCGGCTTCAACGCAATCAGCTGGATACTCAAACCCGGAGCTCAAACCCAAACCCTCTCTATCGCCATCAAAGATCACACAGCAACCGACGTTCAAATACCCGGTGGGGACGTGGCTCAGTGGAATCAATCCATCTTCGATGCCAACACCGAGTCCATCGTTTCGATCCGCCAGTGCGGCACGCGCGCGATTGCGGGCGCCAGTGATGATTTCGTCGAATCCGATCGGCTGCTCATCTACGCCGCTCGCCACCTCACGCGATTTCAACTCGAGTTTGGAAAAGAATGGCGCGAGGCCCAATTCGACCGCTTCGAGCTTCGCTGCATTCTGGGTTCCGACATGAACGCGGGCTTGCGTCATACCGCCGAGGCCTCCCGAATCAACGCCTCGAGCTTCTCCTCGAGTCCACCCTCGAGCTCTGCACCACGCAGCGGAAAATCAGCACAGGGCTTCTCTGGCTTGCCACATCGGTACGGCCCCACGAGTGTAAACCCACCCTTCGATTTAGCGACGCAGACAATTTCCCAACGACCACGCCGAACCTTGAATTGCACGGCGTTGACGCGTTTTTCATCGGGCTCGACCGCACCCACTTCGAGCTTCGCCAGGTGTTCGCAACCGCGTGCACGGACACGCGCACGAAACCTCGCCACGATTTGCCCCGCGAGTCCCTGCAGTTCGTCAGCCGCCGCCCAAATTTCCGGCAGCACCTGACGAGACTCGTCGTCACGATCCGCCAACTCATCAGCCAATTTATCGAAGCGTGAAAGGTCCATCGGGAGAGTGTAATGCATTCTCGCTGGTATAATGGCGGCACTCTCCTCCAGAATTGAAACATGAAAATTTCGTTGTCATGGCAAATTTTGGCCGCAAGCGTCCTGGGCGTTGTAACAGGTTTCTTCGCATCACCGGATCTCGTCGACCTGCTGGGCACGGTTGGGCGCCTTTTCATCGCGGCACTCAAGATGCTCATCATCCCACTGATCTTTTTTTCGATCGTTGCGGCGATTGCACGCTTACAGAACGCTCGCGCCATCGGCCGAATCGGAACTCGTACCGTGGGCCTGTATCTACTCACCATGGCCTTTGCGGTCGGAACCGGACTCCTGCTCGTCAACATCGTCGATCCCGGCATGGACAGTCGGTTACTCGAGTCACCTATCTTCCAAGACAAAGTCGCAGCGCACGGTTCACCCACGATGCCTTCAACAGGCGACTCGTTAAAGGATCTCGTTTTTTCGTTGTTTCAGAATCCGTTCGACGCGCTCGCCGCAGGCCAGATCTTGCCAATCGTGTTTCTTGGCGTATTGCTGGGAATCGCAATCGTGCAAGTCGGTGCGGCCGCCACACCACTTCGAGACCTTTTTGAAGCCGCGCAGAAAGTCATCATGCGTATTGTGGATTGGGTCGTGCGTCTCGCACCCATCGGCGTATTCGCATTGGTCGCAAATCTGATTGCGACCATCGACTTCCAGCTGCTGGTCGAGAATCTCGCATCCTTTGCGTTCGTGGTTGTCGCCGCAACATTAATTCATGCGTTCATCACGTTACCGATGTTCGCTTGGATGTTCCGCGGTATAGGACCTATCGAATTATTTCGCGGAATTGGCGAGGCACTGATCGTTGCGCTCTCAACAAGTTCGAGCGCGGCAACGTTGCCTGTAACCACGCGATGCGTGGAAGAGAACCTTCACGTGCCGCGATCCGTGTCGAGCTTCGTACTGCCACTCGGCGCCACAGTTAATATGGACGGCACCGCACTCTACGAAGCCATCGCAGCGGTCTTTGTCGCGAACATCTATGGCATGGAGTTAAGTTTGGCAGCGCAGCTGGTGGTGTTTTTAATCGCGATGCTCACCGCGGTGGGTGCGCCAGGAATTCCGTCGGCAGGCATGGTGACCATGGTCGTCGTGCTGGAAGCCCTGGGATTGCCCACCGAAGCCGTCGCGATTCTCATCACCATCGACCGCGCACTCGACACCGTGCGCACCATGGCCAATGTAGAAGGCGACGCTGTCGTCGCCCTCTGTGTTTCCGAGGAAACCTAACTGCAATTAATGGGGACGGTCCTTAAAACTGCAATTAATGGGGACGTTGGTTGAAAGGGGATGCAATTAATGGGGACGGTCCTTAAAAGGTTGCAGTTTTTTGGCTAGCCAAAAAACTGCAACCTTTTAAGGACC
>JAJDAK010000058.1 GCA_029261895.1 Deltaproteobacteria bacterium
TGATACTCACGAAAGCCACGATGAATCTCAGCCAGCCGAATGTACGCAACACCGAATTTGGGCCAGCGGTGGAGCACGCGTTCCAATTGCCCACCCGCTTGGCGGTAGCGCTTCAAACCGAGCTCTTCGAAGTAAACCATCAGCTCGCCCGCGGCCTTATTGTCGATGCGTCCATCACGAATCGCGACCAAGATCTTATCTCGGTACGCACGAGCGAGCGCGTTGCGACCGTCGATTTCAAGCGCCGTTGTGAAACTCAGCTCCGCATCATCGAGCTGACCTTTCAACAATTGAATCACGCCGATGTTGCCATGAACGTAGGACTTCGTGCGCAGGTTCTTGTATTCCGAATCCGCAGCGGGATAACCGAGCAATAATTCGAACTGTGACTGGGCCTCGTCCAACTTACCCATGCGCAGCAAGGTATGTGCGCGTTGCGCACCGATGCGCACACTCTTTGTCCGCAAACTACGCGCGATATCAAAACTCACCAGCGCCTGATTAAATTTACCGAGCGCATAGAGCACCATGCCGCGCTGAACCTGATAGTCGGGATTCTGATTCAAACGCGTCTTGAGATATTCCACCGCGTTCCACGCCTTGATATAGTCCGCGTCTCGATACAGCTGTTGGGCCGCTTCCTGACAGACTTGAACCTCACAGCGCCCCTTGCTCATACCGGGGCGCAACTGGCCCGTTTCTGACAGCTCTTCACAACGCTCTGCACACGGTGGCAACTCATCGGCGGCGCTAACCGACGCGCCAAACAAAACAACCAGCGCGGCAATCCGCATTCGCACTAGCGTGACCTTACTTTAAAAGGGTTCGCACGTTCGATCACGGCATCTCGCTCAGGCCCCACCCCAATCAACTCTGCGGGAACTTCCAAGCGCTCTTCAATGAAGCGCACGTAGTTCTGTGCAGCGTCGGGAAGGTCCTCGAATTTTCGAACCTTCGCGACCGACTCCGACCAACCGGGGAAACTTTGGTACACGGGCTCGCAGGCTTCCAACTTCGTGAGGCTGGCGGGAAACTCGTGCAACGCAGCACCATCGTGTCGGTACTCTGTACAAATTTTCACTTCCGGCAATCCGGTTAAGACATCGAGCTTCAACAGCGCCAAACTCGTAAGACCGTTCACACGGACGGAGTGGCGGAGCACGACCAGATCCAACCAACCGCAGCGACGCTTCCGTCCGGTGGTAGCACCAAACTCGGCCCCGACATTACCCAGGTGTTGGCCAGCAGGGCCTTCGTCCTCGGTTGGAAAAGGCCCTCCACCAACACGCGTGGCATATGCCTTTGAAATTCCAAGCACGTGATCGATTCTTGTCGGGCCGATTCCCGCGCCCGCACATGCGCCGCCCGCGACCGTGGTCGAAGAAGTCACAAATGGATAGGTTCCGTGGTCTACATCCAAAAGTGTCCCCTGTGCGCCTTCAAATAGTACCGATCGATTATCTCGGAGCGCACGATCGATCGTGACACCCACATCATCCAATAACGGTGCGAGCTGCTCCCTCCATTCGACGGCTTGTCCGACGATTTCTTCGACTTCCACCGGTGGGCAGGAGTACAGCTCCTTCAGCAGGAAATTCCGCTCCTTGAGCAGCGGCCCAAGGCGTTCCGGCAACGCATCGGCATCGAGTAGGTCAAGCATGCGCAAACCCGCACGCGATACACGATCTTCATACGCCGGCCCAATCCCGCGCCCAGTGGTTCCAATCGCGTCTGCGCCACGCGATTTTTCGCGCGCAAGATCCAACGCCTTATGGATGGGCAAAATGACACTCGCGCGTTCAGAGACGCGCAAGCGGTCGCGGGTCACCTGCAGACCCTTTTCCTTCAGTCCATTGATTTCGCGAATCAACACATCTGGGTCGACCACGACACCGGGCCCGATGAGGTTCAGCGTACCTTCGTGCAAAATTCCCGACGGAATCAGATGCAAAATGGTCGTTTCACCGTCGACAACCAGCGTGTGACCTGCATTCGATCCACCCTGAAAGCGCACCACCAGATCCGCTTGGGGACTTAGGTGATCGACCAGCTTTCCCTTGCCCTCATCACCCCACTGCGCACCGACACAAACTACGTTTGGCATATCAGCCGACCCGCGGACCGAGATCTAAAAGACGCACATCATCCACACCATCGACTTCGCGCAGTTGATCCAAGATCGCCGCCTCGGGGTTGGGTTCCACGTTCAGCAATTGCAATGCCTGGCTCCCATCGGGGCTCAGGCCCAACTGCATCCGCGAAATATTGATGCTCGCTTCACCGAGTTTCGATCCCACATTGCCGACGACGCCGGGCCGGTCACGATTGCGAATCAACAAGGTGGCACCGTCAGGCACTGCCTCGAGTGCAAAACCATCGACGCGCACGATGCGCGGTTGCGTACGACCGAATAGCGTGCCCGATACCGCGTGAGGCCCTTCTTTCGTGCCGATGCGCACCGTCACCATGCTAACGAAGTCATTCGGTTCCGCAGCCTTGGACTCGACCACCCGAATGCCCCGCTGCTGCGCGATAAAAGGGGCATTTACGTAGTTCACACGCTCGCCTACCCACGGCGACAGCAATCCCTTTAACACCGCCAACGTAATCGGCTGCACATCCAATTCGGTGATTTCGCCCGCGTACTCGACTTCAATATCCTGAATGCCGCAGCTCGCCTGTTGCCCCTGAAAGAGCCCCAATTTCTCGCCCAACGCGATGAACGGTCGCAACTCCTCCAAATCATCGGCGGAAACCGAAGGCAAATTCACCGCGTTTTTGACCACACCGTCGAGCAGGAAGTCCCGTACCTGCTTCGCAATTCCAACCGCGACATTGATTTGTGCTTGCGCTGTCGCCGCACCGAGGTGAGGCGTGGCGATCACATTGTCGTGCTTAAGCAAAGGATGATCCGGCGCTGGCGGTTCTTCTTCGAAGACGTCCAACGCCGCTCCACCTACTTGCCCGCTATCCAACGCTTCTACCAGCGCGGCTTCATCCACGATACCACCGCGTGCGGCGTTCACGATCAACACGCCCTTTTTCACTTTTTTGAACGCATCTGCACCAATCAGACCACGCGTTTCGTTGGTCATGGGCACGTGGCACGTAATCGCATCCGCACGAGCGAAAAGTTCATCGAGCGTGACCAACTCAACACCGAGACGCTGCGCACGCTCATCAGAAACAAGCGGATCAAACGCAATGACACGCATTCTTAAACCACGTGCACGATCGGCAACGATCGAACCGATATTTCCCAATCCGATCACACCGAGAATCTGATCATACAGTTCCTTACCGCTGAACTTCGACTTTTCCCATTTTCCAGCTTTCATGCTGGCGGTCGCTTGAGGCACGCGGCGCGCAAGACTGGTCAATAATGAGATCGCGTGTTCCGCGGTGGTGATCGCATTCCCTTCGGGCGTGTTCATCACGATCACACCCTTCGAAGTCGCAGCGTTCAGGTCGACGTTATCGACACCGATTCCGGCACGACCGACGACCTTCAGACAGTCGGCCGCATCAAGAACATCGGCTGTCACCTTTGTACCGCTGCGAATGATCAGGCCTTCGCAGCCTTTGATCGCGTCGCAGAGCTGGCTGGGATCGATTCCAGGCTGGTAGTCAACGTCAAGGCCCTCGGCCTGGTTAAGAATTTCCAAACCCTCGTCGGAAAGCTTGTCTGAAATCAATACGCACGTCACGCCGAATCCCCTCTAAAACCCAATTCATGATTTAGTTCTGTCGCCGCGCGAACCCCTTCACCGAGCTTCACGGGATAGCCAAGCGCTGCAAGCGCGGTCTCGATCGCCGATATCGCGGCGATCATGTCCAACACATCGAGATCGCCCAGGTGACCCATACGAAGAATCTTGCCTTTGAGTCGTCCTTGTCCTCCGGCCAATCGAATGCCATGGTCCTCGAGAATCCGACGCTGCACCACTTTACCGTCAATACCATCGGGTACACGGACAGCGGTGCAGGCAAATGAGTGCGAGTCGTTGACGAGCAGCTCTAAGCCCATCGCGCTCAGCGCGCCACGAACCACACGCGCCATCACTTCATGACGTTGCACGCGCCGATCAATCCCTTCCTCGACAATCATCTTGAGTGACTCTGCAAGACCGTAGAGAAGCGAGATCGGCGGTGTAAATGGTGTCTGGTTCCGACGCTGTGTCTCGAGCACGCGCGCAAGGTCGAAATAGTATTTCGGTAGTCGACTCCGCGACAACGCTGCCTGCGCCAGCGATGAAAGCGCCACAAAGCCAAGTCCGGGCGGTAAACTCAGCGCCTTCTGACTCGCTGAGATCAGTGCATCGATACCCCATTCATCCATACGCAACTCGTGAACAGCGACGGCGCTGATCGCGTCGACGATCAGCAATCGATCGGGTTGCATGTGCACCACCTGAGCGAGCGCCCGCACGGGATGAAACACCCCGGTCGACGTCTCCGACGCCTGGACGAGTAATCCCTTGGCGTCGGGGTGGTGATCGAATGCCTTTCGCACATCGGCAGGATCCACCGCTCGTCCCCATTCCACGTCGATACAGATTGGATCCACGCCAAAGGTCGTGCAGAGCTCTGCCCAACGATCTCCGAACTTCCCACCGCGAACGACAACAACGCGGTCGCGCGGCGAAAGCAGATTGCAGAGCGCCGCCTCCATTGCACCGGTGCCAGAGCACGCCAGGATGCAGACCTCCTGCTGCGTTTGAAACGCATATTGAAGATCCGCCCGAATTCCCTTGAAAAGTTCGACGAATTCACTCGAGCGGTGATGAATGATTGGCCGGGTCATCGCCCGCGCCACCCGCTCGGGAACCGCCACGGGGCCGGGGGTCAGCAGTCGCGGCTTCACCATGGGCGAAGGGTCTCCCAAAAGTGTGGCGCGCCATTAGCGCGCCAATGTGAACAGCTGGGGAGGGTATCGCCTGCTACGCAGCTGGTCGAGGGGAAAGATTTCCCCTTCTGTTTCAGCCGGTTATGACGTGTGCTAGCTTCCCGCGAATATGGTGGTCGCCAGTCTTTCACCCATAGAAGCCCCCAACTGCGCCGTTACGGTCCCCGGCTCCAAGAGCCTGACGAATCGTGCCCTGGTCTGTGCGGCGCTTGCAGACGGGGAAAGTCGCCTGGTAGGCGCGTTGGATTCTGACGATACCCAGGCGATGCGAGCTGGCCTTGCACGACTCGGGGTCGAAATCACCGAAGACCAGGGCGATCTGCGCATCCACGGGATTGGCGGACGTTTTGCGATCCCCATGCACCCCATCGACTGCCAGGCCTCGGGTACGACCATGCGCTTTCTCACCGCGTGCGCTGCCCTGGCTCCGGGTCGCGTAGTGCTCGACGGTACCGCGCGCATGCGCGAACGCCCAATACAGCCGCTCGCGGATGCCCTGAACCAGCTCGGTGCCAACGTGAAGACGGTTGCGGGTTGCCCACCGGTGACGGTACAAGGCGGATCGCTCGAAGCCGAGCGCGTGACGATCGACGCGACTCAGTCCAGTCAATTTCTGTCAGCGCTGTTGATGGTTGCGCCGTTTGCCAAGTCGGACTTCGAACTCATCGCTTCAAATCCCACGTCGCGACCTTACATTGAGATGACGTTGGACGTGATGAAGGCCTTCGGGGTTTCGATTCCGACACGCGACCTATCCCATTTCGATATCAATACTCGGCAGAGCTACCGATCCCGTACCTACGTGGTCGAAGCCGATGCATCGAGCGCGACCTACTTCTTTGCAGCTGCAGCCATTACCGGGGGACGTATCAAAGTGGAGGGACTCAGTCCCGCTTCCTCACAGGCTGACGTACGCTTCGTTGAAGTCCTACAAAGCATGGGCTGTACGGTGGAGCGCAGCTCCGATTGGATTTCAGTCCGCGGGCCGAAGTACCTGCATGGAATCGACGTGGATCTCAACGCAATGCCCGACGCCGCACTCACACTCGCCGTCGCATCGTGCTTCGCCCAAGGACCCACGAAGATTCGCAACGTGCCCAATCTTCGCCTGAAAGAAACCGACCGCATGGCGGCGCTACAAAACGAACTTCAAAAACTCGGCGCAAAAGTCAGCATCGAGGGTGACGACTTGTTGATTGAACCGCCATCCGAAGTCCAACCGGCGCGCATCGCGACCTATGATGATCACCGCATGGCGATGAGTTTCGCGGTCGCGGGCCTACGGGTTGAAGGCGTCGAGATCGAAGATCCTGACTGCGTGGCCAAGACCTTCCCCGACTTCTTCGAACGAATGAAAGCGCTCAGCTCCGACTAAGGCTTTTCAAGCGCCGCTGCTCCACGGTAGTACGGCGCAAGGTCGAGTACTTCAAGCGTCCGATTCCCCGCCAAAAAGACAAACCGGTCTTTGCGCGCGATCGACGAGCTACCGATGATCTGCACCGAATCCTCGACCGCCTGACCGCTCATATTCGTAACTTGCAAACCGCGTTCACCCACGAGATAGAGATGATCGAAATCGGCTACCAGATCGGTCACCATACCGACGCGATCCGTCGGCAAGTTGGACACCACCTGTGGCCGCTCCGCACTCGCAAGGCTGACCTCGGCGACTTCCTCTTTGCCAAAGATCCAGAGCGATCCAGCTGCAAGGCGCGCGCGCCGCGCACCGAAGTTTTTCCCCAGAGTCGTACGGGCGCCACTCACGTGACTGAGCAGTTCTTCCGGCGTCGCAACTTCTACTGTAAACGGACTAATGAGATAGATATGAGGCTCGACGACGGCCAGGCCAACGTACTCCCCCTCCATCAAACGGTGTGGTAGCAACGGACGCTGGTGCAGACGAACGGCATGAACACCCTTTGACCCTGCGATCAGCAAAGTTTTTCCGTAGGTCGCAGCGTCGCTGACGCTACCGATGTCAGGCAGCTCCCAGCTCGCGATGCGTTCGATTTGGTATTCGCCAATTTCAACAATTTCGGCGCCATCTTGACCATAAATAATGATCAGCGAATCGGTCAGCAGCTTCACACCGCTCCAGCGCGCCAAGTCATGATCACGGCGATAGCGATCAACCACCGTCGGCTCGAGTGGATCGGAGATATCCATGTAGTCGATCCCACCGCGTTCATAGAGCAGCGCCGCGCGATCACCGCGCACGTCTACCGCAATCACGTCATCAATGTATTCCAACTGCTTGATTCGCGTTTCTGCAGCGGGCCAAGTGGAAACGGGAACGAAGAATTCATCCCAAAACCGATAGCGCGAGTTACCGAATACCGTACGGTCACGACCGGACGCACCCTGTAAAATATGATCTGCTGGCGCTTCGAAGGTATGATCCCAAATGGGTTTTTCCGTACCTCTGTGATACAGACGAACCCTGGCTTGGGAAACCAGCGTGCCTGTTCCGAGCGTGCCTTCAGCGGGCGCTTCGTGATAGTCGATATCCATCCACGCGGTCGCATTCTCCGGGGTATTTTCGTTCGGCGGAGTCATGCTGACTTGAATTCCGAGTTCGCGATAGCGGCGTGCGACCACCGCTGCAAAACCACGACGCACACGCTCTGCTTGCTTCACATTGGCTGCCACATTTACACGAACCGGCAACCAGTGAATATCACCTCGCGTTCGCATCTCCCGTAGATCGATACCACGGCGCGCTTCCGTGAAGAAATCGCTGTCTCTGTGGTTATCAACAAAATCCTGTAGTACGTCGTCCGTGGGACTCTCTCGAACGGTCTCTACATAGACAAGATTACCCAAGGCGCGGGTGCTCATTTCGCCTGAGGGATAGCGCCGCAGGAACTTCTGATACGCCTCGATCGAGTTAGCGGTACGAGCAGCCTCGAAATAGAGTGGTTCTACGAAAGCGCGCAGTTCTTCGAGCAGCGCACTCTGTGGGTAGCCCTGTTCGAAGGCTTCGAAAGACTCAATCGTCTGATGGGTTCGAACGCGCAGATAGTCGACTCGTTCCTGTGCCTCTGCGGCATAAGAAGAGTCTGCATGATCGCGGAGGAACTGATGATAGGCCGCGACCGTATCCGAGCGTCGCGCCTCATCCCAGGACGTATCCGCACACCCGGTCAGTAAGATCAGGAACGCCAGCATTCCTGCCCATCTATTAACGGAATTTCGAATTACGCCCACAGCAGCCTCCCCGAACCTTCATAATCGCCCCCACAGAGGAATTCGGAGCTCGCGGCGTGCATCTTGAGCGAAGCAAGTTCAGTGCGAATTCAGGTACTTAAGAACGAAGTTGCCCGACCCGGGTTGGCCGGCGCGTATCGTGGCCTATCCATGAATAGAATCGACACCTTTTATGGGGTGGTTGCCACTCTATGGAAGGTAGTAAAAGGCCAGGATGACCTGAGTTTCCACTCGGGCAGCCCTGGAAAAACTTGTTCTATGGACGTGAAATCAGCCCTAAAACAGTGGACTTGTACCCACGGGGTTGGTGTAAGGTACACCCAGCGCACAAAGCGCCACAGATGGAGGGCTAACCTGTGAGAAGCCGAAAGACGGGACTACTCGCCTTAATTGTTGGTGCATCGATGGCATTCGCCGGAAGTGCACTCGCCGTAGGCGGGAATGATGCAGATACTGCAAATAAAGTAAGTAAGGACACTGAGAAGTGCGCAAAGGCGATCGTGGACAACAGCGGCAAGTACGCTGCGAAGCGTGTTGCCGCGATCAGCAAATGTTTGGACGGCGCGTTGAAATGCGACGAACAGGCGGATGCCGTAAAGGCCGACGCATGTCGCGCCAAGCTCATTGTGGCCGGTAAGGGCGCATGTGCGGTAGGCAAGTTGGATTCAGGGGATACGACGATTGGTGCGGGTGCATCCAACGGCGTTTCTAAGACCGACAAGCCCACGCTCAACAAGGAGCTCGGCAAGCTGAAGTCTGCCATTCAGAAGGCGTGCTTTGACAAGCCGGCGGATCTCGCGAGTCTGGCAACGGGTCTCGGTTTCACGAGTGTACCCACCACTGCTGACGAAGTTCTCGACATCGTAAACAACGGCGGTACCGGCGTTAGCTGTTCGGCCAATGCCACGGTGCTGCGTGCGCTTCCGATCGCGAATGACGTGATCGTCGCGTTGGATCCGAACGAGACCAACCAAGGCAGCATCGCGCAGGCTTTGAAAGAAGGCCTGGGGGGACCCGGCCTGGATGGTTGCTCCGTCGCATACGCGGGCTTCACTCAGACCTGTGATTTCAACGACGACGAGATCTGCATCGGTGGTTCAACACCGGGCGCGCCATGCACAATTGATGGCGATTGTCCGAACCTTCCGGGTAACCTGGGTTTCTGCGCGGCCGCGGCTCACGCGCGCGTTGAGAACTTCATCGGCATTCCGGGTTTCGTGGATCTGATTGGTTCCTCGACCATGGCCTGCGGTAACTTGGACCCGAACACGAACGTGGCGTCCTGCATGTGTGACACGACCTCGATCAAGCCGTTCCGCTTCCCAGGCATTGGCCTCGTCTGCTTCGAGGCTCGCAAGAATCTCGGTTGCGACACGGGCGAACTCCATTGCGGCGGTGCTGCGGTGGGTGAAGCCCGTCTCGACGAAGAGATCGTGCTTAATCATAACATCGGAATTTGCTCCGGTCTTTGCAGCGGTGGAACTGAGGATGGCGATCTCTGCGCCACCAGCGGTAACCTGGCTGCATTCGACCAGTGCAATCCGTTCACCGGTGATCCGACCACCTGCGTCACTGCCGAAGCTTGCACGGTCGCGGGCGGAAGCTGCAGTGGCGGACTCGACGACTGCGCGAACCAATGCGAGGACTTCTGTGAAGCACAGGGGTCAGGTGTTGAGTACTACCAGAGCGCTTGCGAAGGCTTCTGCGTTGAGGGTCCGAACGATGGCCTAGGCTGCAATCTCGATGGGGATTGCCCGTTCGGCGCTTGTGGTGGCCCCGAGGCCGCGAACGACGACTCGCTCTGCCAGTGCTGGTGCCGCGAGGAGAAGCTCAATGCAGTTGCACTGGATCCGGGCTCCTTCGACTGCGAGTTGGGTCTCCAGATCGTCGTTGAAGCACTCCCAAACCTTGACCAGCCGCAGATCTGTGACGGTGTAGACATCTCGCTCTTCACCCCGCCGTTCTGCGCACCGGTCAGCACGTCGACCTCGACCGCACGGGTCGATAATTTCCAAGCCCATGCGGGTAGCGGATTCATGTTGGCACCTCCCGCGGCAGTGGGTTCGCCGATCTCGTGTGATCAGCTCCGTGATAACAACGGTACGGGCCTCGTAATCAAAGGCCATGTGCTCTTCGCCGACTCTCAGTTGGGCGATCTGCACTCGACCACAAACGCGGTCTGCCGCTAGTCTGATTCCGGGTCCGTGCTAACGCACGGGCCCGGACATCTCTCTTCGAGTCTCTCAAGCTTCCCCGGAGGTACCTATGACGATCCGATCGATCCAAGCGCTCGCTGTCAGTGCAGCGATAGTCTTTGCGGGCTCCGCATTCGCTCTCGGTGGTAACGATCAAGACGGCGCCACAAAGGTGAACAAGGACACTGAGAAATGCTCGAAGACGATCGCTGCAAAAGGCGCGCTATACGTTGGCAAGCGCATGAAGGCGATCGGCGCTTGTCTAGATGGGGCGCTCAAATGCGACGAGCAGGCAGATGAAAGCAAGGCCATTGCCTGCCGCGAGAAGCTTTTGGTACCTGACAAGGGTGCATGTGCTGTCGGGAAACTCGACGGTGGATCCACGACCATCGGTGCCGGCTCAAGTGCCGGTGTTTCGAAAACTGATAAGCCCACGATCAATAAGGAACTCGGCAAGCTGAAGGATGCCATCAATAAGGCGTGCTTCGCAGCTGGCAAAGAGGCCGAGCTCGTGGATGCAATGACGGGATTAGGCTTCCCCGGTCCTGCTCCTGCCAACGCCGACGAATTGATGGACCTAATCAACAACGAAAACACGGGCGTGAGCTGCGCTGCGAACCGCATGGTATTTGAAACCACGCCGATCGTGCCTGAAATCACCTTCGCGTTGTCTCTGGTTGATGATGACATGAGTCCTGGGCTTGCACTGGTACTCCGCGAAGAAAACGGCAGTCTGCGCAAGTGCATGGACGCCGTCGCGCAGAACTAGGCTATTCAGAGCCCTACAACTTCTAGGTCTGCGATCTTCGGATCGCAGACCTTCTCTGTGTTTCTGCTCCTCCAGATGAGCAGAAACACATGAAGGTGGAAAAACATTTCCCACTTTCCGGTAATTTTCCACAGGCAATGCACCGGTAATTAGGACCTCTAAATCAATTCAGCTCATGACTCTTTCTGATTTTTCCGTATCTGGCATCAGTCTTGCGTAGGTAACGGTCAGATAACAACCAAGCAGACGTGGTGATTGCAATGCGGACATGGATTAAGTTTTTCTCGCTTTTGGTACTGACCAGCTCGGTCGCGGGCCCGGCTCAAGCCGGTTCCTACAAAGACTTCGTGATCTACGGCGTAGAACGCGTGAAGATTGGTCATAGCTCTAAGGTCCTAAGCGGCAACGTCGGAAGTCATTTCGAAGTTAATATGGCCGCCGGTACCCGAGTCGAGGGCAATGTCCACTCGGGTGGCACCTTTGGGCATAACGGCGGCAGCAACGCAGGCGTTAGTGGCAACCTTTACATCAACGGTGATACGCGAATCGGTACAGGATCCACGATCGGCGGCGATGTTCATAGCTCGGGAGAAGTTCATGTTCGCAAGAACGCGGACGTTCTGGGTACCGTCTACTACGCGCCCAGCGGAAGTTTAACGCTCGGACAAGGCGCCACCGTTGGCGGATCGGTCATGGGAACCCCACAGGCACCAGACCTTCCTAGCGCGAAGGCGCTCAAGAGCTTTACCGCGGGTGGAGCGTCGATCATCAAAGGCGGTGCACAAACCACGGCGTTACTACCAGGCTCCTACGATGTGCTCGATCTCGGAACCGGCAATATCCTGCAGATGTCCGCAGGAGACTATTATTTCAACGAGATCGGCATCGGCAGCGGTTCCGATCTCGTGTTCGACGCGACCGATGGACGCATTCGCATCTTTGTGAAGGACAGCATCGACGGTGGCTCCGGCATCGCGATGGAAGTCCTGAACGGTGACGCCAGCATGGTCTACATGGAGACGGGTGGCGATTTCCGCATGGCGGGTGGCGCTCACGTTCTCGGCACGGTCTACGCGCCGAACGGCACTATCCACGTAGGCTCAGGCGGATCGAAGTCCTACGTCGAGGGTGCACTTTGGGGCAATGAAATCTCGATCGAGCACAACGTGCAGATCGTACGTAATCCCGTCCCAGAACCCGAAGCACTGGCGCTCTTCCTTGCGGGACTGTTGATCACTCTTGTTCAGATACGGCGGCGCCAGTCGGTCTAGTACAACTACTGAGACAGACCGGCGTAGCGCAGTCGCTATACTGCATGTTGTGCTGCGCACGTTGGCGAACTTATTCCTAATCACGTTCCTGCTGGACGCCTGTGTTTCCAGCACCGACGATCTGCTCGGACTGCTACTCGGATGGACCCCACTGAGTGGCGTGCGTAACCTAATTGCGTCCATCCCGATGCTCCTGGCCTTCCCGATATCGATCGCGATAAGCCTGTCGCGCCGACTGCCCAAACGAGTTTTCGTCCCACCCCTGCTCTTCTGCATTTGGGTCGCACTCGGCGCACTCCCCATACCCATCTACTTCGACTTCGATCAGGCCTTAATACTGCTATCCCTTTGCCAGCTCGCGGTTGCAATACTGGCTTTCGTCTGTGTGCGCAGGATGCAGACGCCGCCACACTGGCTGCTAACCGACGACGCTGTCGCCGGCCCGGATTTCGAAATGGGCTACGCGCTCGGGTTTACGTTGATATCACTTGTCATCACACCGCTCGCGCTCGGACTTTACGCGGTCGTCAATCTTCGAATCGCACTCACCGAAAACACCGCAGGTTTCGTCCAGCTGGGTTGGTCCGGGCTCGATGCCGAGGCGCGCACCTATGTTCATGGCGATCAGATGATCGATTTGATCGCGACCATGCACGTCGCCGATCCAACATTCTACGAAAGTCTGCTTCAAGGGATCCCCGCCGAGGGCACGAGGGTTCTCTTGGAAGGTGTATCCGATCAGAAACACTTACTCGAAGCTCGCCTATCCTATAAGGGACTCGCGAACGCTTTCGGGCTGCAGGCCCAACCCCTCAACCTCGGCAGCGCAGGCGCGTCATACGCCAGCAGAGCCGCCGACGTGGACCTCGCGGACCTGCGACCGGAAACCGTCGCCGTCATCAATGGAATTGCCAAGATTCTCATGGCCGAAAGCACAGGCGGACGCTTGAGCGCCTATATGGCATTGAGCCGCGAACTCGACGGCACGGAGCAAGTTGACGCGCTCTGGGATGACATCCTACACACGCGCAACGAGCATCTACTCGGCGAAATCGATGGGGAATTACTTCAAAGCTCCCGGGTCGTCGTGCCCTGGGGCGGTGCGCATATGCCCGAACTCGAAGCCGCGATCCTTGAGCGCGGGTTCAGCCTGGCTGAAGTTCGTTCACAGACGTTGATCGAATTCTGACCTTCAGCGTCGCACTAGAACAGCGCGGCAGTTCGTTCAAAGCACCAGAACGCGGCCAACGAGCCCATCGCATAAACCGGCACAGCACGGACCCAAGCGGGAGGTGCCGCCAGCCAACGTGATCCTAAGCGGAACAACGCGAGAACTACAAAGACGAAGCACAGCTGTCCCAGTTCAATCCCGATATTAAACGACACCAACCCCGTTAGAATCTCATAACTCGGCAATCCAACTTCCGAGAGCGCACCGGCGAAGCCCAATCCATGGAGCAATCCGAAACTCGCAGCCATCACCCAGGGGAAACGCCGTAGCCACGACTCGGGGACACTTGTATCGCGCGTGAGTTCAACTGCGAGTACCAGAACCGATAACGCGATCAAGACCTCGATCGGACCTGTCGGAAAGTTCGTGTAGCCGAGTGCCGCCAAACTAAGCGTCACACTATGTCCCAACGTGAACGCTGTAACGGTTGCCACGAGGGCGCGCGCACCGCTGGCCAGCAGCAACAAACCGAATACAAAAAGTAAGTGGTCGATTCCGGTCCAAATATGCTCGAACCCCAAAGCCGCGTACGAAACCGCGACCTGCCACGCGCTCTCGCGCTCGGGCACCACCAGTTCGGGATCGCTTGCGCGCAGCACCCTCGTGATACGTCGGCCATCGACCAGGCTCAAGCGGAGCAATACGTCAATCTTCGCTTCGTGCAAGCCATCTACACGAATCGTCTCTCCAACGAGTCCACTTTCGCCACAGTTCATCACCCAGCGAGTCAGCAGACTGTTATCCAACTCTTCAAAACTGGGTTGACTCTGCGGCTGACAACTTAGAGGCAGCTTGGGCTGAACATCGCTCCCCGGAACACGAAATACCGATGTCTTCCAAAGCACCGACACGTTCCCAGCATCCGTCTCAGTAATCTCAAACAGCGCGGGCGCGAGCGGATGTGCGAAACTCGCCATCGGTAGGATGCAGAGCAGGTTGAAGACCAGCGCTCGAATCAAACTTCACCTTCCACACGAATATAGTATCGCTTCATCAGGCCTGCGATCGCTTCCACAAATCGAGTCTCACGCCGCTCCTGGTACCAGGCTTGTTCTACCTGAGACCGCACATCCTTCAGCACAGCGTCAGCAGCTTCGCGCCGATCGTGCAGGTATAGTAGATGCCATCCGTACGCCGACCTCACAGGCTCGCTCCATCGCTGCAAACTCCCTCGGTTAACCCGCTCGGCGAATTCCGGACCAAAGAGTTTTCTGATCTCAGCATCGGTTGAGGATCGGCGGGAACGAGAAACTGGCAAGGGGCGGCTTCGCGTAAGAACCTCTCCGACAGATAACTGGCGGGATTCGATCTCCTCGATGAGTCGTCGAGCACCCTCTACGCTCGGCAAGAGCACTTGTGAATAAACGACACGCGCGGGCTGGCGGTAATCCTCAGCATGCTCATCCAGAAAGCGTATCAATTCCGGTTCGGAGGGTTTGCGGTCTCCTGAACGACGAATCAATAGTGTGATCTCTTGGATCAGCGCGCGTCGAATCACATAATCATCTTTAACAAGATCAAGCTGAACCGCCTCGCGGTACATTTCCGCATCACCCGCGTTTCGGTCATCGTCGATGAATCGAATTTTTTCGATCAGCCGATGCTGTACGGTTCGATCGCCTCGCTCGAGTCCCAAACGCAATGCTTCACGGTACAGGACCTCGTCCACAGCCTCCTCAGAAATCAGCCCCTGACGTTCCTTCCCTGTAGGAGGCCGGCCCATGCGCGAGCGATAATCTTCTACCAATTCATCCATACGTTTGGCAGAAACGATAATTGTTTCGATGGGTAGCGTGGCGGAAACGCGCTCCGCCTGGTCACGCATTTCGGAAATCCCAAAGAGCACTGCGCCCAACGCAAGAAAGTGAAACAAAGGCGTGCGAAGGATCGTCATCGGGTGCGCAGTTTCTTACCACTGACTTCCCAAAGCCGCGAATGCGACGCTTGGAACGTTCCAGCCACAATTTTCGTTTCGACAAAATGATCGCTCGCGTCAGCGTTGCCCAGCACCATCGGTATAGTCCGCAACTTTACGACCGCCTGTCCCTTTTTACTAATCACCACCGACACCTGACGAATCCCATCAACGCTTCCAGTTGGATCGTTCAGACTGAAGCGTCGACCCGACGCGCTGACCTGCATCGTACCCGCGGGGATGATCGCGGTATAAATCTCATCGTCATCGCTGATTCGAATTTCCAGGTCCTGGGTATTCAGGTCGAAACTTGCGGGTACTTGGCCGATGGTCGCCTTCAAACGCAACGTATCCAACGACGTGCCATATCGAACGGTACCCTTCAGACGCCCAATGCCTTCCGGTCGGTACCAATTGGGCGAGCTCCACGCGCGCTCTTGAACAATCGGCGGGAAGCTCGGATTGCAGCATTGCGCGTGCTCTGGAAGGATCGTATTCGGGTCTGCGCAATCGACGCCCACGCTGTTACAGACGTATTGACTCCAGCGACAGGTTGGATTCTCCAACACCCGCGCGTAGTAGAACGCCCGCTGATCTCTGTCAAAATCCGGGTCTTCCCAGACAGCGCAAAGCGTGTCAAAACCAGCCCCCGAAGAAACGCAGGTCGAAGTGTCGACACTTGCCCCGTTGCCTGGATCACCTGCGATCTCGAAGACCTGTTCCTGCGCTTGGCCCGCTGCGTCTACCCATCCCTTGATGACCTGAATTCGCTGCAACGGTGTACTGGGAATTCCGATGCCGCCGGGATCCTTCTGCGCGAGCACGGCGAAACGAGGGCTACGTCCGCGCCGCACGGGACCCATTACGGCTCCCATCGGTGCACCCCTTAAGTATCCCTCGCGAACAAAATCAGGGTCATCGCAGAGATTTTTTGAGAAGTCGCCCGCGAATACGCGAACGATGGGTCGGGTACCGCTGGTGGTGTAGGTCTCACGACGACGCATTCCAACAAAGAGAGCGTCACGCGAGTTCTCTTCGGCCCAAACCACCGCCAAACCGCTCGGGTTCGAGGCGATTCCCCCGGGAGGATGTGGCGTGAGAATGAACCCCGGAGCGCGATCGCGCAGACCGATATGACCCGTGCTTGCGTAGTCTTCCTCATTCGTGAGACCAGGCGTCGAGTTATGCGAATCCGTACCACCCACAAAGCCGAGTCGGAACGGATTCGCACCGAGCGCTTCGTCTTGCAGCAATCCCTCCTTCAACCCATTGCGAATGAAGCTCAACGGGTTGAAGACCGCACCCGGGGTGATGGTGAAAGAGAAAATTCGTTGGCGATATGCTTTTTCAAAACCGCATAACTCGTCGTTGGTACCGGCACCCGGCTGGCATTCTGACTCACCTTTATGATTGATAATCTCGATCAGCGGTTCGATCTCAGAACGAAACGCCGCGTCTTCCATACTGAAGGGATTGCCATTCGCATCGTTCGTTTCGAACATGCGCCCACGACTCAAGTTCGAGTTATGGGGGATGGTCATGACATCACAACCGGGAAGACCGTCCAGACACTCGGTCTTCAGGCGGTCCCACAAGCCCTGAACCGTGCCCTCTTCGACATAGCTCGTAGGCAGTGTTTGCGTGACCGCGTTTCGAAATACGATATTTCGATGAAGGTTGTCTCCGCCAGGAGTCGCGGTCCATTCGTATCCGACAAAACTCGTAAACTCACACGCTGCACTTCGATCATAGAATTCTTCGGCAGCATCCTGAATGTCTAACCAGATTAACGAAGCCGTAGGAAGACAGTCCTCGCGATCGGGACCACACCAATCAAACGGTTGAGCGGGAACCGCGTTCGTATAGGGAAACAGCAAGTTGATAAATGCCAGCGGTGGCAATAACGGCGGTAGCGGATTGAGCGGAGCCACGAGTTGAGCACGTACATCAATACAGATTTGGTCATCGTAGCCAACAGAGCCGGGTAATAGGCAGAGGGCGATCTCGCCAAACTGCTCCGCGTGATCGGTCACCACTGTAAAATCCAACGGCCGACGCAATTGCGCGATACGCGTTGGATTCCCGTTCGGATCATACGGCGGTAGACCGATCGGATCACCCTTGGCAAAACGATACGCACCGCGTGGATCGTCGATATTGCCAGCGATCACCGCGTCAGAGGAATACTTTGTGTGGACATGTGTTTCGCCGAAAAACGGTGAGCGCAGTGCATCGTAACTCGCACAGTCTGCACGTGTCTCCGTGCGTTCCCAAGGCGGTGGCGATGCCAACGCTCCGGATGCCAAGACAACAGCCATCAATCCAAGAACAAATCCAACGAGAACGCGAATCCGCATGACTCCCCCTATCTTTAAGACGTCGTCGGGATACTCTCTATGCAAACCTCAAAATCGTCAAGCTCTACTCAAACAAACGCCCGCGTGACGAACCAAAATACACCTAGACTGCAAGAAACCAGGGTCGCAGCGTCGGTGATTCCACGATAGACTATCGGACGGTGAATCATCACCAGGTGCAATAATGGCCAGATTACGGTCACAATGAGCAGCTGACCGACCTCCACGCCCAGGTTAAATCCGAAGAGCACCGGCAATCCTGAATCGCTCGCCAGATTCATTTCAGCGAGCACGCCCGCGAAGCCAAAGCCATGCACGAGTCCAAATGCAACTGCGACCAGTAGACGCAAACGTTCCGGTACGCGCTGAATCCCAAGCAAACGCCAATAGCAAAATGCAAATAGCGCGATGCCGGCGGCAATCGGAAAATCGAGCCCCCAGCCGACCAACGACAGCCCCACTACGACAAATAACATCGATCCAGCGATGACTGAAACAAATCGAGAGCGTCCTGCCTCGAGCCACGCGTTCTCAGTGGCCACCAAGGCGATCGAAAATCCAATCAAGGCTTCCACCGCGCGCACTTCCGGGTGAAGCCAGCCAAGCGTCGCGAATCCAAGCGTCACACTATGACCGAGCGTAAACCCTGTGAGCACGACGATCAATCCACGGGCAGTTCCCGCCATCAAAATAAGCACCCATATAAAAACCAGATGGTCGTAGCCAGTCGCAATATGCTTCATGCCGAGTACGGTCGCTTCCCCAATTGAAATCGAACTCGCTTTCGTCTGCGACCTAAACGCCCATTCCGCTCGATCGAAGTCGAGCACGTGCTCCTTCCACTGTGGGCCGATAATGCGCGCGAAATGAATATGCGTCGGCATCACTTCGCGAAATAGCGAAGACACGATCGCGCTGGGTTGCCCGCCTCCACAGTCGAGATAAAACTCGAAACGCGCCTGACCCTGGCGACCTTGCAGCAGGCGCGGCCGAGCAACGGGAATACAACGCGCGTTAGCGGTATGTAGCGTCAACGATCGCAACAGATAGGTCGCTAACGCATCCGATAGTTCTGACCCCCAAGCCGCGCCCATCGGTAGACGCGTAAGTTCAAGCTGGGACACACGAAGTTCAACCCGAACCGGATTCCTTTCCAAGTCCCAGTAGGAATAGGAATAGCTCCGCTGATGGGCGAATGCATCGCCCGCGATACAGACCAGCAAACCGGCGAGATACAACCTAATCAACCTTCGGTACCGTCCGAATTTCAGCACGTCGTCGCAGTTCATCGACGTATTCGCGAAGCGCGCGATCTTCCGCTTGACGTCGCCATTCGCTCCGCACCTGTTCGCGTACAGCCGCAAAGTCAGGCTGCATCTCGGCTTGCTTTTCCACTAATCGCAACAACGCGACGCCCCGTGCATCCCGCAGCGGAAGACTTATTTCATTTAAATCGAGTTCCAACACGATTGCAGCACGGGTCGCCCCCAGATACTCCGCAAGCTTAGTGGCAGGCAAAAGACGATTCGGAAGTGCTGGTAACACATCATCCCCCTGGCTCATGAGCGTTTCGAAACTCTGCCCGCTACCCAATTGACGCCTCGCTTCAACAGCTCTTTGCATGGCGACATCGGATGCACCGCGGAAGTAGATCTGCTGCACCCGATAACGTGCGTGCTCGGCGAAGCGGCCAGCCTCGCGTTGAAACAGCGCAAGCAACTCCGCTTCTGAAGGCTCCGCTGGATCAACCGTCGCAGCTGCGATCACCGCAGACACGAGGTCGGCACGCACACGACGATCCGAGCGCACCAAACCCAGCTCCACCCCGCGTTGAACCAAGAGTTCTTCGTCGATCAGGCGATCCAAAACCATCCGCGCTTGGTTGGGATCGGGCGCCTGACTCAGATCGGTCTCCAATGCGTTGAGAAGGCGCCGGTAGGTGTCATGATGAATCGCGACGCCATTGACCTCGGCAATGGCGTTCGAGCCAGCACGCAGGGCCTCAAAATCCTCACGAAGAATCCCTGCCGCTGCAGCAAACAGCCCAATACAAACACCGAGGAACCAAATGACTGCGGACCGCTGCATCGCGGCGCACGCTACAGCGCCCTAGTGTGAAACGTCAACGCGCGACCCGTCAGCTCGCGACCAAATATTTCCAATATTTATTTATATTTCAAATATACTTGACCCTGCTGGGCCTAACTGCCTACGCTGCTGCAATACCTGGAGGGGGAATTCATGTTTCATCGATCCGTTTTGATTCTAACCACGGCCGTAGTGGCGCTGGTTATCGCTTCTTTCAGTTTGCCGGCCAATGCAGCTGTTTTTGCCACGAATAAATGCGTCAGCGCGAAGCAAAATGCGGCAGCGGTTTACTGTGCGAAATCGCTGCAGGCTTGGAGTACTTGGGACAAGAAACAGGACGACGCCAAGCGCGACGCTTCGGTCCAGAAGGCACTCGATGTCTTCAACAAGAAGTGGGGTAAGGCGGACGATGCATCTGCAAAAAAGGGATCGGATTGCACCGAGACCACCGCAGCAGCGGCCGACATTCAGGCGCTGATCGACAGCGCGGTTTCCGATACCGTGGCCAGTATCAACGCCTCTTTAGACCTCGGTGTGAAGGACGACGCGAAGTGCGGGGGTAAGCTACTCACCGCATCGGCGAAGTTCTGCCAGGGAATACTGAAGGCCGAGTCCACTTGGATTAAGAAACTCGACAAGGATCCGGACGCAGCAAAACGCGACGAGAGCCAGACGAAAGCGACCGACAAGCTCAACGAAGCTTGGGGCAAGGAAGTTGCCAAGGGCTGCAGCGTGGAGCCGACGCCAAGCTCCGTCGAGGCGATTCAAAACAACCTCAAAGATGGTGTTGTGAATTCTACGATTATCTCGCCGTCCGTCAACGACACACAGTTCACCACCATCAGCCCGACGGGAACGGTGAAATACAACGGCAAGAATATTTCTTCGACCTGTGCGTTCGACACGCCCTATCACTTCTTCGCCAAGCGAGGAACGGTCAACAAACTCGTGATGTACTACCAGGGTGGTGGCGCGTGTTGGGAACAACTCACCTGCGGCATCCCGGTTTGTGACGACGATGTCGATCCGAATGGGAACGACAATCCGAACAACTTCAGTTCGGGCTTTGCAGACCTTTTGAATCCGCTCAATCCCGTGAAGGATTGGCACATCGTCTTTGTTTCATACTGCAGCTGCGATATTCATTTCGGTGATGCATCGCAGGACTACAACAACACCAACCCCGGAGCCCCGCTGCATGTGGAGCACCGTGGCTTCCAGAACTCACGCATCGCAGAAAAGTGGGCGCGTGAGCACTTCGTCAATCCCGAGCAGGTGCTCGTCACGGGTTCGAGCGCGGGTGCCTATGGTGCGTTGTTCAACGGACCAATCCACAAGGACCAAGTATGGCCCGCATCGAAGTTCAGCATTCTGGCGGACGCGGGTAACGGCGTCATTACATCAGCATTTTTGCAGAACGAGTTCAGCAATTGGGACTTCACCAAGAACCTCCCGAAGAAATTCCCCGAGCTGAAAGCACCGATCGACGATGGCAGTGGCATGGTGGGCTACATCGACGCTGTCACGGACCTCTTCCCAACCTCCACCTGGGCGCATTACAGCTCCGCGTTCGACGGTGGCTTTGGTGGTCAGACGGGCTTTTACAACGTGATGTTGAATGACAGCAATCCGATTGCCGCACTCTCTTGGTGGGAAGGCAGCTGTGCGTTCAACAGCGTGATGCGCTCTCAGGTGCAGCAAAATGCCGCACTAGACCCAGATAACTACCGCTACTACATCGGTACGGGTTCGCGCCATACGATGTGGGGCAGCAATAAAGTGTACGACGACACCACCGGTGGTGTACCCACGATCGCAGATTGGCTTCAGGCTATGATTGACAGCGATGCCGGTGCGCCTGATCCGGGCTGGACCAACGTTGAAGCCAGCCCGTTCAACGTCTTGCTTCCGGGTGACGTACGACCAGCCGTTATTCCGACAGCCCCGTTTATTCTCGATCCGAACGGAGCCGTCATTGTCGACTGCCCGTAGCGGCGGCTAAATCGCGGCTAAACGTTCCACCAGCGGGGCGAGCTCGGAAACGGACTTTTCGGGCTCGCCTCCCATCGGCATCAGCATCACCTGCTCAATTCCGAGTCCCGCGTAGAGCTTCATCTCCTCGACGAATTCATGCGCCGACTCGGGCTTGGGTTGCGCGCGCATGTACAAAACTGTTTTCCGAATGCTCTCGTAATCGCGCTTCTCTCGATCACAATGCCCCCGAAGCACTTCGAGCTTATGGCGAATATTCTCCGGGTTACCGTCGACAAATAAATTGCAGGCGTCCGCATACTTAGCGACCAAGCGCAGCGTCTTCTTTTCGCCACTTCCACCGATCATGATGGGCGGTCGCGGCTGCTGAATATTCTGCGGGACGTTCCGCGTTTCAGCGAGCCGATAGTACTTGCCTTGAAACGGACCGTCGTCCTCACTCCACATCTGCAGACAGATCTGAAGCGTTTCTTCGAGACGTTCAAAGCGTTCCGAGATCGGAGGGAATGCCACGCCGAGCCCGTCGTGCTCGCGTTCGTACCAAGCGGCACCGATTCCGAGCTGCGCTCTGCCTTCCGAAAGTACGTCCAACGTGGTTAACGTTTTCGCCAGTAGTCCGGGGTAGCGATACGTCACACCGGTTACGAGTAAACCCAGTTGGATCCGCAATGTCTTCGCCGCCAGATAACCCAACGTCGTATAGCCCTCGAGCATGTCGCGTTCCGCACCGCCGGCGAACTCGAGTTGAAAGAAATGATCCATCACCGTCAACGTCTTCACACCCGCCGCTTCAGCTGATTCCGCGATCGCTCCCAGCGTCGGTGCAATACTCGATGCGCCACCCGGCAGCGTGAAATTCACAACGTGTAAGCCAACATCCATGATGAATCCTCCTTTCGCCAAGTCTAACCGAGCCGTCTGGCAAGCCCAAAGATCCGGTACCAGCGGTTGGGTTAGGGATTGTATTTGACCATCAAGCTGCATCCCTTTTCTGTTCATTCCATTGTTCAAAAAACATGGAGGGCGTGAGCCCTCCCAGCGACCCATGGGGTCGTTCTTCGTTGTACTCCTGCAGCCAGTGCTCTGCTGTCTCCCGCGCTTCCTGGACCGACTCGAAGAGCCATCGATTCAAGCAGCTATCCCGGAAGACACCGTTGAAGCTTTCGTTGTGACCGTTCTGCCAGGGGCTTCCCGGGTCGATGAAACGGATCCCGATCTTACGATTCTGGATCCACTTCTGAACCTTCTTTGCAACAAACTCCGGGCCGTTGTCGCTCTTCACAGTCGTCGGAACACCGTGAAGTTCGACAAGCTGTTCAAGAACGCGTTCGACATCGACCGATGTCAAATGCCTTGCGCACTCGATCCAAAGCGCACGCCGTGTGAACTCGTCGATCACCGTCAAGAAGCGCAGTGTCTTTCCGTCCGTCGTTTGATCTGCAACGAAGTCGTAACTCCAGACATGATGGGGATACTTGGCGCGTTGCGGGTCGATCGTACTCGTCCCAGGTCGGCGACGCCGGGCTGTCTTCTGAGGCACTCGCAAACCCTCTCGGCGACGAAGTAATCGGACGCGTTCCCGTCCCACACGCCAGTCGGACCCCTTGAGAAGGTCGAAAATCTTCCGGTAACCAAAACGCGGGTAGTGCTCGGATAACTCATGGATCTTCGTCACCAATGAACTCTCCTCGATGCGGCCTGACGAACGGCGTTTTGTACTGCGTGCAATCTCGACCACCCGACACGCTCGCCGTTCGCTGACGGAAAGCGTATCTTCCAGGTGCTTGGCTCCGCATCGACGGTCCACCAGGCTTACCATTTTTTTGAATTCAATTCCTTCAACATCCGATTGTCCAACGACAGATCCGCAACCATCTTCTTCAGTTCCGTGTTCTCCCGCTCAAGCTCACGCAGCTTCTTCGCTTCCGAAACATCCATCCCGCCATATTTTCTACGCCAGCGGTAGAACGTCTGCTCCGTCAG